>CAWUEX030000003.1:0-527500 GCA_963921305.4 Rhodospirillaceae bacterium
CACCTGATGGCCGGAGCGCAGCAAGTCTTCGACGACAAACCGTCCGGTGCGCCCGGTCGCACCTGCGACCAAGATACGTTCGCCCGACTGCGCGGCAACACGGGACTGCCGCGCGGCACTGAAAGTGACGGCGGAGCCCAACAGGGCCCCGCCGAAAATACGTCGAGAAATCATTGGCCCGGCTTTATTCGCCTTGGCCCGGACGCAGCGGCGGAGCTTGCGCGGCATCCTTTTCAATACCGGCCCACTTTTCACGCCATTCATCGGGCTTCCCTTCGGGATCCCCAACGATTTCCACCGTCTTGCTGAGTGCTTCTTCTTTGCCGATGGCATCGACCAACACTTCTGCGACGTCATCGCGCTGGATAAAGCCAGAGCCCGTGCCACCGACACCCGTCAACTTGATGCCGATCTTGCCGCCCTCGTCGGTACCGAGTCCCCCGGGTTGAACGATGGTGTAGGGCAGATCACCATCGCGGAGGTAATCCTCGCCCAGCCACTTCCACATCTGAACATTGTCACAGAACTGGTTGAGGGGCTGATCACCAACACCTGCGGCGATGGCAGAGGTCAAAATAAACTGCTTCACACCGTAGTCTTTGGCAATACCAGCCATATTGACCACGCCTTGATAGTCGACATAGCGAGGCGAACGCGGACCGCCTGGATCGAAGCAGGATCCCCCAACGGTCGAAATGACATAATCCACGTCCTTCATGGCCGCGCGGATTTCATCAAGAATGCGCGCATCCATCTCGACCCACGTGAAGCCGTCTTCCGGATAGCGTTCCTTGGCGCGCTCTACGTTGGTCGTGGTTGCACGGACTTCATAACCTTCCTCAACCGCTTCCTTGACGGTTTCCCAGCCGGTTTGGCCGGTCCCACCGACAACGAGTACGAGATCGGCTGCAAGAGCCGACGCTGAGAATGAGACCGCAGCGACGGTCGATAGCATGAACGATTTCAACATAAAAATGTGAACTCCCCTGTTTGAGTGATTATGAGCGGATGGTTGAACGAAGCAGGTTATTCAGCGGCTGCCGGCTGCGGCACACCCCCTCCCTTTTCTTCGATTTCTGACTTGCGCTTTTCAGCCGCCTTGCCGAGCCAAATGGCCGTGCCGGCCCACGCGGCAGCAACGGCTGAGCCCACGAGGGCGATTTGGGCCAGACCAAACCCGGCAGAACGTAGACCGTTTTCAATCCAGATATTGACGAGATCAGCGCCGCGGTAGACCGACGTATCGATGACGTTTTTGGCTTTATACTTGCGATCGCGATCCACCACAGTCCACAGCATCTCTCGCCCGGGCCGGGTCAGCGCAAAGTTACCGGCACGGCGCACAACCTGTAGGGACAAGATCATCATCAGCACTGGGAAAGCGCTGAGCGCGAAGAACGCAAAGAACATGAACACAGGCATGCAAGCGAGTAGGAGAACAAGCCCCCACCGGCCCGCCAAGCGCGACGTGACAAAGAGCTGAGTAAAGATGGCGAGTGAATTGACGATACCGTCCACAATGGCGTTGACCGCATACCGTTCCTCGCGTGTATCGAATGCCGCCCGCACCAGGTCGACCTGGGCGACATAGAAGATTGTCGAAATAAATGTGTACAGACAGATAAACAGAGCGATCGCCATCAAGTACGGATCTTTGAACAGCGTCGAAAATCCTGACCACGAGGATCCACCCAGTTTTTCTTTGTCTTTACTGGTTTCGGTATGACCACCGTGTGTGTGGTTCGACAAATCGTAAATACAAACTAATGTGATTGAGAGAACAATGGCCGCGATCAGCAGCATGTTGTCGGCACCAAGCGAGTTAACCACCGCAGCAGTTGCTAAAGGACCGAGGGCTGCACCGGCGCTACCGCCGGCAGCTACAAATCCGAACAGGCGTTTTGATTGATCTTTGGTGTAGCGGTCGGCGAGGAAGCTCCAGAACACCGAGACGACGAACATGTTGAACACACTCAGCCAGACGTAATAGACGCAGGCGACAACCAGACTCACTTTGGTCTCCGCCATGACGATGGGCCAGGCATTCAGCACAGGTGCCGTCATCGTGTCTGGGCTGCCTAACGGATACGCGCCCATCAGCGCATAAAAAATGCCGATATTGAAAATGAAAAAGCCGTAAATCCACGGCAGGCAGGACGCGATCTTGTAACGCGACACCACCCAGCCGAACACCACAGCGGCTATGGTCGAGGCGACAAACGTGCCAGTCCATAGAAACTTCAAATCTTCGGACGCGACCTCAGAAGCCAGGGCATCGCGCAGCGGCCGCATGGTGTAGTAACTGGCCATGAGGCAGAACAGGTAGACGAACGAGACCAATACGGCCCGCAGCTCGTGGCTCTCGATTTGCGCCGTTCTCTTAAAGAAATTATCGATCGCTGAGGTCATGGGGCCGCCCTGGAAATTGGAAGTTATTGCCCAGGACTATAGCCAGAACAGCACCGGGGTTTCGAGCCCCTTTAGGCCGCAACCATCTCTCGGTCGCGGCCCTGTGAACAGCAGTTTTGTTAAAATATCCGCAGGGTCAGGCTTGCGCCTTCGCGGTACCCGACAGCTTGGCGAGGAGCCAGATTCCAAGCCAAACCACGGCTCCGATAAGGAACACCAGGGCGTACTCGACAGCGGGCACGCGCGGCACCTCAGCGATGTTTTCCATACCCCGGCCAACACCCGCGCCGTAGACCAAGCCGATGGCCCCGATGTAGGCCACAAGGAACGCCCAGCGCAGCCACTTCGATAAACCGAGGCCGTGCATCTGGGTGATGACAAACATCGCCAGGAACCCAAACATGAACTGACCCCAGCTGCCGTTGCCATGCATCAATGCCACCACTGTTCCGTGGACCACAACGAAGAATTCCAGAGTGAACGTCCAGTATTTATTCAAGTGTGCCCGGGTAAACATGAGGCTGCCCTGCAGCATGATCATGGTGGTGTAGAAGGTCCCCATAAGGTGGCCGACGCTGGTTTCCATCGGGTGATACCAGAAGGTGTAAATCACCGCCCACGAGAAGATATAGCCGTGATACTTGCGCATGGCCCGGCCCGGCTCGGTCAGCCAGCCAACCTTCTTGCCGAAGGCGATACCGCGGCGCTGATTCTCCATGATCAGCACCATGACGAGCAGCAGAATGACGGACCCCTGCGACGTCATGATGTGGGTATCTTGAGCGGTGCCGTCATACCACACGTGTGTTTGCGCCAGGTGCACCATCACGAACAGGGCGTTGGCGCCCATCGCCACGATGTTGATGGGATGAAGGCCCTTGGTATACGAGAGCTTTTTTTCTTGGGCGTAGTAGATCAGGCCCCAAATCGTAACCTGGTGCAAAATGTAGCCTGCCCACGCGGTCGCCCGGGTCCAGAAGGTCGGGTCGGGCAGTTTCCAATAGTAATGTGCGAAGCCAGTATCCGGCGCGAAGTCGACCTGGGGCATGAACGGCTTCAGCAGGTAGATCAGCGCAACGTAGCCGAAACAGAACGCCACGCCCGCCCACATCGCACCCGTGCTGTCGAGAGGGCTCTTGGGAGAGTCAGAGAGCTGATCGGGCGTGGTGTCAGTCATGGCCGTACATCCGCATGAGTTGGTGGATTTCTGATACTGGGTGGTATACCAGATTTACGGACTGAGATGCCGGACAAGATCAAAGCAAGACCCCAGTTTTTCGGGTATTGAGGCCATTTGCCCGCCGCGCAACCGACTGTTGGACAAACGGCCTCGCTTCTATAAAAATGCAAATCCAACTAAAGAGCCTGAGGGACGCCCTCGAGCTCTCATGGTATGAGGCTCTGCGAGATTCGTCGCCTCTTGGAAGATTAACCTTGAATGTCTCCCTCCGCATTACACAGCACTATGTTCCACCACTTGCGCGGGAACCGTTATCCGCCAGATCGGGTTGCGATCACCCAAGGTGCATTCGTCAGATTGATCAGGAACTGGCCGGAACAAAATATGATCTCGGCTGACGAATGGATGGAACCGGCGCGCGGAAGATGAGACTTCTCGTCAAAGAACTGTAAATTATACTGGGACGTAACATGGACATTTTGCTGCTCACAAAGCCCCACCACTGGGGAAAGCTGGCGGTCAATATCGCAAAGCACATTTTCGAGCGCGTTCATGTCGTATCTGGCATGCGAACCGATCCATTCCCTGAAGAGGCTATCAGTCAAACCGACGCTATGATTTCCTTTCTTGGGCCATGGATTGTTCCATCTGAGGTCCTCGAACGGCAGCGCCTCGCGATAAACTTCCACCCCGGCAACCGGCACTATCCTGGTATAGGGTGTTACAATTTTGCGCTCTACGACGAGGTAACGGAGTTTGGATGTGCGTGTCACCACATGGCAACCAAAGTTGATTCGGGTCCTATAATAGATGAGCGCAACTTCCCCATATCGCCAATGGACACAGTTGAGTCACTGCAACTCAAGGCCTTCGCGGCGATGCTAGGTCAGTTCCTCGACATATGCTCGGCAATTAGATCCGGCGAACAATTTGACAATGCATCGGGCGCTTGGACGCGGGAGCCTTACACACGCAAACAACTAGATGAATTGTCTGAAGTATCGCTGGACATGTCGGCGGAGGAATTCAAAAGGCGCATAAGAGCAACTTACTATCCCGGATTCGAACCGAAAATCGATATCGAGGGAATTAGTTTTGTGATGGAGTCATCCCACCGCGTGCCACTTCCGATGGACTTTTAGTATTGGCAACCGCGCCAATAAATTTTTGAAAGCGTGGCAAGCCGGTAAGGATGAAACTGGACGCTGGGTGATAGGGGTCATCGCGTTCGCGCGCTTTGCATGAAACAGTAAATCTCGTCGAGTGGGGCTCCAAATCCCATTTCTAATTGTGCAGAGATTTATGCCGCTTTGGATCGCACGTGTTTTATGCTGAACGGATTAGGAACTCTCACGGATCCATGAATTGCGACACGTTCCGCTTCCACGTTCGGCTGCCCGCGTCGATGGAACCCAAACACATTTCCAATGACCAGCGTGTTTGGTTTGCAGGTCATCTCCCGGGTCATTAACCCCAAGGATCCGATCTCATCTTCGCTTACACGCAGGCTACCTTCTTTATGGCCATACGTGCGCCATGCCTCATAGTCATCGGCTGCAGCGCGTATGGACTGATGATAGTGCCAGTCGATGAGTTGATCGGTTAGTTTGGCCGAGTACGGCACATATTCAAGGGCACCACTCTCCGGTAGCACTTCATTTGGAAAGTACCAGAACTTAAGTGCTGGAAAAAACACATCGCTATGAAAGACTTTCTGGACGTCGCCATCAGCCGGAGAATTCATGAGACGCTGCACAAAAGTCCGGGCGATGAATAGCTTGTTCGCAACGTCGTCGTTTTCGCGCGCCAAGCACTTCATGACGGGCTCATAGAACCGCTTCATCGTAGCTGTCGTGAAAGGATATTTCGCACGATCCAAGTTATAGATGGTATTTTTGCCGTCCAGCACCCGGTTGGACACCGGAAAGCCCACACATTCAGACGAAACGTTCTCTCGTTCTTGCTCCGAAAGAAAGTCCTCAATAACAACCAGCCCTTCATTGAGAAATGTGTTTTGCAGCGGACTGCCGGTCAAAGACAAAAAATTCACATAGTGCGCGAGAATGAGGCGCATCACATGGAGGCCGCGGACGTTAAACTCCTCATGGGTGAGAATTGGGTGGCGGGCAAAGATTTTCTCTGGCCCGAAAATCACATTGACCTCCGCCTGACTAAGCGGAATAGGGCTAAGGCCTTGAACGATCTGCCCCAGGACGCCGTACCAGTTTTCCAGAGACAGAGACTGCTCCAGCTTTCGGACTTTGTGCCTGTCTGATACGCCCAGAATCGCGTGTCTATCCAAAAAATCTGCGAGATAGGAAAACTGCACGTTTTTGCTCTTAGTTTGAGTTTTTGAGTTTCAAGACGCGATACCCTTTGAACTCACCAGTTTATGGTTAATTTCGATCTAGAATTTCGCTTTACTATATTAAAGTGCAAAAGATCAGAGTTTGACAACGAGGCGACATGAAAAGTTGCCGTCCGAATTCTGCTATCTTGGTCCCAGTCCCAAATTCGCCCCCCGGGTCTTGGTCTCGTGAGATTGATAAGATATGGCCGAAAAGACGAGTTCCGTTTCATCACTGGTCTATGAGTCTCTCAGTCCAGATCATGTGAGCAGTTCCCTGAAGTTGGAACTCGAACGATACGAAACGAGAAAGAAAAACACCGGCTTTCACGGCGACGCGTTTCTCATAAGTGCCTTTATGACAGCCATGCAGAACGCGACTCAGTTTGTAGAGAGTGGCACGCATCTCGCAGATACTTTGGAATTTATGGCGAGTTGTTTCCCGACAAAAAGGTGTTTTTCCTGCGAAATCGACCAAGCTAAATTCCAGGCGGCCCACAAGCGTTTGAGCGACAAAAACAATGTCGTCCTTGTACCGGAGGCCTCCCCTAATTTCTTAAAACTACTGAACACCTGCTTTCCAAGTTTTGTTCATTCTAAGACCTGCTTTTGGCTGGATGCGCATCTTGAGGGCGTGCCGCTTCCTATCCGTGAGGAACTGGCAATCATCACGTCTCACTTTAGCGACTATCAGATTTTCATTGATGACTTTTTGGTGCCTGGGCAGGCGCAGTTCGGGTTTGATAGCTATTCGGACGGAACATTGGAACTCTCTACTATTGAACCCCATTTGGCTCCAGGCACATATGGGGGCCTCTTCCCAAACTACGACCAGAAAACATCTCTACACCACCCCCTGCGGGGTTGGGTCTACCTCACCGACAACAAGTCGCTCGTCACGGAGATCAGTCGAGTCTTGGGTGGTAGAGTGGATCAGTTTGAAATTGTCCGGCGGTGAACATGGCTTTGCGTGTTCGCACCGAAAATCGACATTTTTTTGAGGATCGCTTTCTTGGATATCAATGTTAGAGGATCGCTGGGGACGCAGATATTCGAGCTGTTCACTGGGCTTGCGCACTGTATTGAGAACCATGTCCAGCCGGATCGAGTCTGCATCAATGTCTCCCAAGTGGCTGACCACGCTCGCATTGATTACCTGTCCGAGCTTTTCGATTTGGCGTTTCCAGTTCAGATCACCGAGGGATATAAAAAGGTTGGTTTTTGGTCGATTCCGAACGTCTTTCTTGTTCACAAACACAACGATTTTATTCAGTCCGAATATTGTAAGCTGAAGCCTCGCGACTGCTTGTCAGAACCCAAAGTTCTGCACCTGAGGGCAGGAGATCGTCAGACACTTTCCGACAGAGAATACCAGCTTGTTTCAGGGCATGAGGGAAACCCAGCGGTGCTGGCGTCACACCCGAACCTAGCGCACTCTCTATTTCCAAAAAACCTGTTGCTAGACAACGGAGGCGCAGTAGGAGATTGGCACGCGATACTCAAGAGCGAAGAAGTCGCCTGTAGTTTTTCCACCTTTCCCTTGGCAACACTCTTGTTCGATCCGTCCAAAACCATACGCATGTACTTTGGTCGCGCGTATGAATTTCAACCTGGCATACTGAAACCATTAAGCGCTATTGAGGAGGTCTATCCGAACGTCAGTTTCAGGGATGTGCATAGTTGCGAACAGATAGATCCCGCAGGTTCGCCGCCGGGCGCCCTTGGAACCGGATAAGAAACCGCTAGAAGCGTCCTGCCACGTAGGAGAAACACCCCGACTTCAGTGAGAGTAGAAAATGCCATTCGACCGAACAGGGCAGAGTGCCCAGTTTTGATCGGGAATGGCGACCCCGGCAGGACTCGAACCTGCAACCATCAGCTTAGAAGGCTGGTGCTCTATCCAGTTGAGCTACGGGGCCCCAGGGCCTGACGTGCGTGAGAGCACGCCCGTTGCGGCCGGGCCGGTCAGGCCATCACCCGGTTGTAGGCAAAGTTGGCGGCGTAGGATTTTCCACGCACGGCGCGTTCGCGCGGCTGCAGCACGGTATACGATAACCCCTTGCGTTTGGCGTAGGCGATCGCCTCTTCCTTGCTGGGAAACTTAAGCTTGAGCTGGCGAGTGGTGTCATGAGAGCCGGCCCAACCCATCAAACTATCGGCCCGCTGGCCGTCGCTGGGCTCGTAGTCCAGCACCCACTGGCGGGTCGACGAACGGCCCGACTGCATGGCCGACTTCGACGGCCGGTAAATCCGGACTCTCGCGCCTGTGTGCTCACTCATGGCCTTCTCCTCTGATGCCCGCACATTCTATCACGGCTGCTGACGCCGGGTCAGGGCCCGTCAGAGCCGCGGAGGAATGGTCGGGGAGACTGGATTCGAACCAGCGACCCTCTGCTCCCAAAGCAGATGCGCTACCAGGCTGCGCTACTCCCCGCGCGGTCCCGGATATCTACGGGCCAGCGCCCGGTTTGGCAAGCTTCACTATGGTCAAACCCCTGTATCTCAAGCCGTTGACCCCGGTTCACCGGGGCTGGCACAGTCAGTGCGGGAGACATGACTGGGGGAGAGGGATATGCGCCTGACCCGGCGGGAGATTCTGGCAGGCTCCGCCGCAGCGGCGGCCCTGGCGACAGCAGGCGGCACCTCATTGCCGGCGCACGCCGATGGACACGTTAGGACCTGGCGAGATTACGTCGCCGGCGGCTGGGGTCAGGTGCACCTGTGGCTGGCCGAGCCGGCGTCTGGACCCGGTGATAAGACACCCCTCGTCTGCCTGCACCAAAGCCCGACGTCCGGCGCCTATTACAAAGAGTTCCAAGCCGTGATGGCGGAAGACCGTCTGGTCATCTGCCCCGACACACCGGGCTACGGCGGCTCGACCGCGCCGGACTTTATTCCGTCGATGCAGGAATACGGCGCAGCGATGGTCGAGGCGATGACGAGCCTGGGCTACGGCCCGGGTAACCCCATCGACATCCTCGGTTTTCACACCGGCAACTTCGTGGCGATGGAGATGGCGCTGCAAAGCCCTGGCCTCATCCGCAAGATGGTGATGCCGGGCATCCCCTACTTCACGCCGGACGAACGGCCGATGCGGCGCGACATGTACGCCAACCCCCGGCCCTACTTCACCGATCCCAACTACTTCCGCGACCTGTATGCGCGCAGCGTGTTCAACAACGACAACGGCGTGGCCAAGGAGCGCCAGCTCGAGATGTTCACCGAACGCCTGCGTGCCGGTGTGAAGTCGCACTTCGGTTTCGTCTCGGTGTTCGACTACGAGCCGGAGGACAAGTTCGCAGCGCTGAAACATCCCGTGCTGCTGCCGATCCTCAATGAAACTTTAGCCGAACCGACACGCATGTCAGGAAAGATGATCGCCGACACGACCGTGGTCGAGATGCCCGACCAGACCGCTTTGGCCTGGTTCCTGGAGCCCGAGGCCATCGCCGCTGTCGTGCGCCCGTGGCTGGACGCCCGGACCTAAATCGGCATGAGCGGGCATAACCCGGGCTACCTCACCGCGCCCAACGGCGTGCAGGTCTGGCGGCATTATGTGAACAGCCGCTACGGCCAGACCCATGTGCTGTCGGCGCGCCCGGCCGATCCGGCGGCGACGGAACGGCCGCTGGTGTGCCTGCATCAAAGCCCGATGTCCGGCGACGTGTGGGCGGACTTCCTGCCGGCGATGGCCACCGACCGGGTGGTGCATTGCCCGGACACACCAGGCTTCGGCGCGTCGGACGGCCCGCCGCCCTCGGACATCAAAGGCAAACCGGACATTCGCGACCTCGGCCTCGGCATGGCGGACAGCTTCGCCAGCCTGGGCTTCAGTGAGGACGACCCGGCGGATGTGTTCGGCTTTCACACCGGCTCGATGGTGGCGACGGAACTCACCCTCGCCCGACCGGAACTGGTGCGCCGCATGGTCCTGTGCGGCTTCCCCTACTACGAAGCGGCAATGCGCCCGGTGATGGAGGAGCGCTTCGTCACGCCTTATGCCTTCCTGACCGATCCCGACTACGCCCCGGACATGTACGCGCGCATGGTGCTGAACGCCACCAACGACCTGACACCGGAGGAGCGCCTGGCGGCCTTCACCGACCGCATGCGCGCCGGGCCGCGCGGCCAGGAAGGCCCGGACGCGGTGTGGCGTTACGACGCCGACAAAGGCCTCAGCGCCCTCGCCGCGCTGAGCAAGCCGACCCTGTGGATCACCTTCAACGAAGTGCTGACCGAACCGGCCAAGGAGGCGCGGCGGCGCTTCTTCCCGGACAGCCAGCTGGCCGAACTGGAGCACCTGCCCATGGTCGGCTTCGCCGCCGGTCCGGAGGACGTGGCGGCGGCGCTGCGGCGCTTCCTAGACCGCTGAAAAATATCCCGGCCCTTTTGCGTGGAACGAGCCCATGCACGCCGCCCCAGCGGGCGGTGACAGGAGGTGGCGAAATCACCCTAATCTACTGATTTATAAAGAAATATAGGCCTGGCGCGGCCCTGCGTCGGGGTCAATTAGGTCAATGACCTATTTTACCTGTGCGGGGACCTATTCCTTGGCGACGTGGGTCCTCATCCGGTTGGTTTTGGTCAAGGACTCGCCAAATGTAAACTCACGAAACGTCGGTCTGATTCTCACAAGGTTTACGCCCATGTCCTCCTCCACCCTCGGTTTGAGTCCTGCTGTTCTGGAGTATCTGCGCAAAGTTGGCGTGCGCGAGAGCGCGGCGCTGAAAGACCTGCGCGAGGCGACGGCGACCGACCCGGCGGCGGGCAAGGTCAAAGGCATGCAGATCTCGCCGGAGCAAGGCCAGTTCATGGCGCTGCTGGTGGAACTGACGGGCGCGCGGCGCTACCTGGAGGTCGGCGTGTTCATCGGCTACAGCACCCTGGCGGTGGTGCAGGCCATGGGACCGGAAGGCCACGCGGTGGCGCTGGACGTGAGCGCAGAGTTCACCTCGGTCGCGCGGCAGCATTGGGAGCGCGCGGGCGTGGCGGAGCAGATCGACCTGCGCCTCGCTCCAGCGGCGGGCACGCTGAAGGCGATGACCAAGGCCGGTGAGGAGAACACCTTCGACTTCGCCTTCATCGACGCCGACAAAGGCAACTACCAAACCTATTACGAAGCCGCGCTAAAACTGGTGCGGCCCGGCGGGCTGATCGGCATCGACAACGTGCTGTGGGGCGGCAGCGTCGCCGACGACACCGACACCCGCGACGACACGGTGGCGATCAGGGAGTTAAACGCCACGCTGGCCGACGACGAGCGGGTGACCGTGAGTATGGTGCCGATTGGGGATGGGTTAACGTTGGTGCGGAAGAGATGAGGACGCCAGCTCCGTAACTTTCGCAACATTTCTCGGGGTCGCAGGCCCTTGGACCCTTCCTATGACTTCACCGTCTCGGGCGACGACGAGCACCACGGGTGCAGTCATGTCGGCTTGACTGATTTTTAGTGCCGACAAAAACTCATCTTCTTCAACGTAGAGAATGACAACACGTTCGCGCCGTGCTGTGTCGCCATACAAATCGCGATAAAGGTTGTTGACGGTAGAGCGCACAAGCGCTCCAGGGTTAGACGTTACAGGCGTGCTGTAGACCTGAATCTGTTCCGAACTTTGTCGCAAAGGCAACAGAGCGGCATCCCATACATCAGTAGCAGAAACTGTATTTCTATCGAATGCCAGCAGGAGAACATTGGATTGGGACGTGAAGTCGTCAGGAATAGTTATCTCGTTCCGGTTCAAAGTTTGAGCTTTGACGGACGGAAAAAAAACTTTCTGTTCCGCGTCTGCCTTTGCCGCAGCTTCAGCCTTCAGCTCCGCCCTTACCTCAGCTCTCAGGCGCTCCCTGACCTCTTCAGTCCTCGCAGGAGGCGATGAAGACATGCAACCTTTCATTATTGCTGTCTGGTCCAGGGCTTCATACTCACCCGTTAGGCGGGCATATTCAGACGCTTCTAGTCCGTCACCGTCCAAGAAAACGAGTGTGGGCCAAAACAGGAATAAACCAACCCCGGTCTGTAATTCGTCAGTCGATGCTTTTTGATCGAGCTGCCCGCCAAGCTGGCCGACCCGTGTGAGCAGTCGATTCATCTCCGTCTCAATTTGGTCGCACGAATAACTGTCGTATGTCAGAGGCGACACATATGTTGGGACGATTTCACGTGAGGAAGACGCGCAGCCAGATACGGCTATTAAAGCCCCCAAAATTGCAAACTTAGAAAAATTAACCTTCATCTCACTTGTCCCTGCATTCACTGCCTTATCGGCTATGATTTAGCATAATTTTCCTTATTGGGCTCCGCTCAACCGCATCACCCTACCCCCGCTGTCGTGTTCCAGCAGGATCAGCAGGGCGCCGTCGGGCGCGACTTCAACGTCACGCACGCGGGCGATGTCTTCGATAAGGGTTTCGCGGCCAACAACACGCGGTGAACCATCAGCCGCGTAGTCGATGTCGAAACGCATAAGGTCGGACGCACGCAGGGTGCCGACGATGAGGTCGCCCTGCCACTCTGGGAACATGGCACCGCGATAGACGATAAAGCTGGACACCGCCGGCGCGGGCGTGAGGTCCACCAGCGGCGGGGTCAGGTCAGCGGGGTCGAAGGTGATGCCGAGCTGTGCGGCGAAGGTCAGCGGCGTGCCGTCGTAATTGACGCCGTGGGAAACCAGCGGCCAGCCGTAGTTTTGTCCGGGCGTGAGGATGTTGATTTCATCGCCGCCGCGCGGGCCCATCTCCGTGCCCCACAGCAGACCGGTGACGGGATCGAACTCCAGCCCTTGCGGTGAGCGGTGACCCACGGTCCAGATGGTGGGTACGGCATCTGCGTCATTAGCGAAGGGATTGTCTGCGGGTACTGCGCCGTCGGCGCGCACGCGCATGATCTTGCCGTAGGGCTTGCCGAGGTCTTGCACGCCCTCCGGTTCGGTGGGCCCTTTCATGCCGACGGAGAAGAACACGTGTCCGTCGTCGTCAAAGGCGATGCGCCCACCGGCCGCGATTTCCGGCATAGCGGTGTAGGTGTCGACCGGGGCCTGCCAGATTGTCTCTTGATCAGTCCACGCGCCGTCGCGAATGCGCCCGCGCACCACTTTGTTCATGGAGACCGGCCAGCCGCTGGCCCGGCTGGCGGCATTGCAGCCGGAACAGCGGTCACCGTAGTGCAGATACACCCAGCCGGTGGCGGCGTAGTCGGGCGGGACGGCGACCTCCATCATCCAGCCGAGGCCCATCGGCTGGCCGCCGAGGTTGAAAGAGTCGTCATACACCGTTGGTGTGCCGGCAACGGGATCGGACACCGCCCCATCGGGTGAGATGATGCGCAGGCCGCGTTTCTTCTCGGTGACGAGGATGCGGCCATCGGGCAGCGGGGCGATGGAATACGGCAGCGGGTCCAATCCGTCAGCCATAGTGGTGAGCGTAAAGGTATGGGCAGCGCTGACTTGCGGCCCCTCAGGAATCTTCAGCGGAGCGGTGTAACGGAAATCACGGATCGACGTGCCCTGGCGCTGTTCGGCGATGAACAGGGCAAGCGCGTGAATTTGATCCTCGTCGAGCACGTCGGACCAGGCGGGCATGCCGCGTGCGGGAGAGCCCTCGGCCGTGCTTTTGGTCAGGGCGGCGAGGCTGTCGCCGTAGATGAGATCGACACCAACCAACGGCGTGCCTTGGGCCGCACCCTCAAGGGTTGATCCATGACAGACCGCGCATTCGGACTCATACAACGCCGCCACGGCATCAGCGGGTGCGGGAATGTTGAGAGAACGAAGATCGACGGCGGGGGCATCGGTATTTTGTGCAAGCGCGGCCCCCGCAAGCGTGCAGAGCAATGCGGTAAGGGTGAACGTCAATCCCCTCACCTGCGCGCCTAGTCCCCGAACATCTCGTGTGAGTCTTTTTTCGCGAACATTTCATGTTCGACACGATCGCCGGTTTCAATGCCGAGACGGTCGACCGTGCCTGCTGCCAGCTCCAGCACGGCGCGGACGCGCACCCGCGAGGGGATGGAGCGCTCTGAATGGGGAATGGTATTTTCGGCGATGGTCATGATCTCGCCGTCCTTGGCGATGAACAGCATGTCCAACGGGATGAAGGTGTTGCGCATCCACATGCTGACTTTGCGGTCGGTGCGGAAGTCGAACAGCATGCCACGGTCCGGCGCCAGCTCGGCGCGGTGCATCAGGCCCTTGGCACGGGTGCGGTCGTTCTCCGCCAGTTCGAACTGAAAGGCGTGGGTGGTGACGGTGCCGTCATCGGCGGTGACGACAATCGCCCCCGGCTGCAGCGGCAGGTGCTGGGCCTTGGCGGGATCGAACGGCTCGCGCGCGCGCGGCATTTGTGCGTCTGCCGGGAACGCAAAAACAAGGATCAGGGTGAACGTGGATATCGACTTAAGAATGTGAGTCATACCGCCAGCTTAGCTGGTTTTACGGCAAAATCGTGGGCATCTTTTGTTCGCACCCGCCACGCCCTGAATTTTCTGTCGAAAATTCACTATGTGGGTGCCTACATCCAAACAAAATCCACCAGCAGGTAGACCGCGAGCATGACAATCGCCCAAAACGCCATGCGGCCGGTTGGCATGGTGCGCGCAAGGATACCGCCCGGGCCGTGGCGGTGATGGATGGCGTTGATAAACAGGCGCGACGCACTGGTAAAGTCGTTGATGATGCTGTCGCGGGCCAGGCCGGCGTTGTGAACGAAGTTACCGACCACTTTGCGCCCCCACACGCGGTAGAGCCAATCCAGGTCCAGGGTCAGGCTGTTGACCAGCGCCCAGCCGTAATACTTGAGTACCAGGAAGAAGGCCGCACCCGAGAACAGCAACAGCTGGAACTGGGTGACGATGTGGTCCGGTGTGTAAGGTTCGTAAGCCTGATCGAAGGGCAGCAGTTGATAGAACGTCTGCGGTACCAGACCGATGAGAACACACAGGACGGCGAAGAAGATCATCGCAGCGCGCATGTGGATGGGCGGCTCAGGCGGGCGCTGACCGGAGTCCTTGCCGAAGAAGACGAAGTACTGGAGCTTGATGCCGACATCGAGGAACACACCTGCGGTCCCGGCGGCGAGCAGGAACCACACCCAGTACAAGCCTTCGCGGTAGGCCGCTTCCGAGAACATCGCCTTGGCAACAAAGCCCGAGGTGAACGGAAACGCCGAGATGGCCAGGCCGCCGATGATGCAGCAGATCGCCGTTAAGGGCATCGTTCGGAACAGCCCGCCGTATTCGGTGAAGCGGCGCTTGCCGGTGACGTAGAGCACCGAGCCGGTCGCCATGATCAGCACCGCCTTATAAATGATGTGGGCAAAGGCGTGGGCCACGGCGCCATTGATGGCCAGCTGGGTGCCGATCCCAATGGCGGTGACCATGAAGCCGACCTGATTGACAATCGAATAGCCGAGCATCTTGCGGGCGTTGTTTTCGCACAGCCCATAGAGGATGCCGTAGAAGATCATGAACAGGCCGATGAAGATGAGAATTTCCGCGCCGGGGAAGCCACGCGCCAGGGTGTACACGGCGGTCTTGGTGGTGAAGGCCGACAGGAACACCATGCCGGTGTAGCTGGCTTCCGGGTAGGAGTCCGGCACCCAGGCGGAGAACGGCGGCGCGCCGGTATTCAGCACAAAACCGGCGAGGATCAGCCAACGCGGCAGGGTGTCCGGCATCATGGCAACGAAATCGACGGACCCGGTGGCAGCCACCTCACCGGCAATGCCGGCCATCAGCACCACACCGCCGAGCAGGTGCACCATCATGTAGCGCATGCCCGCGGCGCGCGCCGTGGCGGTGCCGGCGGAGAAGATCACGGTGGATGAGGCCAGCGCCATCAGCTCCCAGAAGATGAACACTGTGATGAGGTCACCGGCGAACACCACGCCCAAGGAGAACGCGATGTAGATGTTGGCAGCGAACAGCTCGAGCACCTTCTCCTGCTTGAGCGCGTATAAGTTGCAGGCCAGCGCCATCAGCGCAAACACAGTGGCGAACAGGCGCGACAGGCGGTCGGTCTCGAACGGCTCCAACGTCCATTCCATATAGGGGATGGCCACGAGAACCACGTTGTCGGTGACGTTCCACACCAGGCCGAGCGAAATCAGTGGCGCGGCCAGCAGCACCACGCTGCGCGCCGTGCCGGACAGCTTGAGGATCAGCAGCGCCGCGATAAGCATCGGCAGCGCGGGATGGAGCAGAAGGCTACTCATCGTAGTAAGTATCCTTCCGCTTCATCACGAACTTCCATCCCTTCGCGATCGCGATAGAGATTAGTCCGACAGCCAACCCGTAGACGGCGTGAAAGCCAGTGGTACCGATCAACCCGCCGTGAGAGTGCGTGACGAAGAACTCCGCGACGACCAGTACCCCGAGAATGACGGCAAACACAGTCCACAAACGCTTGGGTGTAGCGGGATTGTCGAGCCAATGATTTGAGCCCGACGGGTTTGAAACCGAAGGATTTGAAGATTGATCGCTCATGGGAGCCCCACAAGAGCTTTGGCCAAAGACAGCGGCACGGACGGAAACAGGAACAGCGCCAAGGTACCGAGCGCCGTCAGACTGACGGCCACAACGATGGGCCACGGCGCCTCACCGTGCTCATGGGACGGCGGCACGTCCTCGTCCTTCAGGAAGGCGCGGTAAATGATAGGGACGAAGTACCCCGTATTCAGCAACGTACTCAGGAAAATAACGAACAAAACGAAGTAATCCTGGATGTCCATCGCTGCGGACAGGATGTACCACTTGCCCAAGAACCCGGCGGTGGGCGGCACGCCGATCATGCTCAGCGCACCGATGGTAAAGGCCGCCATGGTGAACGGCATGCGTTTGCCGATACCGTTGAGTTGGCTGATCTCGGTCTTATGGGCGGCGGTGTAGATCGACCCGGCGGCGAAGAACAGGGTGATCTTGCCAAAGGCATGGGCGGTGATGTGCATCGCCGCGCCGATGATCGCCAAAGGCGTCGCCATCGCGGCAGCCAACACCACGTAGGACAACTGACTGATGGTGGAGTACGCCAGCCGGCGTTTGAGGTTGTCCTGACTGATGGCGATGATCGAGGCCACCAGAACGGTGAACCCAGCGGCGTAAACCACCCAGCCGGTAACGCCGGAGCCCGAGAACATGTCGAGCCCGAAGACATAGACGATGATTTTGACGACGGAGAACACCCCGGCTTTCACGACGGCAACGGCATGCAGCAAGGCGCTGACCGGCGTCGGCGCGACCATCGCCGCGGGCAGCCAACGGTGCACCGGCATCACCGCGGCTTTACCGATGCCGTAGATGAACAACGCACCGAGGGCGAAGATCACCAGCGGACTTTCGTTGGCAGGAATGATGCCCCCGGCCGTGAAGTCCCCGGTCCCGGCCACATAGTAAGTGCCAATCACGGCGGGCAGCAGGAACACCACCGAGGTGGTGAGCAGAATGCCCAAATACATCCGCCCGCCGGCCTTGGCGTCGTCGTTGCCTTTGTGAGTCACCAGCGGATAGGTCGACAGGGTCAGCACTTCGTAGAACAGGAACAGCGTGAACAGGTTGCCGGCGAAGGCGATGCCCATGGTGCTGGCAATGGCGATGGCGAAACAGGTGTAGAAGATCGTCTGGTTTTTCTCGTTATTGCCGCGCATGTAGCCGACGGAATAGAGCGAGTTGATGATCCACAGGGTCGAGGCAATCATCGCGAAGATCATGCCCATGGGCTCGACCGCGAACTGCACCGTCAGACCGGGCAGAACGGCGAACCCGGCGGTGGCCGGCCGGGCGCCCTGCATCACCGAGGGCAGCATAATGAAGACGATAGAGAACAGCGTCGCGGCGGTGACGAAGGTATACGCCTCGCGCACGTTGGGTTTGGCGCCGCTGGAGGCGATAAAGAATGCGCCAACCGTGGGCACGAGAAGACTGGCGACGATGAGCAGCGACAGATCGGTCATCGCCCGCCTCCCGCCAACAGGGCGCTGACGGCATCCTGGGCGACGCCGACGGTAAAGCCGGTGTCAAAGCCAAGGTAGATGCACGCCAGGATGAACACCCATGAGGTCATGATCATGGCCTTGGGCGGATCGCTTAGCACTGGTGCACCGGCGGGGCGTTCGCGGAAGAACGCGATCTCGATCACCCGCCCCATGTAAACCAGCACAAGCAGGGAACTCAGCATCAACAGAATGACGAGCCACCACCAGCCATTCTCCAACGCACCGATGGCGAGGTACCATTTGGAGACAAAGCCGACGGTGCCGGGCACGCCCAGCATGCTGAATCCACCCAGAACGAAACCAAAGAAGGTCAGCGGCATTTGCCGCCCTGCCCCAGCCAAGTCCGATAACCGCACCGTGCCGATCTGCAGCGCGATGCCGCCGATCAGCATGAACAGCGCGCCCTTCATCACCGCATGGTTAAAGATGTGCACCAAGCTGCCGGTGAGGCCGGTGGCGTTGGCAATGGCAATCCCCAAGGTGATGTAGCCGATCTGCGCCACGCTGGAATAGGCCAGCATGCGCTTGACGTTTTCCTGGAAGATGGCCGTGAACGAACCGGCGAAGATCGCGGCGACCGAGAGCAGCAGAACCATCTCGGGAATGGGTGTCTGCTCAATGGCAAAGCCGAAGCCGAACACACTGTAGAGGTAGCGCATCAGCAGATAGATCGACACCTTGGTGGCGGTGGCGGCGAGGAAGGATGTCACCACCGATGGCGCGAAAGCGTATGCGTTCGGCAGCCACAGGTGCAGCGGGAACAATGCGACCTTGAGCGATAGGCCGACGACGATGAACGCCATGCCGGCGATGGCGGCGGGCGAGGCCAACTGCGGCGCCAGCTGGTCCGACATGTCGACGAGGTTCAGCGTGCCGGTCAACGTGAACAGCAAGCCGACGCCGATGACATACATGGTCGCGCCGACCGTCCCCATGATGAGGTATTGGAACGACGCGGCCAGCGCGCGGCGGTCGTGGCCGAGGGCGATCAGGGTGTACATGGCCAGCGACGAGATTTCCATGAACACAAAGGCGTTAAACGCGTCGCCGGTAATGACGATGCCCAGCAGCCCGCACAGGCACAGCAGGTACATGGCATAAAAATAGCCGCGCAGGTCTTCGCGGATTTCCGCCTTTACGCTCTGGCGGCCGTAAATAAGCACCGCCGTCGCAATCAGCGACACCAAGATCATCACATAGGCGCCGAGTTCATCGATGCGCAGTTCAATGCCGACCGGCGGCGCCCAACCGCCCATGGCATAGGACACCGGTCCGCCACTTTGCACATCGCCGAGAATAAAGACGCTGCCAACGAAGCTGATGAAGCACACGATGAGCGCAATCAGCCAGCACACGGTTTGATGGCGGATGATCGCGCAAATCGCGGACGCAATCAGCGGAACGGCAACGACAATGGCGGGAAACTGATCGAGCATCGGGCTAGGTCCAGTCCTCGCCCTGGTAGATGTCGTCTTCCTCGATCGAGCCGTACTCTTCGTTGATGCGTACGGTGATGGCAAGACCCAGCGCCAAAGTCGCCACACCGACAACGATGGCGGTGAGGATTAAGACGTGGGGAAGTGGGTTTGAGTACACCGTGAAGGCTTCATCGATAATCGGCGCCGTCCCGCCGATCACTTTGGCCGGTGAGACATACAGCAGATAGACCGACGTCTGGAAAATACCGAGGCCGACCAGCTTTTTGATCATGTTGGAGCGCGACACGATGATGTAGAGCCCGGCCATGATGAGGAACACGGTGATCCAGTGATTGACACCGCCAAGAACGAAAGCGAGTTCGTTGAGACCTTCCATCGCGCTTAGCGCCCCCGGCCCGCGAAGATGTAGAAGATCAACAGCATCGTTGACGCAACGGTGACCAAAACCCCGGCCTCAATCAGCAGAATACCAACATGCTGGCCGCTCGCTGGGTTCTGGCTGTTGATCGTGCCGTACTCAAGAAAGTTGCCGCCGAGCAGCCAGTTGACCACGCCGACCCCGGCGTAGATGAGCACCCCCAAAGGCACGCAGATTTCAAGCAAGGCAGTCGGCACAACTTTCTGCAACTGCTTGAGGCCGAAGATCAGACCGTAGAGAACGAACGCCGCCGCAACGATGACGCCGGCCTGGAACCCGCCGCCGGGACCGAAGTCGCCGTGGAACTGAACGTACAGTGCGAACAAGAACAGGAACGGGATCAACAGCTTGGAAACGACGCGGAGGATCAGATGCTGGGTCATGACGGCTTGTCCCCTTCTCCGTCCGCACTCTTGCGCCGGCGGCCGCGCAGCAGCATGAGGACGCCGATGCCGGCGGTGAAAATCACGGTGACTTCGCCCAGGGTGTCGTAGCCCCGGTAGCTGGCCAAAACGGACGTCACAACGTTGGGCACGGTCGTGTCCGGAATGGACCGCTCAAGGTACTGGGACCCGACCTCGCCCGCTTCGTTCATTGGCGAATTGGCCGCGCCGTAGCGGGGCAGATCCCACGTGCCATAGACCAGGGCCGCACCGGTGAGCAGCGCGAGCACCACTGGCAAAATGTTCGAATGCTTGGGCGTGCCTTCTTCGGTTTTGGTGAGATGCAGGGCTGAGAGCAGTAGGACGGTCGACACCCCTGCACCGACGGCGGCTTCGGTCATCCCGACATCGACACCGTCCATAGCGATCAGCAACGTCGCCATAATAAAGCTGTACGCGCCACTCAGGATAACGACCGCAAACAGGTTGCGCACGCCGATGATGCCGAGGGTGACGGCGGAGAGAAACAACAACAAAACCAGGTTGATGAGAAATTCCATACTCAGCCACCTGCCTTGGTGCGGTCTTCAGACAGCACCGGTTCGACGTCGCGGTGACGCATGGCGCGAGCGATGGCATGCGACGCCACCGGACTGGTGAAGAACACGAGTATCAGCACAATGCCGAGACGGGCTGTGGTCAGCGTCCAGCCGGACTGGACCATAAGTCCGAGCACGATCATGCCGACCCCAAGGGTGTCGATCACACTGGCGGCGTGAAGACGGGTATAAGCGTCGGGCATGCGCAGGAGACCCAGCGCGCCGATAACACAAAACAGCCCACCACCGGCAAGGAGAAACCAACTGACGACGTCGATTACGAGATCCATCAGCGCTCGACCTCATCTTCATGGCTGCCAAGGTCGCCGTAGCGGAAGAATTTCAGGATAGCGATGGTGCCAATCACGTTGAGCAGCGCGTAGGTGATGGCGAGATCGATGAACGCCGGACGGCCAAACACGTAGCCCATCACGGCGAGAATGAGCACCGACAACGTGCCGACGGAATTACCGGCGATGACCCGGTCGAAAACGGTCGGCCCTTTAAGCACGCGCACCAGCACCAGCCCAAGTGCCACCAGTAACGCCAACGCGGCGGCTGCGAACATCATGCTTCAGATCCTTCGAAGCGGCTGCAGCGCCGGTCCATTTCTCCGCCCGCCAAATCGGTCGCGTTTTCGCTGGTGATGGCATGGACGAGAATTTCGTTGCCTTCGACGTCGACGGAAATCGTGCCCGGCGTCAGCGTGATGGAATTAGCGTAGGTGACTTTGCCAACGTCGCTCTTTTGAGTTGCTGGCACGCGCAACAGAGTCGGACTGATCGGCAGCGACGGGTTGAGAATGATTTTGGAGACGTTAATTGCCGACAGGATTATCTGCCACACCAGCCACGGCCAATAGGTCATGGCCGACGGCGCGAGGTGGACCGGGTGGCCTTCCTTGTCGGCAACGTCCATGCGCTGCGCCAGTAGCGCGATCAAAATCGTGCAGATAACCCCAGCCGAAATGAGAAAGGTGGAGTATTGGCCGGACAGCGTTAGCCAAAACAGCAGCAGAACGACAATGGTGCTGATCAGTTGCCCCATTTTGAACGCCCGACCTCCCCCTGAACCAATCCCAAGCGCCTGACCCCGTCCCCTCAGGCTCAGACTTGACGGCTCCTAATACCCGATTACGGCGCCGGAGTGTGAAAAAACACACGCCAAGGCCATGGGTTTATTGAATTTTGGTAGCAGCGGGGCGGTGGGAAGGCAATGAAAAACCGCCGCGTGTCGAAACCAATTGACAGCGCACTCAGCCCTTAACTCGGCGGGGCGTCCAGCCTTTTACGTTCACGGGTTTTCCGGTGTGCGACCGCATCACCTTGGGCCGCAAAACCTGGTCTGGGGTGGGGACGTCGGATTGCCCGGCTCTAGACTTCCGCTTGGCGCCAGTCTGTCCGGTGGTCAGAGCCCGGACATAAAAGGCGACAATGCTGTCGAACGAAATCTCGGTCCCCTCGCCCGCTTCCTCAGCGTCTTGGACCGGCGGGTGATTTTTGATCGCGGCGTTGAGGCGTTCGACAGACTTGCTGCCGAACTGCCGCCACACACTGTCCAGCACATGCGCCTCTTCCTCTTCCAACGGCAGGGTATCGACCATCGGGCGGCCCCGCTCCATGGCTTTGAAGACCGTGGGTTCGACTGGGCCCTCTGGTCCGGCGACGAAGCAGGCGGGCATGAGCATGGCGCCGTGCCGCGCCGCAGCGTAATAGGCCTGGGCCAGAAACAGCAGCCGGTGCATCTTCTGCGGCTGGAGATATTCGCCCTCATCCAGCGCCCGGTCGAGCAGCCAGAACGCCACGTCGAAGCAAGAATCGACAGCGGGCTTGTGCATTCATAAACTCCCGGGCCTTGAGAGGACCCCGGCAAACAGCGCCGGGGCCCTGAACCTTACCGTCGCCCATGGCCCGCTATCAACCAAGACACAGCCGGGGAAGAGCCGCGCGCCGTGCAACCGCGATAACCGTGCTGCTGCTTGGCGCTCTTGCCGGCACGGGCATGGCCTTCCGCACCGACCTGCTTGCCGCCATAGTGACCAGCGCCTTGACCGACCTTGGGCTCGCTCCGGTGGAGATGACCGTCACCCAGACGGACCTGTCCGGATTCAAGATTGAGACGTTACGCGCTGGCGGCGGCCAGATCGCCGCCCGGGAAATCACCGGAGAATATTCACTGGCGTCGCTTTGGGACGGCCGGCTGCTCTCGCTATCGGTCGATGGACTCATGGTCCGCGCGGACTGGCGGGCCGAGGGTATTGATCTGGCAGGCCTACAAGATGTCGTCCTTGAACCGCAGGGGCCCGCAGCCATCGAGAGTCTGCGATTTCCGGTCGATGTCTTGACGGTTTCCGACGCCCGCGCGGTGATGTCCCATCCCGCGGGCCCAGTCACGTTGAGCGGCGGCGGCGTGTTGCGCAGCTTCTCAGGTGATTTTGACATCGATGGTCAAATTGGCGTTGAAGGGCCAGGCATAGAGGGAGCCCTCGAGACCCGCAGCACCTATAGCCCCCAAGACGTTTTGGCCTCTGACGTAAGCGGTCAAATACGCCTGGATGTCGCGGATTTTCGAATTCCGGGATCAGAGACCGCGCTGTCCGTTGCGGCGGATATGGCCTTCGCCGTCGCTCAGGGCCGTGCGGACATCATACTCAACCGCGATTTCAACATCTCCGGGCCGTGGCCAGACATACTGCCAGCCCTGCCAGACGCTACCCGCCGCGCGAGCGTGACACTTGCGCGCGCCGGGACAGACTTAAGCGTCTTTTCCATTGAGAAAGGTGCATCAGGCCTGCGTTTGACGACGGACCTTCAGGCGACTTGGGATACTCCTCTTGGAGGCGGTGAACTGGGCGTCGCGGGCTGGACGGCATTGGGCGCTAACGGTTTTCCGGAAGATTTCGCATTCCGCCGCCTCGCCGCCAAGCTTGACCAGACACCGACAGCCTTCGGGGTCATTTCCGGCGAAGTGACTGCAGATGCGATGCGCGGCCCAGTGGGACAGGCGGCGGGCAGTGTTGGGCTGACTCTTCAAGTAGCCGAAGGCCGCATACCGTCCGCAGATGGCCCAGGCGCGGAATTTGCCTCAGCGGAGCTAAAAGTCCGAGCCGATGCCGGACTGGACGGCCTGATGCTCACGCTGACCCCAGTGGAAATGACAGCGGAAGTGCGCGGCCTTTCCGGTTGGGGGGTGCACGCCGAAACCCCAGTGCGTGTCGCCCTCGATACCCAAGCGGAGCACCCTCAAACGATAACGATCCCCCTCACACCTGGTGTCGGTGCCATCTCCGCGCAGCTTGCCTTTACCGCGGCACCCACCACTGCCACCGTCGTAAATATAAATAGCTCACTATCTTTTGACCTTGAGATGCCGGTAATCATCACTGACGGGGCATGGGTTCTGGATCAAAACATCGCAGACATCCGTGTCTCAGCGCGTGACATAACGGCAAGCAGCGCTTTGGGCGTGCTTGATGGCCTATCTATCACCGCCCGGGCCGATCCCAATGGCATTACGGGTGACTATGTCGGGCGTGCCACACGGGCTGCTGCGCCGCGCCCGACGGCGCCCCGGCTGGCCATCCAAGGACAGTTTGAGTATGCCAATAATATCTTTTCAAATCAGTTGGATATAACCTCGCCCTCAGGTCGTTCCTTAGGACGGGTCGAGGGTGGCTATAACCTGGCCAATGGCTATGTGAGTGGCCGGCTGTCAACGGGGCGGCTCAGCTTCGGCGGAACCGGACTTGGCCCCAGTGACCTTAGGCCACTGGCCCTACCCTTCACTCCGGTCAGCGGCCAGGTCGCCATCGAGGCGGAGGTACAGATCGACGAAAATGATCGCCAGTCCGGCTCGCTTTTCGTCCAAGACCTTGAGGTCGAAAGTCCAGCGGGCCGGTTTGAGCAGATCAACACCGTTGTAACTCTCACATCCGTCTGGCCGCCCCAGTCAGAGCCCAATCAGACCGCCGCGATCGGGTTGCTGCAGGCCGGGGTACCGATCACCAACATGGTCACGTCGTTCGCGGTTTCACCTATGGCTGTGACCATGGATAGCCTGACCATGGAGTTCGCCAGCGGGACGATCCGGGGCGAGCCGATGCAGATCAATCTGGACAGCACAGACAGCTCCGGGACCTTCACGGTGACCGGCGTCAAAATGCCTGAGATCGCTCGCCTTTCGGGGCTCAAAGGTCTCGAAACCACGGGCACATTGTCCGGCACAGTGCCGGTCCGCATCAGCGGCGCGGACATCTACATCCTGGAGGGGACATTGAAGACCGAGAGCCCAGGTGTGATCAGCTTCCGTCCAGACGCCACGACACGCGCTGCCGCAGCCGGGCAAGGCGGCATGACACTGGCGATGGAAGCGCTGGAAAACTTTCAATATGACTCCATCGCCATGACTTTGACCGGGTCCCTCAACAAGGACCTGGAAGCAGCGATGGCGATCAAAGGCCGCAATCCGGATCTCTATGGCGGCTACCCGATCGATTTCAATTTGTCGCTCAGCGGGGAGCTCGCCAACGTGCTGCGCGATAGCTTGGCCGGCTACAGGGTGCCCGAAACCATCAAGCAGCAACTGCTGGAGTTTCCCGGGTCTCTGCCCCCCACTGGTTCGTCACAATAAGGTGAACAGGCTCAGCGACACGAAAGTTGCCATCCAGCCGCCATGCTTCCGCCGTATTGCGCGGCCGATACTTGCCGCTTGACGGATGCGACGGGCGAGCCAAACTGCGCAAACGATACGGCCAACAGGAGAAACGTGATGCCGAAGCCCTCCACACCACATGGCGACCATCAAGCACCGCCCCTCAGAGCGCTCAAGGCACTGGCGGTGGCTGCCGCTGCGGGGCTTGGTTTGGCAGCCTGTTCGCCAACACTGAAAGTGGAAGCGCCGGACAAACCCATCGTCATCAATTTGAATGTGAAAATTGAGCAGGAAGTCCGTATCCGGGTCGAACAAGGCGTGGAAGACCTGCTGAGCGAAAATCCGGATATCTTTTAAGGGCGCGGAAGGAGTGAGGACCATGACACACGAATTGAAACGCCGCAGCGCATTGCTCGCGATCAGCCTGTTCTTGACCTGCGCCGGATTGGTTTCACCGGCGATGGCGCTAACTCTGGACGAAGCCCGCACGCAAGGTCTGGTGGGCGAGCGGCCCGACGGGCTGGTGGGCGCTGTAAGTGCCAATGCCTCGACCGAAGTCGCGGCCTTGGTCGCGCAGATCAACGCAGCACGGCTGGACAGCTACCGGGCCTTGGCGGCACGGGATGGCGCGCCCCTGCCGGCAGTGCAGGCCATCGCCGGTGAAAAATTGCTGGAACGCGCCCGTCAAAGCGGCTGGTACACGATGGACGCCAACGGCAACTGGTCGCGCTGACGAGGGTGTGAGATCGTCTAAAACCTGTCCCGAAAAAGGGGAGAGCCGAACCCTAGAAGCGGGTGATACCCGCGTTTTTAGAAGCGGGTGATACCCGCGCTGGTCAACGCCTCGGGCGTGCCCATCAGAGCCTGGTTAAATTCGTATACGCGAATTTGCCTTTCCGCCTCGGCACCGGATTTGGAGCCCGGGCTGGTGCCATAGGCTTGTGACTGCGCCTGCATGATCGCCGTGCCGATTTCGCGGGTGACGAAGATGCCGCCAAAACGGACCGACCGGTCGCGGCGCTTCGGCAGATCTTGCTGTTCGTTATGATAGTCCTGCCACCGCTCGTCGTAGCGAACGGTCTGATCACCGGGACGGGCGCCGAGTGAATTTTCGAGCTGATCAATGTATTCGAACGACGTCGCGTTCCCCACGCGCGTCTGCGCCACCCGCGCGGTCGCGGGTGCCACTGTTGTCGATGATACAAGGGCCGTGCTCATGGTCTTTAGTTTTCAGGCGCAGAAGTGGTTTTTAGTTATACTTTGCCTCAACTCTTACTTATTGGTAAACGCGGTCAATTGTCAAGGAAAATAGGTACTGGCTGAATTAGGACAACCTTTATTTAAGTTAGGACAATCAAGCACTTAGCCCCCTTCGTTAAGTCCGCCATCTATTACCCGAAAGCCCCCTACTTTCCGCCCTACAGGCTCCTGAATTTCACCCGATAAAGCGGACTCCACAAGCTCGCCGATTGACCAAATATGGTCCGTCACACCCAGGGCCATAGCAGGTGTAATCCGGTGCGCTTCATGCACCCGGCAGAGGTTGTAGTGAGCGACATAGAGGCCGACCGCAGCCTTGTGGTTTTCCAGCTTCTTTGAGAACCCGTTGGTTAGGCGCGTGAAGCGCCGTTGCTGCATCCGCAGGGTTAGGTTCTGCCGTTCAACGAAAGACGTGCTGATGCGCCGTTTGTCGGGTTCTCCGGCTACTACCTGGCTCTCTACCGCTACTACATGCCCTGGCGAATACCGGCGGGACGCCTCATTCCCGCTTACTTTGGCGTAATGCTTTATAAGCTGGGCAAAGTCCGCGTCTGCGCCAAACGCCAGCTCGACAGCATCGACGTAAGGCGAGAACCCGTCGCTGGTGATCTGAGGCCGGTTCACGACCCGCTCACGCAGATCGGCGACGAAAGCCTGTGTCGCACCTGCCGAGCGCTTGCCCGTTAAATAGCTCACTATGGCCTTGTTAGTCGCGTCCAGGCCAATGAACGTGTACCAGTCGCCCTTATCGGTTTCGCCTAATTTGACGTTCTTCTGTTTCTTGCCGACGTAAGACCATATCTCGTCCAGTTCCAAGATCGGGACGTTGAGGTCACGCATCATGCCGTCATGTAGCTTCGCGCACCCCTCCCCGACACGGACGCCGAGGCGCATGATGGTGTCACGGTGGATGCCGGTGAGCCGTTGGACGGCCCGGATCGAGCACCCCTCAGTGAGAGCCGCAATGGCCTGAACCTGCTTTTCAATGGGTAGGATATTCATAGTCCGCTCCTGTGCTGGAGCGGGGATACGGCGAGCGCTATGGACGGAATCGCCCAAAAAGACTATATACTCAGTGGTAATCATCGCTTGGGGCCGCAATCCCCGAGTGTTTGAACCCAGGGTCAGGGGCTGCTCCAACAGTCGCCTGACCCACTCTAAGATGCCCCTCCGGGATTCGGACCCGGACCTCGTCGCCCGTAAATGCGCGCGTCCTACCGTTAGACCAAGGGGCAGGCAGAGAGCCAATTTCGGGGCCGTTCCAGCACCCCACTAAGGCAACGGAACGGCCCCTGTCTTTTTCCTCGCCCCGGATCGCTCGGCTGCGCAAAACGGGGCTCTTACTCTCCTCACGGCGGCGGTCTCCTTTACGTCTGACCAGCCCAACATAGTCGCTAACTCCGCCGAGTCAACAAGAAATGGAGTTTGCTGGATTAATTTTATCCGTTGACAATCCAGGGGGCGTGTGGAAGAAAAGCCTCACACTGGATGGAGGCTGAAATGGCCAAGAAACGAAGCCCTAATTACCCTGCAATTGATATTGACGACGCCATAGAGGCGATAAAGCCCGTCTGGGCAGAAGAAACTCGCAACAAGATGTCCCGCCTAGTGCTGGCTAAGCATCTTGGCTACAGCAGCTTGAATGGTCGTGCGCTTTCAAAAATTGGCGCAGTTCGGGCATATGGTCTTATTGACGGCTCTGGGGACGAGCTTCGTGTCAGCGATGACGCCATGATCTTGTTGGAGGCACCGTCAGGCGACCCAAAGCGCCAGCAGACCAAACTACAGTGCGCTCTCAAGCCGCCCCTTTTTAAGGACTTGCATGGGAAATTTGAATCGAAGCCTAGCGACGAAAATGTGCGATTTCAGCTGATTCAAGACGGCTTTACGCCAGAAGCTGCTGGTAAGGCGGTAAAAATATTTCTCGCCACGATGGACGTTGTTTCTGCTTGGGGAGAAGGATATAATCCCCACAGTCAAGACGAACAGCAATCAGAGGAAGGCGGTTCCGGGTCAGAAGAGCCGGGAAATCAAGGTTTTACGGGGGCTGTCAAGCCCCCCGCACCCGATCAAAAACCGCCTAAGCCAGGCATGAAGCAAGACATTTTTACCGTGGATGAAGGCGAGTTGGTTGTCCAGTGGCCTGCGGAGCTGTCCAAAAACAGCTTTGAGGACATCAAAGACTTTCTTGCGATCCTAGAACGGAAAATTCAGCGAACTGTCAATTCAGAGCCCGACGAAAAAGAATAATCCAAATTAGGCCACCCCTTGCCTCAAATTAGGACAATGGGGGCTAAAATAGGACAGGACCGGAAAATACCCTAAAAGGCGCTGAATTCTGCGCTTCTCCCAGGGTTGTGAAGACCGTAGACTATTCCCTGTATGACAGTGATCAATCTCATAGTCTGCCCGGATGGACGGACTCGGCTGCGGGCCGAATTCAGCGCCTCAGAGCTTCCGGCCGTGCGGCCTTCGGAATTAGAGGGGGCCTGGACCGCAGCCCGGCACGCGGCAGCCACTGGCCCAGTCCACATGGCCGACGATCCGGATGGCGTAATCTTCACCGATGGAGAGGGATCTGACGTATGCCTGGATTTCGACGACTATGACGCCTACTGCTGGGCCCTCGCCATCGACCGGATACATAGCTTGCATTCTATAATCGGTCTGGCCCTATGTTTCCGTATGCTGGCGCTCTATCAACTGCTGGAATCCAGCGCCTGGGCCCGCAGCCTCTTTAATCTCGACCGCCGCTCCGGGCTCAGGATCGACAAGAATCTGATTGTCGCCGCTGCATCGCTGCCGCTGACCGACGAGGGACGGTTCGACGCAGCGATGATGGAGCAGGAGGCCACCGCCTCCGCCCTGCCCTCACCGGCCTGACGCCCAATCAAAAAACCGCGCGGCAGACTGACCGTCAGGTCTGAAGGGCATAGGCAACGACAGCCCAGAGATAAATCACGCCGAAGAGCCCGAGCAGAGCCAGAGAGTCTTTGAGATAGCGTGTCGCGTCCATGAAATTATCCTCCCAAAAGTTCACTTTTTGTTCTTACTCGTGAAATAGAACATTTAGAGAACATATTGTCAAGCGGGGTTTTCGCTGAAATAACACCCCGGATTAATTAAGGCCGCAGGACACGCCGCTGCATGACGACGCCAAGCGCTTTGGGCTGGGACTCCCACCCGCACCGGTTTTCGGTCGCGCCGATGATGGCGTGGACTGACCGGCACGCCCGCTATTTCATGCGCCTCTTGAGCCGCCATGCGCGGCTTTACACAGAAATGGTGCCCCTCAACGGCCTGCTTCACGCCGGGCCGGAGAGGTTCCTTGGCCATAGCCCGCTCGAACACCCCCTCGCCCTACAGGTCGGCGGCGCTGACCCAGACGGCCTCGCCACAGCGGCGGCCATGGCTGAAGACTGGGGCTTCGATGAGATTAACCTGAATGTCGGTTGCCCCAGTGACCGGGTTTCCAGCGGCCATTTCGGTGCCTGCTTGATGGCGGAACCGGCGCTGGTGGCGGACTGCGTGTCAGCCATGCACACTGCGACCCGGCTGCCGGTGACGGTGAAATGCCGCATCGGTATCGACGACATGGACACCGGCGCGCCGCTCGACCGGTTTGTCGAGGGCATCGCCGCGGCGGGCTGCGCAACGGTCATCGTCCATGCCCGCAAAGCCTGGCTGAACGGCCTCAGCCCAAAGGAAAACCGGGAAATCCCTCCGCTCGACTACAATCGCGTTTACGACCTCAAGCGGGCCTTTCCTCAGCTGACCATCGTGATTAACGGTGGCATTACGTCTTTGGACGCCTGCCAGACCCATCTTGAACACGTCGATGGCGTAATGCTGGGCCGGGCCGCCTATGAACTTCCCTATCTGCTGGCCGACGTCGACCGCGCCCTGTTCGACGACGACCAAACCGAGCCGCTGACCCGGCACCAAGCAGTAGAGACCTTCGCCGCCTATTGCGCGGAGGAACAACAGCGGGGCACACCGCTACATCACATGACCGGCCATATCCTGGGTCTGTTTCATGGTTGCCCTGGCGCGCGCGCCTGGCGGCGGTTTCTCAGCACGGAGGCTGTGAAGGCCGGAGCCTCCGCCGATATCCTGATTCGGTCCTTAGACTTCGTGACGCCCGAGCGCGCAGCGGCTTAAGTCCATATTCTCTTAAAAGTTGATTATTTGTCCTGCGCCCGGTTTACTCGGGTAAGTCCCTGGGTTAACTCGGGGGAAAGGCATCACCGATTAGGGTGGATGTCTAAACATTCGGGGTTACTGTCGGTTTTTCCGGCTTCGGCATCGCGTGCCTGGGGGGGCGAAAGGGTAGTTAACATGTCGGCGGAGCGCTACGCGGTTTACTTTGTGCCGCCCCACGACAGTGCGCTCGCAGCGTTCGGCCGGTCATGGCTGGGCTGTGACGTGGAAACCGGCGAAACCGTCGCGCAGAACGACTTTGACGGTATATCTCCGGCCCGGTTAACGGCACTCACTGCCGGGCCGCGCCTGTACGGTTTTCACGGAACAATAAAACCGCCGTTCTACCTGGCGCCAACCGTCACGGTTGATGGTCTCCTCACCGCCGCACGCATATGCGCGGCGAGTTCCACCCCCGTCGATATTCCGCCACTAGAACTAGCGACCATCGGTAAGTTCATCGCGCTATCGCCAGTCAAGTCGTCCCTCAAACTGGAAGGGTTGGCGACCAACTTTGTCCGGGCCCTGGAAGGCTTCCGCCGGCATCAAACTGTAAAAGAGGCCGCACGGTACCGGCAAGACAAGCTGACAGTGCACCAGGAACAGATGGTCGATCACTGGGGCTATCCCTTCGTCCTTGAAGAATTCCGTTTTCATATGAGCCTGACGGAGCGCATCGACAGCGATCAAGAGCGGGCCGAGATTTTCGCCGCAGCCTACAAAGCGAGCGGAGACCTGCTGGGGCTGTCGGTTCCAGTAAAAGAGGTCGCGGTCTGCCTGCAAGCCAACCCGCGGGAAATGATGCGGGTGATCGAACGCATTCCCCTGGGCCGCAATCCATCCTAATACTACCCAGGCCCGGAACCGCGTGGCCGACCGCCAGGGCCGGGCGCGCCGACCCAACGCCGTGATGGACGCCATGCCGTGAAGGTTCCCGTTGTCTCGACGCTGCTATCCCGCCTGAAAGGAGCACTCGGTCCCGCCGAGGGCGATGTTTCCTCTCGCGTCCGGTCACCGCGCGACGTGCTGGAAGATGATGAACTGAGCATGACATTTGCGACATTGCTCGACGACCGCGAAAGCAAATCCTATGGCACGGTGCAAATTCTGACCCTGTCCCAGTTCCGCCAGGACCTTGGCGACATTTGGGACAGTTACGAGAAAAACATCCTGTTGATCGCCGAAACCACAGTGGATCGCATGCTCGGCAGGTCGCAGACGGCGATCCGCGAAGATGACGAAACCTGGCTGCTGGTCACACCGGACCTAACCCCGGGTGAAGCCGAACGGTTCGCTGAACGCATTGCATCGGTGATCGGCGAAAAACTCATCGGCGCACGTTTTGAAGCGACGGCGTCAGCGAGCTCTGATGCAGACGCAACACCGCTGACCGGCCCGCTGGATATCACCCAGGCCGTTCAAGCCGACGGCACAATCAACCGGTCGTCGATCTCGCAGGCCCTTTCGAATGCCCAAGCCGTGATCGCCGCGCGTGCGAAAGCCAAGCGGCAAGAAGAGGAGAAAGCTGAGACCGGTGAGCAGGATGTTAAGCCGGCAGATCCGCCGGCAGAGTTTGTCTCCGCCGAACCGGGACTCAAAATTCAGTATTGGCCCGCGTGGTCGGCGGACTCTCAGTCGATCGATACGTTCTTTTGCCGTCCCGTGAGCCCAGCAGGCGGCGATCCCTTCAGGCGCGAAGACCCGCGGCAGATTGCGGCGAACGCGGTCGCCATAGCCCGCGGCTGCGCTGTGACGCTGAACGGTATGATCAAGGACAGTGTTCGGGCCAAGCTGGTCGCTCCCATTCCATATGCCGCGCTGATGTCGTCCGCCCAGCGTTCGATTCTGCAGGCGTTTGAAAAACTGCACGAGAGCCATCGCTTTCTCTATCTGCGTTTGGAAATCGTCGATGTACCCGCGGTTGTGACCCTGCCGACTCTTCTCACGGCACGACAGGTGCTTGAGCCATTGGCACGCGACATCGGTATCCTGACCGACCTCGGCACGCCCAACCGCGTGGTCCTCTCCGCCAGCAAAGTCATGATCGGGGCCGACGCCGACGCCAGTTCAGGGGACGTCCTTACCGACCTGGAAGCATTTCACACTGCCTGTCAGGGCAGACCCACTTACGTTGTCGGTCTGTCCTCCCCCCAAGAAGTCAAAACCGCTGTATACGCCGGATTCAACGAGGTCGGGGGGAGCGCGGTTAAGCCGCCTTTGACGAAACGGCCAGAGGGAACCACACCAATGCTGCGGGATAAATTGCTATCTGGTGAAAGCTGAGTAGCTAAAACGCGCCGTGGTCCTTAAGGACCTTCTCGACATTCTCGCCCATCATGATGCTGTAGCGGATATCGAATTCCTTTTTGAGCGACGCCATCGCTTCGTCGACAATAGACGGCCAAATCTCTTTCGGAATGGCAACCACACCATCGTCGTCGGCGAAAATATAGTCGCCGTTGTTGATGGTCACATCGCCGATCTGGATGGGGCGGTTCATCGCCGCGACCGTGCCTTCGTATTTGATGTCGTGACTGTAAATACCCTTGGCGAAGACCGAAAACTCGAGATCATTCAACGCCCGCGAGTCACGGGTATAGCTGTCGACCACCGCACCTACTGCGCCGGAACGAATGGCGATGTTGGCGTTGAGATCACCGAAATAGGCGGCGTCCGAGACTTCACTTTGCACGACGATAACGTCTCCCGGGCGGACGAAATCGTATGTGCCGAGCGCATCGTAAATGCCGTGCCAGTCGTCACCCTTGCGCAGGCGCTTCAGTTCGAGGGTCTTGGCCACACCCAGCACGGACCGGCCACTGACCCGCTGGAAACCAGGCGGCAGCAACGTCTTAATTTTGCGGTCTTTGGAAATATCGGCCAGCAAGGACGAATACAGGTGCGGCCGGATGGCATCGAGATTGGCGTTGTGGACGGCGCGGTAGCCGGCACAAATACGTTCGGCCAACGCCAGATCGTCGGGCCAGTTGAGGTCGACTGCCTCTTCTTCCGTCAGTTCAAACAGTATGGGCTTGGCGCCGAATCTTTTCTCAGGCGGCTTTCCGTCTTTCGCTTTGACGATGTAAAGCCCCATGGACTCGATCACCGTCTCGGCAAGGTCAACGGAGTTTGGAATACGCCCCTCGCCATAGGCCGGACGACCGTTTTCCCAGCAATATTGTTTTTTCTTCTCTACAGCGACAAGAGAGTCGGCGGACGAGTCCTCTTTCAAGGCATTCAGCGCGCGGGTTAAGGTTTCCGCAGTGATGAACGGGCTGGTGCACAGGCACTGCACGTAGACATCGGCTTTGACCTGCCGGCATTCATTGGCGAAGAGTTCGTGACCGTCGGTCTTGTTCGACGCCAACGTCGGATCGCGCTCAAGGACTTTGATGTCGAGATCGGACGCCAGATCGATCAGATCCCGCGATTCCGTATCAAGATACACTTCATCGATATCGGCACACTCAAGCAGCTGGCGCAGCTTGCGCTTGAACAGATGTTCGCCGTCCAGGATCACCGTATTCTTGTTGGCGATCCGGTCGCTTTGCCCTTTAGCCGGAACAAAGGCCACCACCTTCATGGCGCCCTCCCTCACATTCACACACGTCTCTCAGTGTAACCTTATTCGGGCGACGTTAAGAAAACGTTGTGGCAAGCGTAATTCCCTGATTTTGTAGCGTTTTCGTGTGCGATTTGACCGCAGGAGCACCCCGGCATATGAGCCAGGCCGACCTAGAGCCCATCTATCTGAAAGACTACGCACCTCCGGCCTTTCTGGCGGATACGGCCGAACTGACCTTTGACCTTGATCCGGCAAAGACACGGGTGGTGTCGCGGGTGGCCTACCGGCGCAATCCTGCGGCGACTGTCCGACAGAGTGAAATCGTTCTCAATGGCGAGCACATGGACCTGGTGTCCGTCGCGCTGGACGGCGCCTCTCTGACGCAAGACGCCTACGACGTCACAGACGACGCCCTCTGTATTCCTGATGTGCCAGACAGTTTTATCTTGGAAATTGAGACAGCGTTTTCGCCGCAAGACAACAAGGCGCTGGAAGGTCTTTACGTCTCCAGCGGACGGTTCTGCACCCAGTGCGAACCTGAAGGCTTTCGCCGGATCACGTATTTTCTCGACCGGCCGGACGTGCTTTCCACGTTTACCGTTAAACTTATTGCCAACGCCAAGACCTATCCGCAGCTGTTGTCGAATGGCAATTTGCGCGACGCCGGTCCGCTGGATGACGGGCGGCACTATGCGATGTGGGAGGACCCCTTCCCCAAGCCCTGTTATCTGTTCGCCCTCGTCGCTGGTGACCTTGCAAGATTACATCAAGAGTTTGCGACGCGGTCCGGCAAGACTGTGGACGTCAACATGTTTGTCGAGCATGGCAAAGAGGCGCAGGCGGAATACGCAATGGACTGCCTGCTCCGCGCAATGACATGGGACGAGGACGTCTACGGCCTGGAATACGACCTCGACGAGTTCAACGTTGTCGCGGTGTCTGACTTCAATATGGGCGCGATGGAGAACAAGTCGCTCAATATCTTTAACGACAAACTGCTGCTGGCCGATCCTGACACGGCGACCGATGATGACTACGCCCGGATCGAATCTGTGGTCGCCCACGAATATTTCCATAACTGGACAGGTAACCGGGTGACCTGCCGCGACTGGTTTCAGCTCAGCCTGAAAGAAGGGTTAACCGTGTTCCGGGATCAGCAGTTTTCCGAGGATGCCCGGTCAGCCGCAGTGCAGCGCATCGGCGATGTGGGCCGGCTGCGCATGTGGCAGTTTCCCGAAGATGCGGGCCCCCTCGCCCATCCGGTGCGGCCGGAGAGCTATGCCGAGATCAACAACTTCTACACCCACACAGTCTATGAAAAAGGTGCGGAAGTGGTCCGCATGGTTCACGCCCTGCTCGGGGCAGACACCTTCCGGCGCGGTATGGATGTCTATTTCGAACGCCACGATGGCCAGGCCGTAACGTGTGAGGACTTCGTTGCCGCGATGGAGGCTGCGTCAGGCACCGACCTCTCCCAGTTCATGCTGTGGTACAGGCAAGCAGGCACGCCGAAGCTCAAAGCTGACTACATCTTCGATTCTGAGTCGGGCTGTCTACGGCTGACAATTGATCAGTCGCTTGATCCGACGCCGGGTCAGGATGCCAAATCCCCGATGCATATCCCGTTGACCGTCGGCGTGGTCGACCGGTCTTTAGGTGCGGTGAAATCCCGAATCCGTGGCGATAATGGTGAGCCAGAGCTAACCCATACGATTTCGCTGACCGAGACCCGTACGACCGTGGAGCTGGAGGGCATCGACAGCGCGGCTGCCGCGCCTTCGCTGAACCGCGGCTTCTCCGCACCGGTCAACGTGGATATCGATCTCAGCGCGGAAGACTTGGCAGCGACCGCCACCCATGATCCGGACGCCTATGCGAAGTGGAATGCGCGTCAGGAATTGGCGCTTAGAGTTTTGGTGGGGGATATCGAAGGGCAGGATACAACACACGAACGAGGTCTGCTGATCAGCGGCATGCGCGCGACTTTAGAAGCACCCGGTGACGACTTGGAGCAAGCCGCGGCATTGCAGGTTCTGCCGTCGGGCCCGATGCTCGAACAGCGCCTCGAGACCATCAATCCGCTCGTTGTGCATCAGGCGCGCACATCATTGCGGCATGATGTCGCGACAGAGCTGACGGGCGTGTATGCCAGCCTGTATGACAGGCTAACATCAGACGCGGCGTTTTCGCCTGATCCAGCATCAGTGGGACGCCGGGCATTGCGGAACGCCGCGCTGTTTAACCTGGCGGTTGGCTCGAGCGACGGTGCGGAAATCGCCTACCGGCAATTTCGAGAGGCCAGCAACATGACGGACCGCTGGGCCGCATTGGAAGCCTTGAACCATACAGATGCGCCAGAGCGGCAACTCGCCTTAGATGAGTTTCACAACCGGTTCAAAGACAATGCGTTGGTGCTTGATAAGTGGCTGACGATGGAAGCCGCGCATCCACGGGCGGAGACACTCGACCGCGTCCGAAGCCTATTGGATCATGCGAGCTACGACAGCCGTAACCCAAACAGAATCCGCGCATTGCTCGCCACGTTTGCGTTCGGGAACGCGGTCAGTTTTCATCAGGAAAGTGGGGAGGGATATAAATTTATTGCGGACCGGATTCTTGAAATCGACGGATTTAATCCGCAATCAGCCGCGCGCCTGGCGGGGGCTTTTCAGCAGTGGGCGCGGTATGGGGATGGTTTTAAGGACCGTATGAAACAGGCTCTGCAGAGCATCGCTTCGGCGGGGCGCCTGTCACAGGATGTGAAGGAAATCGTTGTAAAATCGCTCGACCAGTAGAGAGGCCGCGGTCAGGCGTCAAATCGCTGGGCGAGCGCCGGCACGTAAGACGGCGTTCGGACAGTTATCGAGATATGCTTCCCCTCCGCCTGACTCAGCAGGTCCGACATATCCCGGCAGTAGGACCAATACTCTTCTTCATAGTTGCGTTGCCAGAAACCACTGTGAACACGATGGGTCACGGCCATTTTACTCATGTAGTCATCTTCACCGGCATGGGACCACGGCTTTGTCGCCTCGGCGAAGGACATACCGTCACAACCGTAGATGTCGATGTTTTTTGAGATGGTGCAGACCACAGGCAGGACCAACATAGTGAATATGTTGGCGGTGGCCGCGGTGAGATACTCGGTACGGAGATCCAGATTGAATTCGGCACGGCGGTCATTGCCGATGCCGATGATGCGGTCATGACAGGACTCAGGTGTGACCATCCGGAAGTACGGCACGTAGCCAAGCTGTGTGAAGAGAACACGGGAGGGGTCTTCCAGAGCGTGCCCAAGGTCGCGCCGGAACTGCCCGGCGTAAAGGGAGACGCCGCAGTGCTGAACCGGATCGCCGCAGAACAACAATTCGGGCTTTAAATAGTCGAGCGCTTTTTGATCGCCGAGGGTGGAATTGCAAATCGCGGTAACTGAATCACCGAGATCTTCTTGGTGTTCGACCGCTTGGCCGAGCGAAGGCCCATTGCCAAAAGCGCTAATCTTGCGTCCCTGCCAGCGGTTCGCAAACCGGCAAAAAGTTTGGTAAGAATTTTCAACCAGCGCTGAGAGTTCTTCCTGACTCCATAAGGAGTAGGCAAAGCGAATGGTCTCAAGGGTTTCCTGCTGCCGCCGCTGAGGGTCAACAAGGACCGCTTCCGCTTTACTGTCACGCGCAATACGTTGCGCCTTGCCCACAACCGCACCATCACCCGTGTTCCATACCAGAACCCCGGACAAATTTTCGTTACTTGAAACATCGGCGGCAGTGATTTCGAACTTACCCCGAAACAGTTCTGTGAACTTTGCAATATCCGGATCGAAATCTGGGGTTAAGTGCGCGGTCGCATCGGAGAGAATCGCATCAATGTCGAGGGACGTCCGGTCAGCTCCATCGTACGGCAGAATGATCCGGTCGAGACGATCGGCCATGGGCGCAAAATGCCACACAGTCCGGAACAGCTGATCGAGCATGGACCGGGTGTCGGCGAACGCTGGATAGAACAAAAGAGTCCCCATACCCTTATGTAACAGAGGCCCTCCCCCCAGTTCGACACAAAAACTTATCCGAGGTGTGGCTATCTCCCTGGCATCAGCACCAAGGCATCACAGGGATTTGAACCGCGCCACCAATTGGGGACGTTTCAGGCTTTAAACCATACCGCGTTTTGTGCAGTAATTCGGGCGTCGCGTTCATCCGCACCAAAAAAGGACAGGAAGATGACACTTATGAGACGCTCATTTCTGTGCGCCGCTGCCGTCGCAGCCGCACTCACCGGTTCGCAAGCTTTTGCGGACGGCCACATGGATTCCACGGATATGCGCTTACGCGCTGCCATCACCGGCGACCACCGCGACGAAGCAAAGGTCGCGCGTGACACGTATCGCAACCCGTATGAAACGCTGAAGTTTTTCGGGCTTGAGGAGGACATGACCGTTCTTGAGATTTTCGCTCAAGGGGGTTGGTATGCAGAGATTATTGCTCCGGTCGTAGCAGGCACCGGAAAGTACTACGCGGCATTGCCAGACCCGAATGTCAGTGAACGTTCGCAAGGTATGACCGACAGATTTGTGGCGATGTTGGACTCGAATCGCGATCTCTATGGCGACGCCGAGGTCACAGCTATCGGACCCAATGCGACCCAACCGATCGAGCCGGGAACAGCTGATTTGGTTTTGACGTTCCGCAATCTCCACAACTGGATGAGCCAAGACAACGTCGATACCATGATCGAGATCATGTACAACTCCGCCAAGCCCGGCGGGTACCTGGGTATTGTCGAACACCGGGGCAACCCGATGGTTGAGCAGGACCCGAAAGCACGCTCGGGTTATGTCAACGAGGGTTACACGATCAAGTTGTTCGAGGACGCCGGCTGGCAATTGGTCGCGTCGTCAGACGTCAACAACAATCCGATGGATGACAAAGACTATGAAGGCCGCGTGTGGCGTTTGCCGCCGACGCTGCGGTATTTCGGACGTGAAGGGTTCCCCAACTTGGAAGGTGAAGACCGCCGTAAAAGTTTGGCAATCGGCGAGAGCGATCGTTATACGCTCCTCTTTGTCAAACCAGCCGAATAAAAATAACTCGCGTTTGTCCCCTCGCCCTCTGGGCGGGGGGATTTTTTATGCCGTGATACAGATATGACCATTCAACGCTCCTACATCGACAGTAAGTTTGGGCATCTCCACATTCGGCGCGCCGGTCCGGAGCGAAATGAAGACATTAAGCGTCCGCCGCTGGTGTGCTTCCATCAGAGCCCGCAATCAGGCCGTGTCTTCACGGAAGTGCTGAAGGGCCTGAGCGTCGACCGGATCGTATACGCGCCCGACACGCCGGGGTTTGGTGAGTCGGACCCGCCGGAAGAATTTCCGGAGATCGGTGACTTCGCCGACGCGATGGAGTCTTTGATCAAAGCTGAAGAACTAAGCGAATTCGATATTTTGGGATACCACACGGGCGCGCTGGTGGGGACCGAACTCGCGGTCCGTCACCCGGACCGCGTGCGACGGCTGGTGCTCATCGGTCTGCCCGTGCTGAAGCAAGAAGAGATCGATGCTTTTTTTGCACAGCCATGGCCCGTGCCGATGGAGGAAGACGGGTCGCACATAACCGCGGAATGGGAGCGCTCGGTGAAGTGGGCCGGACCGGGTATGACATTGCCGCTGATTCAGCGCGGCTTCGTCGACAAACTAAAAGCGGGCGACCGGGCTTTTTGGGGCGGGCGTGCGGCGATGCTGTATCCGCTCGCCGAGAAGCTTCCGCAAATCAAACATCCGATTCTCGCCATCGGGCCCAAGGACGACCTTTGGGATATCTCGCCGCGTTCAGAATCCTTACTGCAAAACGGCACCTTCGAACGCTGGCCAGATCATGGCTTCGGTTTATTCGATGTTGCCGGCCCAGCCATCCTGGACAAAATCCGGTCCCATCTAGACACGTAGTGCGCCCGAATTTCCGGGGCTATTGATCCAACCTCTGAAGCGCAAACCTGAGCGCTTCCTGGGGCGACATCCCCTCACCCAACGCCTCAGAGTAAGGCGCAAACATATCCGAGGCGATTTGCTCGAATACCGTCTCCGGAATGCCGTGTTCGAGAGCCACCTGCTTGGCGGCATGAAGCCCAACATTAAAGGCCTGGGAGGCGTCAGCGCCGGTGGCTTGCGCCTGCATGAACGCCGTATAGAGCGCCTCTTCCACTGGATCGTCTGACGGCTCAGGCGCTTGTTCCTGTGCGGCGGCAGACTCTTCTGGGTGCTGCGGCGCCTGTTCGGGTCCGTCTTCAAAATCGCTCATATCGTCCTCCCCCGACCTTAGCAGAGTCCGCACAAATGCTCGTTCTTCCGCCAGTCAATGCACGATCATAGGTGATTTTGTTGGCGCTGTCGCCGTTTGCGAGTAAAACACCTAACCCCTACCCAATCAGCTCACGAGCCCGTTCATGCCTGACGACGCCCAGCGCCTCAACACCATTCCGGTCCGCAATCCGAGAACGGGAGAAATCGACTATCACGTCACTCCGCCAACCCGTGACGAAGTCGTGGCGGAATGCCGGGCTTTACGTGATGCGCAAAAGGACTGGGCGGCCGCGCCTTTAGCGGATCGGATGGGGGTGATGTTGAAGTGGGCTGACGCCGTGGAAGCGCGGCGCGATCAGATCGTCAAGGCGGAAGCCGCAGACACCGGCCGCTGGCGAATCAGCAGCGAAAGTCCTGACGCTGTCATATGGGGTATCCGAGGTTGGTGCGAGCGGGCCGAACGGATCATCAACGATGCTCTGGATGTCGGCACATCCTCGACAATGCCGGATGTAGCCTTGACGCAGCAGTTGGTGCCATACCCGCTTCTCGGGGTTATCAGCCCATGGAATTTTCCCCTGATGCTTAGTTCGATCGATGCCATTCCGGCGTTGATCGCGGGGTCTGCGGCGATCATTAAGCCGAGCGAAGTCACCCCACGCTTTATCGAACCAATTAAAGAGTCCATCGCCGACGTGCCGGAGTTGGATAGGGTTCTGACCTACGTCGCCGGCGGCGGGGAGACCGGCCAAAACATCATCGATCAAGTCGATATCGTATGCTTTACAGGGTCGGTTCCCACCGGCCGAAAAGTGGCCGAAGCATGCGCCCGCAATTTCATTCCGGCATTCTTGGAATTGGGCGGGAAAGATCCTGTTGTCGTAACCAAGTCGGCCGATATTGAGCGCGCCACTGACGCCGTTTTGCGCGGCTCGGTGCATGCGACCGGGCAAATCTGTTTTTCGATTGAGCGGGTTTACGTGGATGAAGCGATCCACGATGCGTTTGTGGACCGTCTTGTCGAGAAAACGAACGAGCTGTCTTTGAACGACAAGGACATCCACACCGGGCACGTCGGTCCGCTCATCTTCGACAAACAAGCGGGAATCATCGATGGCCAGCTAGATGACGCCGTCGCCAAAGGCGCACAGATACGCACGGGTGGAAAGTCTGAGGATATCAATGGCGGGAAATATGTGCGCCCGACCGTCGTCACGGGTGTCAATCACGACATGACGTTGATGCGGGACGAGACGTTTGGGCCTGTGATGCCGGTTATGAAGTTCAAATCAGTCGGCGAAGCTGTGGAACTCGCGAACGATACAGAGTTTGGACTCTCTGCAGCGGTCATCGCAGGCGATGCCGCCGAGGCGAAAGAAATTGGAGCGCAGATCAATGCGGGCGGTGTGAGTTTGATGGATACGACCTTAACAACGTCGATCCTAAGGGACGCGGAGAAGAACTCGTTCAATTTATCGGGAATGGGCGGGTCACGGATGGGCGATGCCTCTATCTTACGTTTCTTCCGCAAGAAGGCGTTGATGGCCAATCCCAACGCGCCGGTGCGCATTCAGGACCTGCACGAAATTTAACCCCTAGGCTTATCGCGATAAAAGCGTGATCAGACTTGATGTGTCAAACCGTCCGCCACCGTTAGCCTGGACCTGTTTGTAATAACCATCAACCAGTTCTGTCACGGGAATGGCGACATCGAGATTACGGGCCTGATCCAAACATATCCCTAGGTCCTTGCGCATCCAGTCGACCGCAAAACCAAAATCGAACTCGCCGGCCAGCATGGTTTCTGCCCGGTTTTCCATCTGCCAGGATTGGGCGGCCCCTTTTGAAATCACATCGAGAACGAGATCCATATCCAGACCAGCGGCGCGCCCGAAGTTTAAGGCCTCGGATAGGCTTTGAACCAAACCGGCAATGCAAATCTGGTTGACCATCTTCGCCATCTGCCCACTGCCGGGACCGCCGATAAGCTTGCAGGTCTTTGCATAGGTGGCCAGAACAGGCTGCACCTGTCGGAACGTGTTTTCAGCACCACCGCACATCACCGAAAGAGCACCGTTTTTGGCACCGCTCTCACCCCCCGAAACTGGCGCGTCAACAAAACCGACACCCTTTTCATCTGCCTCTGCGTCAAGCCGCCGGGCCAAATGGGCAGACGTGGTAGTGTGATCGACGATAGCCGCGCCTGCTCCGAGACCTGCGAGAACGCCCTCCGGGCCGAGCAAGACGCTTTCGACATCGCTGTCGTTGCCGACACAGGTCAGAACGACTTCCGCGTCCTTTGCAGCGTCGCGGGGAGTGGATGCAGGCTCGCCGCTAAACTCCTGGCACCAGCGCTGTGCCTTCTCCGGCGACCTGTTGTAGACGGTCACCGAAAAACCGGCACTGGCGATATGACTCGCCATCGGAAACCCCATCACTCCTAACCCTATGAATCCGACCTTCATGAGATCTCACCTGCCCTTCCTCACCCACTCCCAACCACGCGTTGGACAACACTCAGCCAACAATAGGCGGCATAGGGGCTGACGGGAAATAGTCTATCCAACCATATGAAATGAAAGCGGAACCATGGGTGACTTTGCGGGCAATGATATTCAAAAGGAAACGCACGCGTTCCTGGAACGCGACCACCAGCTCTTCATCGGCGGAGAGTGGGTGAAGAGCGCCAGTGGCGAAACCATTGACGTGGTTGACCCGGCCACAGAAAGGTCAATCGCGACCGTTCAGGCCGGAGGCGCAGCGGATATAGACCAAGCTGTCAATGCTGCACGTATAGCGTTTGAAAGCAACGAATGGTCCGATATGTCGCCGTCAACGCATGTGGACCTGTTGCTGCGTCTTGCTGACCTCATCCAACGCGATGCGTCGATCATTACAGAGCTCGAGATTCTCGACAACGGCATGCCTCTCAACCCCGGCGGCGCGATGGCGGCTCCACTTGCGGTGAGGCTCTTTCGCTACTACGCAGGATGGGTTGATAAGATTGGAGGCGCGTCTCTGCCGGTCGAGGCGCCGCGCACCGGCCGCAAAGCGACCGCCTTTACACGCAAGGAACCAGTCGGTGTCGCGGGACAGATCACGCCGTGGAACTATCCGCTCGGCATGATCGCGATGAAGCTAGGCCCGGCGTTGGCGGCGGGATGTACAGTCGTACTTAAACCGGCCGAACAGACACCCCTATCCGCTCTGTACATTGCCGGCCTGATTCAGGAGGCAGGTTTCCCCCCTGGCGCCGTGAACCTCGTGCCTGGCTACGGAGAGACCGCAGGGGCAGCCTTAGCCAATCACAATGGCGTCGACAAAGTGGCCTTCACCGGGTCGACAGAAGTGGGCAAGTCAATCGTCAGGTCTGCAACTGGCAACTTGAAGAAGGTGTCATTGGAACTGGGGGGAAAATCGCCCTTCGTCGTCTTCGCCGATGCCGATATTGCCGTCGCCGCTCAGATGGCCGCATTCTCATCTTTTTTCCTTCAGGGCCAGAACTGTATGTGCAGCTCGCGGATTTTCGTTCAAGAACCTGTATACGCAGAGTTTGTTGACGCATTGTCCGGGATCGCCGCCGGCATGAAGATCGGTCATGGCTTGAGCCCCGAGACGCAAATTGGGCCTCTCATTTCTCAGCAGCAGCGCACCAGGGTTTTGGATTTGATCGCCTCTGGCAAAGCGGAAGGCGCCGAGGTGACATCGGGTGGGAACACGGCGGATGGTCTCGGGTATTTCCTGCAACCTACTGTGTTCGCGGAGACCAATCAGAACATGAAAATCGCGCGCGAGGAAATCTTTGGACCCGTAACATGTGTCCAAAAGTTCAAAGATATCGAGGAAGCGATCAGTCTGGCGAACGCGACGGACTATGGTTTGGTGGGAAGTGTGTGGACCGAAGATCTCCACACGGCGCATATGATGACGTCAGCGATTAAGGCGGGAACCGTCGGCGTCAACAACCACGGTTTGGCTGACATTACCCTTCCTTTTGGTGGGTACAAGCAATCGGGGTGGGGACGTGAATTCGGCCTTGAAGGCCTGGAACTCTACCTTCAAACCAAGACCGTGTCTGTGCACTACTGACGCTTAGCAAGGAAGGGCGGCAATAACGTGAAGGTGTTTTTGAAACGATTGGCTCTCGTCGTGGCGATCATTTTCGTTGTCGCCGCCGGATCAATTGTCTCTTTTCTAGTCCGCGGCGGTGCCTTTAATGAAGCGTCATCAGTCGCGCCAGGCAAATGCGTGCCTCTTCCGTTGGGCATCGGAAGCGCAGAGGATGTCGAGCCTGACTACGAAGCTGGCGAAGTCTTTCTCTCGGTCCTAGATCGCCGCGGAATCGTCGAAGGCCGACCGGTAAGAGGGACAGTATTAAGAGTGTCATGGGCTGGCCAACAACCAATCATCGGACCTGCCCTGGAATACGTCCCCGAGAAATTCAGACCTCATGGCATGAGTCTGGTCGTCAATCCCGACGGCTCACGTACGCTCTTTGTGATTAACCATGCCTCGCCGCTGGGTGAAGCCATCGAGGTTTTTGAAAGACAACCGGGGCAAGATCTCTTTGCCCACGTCGCCAGTCTGTCAGACGAGGCGCTGGTCGAACCGAATGACATCGTCGGTATAGGACCGCGGCAATTCTATGTGGCCAATGACTCCGGCGCCTCAAACAATCTGGAACAAGCAGCAGAAATGCTATACGCCGTCGGACTCTCTCCTTTGACGTGGTTCGACGGACAAGCGTTCTCTATCCCTGTTGACGACCTCAAGTCATCGGGAGGAATTAACGTCAACCTGTCAAAACGACAGCTCTACGTCAGTGAAACGATGGGAAAATCCATTCGCGTCTATAAATTGGATGAAGCCGGAAAGGTCTCGGGGCTTCATTCAATGATTGCCCTGGATGCTGCACCAGACAATATTTCTGTCTCACCTGATGGAACGCTGTGGGTTGCCAACCATTTAAACACATTGGCCCTGGTCAGGCATTTTGCAGACCCTGGCTCGATAGCGCCTACCCAAGTGCAGACAATAAAGGCGTTGGGAGATCGTTGGGATGAGGCGCGGACGATATTTGAAAGCGCTGGAGATGCAATATCCGCTGGTAGTGTCGCTGTCCCGATAGGCAACAAGCTTGTAATTGGCTCAATTACAGAGCCCAAAGTCTTAGTGTGCGACTTGCCCGATTAACCGCGAGAAGAATTGGACCCTACAGATGAAAGCCCTAACCATTTTCTTGAACTCGGCTGTGGTTATCCTACTTCTAGTGGTCGGATTGGCCACCTCGTTCATTTGGTATTATCGGGATATTCCACAAGACGTCTTGCTTGCGAAGTACGGGAATGAGTCATCACGGTTCTTGAATATCGATGGCGTGCGCTTTCACTACAAGATTGACGGCCCAGAGAACGCGCCGACAGTCGTGCTTCTACACGCCCACTGGGCAAGCCTCATCATGTGGGATGATTGGGTGACAGAATTGGAAGACCGGTATCAAGTCGTCCGGTTTGACATGGCAGGACATGGATTAACGGGTGTCGATGAAACTGGAGACTATACTCTTGAGCGTGGCGTACGCCTGATGGAACTGCTGTTTGATCAACTCGGACTTCAAGAGTTTGACTTGATCGGCACATCCCTTGGAGGCACGCACGCTATTCACTACACAGTTAAAAACCCGGACAAAATCAAGCGGTTAGTGCTTCTCAATCCTGGAGCATTGAACGCCGGTGTACGTGGCCGCTCGGCGGCACGCGCCCTGCCCTGGTGGATCGATATTCTCTCGGTGATTACGCCAAAGAGTTTCTTTCAGTTTATGCTGGAAGGAGGTTTTGGCAATCCAGAGTCCGTTCCCGACGACATTGTCACGCGGTGGCATGAACTGCAGCTAAACGACGGTCAGCGCCCGGCCGAATTGACGCGAACCCGTCAGTACGTCTCAGGAGATATCGTAGGTCTAATCAAGTCCGTTCCCGTTCCGACATTTGTTATGTGGGGCCGGGAGAATCCTGTCGTGACGGTTGACCAGGCGTATGAATTTATTTCGTTGCTGGAATCCGCACCGGACCGTCAGTTGGCGATATATCCGGGACTGGGACATATGGCGGTATTGGAGGACGGCGAAAAGACAGCCATTGACATCCGTGCCTACTTAGACGGGACGCGGGTCTTTGAGGATCACAAAACGGAAATGTAGTTAACTAGCCGTCGAGAGTCAGCGTGTCACAATATTGGTTTGCTCGTTTTAACTCTTGGCAAATGTCTTGCGCTCTGGATTGAGTTGAAACGGGTCCGGCCATTAAGCGAAAAAACGTGCCGCGCTGACCGCCTAGATTAACACTTCGTACAACAGAACTCAGACCACCGAGTTGGCTGGAAAATTTTGATTGTAACTCCGCCCATCCGCTTTCTGCGGCTTGACGCGAACGGTACGACGCAAGGTGGACCGCAATGTTCGATGCGGGGGCAGCGGGAGAATCAGCCGCTTCCTCGGCCGGCATGTTCATCACAGCATTTATGGCGTCTTCATCGGGAATTTCGCCTGACATCAGGTAGCTGTCGATCGCCGCTCGCTCCCGGTCAAATTCCGATTGTGAAATAACACCCTCTGCCCGCATCCGCTCCAAAGTGCCGACACGTCGCGCCGCTTCCAGGATATTCGTCGGGAACGGCTCAGCCGGCGCACGCGCGGCGGGTCGTACCGGCAGAATCGCGTCTAAGATCATACCACGCTCAATGGCATGCTGACGCGGCGTGATAGCCCGCATTTCCAAAGAACGTTTTAGCGCCTGTAGCCGCGAGGAAATAGCGTCAGGACTTGGTACTGGCCTCGTCAATCCTGTGCCCGGTGCAGGGCTTGTATAGGGCAACACGGCACCAATATTTGCATTACGCCTTTCATCATTCTCTTGCTGAGTGATCAACCCCTCGGACAAAAGGCGCTGCATAATTTCAAAACGGCGTAATACGTTCCGCTGCTCCGGTGAGAGTTGTTGCTGCAGCAGGAAATCACCTGACGGTGGCAACTGTCCGGGTGTAAGACTCGCCGGGATGAACTCTCGGCCGCGAACAGCGCCACCCTGCTGCCGGGTTACGGAGGGAGAGGTTGAGATCGGGGCCATTTCAGTATCTTGGACCGCCGCCGCATTCTGCGCGCTCAACATTTGTGCCGGTTGTGGGCTAGAAGCGGTAATCCCCTGCGACGACATGATTTCAGACGATTGAATGGCTGGCTCGAGAGGTAGTGGCAGGCTATCCTGGCCAGGCGCAGGCACGAGCATCATGGGTCTTGCATTGGTCACGCCGGAGGTTGAGGCCATCTCATTCGGTGATGCGTTCACGGCCGCTAAGGGCGGCGGCGCGTCGATCGGGTCTGCCACTGCCTGCTGACCGTAGATGTCGCGCACGTCGGCGGTCGCAGAGAACGTCTCAGCAGATTGAAAACTTGAAATGGTGGACTGAGACGAACCAAAAGACTGGTTGCCCGCGCCTATCGAGCTGCTCGAGGCGCTCTGTGAGGATACCTGGCCGGTTCCACGCTGACCGATCTGGCCAGAGAGTTGACTGACACCTGCACAGCCCGATAGCACCAAGGCTAAAGCTGTGAGGCTAATTGTCGATCGCAAAGATCGCATGACGATGTCCACCCGCTTCACGAACATCCCCTAATCTCGGGTCCCACCAGTAAAGGGGTGTTCGTACTCCTATCCCAGCCTCCAAGTGTCAAATGAACGCGTTAACAAACACTTAACTAGCCTTTTTCAACCTGATTTAGCGCCAAATTACCCAGAATTCTCCCAACAAGGACTGCTAAGAATCCTTCAGATCTCCACATTATGGCTTCGGGCGAATGGGCACCCATATGGGCTGTCCGCGTTCTAAGTCCTTCCGCGCGTTTAGCCATGGATTCAAGCCATATATGACCGCCGCGTCTGTGCCTTCCCGCTCCGCCATGCGCTCAACAGTGTCGTCACTTCGCGCGAGCACACGAGTTATGGGAAAGACCCCAGGCTCACCAACAGGTGTTGGTCTCTGAAAGTCATCGATCTGTTGCTCAAGTTCTAAAATCTTGCTGACCTGGGCCGCACTATCCGCAGCCAACGAAGTGTTCTCTGCCCTTAAACTTGCGGCCGTCGCTCGAAGTGAGGCTAGATCGCTCTCAAGCCGGTGGATATGACTTGTAACAGCCACAATGAGCATCACCAGAAGCGCAAACGCGATGACAGTGAGGAGGGGTGCCTTATTCATGAGTCCTACATCGCCAAATTACCATATGCTTTTGGGACCTTGTCGCCAGCTAGTCGACACCGCTTCGCGCAGTTCTGTACTCGGAGAGTCCTTGTTCAATAGCCTGCCAGACGTTGCGTGCACGAGGTCCGCTCTTAGCAATGATTTGCTCGTGCACGGATTTACTCGCGCCTCGCCACATCTCCATTTCTGCAGGTGATAGGGGCACCACGCGGGGACCCGTGGCTTGCATGTCTGCAATCTGATCCTCGACCATTTGCCTGACTTCCCCTCGCACATCCTCAGACGGACCGTGTCCGGTACGTAAGATATCTCGGTCTTCCGGAGACAGACTTTGGAACCAGCTCAAATTCGCGAGCAAACCGCCAGTATCATAAGACACCTTGAGCAAGGTTACGGACTGAACATTTTCACGGAGGTTTGAGTAGATAAGCGCCGTAGGCTTGATCGCCCCATCGACAAGTCCCGTGTCAAGTGCCTGTACCAAATCTACAGACGCGATCGGGATCGCGTCAGCACCCAAGCCAATCAAAAATTCCTGCGTCCCAATATTTGGAGACCCACCTATTTTTTGCCCTCTTATGTCTCCTGGGACTTCGATGGGCTTTTGAGATCCAATGCTAAACCAGCCTGACTCCAGCCAACGCAAAAGCACCAACCCTTGTTCGGCCAGCGTTTCGTTTACCAAGTCGAGGAGGTAGGAGTCGTAAACATAGTCGACCTCCTCCGCTGTCTGAAATGCGAAAGGCGCCATGGCAACGGTCAGTTCGGGAACAACCGATGTAATCCCCTGGAGCGAAATACCGGCGATCTGAAGGCGGTTCCGTTTCAAGGCCGACAACATGGCTTCTTCTGAGCCAAGTTCACCGCGGATATAATACTCGAGCTCTACTCCGGCCTCTTCGACCGCACTGCGAAACCTCTGCCACTGAATGTCCCATGGTGAGTCAGGCAGAGAAAAGGCGCCAACTCGGCCTTCCTGGGCAAGCGCGGAATTCAGATAAATGACACCAATCGCGATCGCCAATATCTGAGCGAATACCTTGTTCATCACGTCAACGCGTGTCCTATTCGATCATCGCGCATGAACAGAACTGTACGCACCAAAACTACATCAATTAAGCGATAACTTATAGGCGTTAATCTAGAGTGCCGCCTAGACTACTACCAATCCTTCCTCCGAAAGGCCCTCCGAAATAAGTACCTACAGCACCGCCCAATAGCCGACCTGCTCCACCGAGGCCCGTATTCTTGGTCTTGGTTGTCTGTACTGTCGTTTTGCCATAAGGAGTTCCCCGCAAGGCGTTAATGCGATAGTCCAGCGCTTTAAACGGCACATCCGCCAGTGCCTGATCCTGCTGTTGCTGCTGCAAACCGATCGCGCCCAGCAATTCCGCATTCTGAAGCGTCCGTTGATCGGCGAGTTGCTGTGCCGTCATTGCTGCATTCGCCATTTGCCCGACAGCATCCATACTTTGCCGATCACTTTGATAACGGGAGTTCAGGTCAGCCATCCGGCCTTGCATCGCAAGGTTCGCATTTTGCACAGCGGCATTGTGCCTCAACTGCGCCTGTTGCTGCCTGAGCTGCGTCTCTTGCATTGACCTCTGCAGGTTCGCCTGCTGATTGGCTTGGGCCGCTTGCAGCGCTCTATTTTGGTCGCCCTGAATGAGCCCCGCTGCTGTATTGAAAGCTTGGTTCCGCAACCCGCTCGACGTGCGGCTCACGTTTCTGAGATAGTCGTCCGTCACCTGGGCATCACGAATACCATGACGGCCTCCGCCGAAGGCGCCTCCAGCCGCTTGCTGCAGATCGGACAACGCCTGACTCCGGCTATACTCATCCCTCAAGTCGTTCATTGATGAGTCGACGACCGATTGAGTATACGGGTTCATGTAGTCGTTTATGTTGGCATCAGTAAATTTCTGCGCCGCGATCTGTGCGACCGGTGCAACTGATGTTCCTTGGCCACCACCATTTGGTGTTACATTTACAGTCGGAACGCCGCCGACCTGAGATAGTGTATACGGCCCTCGGTTCGCTATCGTCTGGTAATGTGACCGGCCGAGATCATCTGCAGTGATCTGACTCTGACCGCCGGCAAAATTTCTTGCGATATCAAAACTATTCAGCTGGTCTTCGTTGAACGGCGCGACCATGTAGTCCGGAGTGTTTTCAAGAAACGGCGCCGTCAGTGAGTTTGCCAGCGAAAGGTTACTTTGCGCCGCTTGCGTTACCCAGGCAGGCAGTTTTTCAACAGTTGTAGTCTTCGTTTTTTTACCGCCTTTTAGTCCCACTTTTATATCTCCTTACAGGCTACAGTACATAATTCGGTGTACCCCTTAAGTTTGCGCAACCAACCTCTACGACCAGACCACTCGACCCGATCGCAATTCTTGGTTCTTCCCCATTCAATTACGTCCTTTTCCATCACTATAAGATCAGCAAGGTCTCCCCCGGCTAAGAAGATATGAACTGACCGGCTTTGAGGATAATCTTGAACGCTGACAATAACGGCTGCATTGCGCCGCTCAAACATCTGGTATTCACCGCATACGAGACCATCCACGATGTCTCTTTCAGTAAACACGCCGCCGCATAACTCAAGTGCTTTGAGCAATTCTTCTCGGTGCCGCGACCACATCGATGCTAAGTCTGTCACCGCTTCCGGCCTGTCTGGCGTACGTCAACACGCAGAGCACCAAGCCTCATGAAGGCAGGCGCAGAGTCTCCCTCCAGCCGCACCGCGATGTCCCGGCCATGCACACGCGTGTCGGCCTTGTCGGTGTTTGATGTGAAATTGTAGGGGCCGTGTTGTTCGAGTGAAGAACCGGGATAATTACGCTGCTTGAGATACAGACTCACGCCACCCTGAAGGTCTTCGAAGTCTGGAATGACACCAAGTATACGCTTGTGTTGATCACCCGAACTGAAATCAGACAAGCCGGATTCAATGTGCCACCCAAAACTCCCGCCATCGGCGGAAAAGCCCTTTTCCTGGTAGTACACCTTCCCCGCGACATCGGTTGCCATCGGGAATGGCAGAACCCCCGCATCCTGCCAGGCCGTTCGATCAAGTGAGCCTGCCGACCATGTGCCCTCGGTGAAATTATAGATCACATAACGTGAGCACTCGTTGCCGTCCCGTCCATCCGGATAGAGCCACCAAATTTCGTTGTAAGCTGCGACACAGAAGGCGAAGACTTTGTCGCCCTGTACTTTGGCGAGATTATCAAACACGTCGCGGCGCACTGTGGACTGAAGCGCCTGCGGTATACCACCCGCATAGCGGTAGAACTCCCCATTGTTGGACAACCAGAACACTTGACCATCGGCAACTGCCGCCGCATTGGAACCGATCAATCCGCAACCACTGCCAACGTGATCGAACCGGTACACGACGGTCGGATCAGGGACAAACCGCATCACATACAGCCCTTCGTCGGTAAAGATATAGTTCTCACCACGACCCGGCTTACCACTAACGATCCGGCCGCCCTTAGCGAGCTTGAAGAATCCTGCCGTATTGGTTGCTGTCGCGGTCCAATCCTGATTGTTCTCCTGATCTGACCAGCACACCAGAAGTGGATCGAAGTTACCGCTGGTATCGTCACACCCAAGCGCGACGAGAATGCGCTCCGGCGTGACCATGATGGAGGTCACCTGGGACGGTGCGTTTGTCACCGAGTGCGCCGTCAGAAGCACTTTCACCGAAACGTTGTCGATCGAAAAGTCGCCTGCCGCATCGGCGTTGAACTTCAAGTCTTGAGCCCCTCCTGCACCTGAGAAGAATACTCGCTTGTATGTTCCCGCAGCCGTGATAGCAGAACCTATATTCGTGGAGCCGATCATGGGCTGGAGAGTGCCGGCAGTGTAGGCCGTTAAGTCAAAGTCCAGGAGCATCCACGCACCCTGAGGCAAGGAAATGCTTTGCTCTAGGTCTGTCGATCCCGCACCGGCTGCACGTGTGGCAACGCCAGAGCCAATGGACCAGTCCGTGCCCTTTGTCCAATCTGTGTCTGAGGCGAAATCACCGGTCGAGACCAGCTCTGTAGCCGTCAGATTCGGAGCCCATTCGTATATGCCGCCATTCCGCGGATTGGCGATCAGATTTTGTCCCCAACTGGCGAGTGACCAAGTACGCGGAAAGTGCTCGACATTGGAACTCGAACCGTAGCCGCCGACACCATACGCGCCGGTTCCGTATCCCGCACCGCCCGTACCATCCGCGTTGCCGGGTGCGAGGAAATACTCGAAATCCACTGTTCCGCCGCCGCCGGCCACCGTAGATGTCGCCGCACTGGTGTGTTCTATGGTGTAGGTGTCCGCGTCTAGGATTTCGGTTATGGTGTATTCGCCGTTGATGGTTAGGCCGCCCACAACAGAGGCGTTTGCAAACCCAACCTTTTGGTCAACAGTCAGCCCATGCGCCGTATTGTTCACCGTTACGGTGGCATCTGTGTCTGTCGTATCAAACGGATTGGTTAACTCCCCCCGCTCAATCACGGGCGTGATATCATACAGCTCGCCATCGAAATAAGCGTGCAACCTCAGGTGCGTGCCGAGTCCGGCATAAGCCAAACCTTCGTTGCTCAACCAGGTTTGCAAACCGCGGCAAATGCCGGTCAGCGTGTCCGTGGTCGCAATCTCCCAGCCACCGATCGTCTGCGGCTTACCGCGCACAAAACGCACCTTGTCCGCATCCACAAAAAAGCCCTCCGCGGCGAGAGGGCTGTCGTCTTTGTAGACACCGGCGAGATAGGGGAGTTTGACGTAGGGCATAACCACCCGTATGGAAAAGAGTGAAATAAAGTTAATCAGCGATGAGTACCGGTGCTTGAATGCGGACTGCGTGAAGGTACCGCCTATGATGCGGACACGGGCTTATTTGAGCAAACGCGGAAAAACATCACCAAAACAATGAAAGGGTCGGGCACACCTAGCGTTGTAGGTCACCGCTCCGGCAAAAGCGGCGCTATGTTTAACTGGCCCACCCCGGCTTTCCGGCAGTTTTCCGCCGCGACCGCCGCCGTCAAACGCGCCACCATAACGGCCTATTAGCTCGTACTCCGCTCATTGCCGTAACAGACTACGGAAACATCCAAGCCAGACGCGTAGGCAACAATGATCTCTGTGGTTGCAAGGTGTAGACCGGTGCGTTCAAGAACCTGACCACCATCAAGCTCAAAGCCATACTCGAGCCAGTCCTCGTCGCCCGGCGTACCGGATTCAGCGATGGCCAGACGCACTGTGCGCGTTGTACCCGCCGCGTTACGGTTGACGATGTTGACGTTCACGATTGCCTCGGTAGACGCCGGGACCGTATAAACGCTGGTATTCGTGGTCGCGGCTAAGTCCGCCGCGCCGAGTTTCTTCCAAGCCATATCAAGCACTCATTGCTGTTGTTAATGCCGCCTCTGCCTCGCTTGAGGTCAGTGTCATCGTGTCACCGTCATCGGTCTTTTGAATACTTTTGCCGACCAGGATCGCATCATTAAGGTATTGGGGATTGGCAGCCGCATCCATCTTCACCGTACCCGTTGCACCCGGAATAGCTGCGGCAGCGATCAAGGAGTTGACTTGCGTGAGATTCACCGCATCCGTGTTCGCTGTGCCCGCTGTCACGCCGCTGATCTTTCCCGCGACCGTCAGTGCGCCCGCCAACGTCAATGCCCCAGCAACGGTCATCCCCCCTGACACGGTCATTGCGCCGGGAATTTGCGTCGGCGCGCAGTTGATCACGTCAGAAGCGTCGCAGTAGACCAATGCGATACGGCCATTCGGCACGGCAACGCCAGAGCCTGCAGCCGTCTTCACCGTCACCTGCGCTCCAGCGGAGTTGATCACGATGTACCAGTGCTCGACACTCGGCAGGGTCACTGTCGCCGCTGCCGCTAAAGTGCCCGTAAATTTCAACACCCGGTTCAGCGACTCATCCGATGTCGTGTAATTCGTCGTCGTCAGTGTCTTGTCGCCGGTGAGGGCAATGCTCTCCACCCCGTCCAACGCCTGATCGATGGCGTCGATAACCTCGTTGAGTTTGTCGTCTCCCCAAGTGTTCGTGTTGGTGCCCAGTTCTTGCTTGCGCAAGCGGTTGCGGACTGTCGGTGTATCAACCATCAGCTCACCACCGCGCGGTCGGTACACCGCCGCCACTCTGTTCCGTCGGAAAACGCAGGCACCGCGCCGCCACTTTCATCGCTCACATATACCCACCGGTGCCGGAACTTTTCCACATCCGGCATGTTTGAAACCGTGTACACCGGCACAAACGCGGGCTGATGAACATAATCACGCACCTCTGTTTCGACGCGGCGCGCAAGGTCATGCGCCCACGCCGGTGCGTCGGCATCGACTGTGATCACCGGCTCTCTCCTATTTAAAAAACTTGAAACCTAGCGGCGTCAGGGGAAACCCGGCGCCACCTCCATGGCGAGCGGACTGCCCGCCCATTGCGCCCGGTCATCCGCCGCATCCAACACGGCCAGCGCCCGTCCATAGAGCTCTGCCCAGACTTGAATACACGCATCGTCACCGAGAAACGGCTCGGCCTGCACCAGCGCTCCATACAAATAAAGATCCGGATGCGCTTCCAGCACCCAGTTACTCGCTGTCTCCGCCGACAACGCCGCGATCTTGGCGTAGTACGTCACCTCGACCCCATAGGCCGCGTCAGGCGCCGGACCCAGTTTCAACTCCGCTCCCCGCACCGCATAGGCCAGCGGTTTTCCCGACACCGCCAACGCATAGCGCTCATCCAGCGCCTGGATCGGCAACGACCGCAACACCACTTTCGGGTTGCTCTGCAGCACGACATTGCGAATCTCCGCGATATCAGCGCCCAAATCAAGCGTCGCATCGCCCGCGGTGGTCGTCAGGGTCGTCACCGTCACCATCTCCCGCGTGCGCAGGTCGCGGTTCAGGCTCGCCTCGGTCAGGGCGATGAAGTCCGGTATACGCTCGGTCAAATCCGTGCGGTTGAGCCAATCAGCAATCGCCGCTTTCAGCTCATCATATGTTGTCAGCGCCATTACGCGGCCTCGTTCAAGTTTTGAAATCCGTACCGCGGCGGGTCGCTCCACATGGATGTCAGAAGGTCACTCCGCATGTCGGCCGGAGCGCGCCCGCGCGCCACTTCGCGCCCGAGCAAGTATTCCAGGTGCCAGCGCTCCGCCTTGTCGTCGGTGAAGTCCGGCACCGGCGCGTCATCCAAAAGCGACAACGCCCATAGGCCGCTCGCCCGCGGCACGCGGATGTCCATGCCCTGATAGCGGAACAGCCCCATCAGATAGGCCAGGTTCGGCCGCTGATAGCTGTACTCGTCGGGATGACTCAGATCGACGCCCCAGATCCCCACCCGCGGCACGCCCTCCAGCTTGGCCAGCGCCAGCATGTAGGCAATGGACGATTCCAGATATCCCTGCTCTAACCCCGGCAGCGCCAGCACGTCCTCGATGGGATACGCCACACTCCCCGCAATGTCGGGGTACACTTCGGCCATTACCACCTCGCCATCCAGATGACGCAGCCACGTGCGGTAATCCACCCTCTCTGAAATCGTATCCGCCGTCCACGTGTTGGGCGTGTGAATTTCGAAATAGCGCTGGCCGACGAAGGTCACGTCCCAGGCTAGCCCCCAGCACTCCCAGTCCGGGTCACCGATGGGAGCATCCGCGCGGGTCTCCTCGCACCGCCCGATGATCGCGACTTGCCGTGCCATCACGACGCCTCCCCCGCAGCACCCCTTACCGCCCTCTCCCGCAGCAGTTCCGCCCCGCTCTCCGCCATGCCGTTGGTAAAGGCCAGCATGCCCATATGGGTCACCTCCTTAGACAAATCGTGATCGACAAAAACCGGAATGCCGTGCGCCCGCAGTTTGCGGCAGAAGTACACATCCTCTGTGCACCAGCGCAGCTTGTGCGGCGGCTGCACTTCGAAATCGAACAGCGGCAGATCGTCCGCCAGCGCATCGAACACCGCCACCTCACACAGCATCAGCCCGAAACCGCAGTGCTTCACTTCCACCAGGCCGGAGCTCTCTGCCCGTGTATACAGCGGCCCGGTCTCCTCGGCGTTGTCCACATAGGCCGTCGGCACCGGCGGGATCGACTTGCGCGGATAATTCACTGCCACCACCGGCTTGTTGTGCAGCAGCAGGCGCAGCAGCGCGTCCTCGGGAAACACAATATCGCTGTCGACCCACAACACATGGGTCGCGTTCATTTGCCAGGCTTCGGCCACGCATTTCGACCGCTGTTCCGGCACCATAAAACCCTTGGCCGAGATAATTTCGATTTCGCCAGGAACGTCACAAGCACCTTCGGACCCCTGCCCGGATACAAAGTGACGCACCAGCTTGGCCACCGATACGGCCGTAGCCGAGGTCCACCACCCGTTCGACGGCACGCACACCGCGACTTTGAGAAGCTCCACGTTTTCCGCCGTCACCTCTGCCATCGCGGCTCCTCCTTCTCTATTTGCGGCTTAAAGCCGGCCCGGCCAGCTGCGGAACATCCTGTTGTCCGGGTCATTGGCCCAGCGCTTCCACGCTTTGGGGTCGTTCGCCCAGCCGCCCCGAATGGCCTGCGCATATACCGTGTGGGGAATCACCGCCGCGTGACGCATCTCCCGCCCCGGCGTCTGCTCTGACAGCCGCCGCGCCTGCGCCACATACGGCTCGCAGTCCTCGGTTTCATGCACCAAGACTTTGCCGTCGAGATGCGTCTCATCGATCATCTCCTCCGCCCGGTTGGCGAAAGCGTCTAGCAGTCTGCGCTTTGACATATGCGCTCACTTCGGCGTGTGATAAAATTGAGAACAACTATAAATTGAGTTGGTCATGACCTTGAAATATCTTGCGCCGTGGTGCGCCGCCTTCGCTTTGCTGGCGTCTTGGCCAGCAGCGGCGGACATCGACGCCATCATCAAGAAGATCGATAGAAACCAATCGGCCGGCGTTTACTACATGCTGACGCCCGAAGAAATCTGGCGCCTTGAACGTTCAGCAGATCCAGTAGCTCACTATTATCTGGGCCTGGTGTACGCCGAAGGCGACACCCCAAACACGCCGCGCGATCAGTGCTTGGCAGCAAGACACATGCATCGGTCAGCGATGGCGGGATATCCATTCGCACAATTATATATGGGGTATGCGCATGCATTTGGCATTGGCGTAAAGGTCAATCGAAACGCTGCTTATTGGTGGCTAAATGAAGGAACGAGAGCCTTGGTTGAGGCGAAGGTTAAAGCTGAACCTATTTCGCCGCATCCATATAACTATGACCCGCCCGAGACGCTACTTGAGGATTTCCTCAACTGTGCAACGCTCTACGGTGATCAAAGAGAAAACTGGACAGTAGAATCCATGGACTCTCTTGCCTCATTGGACTACGCAAAACCGTGTATCAGATCGAATGTGCCCTTTACACTAAAGGACGAAGTAACCGGACCAAGTGGCAGTCCCACACCAGTAGACAGTGATGAAAGTTTTAAGAAGCTCCTTTGGTATTGCACTCCAAAGCTACTCTCTTGGGACTAACGATTTCAGTTCTCTTCATTACGCTCTTTACAGTCGCCTTTAGCCACCTGCACTCTAAGGCATTGCCTGAAAGACGTAGAAGAAGGGCGCCAATCCGATCAGCCAGCCAAATATAAACAAGAGCCAATTCCACGTTCCCACTTGCTCACCGTAGACCTGATGAACGAGCCAGCTGTAGGGCAGGAATAAAAGGGCGACCAAGAAAAAAGGAATTTGCAGAACTAGCAGAGACGGCTCGAGTAGTTCTAAAGAGCCTGCAGCTATTGGAACAACCGGTCCGAGATTCTGTGGATCGACCAAAAAAGTCGCTCCACCTTGCAAAGTACCCAGAAATAAGGCGCCAACAAAAGAACACACTAACTGAACGATCACTTTAGCCCGCATCGATTCCATGTTGCCACCCGCATGCTTACAGATGCATTCAGACTACCAAAATGAACAATCCTCATTAAGGCCATACTTAGCGCGATTATTCTCCTCCACAGAAAACATCACATAAGGTCTTCGGGCTACCTATCGAACGGATTTATTCTTGGAACTATGGGCGTCGGCATCGGCATTGGTCCGGGATCTTCAGGTACCGTCCTTAGGTCGAATGTCGGATCAATTTCTGGCAAGCCTTGGTTGCGTAAAAATTCGTTCAACCTGTTTATATAATCTTCTCTAGATTCTCCTGGGCTTCGCTTCGGTATTTGATCATCGTCAAAATGTGATGGTTGTGAATCACCATCCTTCGGAAGCTCTTCAACCGCGTCCTCGCCGTATGGGTTGTAGTTGAAGTCCGGTATCGAGGCATACACCGGACCATCTGAGGATGGCAGATCAGGAAACTGAGTATAGTAATTTACTGGAATTGAGGTAACACCGCCTCCCGGTCTCCGGCCAACGACAACAATCTCGTCGACATCATTGGCATCTGATTGAGAGACTGAGTTATGGAAAAACTCCGCCACCCCCGTTTCGGGATTCACCGAATTGCCTGAATCCCCCACCGTCATCCGGCCCAGATCCAGCCCAGCCTTTTCCGCGGCCTGGCTGAGGGCGGCCATCACCTCCGGTGTCTGCAGCGGCAAAGGAATGATTACCTCGCCCGGTGTCAGGTGGGCGAGCTCTGTGTCACCGCCCCGGCCCTGCAGTGCCAGAATGCGGGTTTGAATGGCCTGCACCAGTTCAGGGTGCTGGCGCGAGCACACGTCTTTCAAATGTGTTTGCGCCTTGCGTAAGTATTTATCTTTTGCGTTTTGAGACTTCGTACGCGCCGCATCGCGCACGTAGCTCAAAACATCTTGCGCGTCGGATCCCGCGTCCGCAGCCAAATGCGGATCGATCCCCGCATCCAGCGCGATCACGCCGGCAACGCCGTCGTCTAAACTGTAATCTTTCATGTCGATCTGTCTTTCTTGTCCCGCCGCGCGAGAAAAAAGGTGGCGGGAGGTGCAGGGCACACCTCCCGCCGACAGAGCGATCACACAGCCGTCTTTATGTCCCGAGGAAGGGGAACCCGGGCGCGGCTGCCGCGGGGGGCAAAGCCTCACCCCACCGATCTACTCTGTATGAGTGGCACCTAAACGTTCGTCAGGTGCGAACCACTGTTAAGCAACAGTGGTGTTTATGTCGGCGATCACGCCATGCGCGGCCTCGTTCTTCATGCACAGGGTGTACTCGGCAATGATGAACTTCTTCTGCGCATCGCCTGTGGTGGCCAAATCCTTGCGCTGGAATTTGCGCAGGTAGGAGACCGAGGCATAGTCCGGGTCGAGCACGAAGGCCGAGCGCTCCCGCTGGAAGCGGTTTGGCACCACGCGGATGTCACCGAAGTCAGAGGCATACAAGTGCGCCGCCGCCTGAATCTTTTCGTCTTTGACGATCTCGCGTGCGCTTGACCGGCCGGTGAAGCCCGACACGTTTTGCTTGTTCGCCGGGCCAACCATCAGAATTTGCGGCGTCGCACCCTCGGCGAAGCACTGCTGGATCACGTCTTTCAGCAGCGCCTCGGTGATCGCGCGTTGCGTTCCGTCGGCCGCGGCATCCGTGCCCGCAGTGGCGCTACCGCCGCTGGTGCCGCGGTTGGCGTTGGTCGAAAGCCAGCTTTCCAGCGACCGCAATTTGCGAGCCGTCGTGGAATCCCCCACCACATAGCCTTGGTTGCCGGTGAGAATGGACTCCATATCCCGCTTGAGCTCGCGCCCGCGCTTAAGGAGCTGGTACTCCATTTCATGGTCACGGCCGGCTTTATGCACGTAGTTCTGGGTGTTCGACACCACCACGTCCTTGCGCGAGATCTGACAATAGTTGTGTTCGCGCGTCGTCGGGGACGACGTTGTCCCGGTGATGTCGTCGCCCTCGATCTGGGCATTGTCGGTGGTGGCGTCTGCCAAAGCATCCGTCTGCCACTCGTGTTTGGTTGACTTCGCCGTGGTCGATCCCACGGCGCTCATGAAGGGGCAATCGGTGGGAGAAATGTTGTAGATGAAATCCGACAAATCCTCCTTGTTCCCGATCGCGTCATAGGAACTGAACGTTCCGGTTGGGGCTGCCATAAGAGATTATCCTCCTAGATAACGCATGAGTTTGGCGGCATCGTCGATGCTGCCGGTTTTATGGAACTGGTCGCGCAGCGCCTTCACGGTCGCGGCATCAACCTCTTGTCGTGAACGCGCGGCACCGGGTGATTGCACCTGCGGCACGCCGCGTACTTTCTTTTGGGCAAGATCGCGTTTGCTCATCAGTCTGTCGTATTGCATGGCCTTGTGGGCCAGCAGCACCAGCCGATGATCGGTGAACACGTCGAGGTCGTCCGGCGTTGCGCCGTAGCCTCGCACCAAATAGTCTGCCAGTTCGGCTTTGCCGTTGTGCCGCGCGACGGGGTCGGCCCAGCCCGGCACAGACCGTGCCAGCAGGCTGTCTTCCCGCGCCAGATACGCGGCTTCGGCTTCCGCCTCTTCCAGACTTTGCAGTTCGTGTAACCGCTGTTGCTCCCGGGCCGCCGCGCCGGCGACCTGCTGCCGCGCCTGCCACTGCTCTGACTGGCGGATGTATTCTGCCGGATTGCTGTCGAACAGCGCTTGATCCGGTGGACCTTGCGGTCCGGCCGCCAAAGTTTGTGACAAAGACTGCAACAGCGCCTGATACTGTGAACGCTCGGACTGAAGGGTCCGGCGTTCATCGGCCAGGGATTGCGTCTTGCGTGTGTAGTCGGCTTGACGTTGGTATCCCGCCTTCAGCTCCTCAAGGGTCACGCCCTGCTCGGCGCCATCTATGCGCACCGTGTGCAGGTCCGCGTCTTGCTCGGCGGAAGGTTTCGGGGCTGTGGCCTCTGACGGAGAAAGCGCACCGTCCGGGCCCATCAAGTCGTCTTCGTCTGACTCGTCGAGCTCGTCCTCTAGATCGAGATCGTCATCGTCGGAGGGTCCAAGCCCGGCTGCATCGGCTTCGGCCAGCTTCGCTGCGGCCTCTTCCAGTGACCAGGCTCCAGTTCCGTCAGAGTCTCCGTCATCGGAGATCTCATCCGGAGGCGTGGTGTCCAAGGTCATGGCTGGTCCTTACCGCATAGGCACACAGAACCCGGGCCGGCCGTGAGACCAGGCCAACGAGTTGTGCACTCTTTTTGGAAGCTGAAACCGCCGGGCGATCTGCCGGCCGGCTTGGAGGTCGGAGGTTAACTGGCTGATCCGCCCGAGGGGGGCCAAACAGCCAAATCTCCAACGATGCGAATTATGTCAAATCCAGCTGGGCAAGTCAACAACTTTTATTGTTTTTCCTTGTCACCAGAACCCTTCACTGCCGCGCCGCAGCGTCTCAGCGTCTCGCTTGGCCAGTTCCCCGGCCTCGATGTGACTTTCCAGTTGACGCCGCACCAGACGCAGCACCTTCATGCCTTCCGACAAGCGGAAACGGCCAAGGTCGTCTTCTTTTTTACACTCCAGCAGAGCTTCGACGTAGGCTGACTCAAGATCGGAAAACGCATTCTGCAACGCGGGATGATTCAAAAGATGCGCGGCATCTTCGGCACGGCGAAGAATGTCGGGTGAGGACATCGCGGTCTCCTCTCAATCTGTAAGAGCTATGTGGTAAAATAGGACTCGATTTAGAACCGACCCGACGCGAAAGACTGGAGTCAGCTATGACGCGACGCGATCAAGACGGGCCCATTCCAGATCAGAAATATTTGGGACCAGTAGAAATTGAATCTGATTGTAGGTCGCCCAACCCCAATCCATACAGAAAAGAGATTAAACGTGGGTTCTATTTCTGGATGTTTCCAACCGCCTTTGTGTTTGTTTTATTTATCTTCGCGGCTCTGTACCTAATGGAGTATTTCGGATACCTCGAATGAGTGGTGTTCAATTAGTTTTGTTCCTAAAAAAACACTTTTCCGGCGACCTGTTTTTCCACCACACCCGAACCACTTGCGACCTAGTAGGTGTAAGGTGGAATGAAATCTCTCGAGTAAGCGTCGATGTACGCATCCACTAACGCGCAAACAAAGAGAATAAAAATAAACGCGTAAAAAAGCCGGGTACGGAAGGTTTTTAATCCGACTTCTTCGTGGAGGCGAGCTAACGGTTGCTCAAACGCCTTGAATAGGGTGAACCCAAATGCCACTAGGAAAAAATACGCGACAAAAATTAAAGAGCCTGGCGTGCCATACGGCACGAAATCGACACCTAACAAGTACGATATCATCAAAATCGCGGGCGTATTTTCCAATGCGATAAGCGTTGCCGTCTTTGCAAACTTTCTTCGAGCGTCAGGGCTCATTGTCTTTTGGCCGCCAATTCTTACTATCCCATAATTTACGGCGTACAAGTTCCCTACTTAGTAGATTCTTCTGCCGGTCCATCGCTTTATTTACAACCCATCCTACCGGTAGACTACCTAGGTACGCTAGCCCTTTAGCAACGGGAGGAGCCGGAACGCTTGAAGCTGCGCCGGCCGCGAGACCCAAAAACGCGTTGGTCCCATCTTGCATCCCAGCTTCTGTCCTATAGCGATCCGCGAGTTCAGCATCCGTCCAGGTCATAGGATAATTGTTGGGACCAGTCTTTTGGCTTTCTATCGTATAGTTAAGCCTTCCCAACATGCGCCTGTCGATGGATCCATCACGATACATTGCCACCGCTTTATCAGATAGCTTTGCGAAATCGTCATCGGAAAGATTCTCGGGGCGGGCCAAGAGCGACAGCATCGACGATACGTTCGGATCCGACGCGCCAGCCCATTTCGGATTGATAGCAAAGGCGTCGTTTAGCTCAGGTGCTGACAAGTCGGGGGCATCGGACACAGTTGGATCAACCTCGGTTGCCTGAAAGTCTGTCTGCTCCGTCGGCTGAGGTTCATGAAAGCGTGCTCGGTCAAGGTGGACCTTATCAGTCTCTAGCTTATGAGTGACTGTCGGGACCGGTGGCAAGACGGGTGACTCATTGAGCTGTGTCAAACTATAGTCGCCCCACCTAACTCCGTCTAATACGGGCGGGCGAATCTTATCGTCCAGCTCACTATTGAGCCTATTTGTCAGGTCTTTCGATTTCTGACGACTTCCAAGTGGAGAGAAAAACTCCTGCAACCCCGTTTCCGGGTTCACACTTGGTCCCGCGCCCTCCCCGGCTAACTCGGCCAGTCTCTTCTGAATGGCACTTACGAGATCGCGGTGACGGCCCAGGTTCGCCTTGGCCAACAGGTTTTGTGCCCGCCGTGCACGTTTCGCGCGGCGCGCGGGATCACTTTCCTCCACCGCATCGCGCAGGGATTTCAACACATCCCAGGCCGCGTTGCCGGCCTTGGCCGCGATGTGCGGGTCGAGCCCGGCCTGCGCCGCATATTGCGCCGCCAGGCCTTCGTCTAAATTCCAGCCGTCGCCGGTAATTGCTTTGGTCATCATAGTCTCCTTTGTAAAAAGTCTGAGTGAGGGTTACTTCGCAACCGCGGGAATGTACCCATCGGCATCCGGCGCATCGGGCGTCAGTGCAAGTTTCGCTTTTTCCAACGCGATCTCGGCGGACAGCTCCATTTCCTTGAGCCGCATTTCCGCGGCGAGGCGGTCTTGGCGCAGCTGCGCTTCCGCCTCGGCTTTCACCAGGGCGATCTCGCGCTCCGTTGCCAGACGCGCCGCCTGTTTCTCGGCGTCGAGTTGAACCTCCGCCACAGCCTGCTCGCGCTTGAGCTGCACTTCCGCAGCCGCCTTCTGCTGCATCGCCGCCAACGCCGCTTGGGATTGCTGCATCGCCAGTTCGTTCGGGTCCGCCGGTTGCGGTACGCCCGCCCCGCCGGCCATGGCCGCTTGGGGGGAGTCCGGATCACTGAAATAGGGCGTGACCGATTTCAGCCCCGCCCATTGCACCAGCTTGGACAGGGTATTGTAGATGTGCTTGGGCGAGACCAAGCCGAGCCCCCCCGCCCCCAAAGCCTCTTTCTGCAAGTTGAGGACCTGCATCATGTAGGCCAGTTGCTGATCGCGGTTGCCGTGGCCCAGGCCGACTTCGACCGACACATCCATGTCCGGGTTTCACAGCGCCGGCGCCATCGGCACCCATTGATTGCGCAGACGCACCACACGCGGCTTGTCTTGATGCCGGATAAGCAGACGCAGCAACCCCCGGAACAGATCTTTCACTCCGGTTTCGGCGAAGATGCGTGCGATCAACTCGATGCGCTGGTTGGCCGCCGCCGTCATTTGATTGACCGCCGTCGCCGTCTGGTTCTCCAGCGTCTCGGCCTCCAGACCGGTTGAGGCCGGGGCAACGCCGGTGCGGTATTGGCGCACCCGGTCGACGTACTCCATCATCGGGAAGCTGGCCGAGGCCGAGTGCGGCACGGTCAGTTCGCGCACCGCGCCTTCCTGTTTGGCGCGGATAATGCCGCCCACTTTGGAGTTCAGCAGGTCATCCAGACCGCCTTTCTCCAGCTTCGACATCACCACTTCGCGCTGCGGATTGTTGGTCAGATACAGGTTGTCCAGCATCTGCCGCCACAGCACCGATTTGATGCGCTGCAGGTCCATCACCAGATCGGCAACCGACAAGCCAAAGAACTTATGCGGCATGGGCACCGGGCACAGCGCGGCAAAGGGAATGGCATCCACCGGCTCCTTGTCGAGCAACCTGCCACCCTCGCCGCCTGCCAGAGTAACCTTCAGCAACTCCGCAATGCCGTCGCCATCGGCATCCACATGCACATAGGCTTCGATGATCTCGATGGTCTGCATCATCGGGTCGAGCGAGCCCACGGTGCGGAACTCATCGTCCTCCCACCGGGCCAAGGCCTCTTCCGTATCGTCGACGTCATGATAGGTCGGCAGGGTTTCGACCAAGCGTTTCGCATACCCCGCCGCCACCAGTTCCGAGCGCGTCTTATACACCCGATGACCGACAAAATCGGCGTCCTCCAGGCTGCGCGCCCGCCGCGCAATCAGGAACTCCTCCGGCGGCACAGGCTCGATCCGCACCCGCCCCTTCACCTTGCGGCGGCGGATCTTCACGTCGTGACGCGCGGCCACACCGCTTAACGCCGGATGCGCGACCACCACATCGTCAGCCCCTGTTTGCGTGTATTGAGACCCCGCGTCTTCCGAGTGCTCGATCACCTCCACATCGGGATCGGACAACAGGTGGATCAGCTCCGCCTCCTCCAGACCCGAATAGGTTTCGATGTCCGCCGTTTCTGTTTCCTCCCACCAGTATTTGACGATGCCGTTCTTCTGAATCAGCGCGTCCTTGAACCAGGTGTAGAGAATCAGAAACCCGTTGTTGTCGGCATTGAACACATGGTTGACGTAGTCCCTTGCCTGCTCGGCGAAGGGCTCGTCTTCCATGCCGACGGGCTCGAACCGCACGGTCTCGTCACCTGCGGCAAACACGCGCAACAGACCTGGCAAGATCCACTCCACCGTATCGGCCACATCGCGGGAGACCACCTTGGAGCGGCCGTCGCGTTCATCGCCGAACGGCTCCCCCAGGTAGTAGCGCAGCGCCGTGGCGCGCTCATCGGAGATTTCAGACGTGGTACCGATGTACCCGACGGCATCGCGCACTTCGGCCATTATGATCGCGGACAACTCGCGATCGCTCATCGCTTTCTTAGGCATAGGGACTCACTTGAAGGTTGGGGGAACGAAAAAACGGCGCGCTGGTATTCGCGCGCCGCCGCCCTTTGGACTATGATTGTTTGATAACGACGGAACTCTCGACGGTCTGGACCAGTCGAGAGTAGCCAGGCAAGCAAGAAACTCCGCTCCGTCTCAGACTACGGAATAGGATTGTCTTCCGAAAACCGCTATCTAGAAAAGCAGGTAGATCGGGCGTTCCAAACTTCTGACTGTTTATGTGATATGTTCTATTTGGATACACTCACACTTGAGTGAATTAGAGGTTCTAAAATGAAAAATCCTGGTTGGGGCTGGTTTAAGTACAACAAGGTATATGCTGAGGACCGCAAACATTGGGTTGGACGAAGCTCTGCGATTAAGCTCCTCCTCTCGACTATCGTTGGAATCTTGGCGCTACTGGCGTTCTATAGCTACAAGACCGGCCAGCCACTATTTTAGAATTCCGTGTTCTAGCGGGACAGAATCTCGCTTGCGGGCTAATCCCAGTTTCATCAGGAAAACATTATCTAACGTCCCATATGGCTTCTGGCGCACGTCGAATACGCTCCACACCCGGCTTCGCTGCAAGGGCGTCAGAATGGAGCCTTCTTAGTTTATCGTAAGCGAAGTACAACGGGTCATCCGTTAGTGTATTTGGAGATTTCCTTCGAAGTTGGCCGGTATGATCGACAAAATGATAGTCGCTCGACGAGTTTGTCGTCGCCATCCAGCGATTGAGTTGTTCTGGGCTGACATCATCGTCTCCACGTCGGAACGCTTTGGGGACATGACGTTCGAATCCTGAAAAAGCCGGATCACGTTCTATCGGCGCTTGCAGTGCAGCCTCCTGATCGAGCCCCAGCATCGCATAGTATCCGCTAATGTCTTGAGGATTGTCCAAGTTCATAGCAAGATTCGCATCGGTTGGATTAAGTTTCTTTTCGACAGCCCTCATCGCCGCCCCAAGTTCATTGACCGGTAAGTCATCAGGATTTACCGAAGAGAATAGGCCTCCACGCCGGCGCGATCTGACGAGGTCATCTGCGTAGTTACTTACGCGGTCAGCCATGTCATCTCGCGTGCCCTGATTGTGCAGAAACCGCTCCGAGACAAACTCTGGCGTATGTTGTGGTAACGGTGTGAGAATGGATGAAGGCAAAGAAGGATTGGGTATTTGATTGTCCAATAACGAGCCTATTTTTCGTTCAAGTCTTCCGTGCATTGGGTGTTTGACTCCCTGAGCGAAAAACTCCTGTAACCCGGTGTCTGGGTTCACACTCGGCCGTGTGTTATCTCCAGCACTCAAGCTCACCAGCCGCTCTTGGATGGCGCGCACCAACTCACGGTGACGGTCGAGTCCGGCCATGGCCAGTCTTTGCCGGGTGCGCTGCACCCGCCTGGCGCGGCGCGCGGGGTCGGGTTCATCCACGGTATCGCGCAGGGACTTCAACACATCCCACGCGGCTTCGCCCGCCGGGGCCGCGAGGTCGGGGTCCAGCCCGGCCTGGGCGGCATACTGGGCTGCTAGGCCCTCGTTCAAACTCCATCCGTCAGGGGATTTGGCCTTGTGCATCTCGCACTCCTTTGTTTTGTAAAAAGTAGAATAAAAAAAACCGCGCAGGTGATCTCCCCGGCGCGGGCAACACACAGTCTGACGTGAGCGCAGCGCTACACCACCCAGCCGGTCTCGATGTTCACCGCGTCCTGCCGGTCCGGCGCTTCGGCGGCGAAGCGCAGCATCATCAGCGCATAGCGCGTGGCGCACAGCAGATCGTCGCGCTCTTTGACGATCTGCCCGTCCTTGCGGTGGTAGAGGCCGTATTCCTCCCACCAGTCATTTAGGTGCGCGGCCACTTTCAGGCGCCCGGTTTTCATACGGTCGAGCATGTCGAACACGCCGGCCTCCAACCCCGCCGAGCCGTCGGCGAAGCGCGCCGGATCGGGCAGCATGGCCACGCCCTGCTCGCGGTATTGTTCGGCGATCTGCCGCCCGGAGCCCTTGTCATGCTGCAAGGCATCTGCCGGCCAGGCGACCGGAATCCACTCGCCGCGCGCTTTCAGCGCCGCCGCGTGCACCACCGGCGTTTGCTGACGCACCCGATAGGCGTCGTACACATGCACGGTGTCGGCATCACGGTCCCACGCCAGCCACACCGCTGCTGTGGGATGATCCCAACCGATATCCAGACCGCACAGGCGCGGCCAATGATCCGGCAACTCGGGTGCCGTCTCTTTCACGTCCGCCTCGTCCACCGCGAACACCCGGCCCGAGCCGAGCACCGGCTTGCCACGCGCCCGGGCGTCGCGTTCATGGTCGGCGTAACTGGCGAGAATGCGCTGGCGCTGCGGGCCGGTGAAATGCGGTGCTTCGCTCAGCTCCATGCGAGTGACGTGACGGTCCATCACATCCTCCAGCACAAAGCGGCTGACCACCGGCGACAGGCCCAGCAATGGCGTGAAGGTCATCCACACCAGACCGTTGGTGGCGTTGGTGCGGGTGAGGCCTTCCGTATACACATCCAAGGGCGGCTCTTCGTCGAACCACACCCAGTCCAGGGTTTCCCCCTGCCACTTCTCGCGGCCCTTTTCATAGGACTTGAATGAGATGTGTGAGTGCCCGCCCGAGGCATGCAGCACGGTGACCGTGTCCAGCAGGTCCGCCGCGCCGCGCGCCAACGTCACCCGTACGATGGCGTCTTGTGGAATCGCCCCCGTGCCCCACTCGCCGGGACGGCCCATCAGCATGCGCTGAACGGTGTCGCGGGTCGCCTCGCCGGACACGCCGGCTGCCCAGCCCTTCGTCGCATGATCAAACCGCTTGCCCCGCCACTCAGGCGGATACGCGCCGGTGGCATGCATCGCCGCCTCCATACCACCGGCCAACGTCTTACCCAGCTGATTCCCGGCCATGAACAAACGCTCGCGGTGGGATGCTCCGGCGGCATGGAAGTCATTCTGGCGGGGGTAAGGCTGGTAGGTACTCAGGCGCGCCGTCTTCCTCCGGCGCACCAGTTCCTCCGCCATCATCACCCGCTCCTCCAGAAGGGGCCGCAAGCTGGGAGTCGAGGTCGCGGATGCGGGCGTGAAGGTCATCGTCACTCATGTCTATCAGGGGGTTGATGGTCAACGTCAGGTCCTTGGGCAGGACCGACAAGCAGATCTTCAGATAGTCGGCCGGGCGGTCCTCACGCACGCGCTTCACGACTTCCGGGCCGTGCTCATCGAAGTCGGTGGCCAGCGCTTCCAGCAGCGCCGTGCCCATGCGGTTTTTGGCGTTGCGGGAACGGCCTTGGCTATAGGGGTGCCCGGGCAGAAATCGCCCGCGCGCATCACGGAATGGGGGCATATGATTTAATTTTGAAAGTTAAGGAGAAGAGTTGGCGTCAGATTGCGAGACAGATCGAGCCGGGGGCGCTGCACTCACTTGGCGCGGCGCTGTGGATCACGTTCGTCCACCGCATCGCACACCGCCGCACTTTGGACTATGATTGGCTGATACGTTCACATACGCGCAAACGCGGAGGCAAAACCCGGTGATGAAGAAACTAAGTGTACTGGTTCTTATCGTCAGCCTTGGGGCGTGCTCGGAACAAAACGAAACTATTGCGACTAACCAGCCGCTCTCCGCATACTCAGATGAGGAAATCGCAAACGAATTCATTGAGCGGTTAGACGCGGTAAGCTCAAGGTATGACCAAGCATATTTCGAGGATATGTATAGCGAACTGACCAAGCCTAAGGATGATAACGAAAATTCTGAAGACGCGGCGCTTTCAGAATACGAGGCTCGAATGAAAAACGTACGAGAAGCTCTAAGCCCGTTCGCCGATGCAGGGATAGAGTCCGCTCAAGCAGCGTTGGGGTCGCTCATGATGCTCAGTTCATCACTGGAAACCCGATGCGACGGTTATGTGTTGGCACGTGACACAGCGATCCATGGAGGTCCCTTTTCACTATTCGCATTCAAAGGTTCAATGTGGCGCCCGTTTGATCGCGAGGCTGACGACAGAGCCGACTACCTTTTGTCGCGTGAACTCGCTCATCGCTTGCCTTCTGTCTTCGCAAAGCATCATGAGAGTCTGAAAACTCTACTTTCTGACGAAGAGGCAGAGCAGTACGAAAAGGATTGGCTCGAATGGACAGTCGAGGATATTCCGGAGAGACTGACTAACGATTGCCGATCAGAATAGCGCTGGCGCGACTCCGTGGAGTTCGAACTTCACTGGCGTTCTTGGAATCACCACGAACAAATTGGCCATTTGAGAAATTGGACTGCGTCGTTCCAGCGGAGACAAGGTGATAACATGTTTGTCATGGCCCACCTTGTCTTGCGGCATCACGAGCATTGAGAACACCGACAAGGTTATCGCGATAGGCATGCAGCCTCATCATTTGCCCGCCTGACATGCCCGCAAGGAATTTGGTACCCCAATCTCCTCCGCGAGTAAGGCCCGTCCTGCCGATTCGGTTTCCTATGTGCGTCACTGTCTGGTCTTTTGTATAGCCGATCGCTTCGTAGTGTTTCGGAAGTTCTTCATCAACTTTTTCAATCTCGGATTCAATTTTTTCATCAGTCCAGTTTTTAATGACGTCCAAGCTTTCCACTTGCAGGGCATAGTCTTGAGGCGAAGTCTCAGCATCAGGATTCGGAACCACACTGATCTCCTCAGGCAAACCATCGTTTGACCATAATCCCGGCGGGTCTAGTGGGACGTTACCGGTGCCGCCCGCAACGGAAGGACCGGTAATAGGGAAACCCGGCTGAAAAGATGATCCGCCATCGGCGTTTCCATAAACCGTAATTTCTTCTATCGGTCCAACGGGGTCCTGGCGGCAACCGCCTTCATCGGCGCATTCAACCGAAAACTGCTGCAACCCCGTCTCAGGATTGATGCTCGGCTTGGCGTTATCGCTACCACTCAAAGTCGCGAGCCGTTCCTGGATGGCGTGCACCAGTTCGCGATGACGGCCGAGGCCGGCCTTGGCCAGTCTCTGCTGGGTGCGCTGCACCCGCTTGGCGCGGCGTGCGGGGTCACGCTCATCCACCGCATCGCGCAGGGATTTCAACACATCCCACGCGGCTTCACCCGCTGGGGCGGCGAGATCAGGATCCAGCCCCGCCTGGGCCGCGTATTGGGCTGCCAAGCCTTCGTTCAGACTCCATCCATCAGGGGATTTCACAGGGTTACGTGTCATTTCTTTTCTCCTTTTTTCTCTATCCGACACTTACGCCGAGTAATTCGGCTTGCAACTTGTTGCGCGCGCCACGGCTCCGCCCCCGGCTGTAATCGTGGCCAGGCAGAAACCGCCCGCGCTCGTCACGCATCGGGGGCATAAGAAACTTGTTATCTGTTGCGGTTACGACTTAGTGTTGTGGTCGCGGGAGGAGTGAATGAACACGACGCCACAGGCCGACATTGATCCGAAAGAGCACGTCAAACACCTGCGTGTGATCCATTTCTCTTTGCTCATTTCCTGCTCGTCATCGCAATTGCCGTCACCTTTTACAACCAGAGCCTTTTTGAAAACGCGTACGAAGAAGCGCTCGCGATTGAAGAGCTATTCGAATTAAGGGGTCCAATATTAGAAGAGTTCGACGACGCTGTGACTGCCGCTGTCGTAAGCAGCAGCTATCGAAAACGAATTGAATCTTTTTCGAATACAACACCCCGACAATTCTTCCTATCGTCTAAAGAAAAATCTGGCGAAATGGGCAGCGTAATCCGTATTCCATATGTCGACAGCCATGCTGGTACGTCAGTAGTTGAACGGCATCTTTGGCGAAATGCGATTGGAGCTTTACCGGAAACTAATTTTGCTTCGAACAATGACAATGCCGCCACCCTATTGGACTACAACCAGCAATTCACTCTTGAGAATTTCGCAAACGTATGGAACGCGCTGTATCAATTGTCAGAATTCCACGCGATAACAGACGTCAACCCGAAAGCGGTCGTCTATGGCAAGCGTGGAACCCCAGCGAATTCCCCAGTAACTGGGTTTGGTCTACATGCAAGTGTCGCGTGTGAAGACATACGCGGTCGAGGGAGACTCCAAGCAAAAAAGATTCCGGCTCATATTAGTGCCATTTATAAACAGACTAGTGTCGGATCTAGCGAGAGGCAGAGAATTGTCTTATTCCCACCGCCCGGGTGCGCGATTGGTACAGCCGAAAGTCCACGCCCCGAACGATCATACGCGATAGAGATACAGGCTCCTTTGCTTCGCATGAATCTACCTGGCTCGAATACCCCAGAATCTCGAAAAGCGAAACCAATTAGCCGCGCGTCTGTTAGCGGCCGCGAGCAAGAGTACTTGACAGGTTTATGGTCGACATTCTTTGTACCTATGGAGCACGTGTCGATTTCGATTGATGGTCAGAAGACACTAGTTGAACAATATGATGGGGCCTTTAGGCTCAATTCTGGACCGTTTGATAAAACGTTTCCGAACTTGGACCGTCTACTTAAACAGTTTGACGAAATCAATATTGCCTCTCTGGAGATTTACAGGAACCAAGAATCAGACATAGTAGGCTCCAGTAGCTTGGCTCAACTGATTCAAACTCTCAATGAACTGAATGGGCAGCAAGTTAGCTTGCTTGGTGTAACGGCGCCTGGAAGCTTAATCAGAACATGGGGCGGAACAATAATAGCTAGCATCATGTTGTATTTCATCGTCCACATTCGCGCCTTTACCCGAAACAACGCAAAAGATTTTAAGAATAACGTGCCTTGGATTGGCGCATATAACCACGACACAATTTCTAAAGCTTTGCTTTTAGTGACCTCAGTTCTGCTGCCAATCGGTGTTGCGGGCTGGCTTGCCTACGACTCTCTACCTGGGCTGTCTTTACCAGCCATATTTGCGTACTTATCTTTCGCTGTTGTCGCGGGGCTGGCCATCCCCATGACACTTTCGATACGTGCTATGTGGCGTGCGCTACCTGGTATTGCTCATGGCGGGGCCATTTGAATGCCTCTAGGAAACGAGTTCGGCCTCTATTATCGGGACGCGCGTGGCAACGAGACTGATCGCGTTGTTAGCGTACGTGAAATTTATGAGGGCAAGAACGGCATCGCCATTGACGCTCATTGCCATGTAAGAGACTCACGCCGGACATTTCTGTCACATCGAATTCGCGCGCTCTACGAACCAGACTCTGGCGAAGTTATTGAAGATGTAGAGTCAACTCTGCGCAATCATAGTCTATTCAATCCAAATCGCTTGCCACCTCAACAGGACTGGAAGATGCCCGCCAGCCTCAATGCACAGCTTGAAACACTCGGATATCTAGCCAGTTACACCGATGGCCGCGCAAAACAAAAAGCAAAGCTGATCACCGATTATGTGACGCGCTTTTGGCAAGTCCCGAGCAATAAAGTAGATGACCTCCTCGACTTCGTTTATCGCTTAGACTCCGAAGAGGCGGAAATCTATGAAGGCTTGGGTGACATCTCGGATAGCGATGAAGAACAAGTCCGCGCCTTCATAGAGACTTGTCTCGAAATCATTCACTTGGATGATCGGGTAACTTATGACGAAGAAGACTTCCTACTAGACCTGGAAGACGCGCTTCGTGAAGGTGGCCACGACGTCAAATTCACACTCAGTGATGATCAAGAAGAAGCAGACTCAGAAGCTGTCCCAGGTGACTACACAGAGAAGAATGAAACAGAGAAGCCTTCTCAACTCACCACCTGGATTGTTGTCGGCATCGTCGTGTTCGTAGTTATCGCAGCTATCTTCTGAACCTTACTGCCCCTACCCCACGCTCGCGCCGATCACCAGGCCCAGCACCGCGCCCACGGCGGCGCACACGCCCGCCGCTTTCAGCGGCTCGCGGTCCAGCAGCGCGGTCACCCGCGCCGTTTGTTTTGCTGCCCAGGTTTTCACTTTGCTCATCATTTGCTTGCGCCTTTCACTTTTTCGAAGGTGCGGGCGCCGGTGTATCCCAGGAAGCCCGCGATAAAGACTTGGTACAGAATGTCGGGGATAGCATTCAGAAAAGCCCTCACGCCCTCTGTAATCGCTATCGCCATGTTCGGATCGAATGCTGAGATAATGCCCATAGGTATTGCTGCCACTATGTAGATGTAGATGACGTAGAAGAATGAAGGCCGGGCGCGTGAGGTCCACGGGTCCTGGCTTTGCGCCTCCATTACAATCGCCTGCATGCGCAGTTCGTCTTCTTTGAATTCGCCTTGCTGCTCCAGTTCCAGCAGCGCCAGTTTGGCGGCGTCTTTCGCGGCCTTGTCGGGCAGCACGCGGTCAATCACTTTGCCGACAATCGGCAAAGCGGCGGCAATAGGAAACGGCATGGGCCGGCCTCCGGTCTAAAGGGTGGATTGTCTGAACGTGTGATTTGATTGGCGGGAGTCTACGGGTCTAAACGTCGCTGTCGCAGAAGGTGTCCGCCGCCTCTTCATCTAATATGTGCAACAGCAAAGCGTCGTGTACGAAGCTTGGCAACAGGTACAGGCTCACCGGCCCCGCCTCATACTCGTCTGAGTCGCCCACGGTCCAGCTGCAGCAATAGGGCGCGCCGTTGCCGTCCCACGCCACCAGGGCATAACCCGTCAGGTCCGGCAAACCATCCGTCATCTCCAGTGCGCTTTCCAGCAGCGCCTGCTGCACCTCCGTGCGCGGGTCAGCCGCCAGCACATGAATATCGCCGCCGGTCTTGGGCCGCACCCGGCCAATGCGCACCGCGTTGTGGGTCATCTGTATGTGCTTTCGGTGGGTTGGAAAAGCTGCCCGTTATGCGGGGAGGCCTTGGATGTAGCCGTCGCGCGTTAGCGTCAGCACCTCGCCGCGCGGCGCGTTCGCTGCTGTCCCGTTTGCATCCTCACCGGCTTTATCAGGAGGGAGTGCGCAATGCACCCAGCCCGAGGCCGGATCACCCGGAGCCGGGAACTCCAATATCAATTGATCGAAGCGCAGGTTGTCCGCGCACCACTGCGCCAAGTCGCGGTTGGCCACACCCGGCAGTTCAAAATCCACCGCGCGCCCGGTTAAATGCGCAGACGTTGGGCGCGAGCCCACGGCCGCGTTCAGGTCCGGGCTGCGGTACCACGACGAGGGCGAGAACGGCAGACGGAACTCCTTGCGCACCGGTTCCAAAATCTGGCTGGCCACCCGCACCAAACGGGGAATCGCCGCTGCCGGCGGGGTGTTGTCGATGCCGTGGCGGGCGGCAAGGTGGCTTTTTGCGGCCTCAGCCAGGGTAAAGTGGGGCGACAGTCTCATAACACGTTCCTCATCCCGCCCTTCATCCTGACACGCGGAAGCGGATCGGCGCCGCCGTGCGGGTCACGCCCACCTCCTCGCCCTTCTGCCAGCGGTTGCGGTAATAGGTGAACTTAAACACCAGCACGTATTCGCCGTTGGGCAGCGTGTTGGGAATGAGGATGGTCTGCACGATGTCGTAGCACCCCTCTTGAATTTCGAAGGTGCGGTCGGGAATTTGCAGGGCGATGCCGTTGAGGAACGTCGCCCGCGTCAGGCCGTAAATGATGCCGAAGTGTTCGGTCTGCTCCTGCAGCACCGCCTCGCGTGCGCGGATGAACGCGCGCTGACCGCGCACCAGCTCAGCCAGCAGCAGTTCGGGGTCGGCCAGGCTGACGCAGAACGCCTTGCGGTAAAACACGGTTTGCCCCGGCGCGATCACATACAATCGCTGGCCACTGTCGTCCTGAAAGAAATTGTTTTCAAAGATCACCCGCGCCGGATAGGCGGTGTCGTAGCGCAGCGACCACTCCCGCCACAGCGCCAGCCACAGCAACAGCGCCAGCGTCATCAGCACCGTCGCGCCATACAGCACCCGGCACAGGGTGCGCAGAATGCGCCGCCGCCGTTTGTGTTTGGTTTGGTGACTGGTCTGAAGCGGGGCAACGTCGGTCATATCAGAATCCCAATACCTGTTTGACGTAAAGGCCGAACAGCACAGCGGCCCCGCCTAAAGCGCTGAACACCACGGCCTCGAGAATTTTTACCCGCCAGGGTGCGACGGCCTCGCCTTGAATGGTGTTAATTTTGGCATCGATGGCTTCGATTGCCTTGCCGTGCTGGCGCACGGTGACCTCAACCTCAACCAACCGCTCGCCGTAGGCTGCGGCAATGGTACGTTTGACGGTTTCATCGCTCATGCGCGTCTCTCAGTTGGCGGAGGCATGGCGAGAGTCGCCGCCCGGCTGACTGCCCAGCGCGCGCCGCCAAAACGCATGCAGCGCGGACTCGCTAGAACGTCGAAAAAAGAAGGCCCGCTCTACGGGAACGGGCCTTAAGTCGATTGAGGAGAGAACCGATCTATCCAAAACACCGTGGCGCGCCCGCAGGCGGCCCCGGTCCGGTGCTGTACCATGCCAAACGTATCCACAGCGCCAGAATGCGAATTATGTCAAATCTAGATGCATATTACAAGAGCTTTTTTTATTATTTCTTAGCATTATAGGCGTCCATCGCGGTGCGGAAGGCCTCCAGCAGCGTCTCCCGGCTCACCCGGAAGCGCGCTGAAATCGCCTCAGGGCTCTGATTTTCGGTCACCAGCCGCTCCACCAGGCCCAGGCTGGTTAGCCGGGGGCGGCCCACCACCACTGTCGCCCCACTGGCGCGGGCCCACGGCGTAAACCGGCTGCGCCATAGATCTTCCTGGCGTTCGCTCAGCCGCTCCAGCGGTGTCTTGGTCAGTCCGGGGCGCTTGGACTTACCCGGCGCGTCGAGGCGGGAGGTTGGACTGCCGCCCGCGTTCAGGGCCCGGAAAAGCGCATGAATCTGCCGTCCAGCGCGTTCCTGGTCGGGGCTGATCTCGCCTTCGCTGAGCAGCTTGTGCAGGTGGTCGGGTTCAAGTTTCGCAGCGGTTTCGGGGGTGGGATCGATGCGGTCATCGGCGCGCTTTTTGGGGCGGCCGCGTCGTCTTACGGGAATGAGTTTTTTCATTCACACCTCTACGTAGTTGGCGAAATGGCGGAGCGGCTAGCAAAACCGGAAAAGGCGAAAAATTCGCCTTCAACCTGCAACGATTGTCACTTTCGAGCGTTAACTATTCTAAAGATCAGCAGCATCCCGCCCGGGAAACTGGGTCGAAAACCAGGCCGGCGGCACACGACTTGACTTGGAAAAACTTACGAGTAACAATGCGCGGATTATAATGAATTATTTCTTATACATAAATCGAAATCTGCGCCTAACAGGGATGCAAGCACCACTATGGACGGCACGCAGACAGACTCCCCTCTGCCCGAAGAGGTTCTAACCGCACATCAACGGGAAACGCGCAATTTGGTGCGCGCCATGATGGCGCTGACCGGCCAGTCGGCCAGTGCCCTGGCCGCCGCTGCTGGGCTGACGCCCTCGACCGTCAACCGTTTCATGCACAAGCCGGTGCGTCATACGCTCAGCCAGCGCACCATGCTGGCGCTCCTCACCCACACCTTCTCGACCTTGCAGGACATTGTCCCGGCGCGGCGGGACCGGCGTGCGCTCGCCGATCTCATGCCCGCACTCGCCGTCTATGAGCGCGGCATGCTGGAACTCGCACCGGATTTGGACACCATTCTGAAAGACGTGCGCGCCGCAGCCGGGCCGCAGTCATCGCTCACAGGGTATTCAGGGGAACCCGGCCCGCCGCCCAACCTCCCGGTGGTGTTGGTCTCGACCCAGGACGTTCAAGTGGCGGACGGAAATTTCGATGCCGCGCCGATGCGCACCCAACGTCCGCCATTTCTATGGAGTGATCCCCTTGCCTTCGCCGTTCTCATGCCCGACGACACCCTGATGCCACGCTACGATGCTGGCGACATGCTGTATGCCAGCCCCGCCCAATCACTCGACGGCCCGAAAGTGGACGTTGTGCTGGCCAGAAAAGACGGAGGGTTTGTCATCGGACAACTGGTCGCCGTGACCGCGCACTCAATCGCCATCGGCACGCTGTATCCGGTCGCCAATGAGTTTTACGACCGCGACCGCATCGCCGGTGCCTATCGAATCGTCGGCGCTCAGCGCCTGCAGTAAGAGAAACGCTAGTGGTTCAGGGTTGCGGTGACCGGCGTCAGCGGTCCGGCCACTTCAAAAGCAACCTTTTCATGCTTCGGTTTGGAGAGGCGAATTTTCGGATCATTGCTCAGACCGAACGGTTCGTCGGGTAAGCCAATCCAGGTCTTATCGAACTTGGTGTCCCCGTCTTCATCGTGATATAGCGCAAGCGCGTAGACCCCAGCGCGCTCGACAGGAATACACACCAGCGTCTGGCCGGTCACAGCCGGCTCTCTGATGCGGGCCAATTTTTGGCCCTTGCCGAGCCACTTTTCCGGGTCGTCCCCATGCAAATCGACGGTGATCGTCCCCTCGGCCTTCCGGACGTCTTCGACAGTGAGAAGGATCGAATAGGGCGCCGCTCCGCATTCGGAGCTCTCGATTGCCGCCAGCTGCTGCCCATTTGACTCCTGCGCGAAGGCCGGTCCACCAGGGAGCCCGCCCGCCAGGGTAAGGACAAAGATTGAAAGAGTGATGTCAGGCCGCTTGCTGTGCATCCTCGGAATATAGCCGAAATTTTATTGCTTTGCAGGCCGATAACAAAAGATTCATGTGCACAGGCAAAGGAAGCGCCAATCGCCGTCAATGCGCCGGGTTCAGATACAAGTCATGGTACGAAATGTAACCGACGTGATTGGCATACCCTCGCAGGTCGCGATGGAGAGCGTCAAACCGCGCCAAGTCGTAAAGCAGGATTCCGGGCGCCTGACCGCGTTGCCGGCGAAGCACTTGCTGGGTCAGTACCCGGCGTTCCTCAAGGTCAAATGTCCGCATCGCCCTTCCTAGCAAGGGCATCAGTTCTTCGTCGCAATACCACGGAACCGCTTTCAGGCAACTGTGGCGCACAAAGGCGCGCAGGGCATCAAGCGACGGCGCAATGCCATAGTCTATTCCGAATGCCTCGCCACCCCACTGTCCTTGATGAATACCCTTGGCGTACGTCGCGACCGGCACCGCCCGGAGCTCGACCTCGACCCCGACCTGAGCGAGATCCGCCACCACCTGCTGATAGCCCGGACCGGCAAAGGACGATGTGACATTTAGAACCTCAGCCGCCATGGCGAACCCGTCGGGGTATCCGGCCTGCGCCAACATCTCTTTGGCTCGCTCTGGATCGTATGGATACGCCGGTAGGTCGGGATCAAACCCAAACGCGATCGCAGGCGTGGTCTGAGTCGCGACCCGGGACTTACCGAGCAGCAAGCCGTCGACGATAGCCGTTTTGTTGACGGCATAGTTGAGAGCTCGGCGCACATTTACATCGCGCAACGGGGAATCTTTCTGCAGATTGAACGCCAACACGATCATGCTGGGCTCGGCCTGGGCGGCCATGCGATGCCCCATGCTCTCAACTGCCGGGGTCTCATCGGGTCCGAGCAGAATCGCAACGTGAACCCTGTCAGACTGCAACGCCTGAAATCGCGCGGTGGGGCTGGGCACCGACAGGATCGTGAGTCGGTCGGTCTTGCTTTGCCGCCATGCGTCCTCGCGCGCAACCAGGCGTAATTCGGTGGACGTCCAGCGCTCCATAATAAAGGGCGTGGTGCCGATCGGCTCTAAGGCGAACCGGTCCGCCCCGACTGCTTGCCAATAGCGCGTTGGGACGTAGCGCAACATCGACAGATCGTGAGGCAGAAACGGGTTGGGATGTTCTGTCTCAACATGAACGGTGAGGTCATCAATGACATGCACGGCTTTGACATAAGCCAGCTCACTGGCCGTCACATAGCTTTGCCCCTCTTCAGACTTGATGATCCCGAAGGTATCGCGCACCACGGCTGCATTGAAGGGCTCGCCGTTCGAGAACGATACATCGGGGCGGAGGTCGAACTGCCACAGCGTCGGCGACAGCGCCTGCCAGGACGTGGCCAGCAGCGGCTTCGCTTCGCCATCCTGGCCGACATAGGTGAGCGCATCGAACAACGCGGCAAATGTATAGAGCGACGGAGTGTTGACCAGGCCGAGCGGATTGCCGCGCGTTGTTGGAAAGGACTGAATCGCAACCCTGACCTCCGCGCGCACCGACCCCGCAAAGTAAGGTAGATTTGCGAGCAGGGCGATGAATCCGACCAATCCCGCAACATATAACCTGGTCAAAGCCCTACGCAGGGTTGACAGAGGCATCCTCACGACGTGACGTATGGCTGATGCACAATACACTCCTGTGATCAGGGTTTGTCCGATGACCAAGTCTATACCCGATATCGATGTAGATGCAGCACTGCAACGGCTTGAAGCCGTGCGCAGCAAACGTGGCTATTTGCTGGCCCACCACGGTCTGCTCAGCCTGACCGCGCCGGATCTGCTTACCGCCTATGATGCCTGCTACACCGAGCTCACTCTCAAAGAGCGCACGCTCAAGGCCTTCGAGAAAGAGTTCATCTGGCTTGGCATCTTGGCGATCAAGGAAGAACACCTCGCCACCCAGCATGTCGATAAGTTCAAAGCGGCGGGAGGAACAGACGCCCAGGTCGTCCTCGCTCTGCGGCTGGCCGCGATCGCGCCGGGCATCGCCAGCTTCGCGTTCGGTGAAGCGCACTGGCGCGGCCGGATTCCGGACCTGGATGCCAAGCAACTCCACCTAGACGCAATCGATGCGTTGCGCGCCGGCACGGATGTCAGCGACGAATTGATCCAGATGGCCTGCACCTCAATCCAGACCAGCCGCCGCGGCTGGCCTGCCCTGCGCTGGCATATCGAAGAGTGCTATCGCTTGGGCGTGCCGGAGCCCCACCTGGCCGAGGCGCTGTCTTATTCGATGTTCACCGGCTCGATCCCGAACTTTATTGAGGGCTGTGACGTTTGGCGGGCGATGATCAAGGCGGGCGAGGTAGACGCCAGCGAACCGTTCAAGCTGTGGGCCGAAATTGATCAAGACGGTCCATAGCGGCGCGCCCATGAACGATGGCCCTTCTTTTGATTACGTTATCGTCGGCGCTGGCGCAGCCGGCTGTGTACTAGCAGAGTTACTATCTAGAGATCCTCACACCACCCTATGCGTCCTTGAAGCTGGCGGACGGGACTGGTCGCCGATACTGCGTATCCCCGCCGGTAAAGTGTACGCCCTCGGTAACCCGAAATATGACTGGCGCTATCAGACAGAACCAGATCCGACGCGCAACGGCAAAGTCGATATCTGGCCGCGCGGCAAGGTGGTCGGCGGCAGCACGTCCATCAACGGGCTGTTTTATGTGCGCGGCCATCCCACCGACTTCGATCACTGGGCGGCGATGGGCAACACCGGGTGGGCGTATGCGGACGTCCTGACGTACTTCAAACAAATAGAATCCTACAACGGTGGTGACGAAAAATTCCGGGGGCGGGACGGCAAACTGCGCATCTCGGACGTCCCCGCGCCCCACGCCTTAAGTTTTCTGTTCGTCGACGCGGCGCAAGAAGCCGGAATTCCAAGCGCCCCGGATTACAACGGCGCCGAGCAAGAAGGGGCTGCCCTCGCCCAAACGACTATTCATGGCGGGCTTCGCGAAAGCGCATCCCGCGCGTTCTTGCGCGAGGCCCTGAAACGTCCAAACGTCACCTTGATCACATCGGCCCACGTGGAAAACATAGACATCGAAAACAACGCCGCGGGCGGCGTGACGTATTCAAAACGGGGCCGGCGCCACTCTCTCCGCGCAGGACGAGAGGTGATCCTAGCAGCCGGTGCGGTGGCGACGCCGCAGCTGCTGATGTTGTCCGGCATCGGCCCGCCGGACCATTTGGCGGAAGTTGGTATTGAGACCAAAGCTGCACTGCCCGGGGTCGGCGAAAACCTTCAGGAACATTGCGGTGTGTGGATCACCCATGGCGTTCGTGACGGCATACGCACGGCCAACATGGACTACACCGTGTTCGGCGTTCTCAAACACGGTTTGAAGTACGCTTTAACGCGGGACGGGCAGTGTGCGACACCGACGTCGCAGGCTTTGGCCTTCGTCAGAACCTCTGACGCCGAGAAAATTCCTGACGCTCAGATTCACTTTATGCCCATGGGGTATGACATGAGCGGCAGCGCCATCAAGGTTAGGCCGACCCCAGCGATGATGGCGGTGCCCAATGTCAGCCGCCCCAAAAGCCGAGGGGTGATACGTCTGTCGTCGCGGGACCCGCGCACGGCCCCAAAAATACTCCCGCGTCTGCTTGATCACCCGGACGACGTGCAACGCCTGATCTCCGCCTGCAAAATTATCCGGCGTATTTTTGCCACACACGCCTTCTCGGACGCCGCCACGGACGAACTTTTTCCTGGACCCGGTGTGAAGACCGACGAAGACTGGGAGAGCTTCCTGCGCAAACATACCGGCCCCGTTTTTCACGTGGTTGGCACCTGCAAGATGGGCGCTGACGACATGTCGGTGGTAGGAAGCGACCTCTGCGTTCATAATGTCGGCAAGTTACGTATCGTTGACGCGTCTGTTATGCCGACCATCACGAGTGGCAACACAAACGCCCCCACTATGATGATCGCCGCCAAGGCGGCGGACTTAATTCAGGCACGGCACAGTTAGTTTCTACCGGTTACGTTTGGATATCCCGAAGGCGCACGCCGCACAGAACACAGGACCGCCGCCATGAATCGTACCCTGATGGCCAAAGTCACCGACGAGGACCGGGAAACGTACCGCCGTGATGGCGTGGTCTTGATCAAGGGTGCCTTCGATTCAGGCTGGATCGAATACCTGCTCGAATCCTGGAACCGGACACGCGGCCTCGGTCCCGAAGACACGTACAACCTGCCTGAGGAGTTTCTGACTCAGGACGCCGACCTCAAATCCGAGATCGACGCGATCAAAAGCGAGCATGCCGAACAAAGGCGGCTGTATACGGAGCAGGCTGAGGGATTTATCCGCTGCAAGTACATGCGGTGGTGGGTGCCTGAAATCGAGCGTTTCATCAGGGAGTCGCCCGCTGCCGAACTGGTCGGGCGGGTCATCGGCGCGACGGAAGTCCGCTTCTTTATCGATGCTATCTTCATGAAAGAGCCCGCCTGCGAAACGAAGACGTACTGGCACTCGGATCAGTCGGCCTGGCCGGTGACAGGAGCCCACGTGCCAACCATGTGGATGCCTCTGTATCCGGTCAGCGCGGAACTCAGCAGCCTTGAATACATTGCCGGCAGCCATACCGAAGACGACATGTCATGGCCCAACACGGTCAACGCAAAGAAAATCGGTCGGCCGCCAGGCCGCACTGAATACTATGACTGGGAGCAACGCCGGTCGGATCCGTCAGTCCCGTTTATCGCCTATGACATGGAACCGGGCGATGTCGTGATCCTCCATCCCGCGATGTATCATGGGGGCGGCGCAAACTTACATCCCACTCAGCCGCGCATTGCGTTGAGCACGCGCTGGTTCGGCAACGACATCCGGTGGGATCCGAGACCCGAGTGCATCAACATCCCCGGCATGCCGCGCACCGCTATGAGAAAGGGCGAGCCCGTCACCCAGGACAACATCTTCCCCATCGTCTGGACGGACTCAGCTGCCGGGAGCGAGGCAGCTCAATGAGCCAGGGCCTTCGCAACCGAGGAAGAGACGTGTCCTTACTTACGTAACTGGAGAAATGACCATGATTTTTCACCATGTCGGCGTCGACGTATCTGACTTCAGCAAAAGCGAAAAACTGTATGACTCGCTGTTGTCCAAACTGGAAATCGAAAGCTATGAGATACCCGGCCACATCGCCAAGGCCTACGGGACTGAAACCTGCAGCTTTCGCATCGTGCAGGATGACTCGCGGGAGCTGTCGGCGAGTTCAAGCCATATTTGCCTGGCCGCACCGAGTGAACAGGCTGTGAAAGATTTCTATGAGGCGGGTACCACACTCGGAGCGGAAGGGGTGTTCTCCCCCAGCGAGTATGAAGACTGGGGCTGGCGTCACCTGACGGCGATGATCAAGGATTACGACGGCAACGCAATTGAGGCCGTGTACGTGGACAAGGGCTGACCGCGAACAGGGCATGGCGCACTCCAGCGACTTGAGAGACGGGGTTTCAACCGGCTCGTCAGCCGGCGTACGAGTCCTGGTTCTCATTCTAGGGCTCACATGGGTCGCGACGCCTTCTGTAGGGCACGCCGCGTCCATCCACCTGACTGCCTCGGCGCCCTGGCGGTTCTTCGCCGACCCCCTCGCCGACGCCACAGGGTCGGCTTTGCTGCCGGCCGTTTTCGATGCGCTGACCGTCGTTGAGACGGATGGCAGCGTCCAACCTGCCCTGGCTGAGTCCTGGCACAACGATGGCGATAGGGTTTGGACCTTCAAATTAAGGCCCAATGTTGTTTTCAGCGATGGTACACCGGTCGACGCAAACGCCGTTGTTGAGTGTCTGTCGATGCAGAGCGGTGAGGACGGTAAGGTCTACGCGCCTTATCTCTACACCAGTGAAATTGCCGGTGTGCGAGCGCTGTCGGACACAGAAATCGAGATCACAACGCATCGCAAAGACGCCCTGCTGGACCGCAAGCTTTCAAGCGTCAGCATTTTTAGTGTCGCGGCGCTAAACAGGATAGGACGGCCAGACTTCGCGCGGGCCCCGGTGGGGTCCGGCCCGTTTACGCCCGAAAGCTGGTCGCGCGACGGCACCCGGGTGGTTTTGCAGCGTGTCCCGTCATCCTGGCGGGTGTCCAGCCACGTCGAGCGGGTTGAGATTGCCGTGATCACCGATGCCACGGCGCGGCTGCAAAACATCCTGTCCGACGGCACAGACATATCGATGAACATCGATCCCGATGTTATCTCGACGGTCGAGGATGCGGGATATCGCGTCAGTGTGCGGCCGGGACCGGTGATCATTGGACTGTTGTTGCGGACCACAGGCGACGCCGCCGCGCCGCTGCTTGATCGCCGCGTGCGCCGCGCCCTCAACATGGCCGTCAACAGGGACAGCATCTCGCAAAATATCCTCCGCGGGACAATGCCTCCCGCGACGCAGCTCGCAACCCCCGAAGCTTTGGGATACGACCCTGCGATTGAGCCCTATGCGTTTGACCCGGACAGGGCCAGAAACATGCTGGCGGACGCGGGGTATCCGCAGGGCTTTGACTTGACCGCAACCGTTATGACCGGGCAGTTCCCCGCCGATACGCTGATCTATCAACAGGTGGCCCAAGATCTGAGAGCCATCGGCGTGAACATCACAATCGGCAGCCTGCCGGTTATTGAATTTATACGCCGGCGGTCCGTAAACGCGTGGGAGGGGATCGACGTCATTTCGTCGCTGTCATCCCACTACAGACAAGGCGACATCAGCGGCGCCGCGGAGTTGCTCTCCTGCACCGATGTGAGATCAACCTTCTGCGATCCAGAAACCGACGACTTACTCAAGAGATCGCATCAGGAAATGAACCCGGCGGCGCGGGAAGACCTTCTCAAGACCGTCAACGCGCGCATCCATGACCTTGCGCCGATCATGGTTATCGCCCAGTACGCATCGATCGAAGCCTTGTCGCCCCGGATCGCGGCCTTTCCCGAATACCCGCTGGGCAAGATGAGATTCGAGCGTATCGAACTCACCCAAGACCGCTAGCGCCCTGCGCGTCCCGCGCGATCGTCCGCGCAAAAAAAGCCGGGAAAAACTTTTGCTGACAAAAAAATCGAGGAACGAGCCCATGCACGCCACGGGTTTGTGCGGGGCCAGTCTAAATTCGTCAACGAATTCAGAGGCTTATTTTTGAGTCAAACGAGCCCATGCACGCCTAAAATCATCGGATTTGTCTGGACGTCTGCACGAATTTGAAAGGGATGTATGGCAAGGTGACGGGATCGGGCGAGACACAACGTACGCGTTTAACGTCGGGGCTGAGCGAATTCGATTTTGTGGGGAATCGGTGGTAGCGGAGGAGAGACTTGAACTCCCGACACATGGATTATGATTCCACTGCTCTAACCAGCTGAGCTACTCCGCCATCGCCGAAAAGCGCGGTTTTGTACGCCCGGGCGGCGGGAATGTCAAATCACCCAAGCGTCGTCAAAATGAGGATTCATGTGGAAGACCAGCGGTGCCACCGGGCGCCATAATCAAGCGGTTGCGCGGCCCTCAGACTGGGTCTGCGCCGGCTTGAGATTATGCGGCACGGCGTCCAGCGACCGGTCGCGCTGAATCCATCCCCCACCGAGGACAACGTCATCCCGATAGAGCACGCAGGCCTGGCCGGGCGAGACGCCGAACAAAGGTTCGTCGAAGGTCACCCGCGCCGCGCCTGTGCTGTCACGGCAGATGTGCGCGGGAACAGGCGCATGAGCATTGCGCACCCGGGCGAACACGGGAGCCCCCTCACCGTCTAGCTCGGTATCCGCGCCCAGCCAGTTGAGATCGCGCAGGGCAATCTCCTGGCGGGCCAGCGCATCTTTCGGTCCGACTTTGACAGTGGCCGTGTCCGGGTCGATGGCGACGACATACAGGGGGTCTTTGGTGCCGCCGATGCCGATACCCCGGCGCTGGCCAATGGTGAAGTTCTCGATGCCGCTATGCTCGCCCAGTTCGCGGCCGTCAACGTGGACGATGCGTCCCGACGAAAAACCATCATCCGCATACTTGGAGACGATTTCGGTGTAGCGGCCGGTGGGCACGAAACAGATATCTTGGCTGTCGGGCTTATCGGCAACGGCCAGGTCATACTTCGCGGCCAGCGCCCGGGTCTCGGATTTCGGCACGCCGCCCAGCGGAAAATGCAGAAACGAGAGCTGCTCCCGCGTCGTCGAGAATAAAAAGTACGACTGATCCCGGTCCGCATCCACGGCCCGCAAGAGAACGGGGCCTTCCGGTGTTTCACCGCGGCGGACGTAGTGGCCTGTGGCCAATCCGACGGCGCCGATATCCCGGGCGGCGGCGATGAGGTCCCTGAACTTGACCGTCTGATTGCACAGAATGCAGGGGATCGGCGTTTCGCCCTGACGATAGGCGTTGGCGAACGGGGCGATGACATCGGCCTCGAAGGTTTTTTCGTAGTCGAGCACGTAGTGCGGAATGCCCAGTTTGTCGGCGACCCGGCGGGCGTCATAGATGTCCTGCCCCGCGCAGCAGGCTTTGGCCTTGGCGGTGGCGGCGCCGTGGTCATAGAGCTGCATGGTCAGACCGACAACGTCGTACCCGGCCTCGACCAGAAGCGCGGCGGTGACCGAGCTGTCGACGCCACCGGACATGGCCACGGCAATGCGCCCGGAGTTGGATCCGGACCCAGCGGTGTAGTCTTCAACCGTGACGGCCTGTACGGGCAGGTTTGAGTTCATGGCGGCCTTATACTGCCCCAGTGGGTGGTACTCAATGGCCGATTGGAAAATCCGGTGCCGTAGGCCGCCGAATTACCCTTTGATCACAACATGTTATGGGTCTCGGCCGGCAGGTGCAGGGTAAGGCCGTCGAGCTCCGGCGTCACTTTGATCTGACAGCCCAAACGCGAGGTGCGGGTCAGGCCATAGGTCAGGTCGAGCATGTCGAGCTCTTCCTCCGTCGGCGGCGGGAGTTTGCCGGACCAGTCAGGATCGACAACCACATGACAGGTCGAACAGGCCATGGAGCCCTCGCAGGCGCCTTCCATGTCGATGTCGTTGGCATGGGCGATCGACAGAACGGAGCTGCCGGGTTCGGCCTCCACTTCCAACACGTCACCGGAGGTTTTGACAAACCGTACCTTCGTCACCCGTCACCACCTTTTTCTATGCGCCACATCTTTTGATTCAGTCCGGCCTAAACTTTTGACCAAGCCTCGACAAACCGCTCAAGGTCTGACCATGGCGTGTCGGGTCCGATGGAGATGCGCAGCGACGCTTTTGCCAGCTCCGGTTCGACACCCATCGCCAGCAACACATGACTCGCCGCGATCTTGCCGGAGGAACATGCCGAACCGGCGCTGACGGCGAAACCGGCGAGATCGAGTTTGATCAGCTGCTGCTCACTGCTGGTCCCCGGCAGAGCAACACAGGTGGTGTTGGGTAAGCGTGCGACGTCTTGGCCGAAGATCACAGCCTCTTCGCGGGCCTGAAGCAATGCTGATTCCAGCTTGTCGCGCAGGACGGCGACAGCGCCATCAAGAGGCGTTTCTATTGCCGCCTTCGCTGCGGCTCCGAACCCGGCAATACCGGACACATTCTCGGTGCCGGATCTGAGTTTACGCTCCTGTCCGCCGCCTCCGAACAGGGCTTGAAGCTGGACGCCGCTGGTATTGATCAGGGCCCCAATGCCTTTTGGGCCGCCAAATTTGTGAGCCGATAAGGTGATGAGATCTGCGTGGGGCACGAAGTCCGAGGGATTCAGCTTGCCCGGGACCTGAACCATATCACACAGCAAAACACCATCGTTCTCGTGCACTAGACTGGCGATTTGCGCGATGGGCTGGATGACACCGGTTTCATTGTTGGCGGCCATGACGCAGATCAGCAGAGGGGTGTCATGGGACGTGAGCGTGGCCTCGAGTTGGTCAAGATCGACCGTCCCGTCAGGGGTTACCGGCAAGCGGGCGTTTTCAGGCACGTTGTCGAGAACGGAGGGATGTTCAATGGCGGAGCAAAACACCTGGCGGACCGCACCGGAGCCCACGGCCCCCGTGACCGCAAGCGCGTTCGCTTCGGTTGCGCCAGAGGTAAAGGTGACGTTCGCGGGGCTGGACCGAACCAAAGCCGCAACCGCCTCGCGTGCTTCCTCAAGAAGGGCTCGAGCTGCACGGCCGGCACCGTGAACGGACGATGGATTGCCGGCGCACTCAAGGGCATCCATCATCGCCTGCATCACGGCTGGCGACGTTGGAGCTGTTGCGTTGTAATCGAGGTAGACGGCTTCGGCTAAGGTCGGCATGGCTGGCCGACTTTAGCATCTACTCCGCAGCTTGTGGCTGGGATTCCACCATGGTTGGTGCCGGCGCAAAATCACCGTCGATGATCGATTTCAGACTCACTGTCTTGTAGAGGTCGAGAACCTTGGTGTTCATCGCGGTCCAAAAGCCATTGGTCGCCGCAGCCAAATTGAAATTGGACTGGGGGTCGAGCTTGGGCTCGTAGCCACCATCGACAGATTCAATAATCTCACCGGCGGAAATGCTCTCGGGCGGCTTGGCGAGGAGATAGCCGCCGCCTGGACCACGGACGCTGACCACGAGGCCATGGCGGCGCAACGCGCCAAAGACTTGCTCTAGATAGGACAGTGAGATGCCTTGCCGCTCAGCGATGACCGCCAACGAGAGCGGTTTCGCCGGTACGCACCGGGCAAGTTCGATCATGCCGTTGATTGCGAGTTCAGCTTTAGTGCTTGGTTTCACTGTCGGATTCTCTTCTTTCTGTCGACGATTGTGTTGGTATTTGCGGTTTATACGAACGATTCTAAACTTCGGATCAGTCTATTTTATTATTATAATTCAGATATTTAGGCCTATTCCGCGCCGATGAGGGGGACGCAGAGGTATGAAAATCGGATTTGCAACGGCTGGGCGTTTTTCCTAAAAGATCAGCCGTCCTGAGGCGTGGGCCTTTGGCTGTCTCATTTTGTTGGAAGTTCAATGCCAGAAATCATTATCAACGGTCCGGAAGGCCGCCTCGAAGGCCGTTACCATCACGCTGAAGACCCCAAGTCCCCCCTCGCCATCATTCTTCATCCCCACCCGCAGCACGGCGGGACGATGAACAATAAGATCGTCTACAACCTGTATTACATCTTCGTGCGGCGGGGGTACTCGGTCCTGCGGTTTAACTTCCGCGGCGTAGGCCGCTCTCAGGGCGAGTTCGACAACGGCTTAGGTGAGCTGTCGGATGCGGCTGGCGCACTGGACTGGATGCAGTCCATCAAGCCGAACGCAAGCGCGTGTTGGGTGGCCGGGTTCTCCTTCGGCGCGTGGATCGGCATGCAGCTGCTGATGAGGCGTCCGGAGATCGAGGGGTTCATCTCAATCGCGCCGCCGGCCAACATGTATGACTTTTCGTTCCTCGCCCCCTGCCCGTCTTCGGGCCTGATTGTTCAGGGCACCGGAGACGACGTCGTGCCTGAGCCGTCCGTCGAGAAGCTTTGCAACAAGCTGGCGCTGCAGAAAAACATCACGGTCGACTACAAGCTGATCAAAGGCGCCAACCACTTCTTCAAAGATCACATGGATCAATTGACGAAGTCGGTGGAAGACTATCTCGACATGAGAGACGCTCAAAAAGCCAAGCAGGACTAAAGGTACCGCGCTTCTGGCGCTAGTCCGGCAGGAACAGATCACCGCCCGTCAGAGGCCGCGGCACCCCCGTGGTGCCAGGGAACGAAATCGGCAAACCCCTCTGCGAACGGACCGCCATAAAGGCGAACGCCTGCGCTTCGATCATGTCGCCGTTGTACCCGGACTGCTCCACACCGCTGACCGGGCAGGGGCTGCGTTCCGTAAGCCCGTTCATGATCGCCTGGTTGTGACGGCCGCCACCGGTAATGTACATGGCCGCCGGTGCCGCCGGGCATTGGCGGATACCGGCCAGAACGGTTTCAACCGTGAAGGCGGCAAGGGTCGCTGCGCCCTCGTCCGGGGCCAATCCCGCCACCGCGTCAATCGATAGGTCTGAACGGTCGAGGCTTTTGGGATACGGTTCAGTAAAGTACGGGTTGTTCATCAGCTCATCGAGCGCGGCCTGGTCGACGGTGCCTTGCAGCGAAAGCGCGCCGCCCTCGTCATAGCGTTGCCCGGTGCTGCGCTCCATCCAAGCGTCAAGCAAGCCGTTGCCGGGGCCGGTGTCGAAGGCGATGATGTCGGCTTCGCCCTCCCCGATCCAAGTCAGGTTGGAAATGCCGCCGATGTTGACAATGCATACCGGTTCGCTGCCGTTGGCATAGAGGGCTGCGTGATAGACCGGCGCGAGGGGCGCGCCATGCCCACCCGACGCCACATCGTTGAGGCGCAATTGGCCCACCACCGGCACACCCATGGCGTTTGCCAGCGCTTTGGGATTGCCGATCTGCTGGGTGAAGCGGCGCTCCGGCCGGTGCAGGACGGTATGGCCGTGAAAACCGATGACATCGATGTCCGCCCAGGGTTGGTTTTCGCCGGTGAGCTTACCTCTGAGATCCCGCCCGAGAGCGATATGCAAATCGGTTAGTTCGTCCACAAGACCGGCATCGTCGCATTCCGCATCAGCGGCGGCGGCGGCTTCGACGGCTGTTTTCAGGCGGCGGCGGAAGGGCTGGGAGTACGGCACGGACAGCGCTGGACCGAACGCCTCGACGCGCACGCCATCGGTCTTTATCAACGCAGCATCAATGCCGTCCAGCGATGTACCGCTCATAAAACCGAGCGCGATAACCGACTGATCCTGTGTCATATCCAGTGCCATTGGCTTGACCGTTGCCCTCGATATACCGCCATGATATCACGCCCGAACCTTGGCGCTGCGGCGTCTGATCAATTCTACCAGACCGATCGCTGTTGCGGAATCCCGCCGATGACTTCTTCCCCTGCTGTGACCTCTGACTTGCTCCGCGTGCTGCAGGAGCGCGGCTTTATTCACCAGTGCACCGATATGGAAGAACTGGACCGCGCGGCGGCAGCGGGTGCGGTGACGGCCTACAACGGGTTCGACGCGACGGCTGATAGTCTGCATGTCGGCCACCTGCTGCCGATCATGCTGTTGCGCTGGATGCAGAAGACCGGCCATCAGCCAATCGCACTCTTGGGGGGCGGCACGACCAAAGTCGGCGATCCGTCCGGAAAAGACGAAACACGGCAATTGTTGGACGAGCAGGCGATCGCCTCGAACATCACGGAGATTGAGAAAACCTTCGCAAAGTTTCTCGACTTCGGGGGCGGTGAACAGGACGCAGTGTTGGTCAACAACGCCGACTGGCTGGACGACCTGCAGTACATTCCCTTCCTGCGCGATGTAGGCCGGCATTTTACGATCAACCGCATGTTGACCATGGACAGCGTCAAGCTGCGGCTGGACCGCGAGCAGCCTCTGACCTTCCTGGAATTCAATTATATGATTCTGCAGTCCTACGACTTTGTTGAACTGCATAAGCGCTACGGCTGTACGCTGCAGACCGGCGGCTCGGATCAGTGGGGTAATATCGTCAACGGCGTCGAACTCGGACGGCGCATGACCAATGCCAGCCTGTTCGGCCTCACCTGCCCGCTGCTGACCACGGCGTCGGGCGCCAAGATGGGCAAGACTGCGAACGGGGCCGTGTGGTTGAATGAAAACCGCGTGTCGCCATACGAGTACTACCAATATTGGCGCAACACGGAAGACCCGGACGTCGGCCGTTTTCTCAGGCTGTTCACCGAGTTGCCCGTGGATGAGATCGTCAAACTGGAAGCGCTACAGGGTGCCGAAATCAATGACGCCAAAAAGCGCTTGGCGTTTGAAACCACCAAGCTGTTACACGGCAAAGCCGCCGCCGACGAGGCGGAACGCACGGCACTGGAAACCTTCGAGCAAGGTGCCGCCGGCGCGGACCTGCCACGCGTGGCGATTTCCAGCACGGACCTGGACGCAGGGTTCACCATTGTTGATGCCTTAACTCAAGCAGGTTTGTGCAAGAGCAAGGGGGAAGCCCGGCGCTTGGTCGCGGGCGGCGGCGCACGCCTAAACGACAATAAAATCAGCGATGAAACCACCGCCCTGACAGCGGATACGTTTTCCGCGGGCGATGTAAAAATCTCCGCCGGCAAGAAAAAGCACGCCATCGTGCAGCTCAAGCCGTCGAACTGACAGAGTCGCAGGAACGGTTAGGGCACACTCTCTGCTGCTTGCGCGGCGTCCGTGGACGATGCCTGGGCTTTGACCGGGGCCGGTTCGAACACCTTGAAGATTTGACGGAGGAAACCAGGCGCGATGGTCGCGACCGGGTTCACCGTGATTTCGTTGCTCCCCTCAACTCCGCGAATAACGTAGGTCGCTGCGAAGACTCCGCCATCCGCCTCTCCTCCCGTAAGGACAGGCCCAATGAGGGGGATGGCCCCGAGGGCGCTGTTGACGGCGTAAGCCGGAATGACTGTGCCCTGGCCATTGATCGTGCCCGATGACAGGTCATAGTCACCGCGGGCTGTAAGGCCGATTGACGGACCATACATGGCCCCGTCTTTAACGGTAAGAACGTTGCTGGAGTAGGCGAACGGCAGATTGAGTTCGGAGAAAGAGATGCCGTTCCCACTCAGTTCATCGACGATTCCGGTCAGTGCAGCGACCGACAGAAGGCGTGCCAAAAGCGGCGCGTCGACGATGCGGAAATTCTTGATTTTGAGGGCACCGCTGACAGCGCCGGCGGCATCGACCACGCCGTCGATTGTGAACTGGCCCGAGACAAAATCATCGCCGAACCCAAGTTCGCGGAACACCCTGCCTCCGTTTTCGCTTGCGGCAGAAAAACGGCGCTCGTCACCCTCGGGCGTAAGTGAAAACTCAAACGGCGTGCCGTCATTTAACTCCGCGGTATACTCGATGCTCTGCAGACCAAGGCCCGTGTGGGAAACGGCAACCGCAGCATTTTTCATCTCGCCGTCGTCAGAGAGCAAGATGCGCCCGATGGAAGCGTCCAGTTCGATTGGTGTCCGGGCACCAAAGGCCGCAGCTTCTTCTGTGAGCGCGCGGCTCTGATTGCTTTGCTGCAAGGACTGCCAGAACGAACGGCCGTCCAGCACGTCTCCTGTCATGTTGATCCGCAGCACGCCGTCGTCCTGCCGCCTGGCGACAACGGACATTTGGTTCTCTCCAATGCTGAGATTACCGATGTCCAACGAGAGAATGGTGTTGCCGTCCAGACGAATGCTGCCGGTCAACACGTTTTCCTGATCAGGCAAACTCATCGTGAAATTCCGGACGTTGATCGCCCCGCCCTCTGGGATGGACACCACCGCGGACAGCAGGGCGGCGTCGCCGGACGGCTTGACCCAATTGATTTCGTCAAAATTCAACGCGGTGCCGGCGAGGTCGGCTTCAACAACAAGCTGTTCACCATTGTCGTTGTCAATGGTGTAGAGCGCTTCAACACGGACTGGTCCATCCATATAAGGTGGCTCGAACAGGCTTGCGCCAAGCCCTACCAGAGGCCGCTGTTCGTTTTCGATCACCGCGTCCACGGCGTACCGGCGTTTGAAATCAGCATCGACAAAGTTTTCACGCCAGGACAACCCCGCACGAATACCGCCCAAGGCTGCTGTGCCAGTGACGTCCATGCCGTCGTTGTCCAGCTCGAGACTGAATTGGCCCGACGTAAGGTCGAGATTGAGCGCCGCCTGTTCGATCGCAACCCGAGACAAAGAAGCCTGACTGGCGATGTCCACGTCGGCGAGACGGAGCTGTTGAATCAGCGGAAAATCGATGGCCAAGGCTACGTCGGCATCGCCGGAGGTTTCGTCCGGCGTGATACCCAGTGCTGAGGCGTAGCGCAGCGGTTCAGAATCTATAAGAGCAATGATGTCCTGGACCTGGCCGCCGACCCGGACATCAATGTCAGCACGGTGGTTGGTGCCATCCAGGCCATGCAAGCGCACCCGCCCCTCTTGGACAATCAACTCACCATCCCGGCTAGCCTGCTGCACTTTGCCCTCAGAAATATCGATGACGACTTCGCTGGGCGAGAGCGTCATCACACCGCCGGTGCCGAGGACTGGCGGCATGCGCCGCATGTAGGTAACGTCGACCCCTGACAACTGCGCCTGGCCCGCGAACTCCTGCACATCTAGCGTGTCGAGTGACTCGCCGCCGAAAGAGAAGTCAAAACGCGCATCCGTCACTTGCCCGCCGTTGAGATTGTCCGCGATCCAACGTCCCGTGTTGGGCTTGATCGCCTCCGGCCAGAAACGCTTCAACTGCTCAAGGGTGAGAACGTCGATACCGATATCGGCGGTGGCGGATGGGGCTTCCGATGACAGCCCCTGACCGGTCACCGTGCCGTTGAGTGTGGTGGTTCCGCCGTCAATCTCAAGCACCGCCAATGTGACGTTAGCCTGATCCAGGCCAGCGGACAGCTTTGCCGTCAGTTCGAGGTCTGACACGTCGTAAGTACGGTTTATGGGCGCGGGCACAGCAATGCGACCGGTCCCACGGGTAATGGTCAGGTCGATTTCATCCAATTTCACCGACGAGACATCTACCTCAAGCTTGGCGGCAAAGATGCCCGATACGTCTAAGCTGGCCCCGGAGAGAAATGAAAATTGCGGCAACAGAGGCGCGAACGAGGCGGGACGGATATCCTCAAACGCCAGGGAGATGTTAAGGTCACGGGCCTCGGCATCGTAAGTACCCGATGCTCGAATATCTGACTCACGCTCATCCGTTATGAACGGCAGCGTGCCTTCGATGGAAATGCCTGCATCATCGCGGTTGAGGACAATTTGGCCGGAAGGTGCGAACCACTGTGCACCGCTGGCCTGGTCAGCGAACACAATTGTGGCATCGGAAACCCCGACGCGGCGCAAATAGCCAACACGGGTATTGTTCTCGCCGGGACGTGTCAGTCCCTGAACGATGGCTTGCGCAAGGATACTGGCTGGCGACTGTGCACCCGCCGGCAGGGATGCAGAACTGGGTACTTGGGCTGTGGTTGGACGCGTGGGTTCGAAACCGAGAAGTATTCTGCGATCTTCGGTCCGCGTGAACCTCAACACCGGTTTGGCGATCGTAATCTCTTCCGGCGACGGCACGCCGTCCAGGATTGAGCGCAGACTGAGATCAACCGTCATCTCTGGAAAGGCCGCTATGATACGGCCACGCCCGTCTTTCGCCTGGACGTCTAAGATCTGCACCGCAAACTGATCGCGAAAGCCAGCCCACCGCACAATCGCGTCGCTGACCGCGAAATCGATGTCATCGTCGATCACGCTCAGCGACTCCTCAATGTACGGCGCCAGGAAGCCGACCGATACCGCCCCCTGAGACAAGCGCCACACCGTCACCACCATCGCGATGAGTACGATGAGCGTGACCGCCGACAGCGCCTTGAAAAGGACTTTGACACCGCCGTGGACCAACACCTAGCTCCCAGGTATTTCGAAATAGACTAAAGCCAATGCGCCATTCTAAGTTTGAAGACACAAATGGGGCGTTCGTAAGGCGCCTTTAAGACCACGGATACTAACACGAATTCCGGCACCTTTGAGGTCCTAATGACTTGGCAGCCGCCCTCTGCAGGCCTACTCCACCTGCCAAAGCCTTTCGATGAAGAGCTGCTTGGGCAGTTTGAGCAAAAGTGGCGTGACAACAGCGATGCACCGTCTTTTGACGAGCCTATTGAACTTGCAGGCGGGACGTCGGCAACCCTAGGTGACATGCTGAAGTGCCTCTTTGGCAACTCCAGGTATCTGGCCAATCTCGCGGTGAATAACGTCCCTCACATCGGCAAGGTTGTCGGCGACGGACCGGACCCTCCCTGGCGCGACATTTGTGAGGGCGTTAAGTCTCTCTCAGGCGTCAGCCAGCCGGACCTCCTCACCGGTCTACGCAAACAGAAAGCCGCTGCCGCTCTTCATATTGCGCTGTGCGAAATATGCGGCTGGTGGCCGCTGACGCGGATCACCCAGGAATGGTCCACCTTCGCGGACCTCTGCGTGCGCGCGGCGCTGACCAATTTACTTCTGGCCGAACACGACAAAGAGAACATCGCCCTTCCCGACCCGGAGCATCCGGAGCAAGGCTGCGGTGTGTTTGTTCTGGCGTTGGGCAAACTCGGGGCCTTCGAACTGAACTACTCGTCGGACATTGACTTGATGGTGTTGTTTGACCCCGAAGCGCTGCCATATCGAGGCTCGAAGTCACCCCAAGAGTTTGCCGTTAAGCTCGCTAAGAATTTGGTTGCTATTTTGGATCAGCGCACACCGCAAGGCTATGTGTTCCGTACGGACTTACGGTTGCGCCCCGACCCGAGTTCGACCGCCATTGCAGTTTCGGTTTTGGCGGCCGAGCAGTACTACGAAAGCTGGGGACAGAACTGGGAACGCTCGGCGCTCATCAAGGCAAGACCGATTGCGGGTGACCAGATTTGTGCAGAACAGTTCTTGTCGAACCTCGAGCCCTTCATCTGGCGCAAATCGCTCGACTTTTACGCCATTCAAGACATTCACTCGATCAAGCGCCAGATGTACGCGGCAAAAGGCGGGAGTGAGGTCGACGTCCTCGGCCATGACCTGAAAACCGGGCGCGGTGGCATTCGGGAAATTGAATTTTTCGCCCAAATTCAACAGCTTATCTGGGGCGGACGGATCCCGGAGGTGCGCACGCCCAGCACCTTAGCGGCATTGGGCGCTCTTCTAGATCAGCAGATCATCACGGACAATGTCCGCGCAGAACTTTCTGACAGCTATGTGTTTTTGCGCCATCTCGAGAACCGTTTACAAATGATCGGCGACGAACAGACACAGCAGGTTCCAGCCGATATCGACGAAGCGCGTAGGCTTGCGTGTTTCTTTGGCTATGACGACTTTGATACTTTTGCATCAGATGTCGAGACTCATCTCCGCACAGTCGAAAGTCATTATGCGGACTTGTTCGAAGATTCTCCGTCGCTGGCGATTGAAGGCAATCTCGTTTTTACCGGTGCCGACCATGACCCCGAAACGCTAAGCAATCTCAGCCGGCTTGGTTTCGAAAACGCCGAAACTGTCTCCCGGCTCATCCGCGAATGGCATTACGGCAAATACCGCGCAACCAAGAGCACGAAATCCCGCCAAATCCTGACTGAGCTGATGCCGGGAGTCGTATCTGCCTTCTCTAAAACGATGCAGCCCGACCGGGCTTTCATAAAATTTGATCAGTTCCTTCAAGGGTTGCCTGCCGGGGTTCAGATTTTTTCGATCTTCCAGCGTCACCCACAAGTTCTGGAATTGGTTGCGGAAATCATGGGCAACGCGCCCCGCCTTGCGGATTACCTCACCAGCGCGCCACAACGTCTAGACTATGTGGTCGATCCGGAATTTTTCTCGCCCCTGCAAGACACAGACGTCTTGCGGGAAGAACTCGGTGATGTGCTGCAGCGCACCGAAGAATTTGAGCTGAAACTCGACGCCAGCCGCAGGTGGACGAACGACATGCGGTTCAGAGTCGGGATTCAAGCCCTGCGGGGAAACATCACGCTCCATGACGCCGCCGTGACACTCAGCGACATCGCCGAGACCAACATCCAGTTGCTGACCGCCGAAGTTGCCGAAGAGTTCACACGACAGTTCGGAAGCGTGAAAGATGGGACCTTCGCGGTCATGGGCTACGGTAAACTTGGCGCCAAAGAATTGACGCCCATTTCCGACCTGGACCTGGTCTTTGTCTACAATGCAGACCCAGATGGGGTATCTGAGGGCGGCGCGAGGTCACTTCCCGTCACGGCCTATTATTTGCGCTTTGCGCAACGCCTGAACTCCGCGTTGACGGTCATGACGGCGGAAGGCCGACTTTACGACGTCGATCTCCGCCTGCGCCCCGCCGGAGACCAGGGACCATTTGCCGCAAGCTTTGAAGCCTATTCAAAGTATTTGAAAGAGGATGCGTGGGTTTGGGAGAAACTGGCTCTTGTCAGGGCGCGGGTCGTATATGCGTCTGGGGACTTAGGCACGCGTTTGAGTAAACTCAGGATCCAAACGCTGCGGGCGATGCCAGATCGCCGGGAGCTCGCTGAAGCCATTACGGAAATGCGGGAGCGTATTCAGACGAACCTGCAGCAGAAACACGAATGGGACACGAAGCGCATCCCCGGCGGACAGATGGACACTGAATTTCTGCTCGACTTTCATGCCGTTGAAGCGGCACGCGCTCAAGGCCATGACATCTCGCCCCTCACCGCTGACATGCTGACCCTGATAAAAGAGTCAGAGAGCTTGTCGGAAGCGGATCAAGCTGAAATAGAGTCGGCCTATGAACTCTGGGCGCAACTGTCTTGGCTGCTGCGGTTAACCGTGGCCAGCGACGGCGATGCCCTCAATCAGGTTCCTTTGGGCCTTGAGAGCCGGCTGCTGTCCTGTACGGCCGCAGCATCCCTAGATGACTTGAAAACACGCATCCGCGACCATACGTCCCACATCAGTCACCTTATTGACCGGGACATCACCAGTCTCGTAAAGACTTGAGCCCCTTGCTGGGCCACAAATTTGAACTGGAGGACACGACCACCATGGCGACAAAGATCGGTAACAAAGCGCCCGCTTTCACACTCCCCACAGACGACGGAAGCAAAGTGGCTTTAAGCAAGCTCAAAGGCCAGAACGTCGTCTTGTACTTTTATCCGAAGGACGACACGCCAGGCTGTACAAAAGAGGCCTGTGGATTCCGCGACAACATGAAAAAGCTGGAGAAGCTTAATACCGTTGTCATCGGGGTATCAAAAGATCCAATCAAGAAGCACGAAAAGTTTAAGGCCAAGTACGACCTCAACTTTCCGCTCGGCTCGGATGAAGACTCAGACGTCTGCGAGAAGTACGGCGTGTGGAAAGAAAAATCCATGTATGGCCGGACCTACATGGGCATTGAGCGCTCGACGTTCCTCATTGACGACAAAGGCGTTCTGCGTGCGGAATGGCGCAAGGTGAAAGTGCCAGGTCATGTCGAAGAGGTGCTGGCCGCGGTCAAAGACCTCTAGGATAACTGCGCAGAAATCTGATTAGCCGGACGGAGCGCCTTGCGCCTCGATGTCCTCACTGCCTTGAATCTTGGCGGCCAGCGACGCAGACATGAATTGATCCAAGTCGCCATCGAGCACGCCTTGGGTGTCTGACGTTTCGACATTGGTGCGCAAGTCTTTGACCATCTGGTAGGGCTGCAACACGTAGGACCTGATCTGATGGCCCCAGCCGATATCGGACTTGGTGTCTTCGGTGGCTTGGGCCTGTTCCTCACGCTTCTGCAGTTCCAGTTCGTACAAACGGGCGCGCAGCATGTCCCAGCACTTGGCACGGTTCTGGTGCTGCGACCGCTCACTTTGGCATTGCACGACGATCCCAGACGGCTGGTGGGTGATGCGCACTGCACTGTCGGTTTTGTTGACGTGCTGGCCACCGGCACCGGACGACCGGTACGTATCAATGCGGCAGTCCTTTTCTTCGATCTCGACTTCAATGGTGTCGTCGATCACCGGAAACACCCAGACCGAGGCAAAACTGGTGTGGCGGCGGGCCGAAGAGTCGTATGGCGAAATGCGCACCAGGCGATGCACGCCGCTTTCCGTCTTCAACCAGCCATAAGCGTTGTGACCCGAGATCTTATAGGTCACAGACTTGAGACCCGCCTCGTCGCCGGGACTTTCCTCCACGTACTCGACTTTGTAACCGTGGGCCTCGGCCCACCGCGCGTACATACGCGATAGCATCTCGGCCCAATCCTGAGCCTCCGTACCTCCGGCGCCGGCATGAATTTCGATGTAGCAGTCGTTGGAGTCCGCCTCACCAGACAGCAGACTTTCCAGCTCCTGTTTCTTGGCACTTACTTTGAGGGCCTCAAGCGCCGCTTCGCCTTCCGCGACCGTGTCCGCGTCTTCTTCAGCTTCGCCGAGTTCAATTAAAGTGACGGCATCCTCAAGGCCTTGTTCAAGCCCTTTAAAGTTGCTGATGGAGGATTCGAGCTGTTGGCGTTCACGCATGATTTTCTGCGCTTCGGCTTGATCATTCCAAAGTTCGGGGTCTTCTGCCTTGGCGTTCAGCTCTTCCAGCCTGAGGACAGCCTGGTCCCAGTCAAAGATGCCTCCTCAGCAGCGCCATGGCCTGCTTGATCTCAGAGATTTTGGCTTCAGCTTCGGCGCGCATCGCCTGTCCCTTTCCGGCTTAGATCGACGCGGAGGTGTACGTGATCTTCCCCCGCCGGATCAAGCCCGCAACTGGGTTAAAATAGCAGGATTCAATACGGGGACTGTGGGCGTTCGGGCAGCGTATGACCCTCCGGGTCGCCACCAGCCTCTTTGATGGCGCGGCGATACGCTTTGTCCGACGTAAAGGGCTCCGTCGGTTCGAACGCAGAGACTTTGGTGGGAATGATGCGGCCACCAGACTTCGGCAGCACCATCAGATATTCCATGTCACGGCCAATCAGTTGAATGGGCTGATTGCGTTTTGAGAACACGCGCCGCATGCGGGCGGACTCATCGTAATACGCCTCGTACTGCTCTTCGTCTTTGTCGAACATGTATTCAAAGGCTTCGATCATCTCATTGACGAACTCGCGTTCGACCACGTGCAAGTTCGAAATCACCCAACACCGGTCTTCGAAATCCCAGTAGTGCGCCAGGCCGACGAGCTCGCCACTTTTAGTGAAGTAAGGAAAGAACGGAAACGCCCGGCAGGCCAGCGACCGGTTCTCCCGCTCGCAAAACTCGACACCTTTGCATTCCACGGCGCAGGCCGTGTCCGGCAGTTCTTTGACGATTTTCTTGGACGCTTTGTCAAAGGCTTTGAATGGGAACCAAAGGTCGGTGCGCCCCTTGAGGAGTTTCCACTCTTCCTTTTCGACAATGGGAATGGCGTTCTCGGTCGAGCAACATACGGGCACACCATCGTTGAGGGGTGCGCAAATGCGCCCACAATCAACTTTCTTAGAAATTGCCGCAGAAAACATGTCGTACATCTTGGCAAAATCTTTTTTCTTCGCGGTCATGTAACTTCCCTAATAAAGGCCGCCTGCGGCAGGTTGAGTATCTGTGGAGGTTCCGAAGGTCATTGCCGCCGCGCCACCAACCACAGCGGTCTTTCGGGTCGGCGCGGTACCAGGCTTGAACGCTTCGAGGATGACGTTGCGGGTTCCGGGAGGGGCGACCAATCCCGTGTCCGGATCGACACGGACCAGCACGATGTTCTCAGGGCTGCGGAACGGTGTGGCCGGCTCATTCCTCAAGGCTTCGGCCATAAAATCCCGGAAGATGGGGGACGCAACCGTTGAGCCGGTTTCATTGGCTCCCAGCGTGCGCGGCTCGTCGAAGCCGACGAACACGCCGACGGCTAAGTTCGGCGAGAACCCCAGGAACCACGCGTCGAAGACGTCGTTTGACGTGCCCGTCTTTCCGGCCAAGGGTTTGCCAACGGTTGCCACGCGGCGCCCCGTACCCCGATCCACAGCGCCTTGCAGGATGGAGACCATCTGATAGGCACTGGCAGGATCGGTCAACTGCTGACGCGGATCAGGCAACTCCGGCGGATAGGTGCGCCCCCAGTCTTCAGAGAGACACTCCGGGCATTCTCTGGTGTCAGACCGAACAATCGTTGCGCCATTGCGGTCTTGCACACGGTCAATCAATCGCGGTTCGATCTCTTTTCCGCCGTTGACCAGCATGGCGTAGGCGGCTGTGATATCCAGCAACGTGGTTTCCTGCGATCCCAGCGACGCGGATAAGTTGGTCGGCAGGTCGTTAACGATACCGAAACGGCGCGCGTATTCGCCGACGATCTCCATGCCAACGGCTTGCGCCAAACGCACGGTCATGAGGTTCTGTGATTTCTCAATGCCTGTACGTAGTGTCGACTCGCCGTAGTAGCGGCCGCTGTAATTCTTGGGCTTCCATTTGGGAAGACCCGGACCCTGATCGATAACGAAGGGCGCATCGAGCACCAGGGTCGATGGCGTGTACCCATTGTCGAGAGCCGCCAAATAGACAAACGGCTTAAAGGCCGAACCGGGTTGGCGCTGGGCCTGGGTGGCGCGGTTGAACTCCGACATGTCGTAGGAAAAGCCGCCGGTCATAGCAAGCACGCGCCCGGTGCGCGGGTCCATCGCCACTAGGGCACCGCTGACATCGGGAACTTGTTTCAGGCTGTATGTCCCCGCCGGATAGGCGTTGCCCTCACCGTCTTGGGCAACGGCCTCAACGAACACGATGTCGCCTTCGGTGACCACTTGGTCGACCCGATCGACCCGTGGTCCGATTTTCTGGTCTTCCAGCCATGGGCGGGCCCATCTGAGTTCGGCGAGCGGCAAACGCCCAAGCCGTGCGTCCGTGAACACCAACTCGGCGTCATCATCGTTAACCTTGCGGACGACAGCCACCTGCCAGGACTCAGGCGCACCGGGCGGCGGCTCGAACGTACGCAGGCGCTCCGCCCAGCCCGCACCCACCGGCATGCGGGCGAGTGGGCCGCGCCAGCCGTGGCGGCGGTCGTAGTCAAGCAGGCCTTTACGCAGCACTTTGTCGGCGATGGCTTGAAGGTCCGGCTCCAGTGACGTGCGCACGGCCAGTCCGCCACGGTAGAGCGCATCCGTTCCAAACTGCTGCTGCAGATCGCGCCGCACCGCTTCGGCGAAGTAATCGCCGCCAGCGACATATTCGGTTTCATCCCGCCGGCGTACCACGATGTCCTCGGCCCGCGCGGTCCTGGCCTCGGCCCCGGTGATATTGCCGTCATCCAGCATACGATTGATGACGTAGTCACGGCGATCGCGGGCCGCTTCCGGGCGGCGGATCGGATGATAGTTGTTCGGCGCCTTGGGCAGTCCGGCAAGATAAGCCGCTTCGGACAACGTCAACTCGTCGAGAGACTTGTTGAAATAATTCATCGCCGCAGCGGCGACGCCGTAGGACCCGAACCCAAGGTAAATTTCGTTGAGGTACAGCTCGAGAATGTGATCCTTGGTGTAGGTCTGTTCGATCCTGAGCGCGAGGATCGCCTCTTTAATCTTGCGGTCGAGGCTGTATTCGTTGGTCAGTAGGAAGTTCTTCGCGACCTGCTGAGTGATGGTCGATGCCCCGACCATGCGCCGGTCGGAGAATTGCGCCTCCACATTGGTGACGACGGCGCGGGCAATGCCAAAGAAGTCGAGGCCTGGGTGGGAGTAAAACGTCTTATCTTCTGCCGACAGGAACGCATCCACGACACGCTGCGGAATGGCGTCGAACGGAACAAAGACGCGGCCTTCGACGGCGTACTCCTCAATCAACCTGCCGTCACCGGCGTAGACACGTGACATGACGGAGGGCTCATAATCGGCAAGCTGGCGGTAATCGGGAAGCTCTCGGCCGTACTCGTAGAATACCCACACGAGCACTGCGCCGGCCGCGAAAATGCCGAGCATCGTCAGACAGAAACCTATCGCGAGCAGGCGGCCCATGGGTTTGTAAATCGCCTCGTTGTCGTCTCAGGTCAGCTTGGCGGGACTATAGCAGACCAGTGCCATTTCACACCTTCTTTGAGCACTGAAAAGCCCTGTAAGCAGAGGAATACTGGCCCTTCATGGCGAAACCATGTCGGACCACACTACGTGCGCCGGTCGATCGGCACGTCCGCAAAGTAGCGGTCAAACGCCCGGACGATCGCGTTGGCCAGCTTCTGCCGATACGCCGACTGTTTTAGGGCGCGCTCGTCCTGCCGGTTAGAAAGGTAGCCCATCTCCAACAGGACAGACGGGACGTCCGGTGCCTTGAGCACGGCGAAGCCAGCGAACCGGTGGGTGTTGCGCAGCAGATTGATCTCTTTGCGCAGCTCGCTGATCAGGCCCGTGGCTAAATGGGCGCCGAGGTTCATGCTCTCACGTTGCGCCAGGTCGATCAGAATATTACGGACCTCAGAAGACTCCGTTGATAAGTCCATGCCGATAATCACGTCGGCTTTGTTCTCTTTCGCGGCCAAGGCGGCAGCCTCCTTATCCGAGGCCGTCTCAGACAACGTGTAAACAGATGCGCCGCGGACATCGGATCGCCCCAGGGAGTCAGCGTGGAGCGAAATAAAAGCGTTCGCCGCTGCGCGCCGGGCGATATCGATGCGCTGACGCAAACGCAGGGAAATATCGCGATTTCGGGTCATTACGACTTTGTAGCGTCCCGTGCCCTCTAACGTTGATTTGAGCTGACGCGCCGCAGCGAGTGAGACGTCCTTCTCGCGGGTGCCGCTGACCCCTATGGCACCTGGATCCACGCCGCCATGACCCGCATCAATGGCAATCACAGGTTTGCGGTCTGAGGCCCGGACCGCCGGCTTGCGCTGTGGAAAGGGAATATCATCACGCGCCGTGGATACCACATCAGCCGGTTCGGGCGTTTGCGGTCTGAGGTCAAAAATTGATGGATCGGACTGGGCCACTTCGATGACGTTCGCGGGTCCGGCTTTGCCGAGAAAGGCAGCCCGCGATACCGGCTGCAAATCAACCACCAGCCGCCAGGGTGTCGACGCCGTTGGCGCGAGCATGAACGCCCGATCCACATTGGCCGCCTCGCTCAAATCAAGAACCACGCGGGATTGTCCTGGCTGGAACAAGCCGTAGCGGAGATCCCGCACCACCCCGGCGCCGGACGTTTGCAGGCCTTCTGGCAGCTGCCACTCGATCTCCGGCAGATCGATCACTGTCCGGTAAGGGTCGGGCAGTTGAAAGACACGGAAACCTGGGCCGGACGTGAGTTCCAGGACGATACGGGTATGGGTGCCGTGGTCGTGGACACGGAAAGCCGTCGCCGCTCCAGCAGCCCAGACCGCCGGAACGCCTCCGCCGGCAAAGCCAACCAGCGTCGCGAGCCCTGTCAGGGCGCCACGGCGGCTCAGCCGGGGATTTATTCCGTCTTTCCTAAGAGCCCGCAGCCCCTTGCGATTGTTCTTTTGACCGGACATTTGTTCTAGATATGGTGTAACGCGTTAGAATCTAATCATAATATAGACTTTTTCGACGACTCCGTACAGTCCATCGTCATTCGGGAGTCTGTCTTCAAGGGCTATCGTTAAGAATTTATTGAGCGGCGTCGGGCAAATCGTTAAGTTGCTAGCGCTGGGCCAAGTGCGCAGCATTGCCAAGCCCCCTTGCCCGACACCGTTTTCCGTGCCGGCGGGGCTGATAAGGCGATGTGGCGGAGCAACTCAGACCCTTTCAAAAGCCGATGGTCACGTTTCGTGCCAACCGGCCCCGAATAACAACCAAGGTGTTGGCGTGAACCCGACCCCACATAACCGTAAATCTCACCAAACCGGTATTGGCCCTGTTGGGCTGCTTGCCGGTGCTGGTCTTGAGACGCATTGCGATACCGGTGGGTCGTCTATGAACGCACGCTCAGCACATATGTCATCTCGCCGGAGAGGGCGCCTGCATGCAGTGCTGACCGCTTCGGCCGTAAGGAGTTACCCGAAGAATGGTCAAAAGAATGCTGGTGGACGCGAACCACCCGGAAGAAACACGCGTTGTCGTGTTGGATGGAACGCGGCTTGATGAATTTGACGTAGAGACATCCACTAAAAAGCAAAACAAAGGAAACATATACCTGGCCAAAGTGGTCAGGGTTGAGCCGTCCCTTCAGGCGGCCTTCGTCGATTATGGCGGCGAACGACACGGTTTCCTTGCGTTTAGCGAAATTCACCCCGACTACTACCAAATCCCGGTTGCCGACCGAGAAGCCCTGCTGGCTGAAGCGCTTGAGCATGATCTCGCCGAAAACGCGGACGACGACGCCTATGAAAACAACGCCAACGGCGATACTACAGAGGCCCAGCCGGATGATCCGCCGGATGACGGGAAGGCTGGCGCCGATGCGATGCCATTGGAACAACAGGTTGAGAACCTGAATGGTCCGACTGTCGGCATCGAACGCACCATTTCCACGGACGATGACACAGTCCCGGCAGACGCGGCGCCCGCAGACACGGCCGACACGGCTGATCAGTCAGTTGAATCCGAGGGACAGCCAGGGGACGAAACGGCCAACGAGGCCAGCGCCGATGAATCATCGACGCTAGACAATTCCGAGTCAGATGACTCAGGCGACACTGACCACGACGACGATGCGAGCGACAGACCGCCGGTTAAAGGCGCCGTTGACGAACTCGGTGGCGAGGACGAGAGCGAAGAGAACCTGGACGCCCACCGCCGCAAGTTCGTGTCATCCCGCCGCTACAAGATTCAAGAAGTGATAAAACGCCGGCAAATTTTGCTGGTCCAGGTTGTCAAAGAAGAGCGGGGTAACAAAGGTGCCGCGCTCACGACATATTTGTCTCTGGCCGGCCGGTATTGCGTACTGATGCCGAACAGCTCGCGCGGCGGCGGCGTGTCGCGGAAAATTACTAACGTGAAGGACCGCAAACGCCTGAAGTCGATCTTGTCCGATCTCAACGTGTCCGAGCAGATGGCCGTCATCTTGAGGACGGCGGGCGCGGAACGCAGCAAGGCAGAGGTCAAACGGGACTACGAATATCTGTTGCGGACGTGGAATCAAATCCGTGAAACCACGATGGAGTCGCGCGCACCGGCCCTGATTCATGAAGAAGCCAATCTCATTAAGCGGTCGATCCGTGACGTTTACTCACGCGACATCGAAGAAGTTTTGGTGGAAGGCGAAGAAGGTTATAAGGCGGCGAAGGAGTTCATGAAAACTCTGACGCCGAGCCACGCCAAGAAAGTTCAACGCTACAAAGACGACTCCCTGCCTCTGTTCCAGCGCTATCAAGTGGAAAGCCAGCTTGATGCGATGCACAGCCCGACCGTGCAACTGAAGTCAGGCGGATCGATTGTATTCGGACAGACGGAAGCGCTGGTCGCCATTGACGTGAACTCCGGACGGGCGACCAAAGAACGCCACATCGAAGAAACCGCACTCAAAACCAACCTTGAAGCAGCTGACGAGATCGCCCGCCAGTTGCGCCTGCGTGATTTGGCCGGACTGGTTGTCATCGACTTCATCGATATGGAGGAAAACCGCAACAACCACGCGGTTGAACGGCGCCTCAAAGACGCCCTGAAGAGCGATCGGGCGCGCATTCAGGCTGGCCGAATCAGCCACTTCGGTCTGCTGGAACTGTCGCGGCAACGCCTGCGTCCAAGCCTCATGGAAACCAATTTCGAGGTGTGCAAGTCGTGCGGCGGGACCGGTATGATTCGCTCGACCGAATCAACGTCGATCCAGACCTTGCGCCTCATCGAGGAAGAAGGGCTACGGCACCGGACCAAGGAACTGACGGTCACCGTCCATCCCGACGTTGCACTCTATATTCTGAATTACAAGCGCGCGGGTCTCGAAGAGATTCAGCAACGCTATGGCATGGAAGTGTTCATTCTGGGTGACTCCGACCTGATACCCCCCGATCTGCGCATGGAGCGAGTCAAAGGGGAGCCCGGATCGCGACCAGAGAGCAGAGATACCAAAGCGGATCACGCCGATGACGATGACGACCAAGACACGTCGTCCCATGCGGCTGACGACGACGGCCAGGATCAGGACGGTGAGCGCAAGCGCCGCCGCCGGCGCCGGCGACGGAAGAAGAGTGACTCGCAATCAGGTCAGGAGAGTTCGACTGACGCACCGTCCGACACTTCGGATGACGACAGCGATGGGCAAACGGACGGAGATAACCAGCAAGCCTCTGGCGATGACGGCGATGGCAGTGAAGATCGCCCGCGCAAAGGCCGCCGCCGTGGCCGCCGTGGTGGCCGCCGCCGGAGAAAACGCTCTGGTGATGAAGCCTCTCAAGACGCATCGGCGAAAAACGACGACGGACATGACGGTGGTCCATCCACCGAAAGCGCAGCTGATACACAGAAAGACGAATCCGGTGGGGACTCCGAGACACCACAGACTCCCGGTCCAGGAGACTCATCGGACCCCCTACCCGTTCAGCCGGTTCACGAACCATCGACGTCGCCATCCTCGCGCTTCTTCAGTGCACTGAAACGCGGGGCCGAGGCGTTCAAGCCGTCTTCAAATGGCAGTCAGCAAGACGCGAACGCAGACACCGCAACATCCAGCTCGGCGGCTTCTGATCAAAGCAATGAAACGGACACGCAAGCGCCAACACCGCCACCTGAACCGGCTGCCGCAGCCGAGAAGGCGCCGGAGCCTGTAGACACGCCACCGTCACAATCTGGCGAACCTAAACGAGGCTGGTGGAACCAAGACGGTTAGCCGTCTTATGGGTCACTTGCGGTGATCTGCGATCCAATGGGAGAGGCGCTCAGTCGCCTCTTTCATATCATCCGTGCTTCCGGCAAAAGACAGACGCACAAAATTGCGGCCGTGGATGGGATCGAAATCGACACCGGGTGTTATCGCCACATGCGCGTCTTCAAGGATTGAAGCGCAGAACGCGAGGCTGTCGCCGGTGTGTGCGCCGACATCGCAGTAGAGGTAGAAAGCGCCGTCCGAGGGGGCAAACTGGCCAAAGCCGGCCTGCGTTAACCCCTCCAATAGAATGTGCCGGTTCTCGTCATAGCCGCGCACACGCTCGTCCATCACATCCTTGGTTTGCAGCGCATATGTGGCCGCCCACTGAGATATGGTCGGAGGGGAAATATAATGGTTTTGAGCCAGGCACTCGATTGACCGCCGCAAGTCTGGCGGCACAATCAACCAGCCGACACGCCACCCAGTCATACAAAAGTATTTGGAAAAGCTGTTCACAACGATGACGTCCGGACGCTGCGCGCCCGTTGCCTCGGCGTTGCCAAAGGTAATGCCGTGATAGATTTCATCTGAAATCAGCCGGATACCGTTGGTCTCACAGTAATCCGCAATGTCATTGAACTGACCCGCAGTGACCATGGTCCCGGTGGGGTTGGACGGACTGGCGAGAATTAGACCATCGATTGGCGCATCAAGCGCCTGCAAATGCTCGACGGACACCTGAAAGCGCGTGTCCGCCCCAGCCTCAATCAAGACAGCGTCGAGCGACAGAGACTCCAGAATATGACGGTAGGCCGGGTATCCGGGTGACGCCATGGCAACCCGGTCTCCGGCATCGAAGGCCGCGAGAAACGCCAACTGAAAACCCGCCGATGAACCTGTGGTGACAACAATTGAGTCAGGAGCAACGTCAACGCCGTAGGAGTCTGTATAGTGCTTGGCTATGCCCTGTTTAAGTTCACGCAGGCCACTCGCGACAGTATATCCCAAAGCGGACTGTTTTATTTTATCTTCAAGCTGCCGAATAACCGCTTCCGGGACTCCCAGAGACGGTTGCCCGACTTCCAGATGCACGACACTGGCACCTGCCTGTTCAAGGTCTTCGGCAGCGCGCATGACGTCCATGACAAGGAATGGCTGGACTTGGCCGCGCTTCGATACTTTTAGCACCACTTATCTGTCTTCCTCGGCGACGACGGCATAACCGAATCCGGCAGGGTCGTTAAACACAGAACAGCTGTTTCTTCTCGCTGCTCCTCCGTCGCACACTATTTCATTGACGTAAGGCCGCTGACCGCGCGTCGCCTGGCTGTTGCGAGCATCGCGATCATTGGAACTTAAAATCCTAGCCATCTCGATAGCAATACGGTGGCCACTATCTGCGCCGCCAGAGGCGATAACAAATCTTGGTACGCCAGTGCGTTGGTCAATGCCCACGGCAGCTATAACTGGCGCTGCCTCCGCACCGGCGATTTCCGGGCTGGGAGCAGAGAGAAACCCGCTACCAGTGGGTATAACACCGGCCCCGAATGGCCGCAGCATCGTCAGGGAACAGGCGACCGCATTTCCTGCCTCGTCTTTCACCACAAAACCGGTAGCTCCCGCCTCGCCGTTCAACGTGGAAAAGGCCTCACGATCCTCTGCGCTCTGAACGCTCTCTAGCACATCGCTGGCCATGGCCGCCGAAGCAGCGACGTAGATGTTTGTGCCGTTCAACGTAACAGCGGCAAGCGCACTCCATTCCGGTGTGTAGTCCCGCAGGTCCGACGATGTGATGGATAATCCGGCCACCGCGGCCTGCGCATCAATTTGGTTCGCCGTGATACCGGAATAGAAATCCGACGGTGTGCGGCCCCTCAGTTGCGCCAGCGTAGCCGCGAGGTCGAGTTGCGTGATGGGTTCGCCCTCGGTAACCAAAGTGCGGCGCGATGACATAAAAGTATCGAGAGCGTTGGGATCGTTCACCAGCGTATCGGAATGTTTCAGCAGATCCTCCGCAAGCTGGCGGCTCGCCGTGTGTTCAAAGCGGGCGATGGTCTCCGCCGGGCTTACGACTGTCTGCCACGCCAACCGGCCATACTTGGCATGAAGAGCGAAAAGACCTCGCGGTAGCGCCGGCACAGCGGATTGCCAGCGCGCCATGTCCTCGCGACCGACCGCAGGCACGGGCGTAAAGTCGATCATCTCGCTTTGCCGCTGCCGCGCATCATAGACAAGGCAAAGCCCTCCGCCTCCAACGCCTGCAGACGACTGTAAGGTGACCGATAAGGTGAACGCCGTCGCGACCGCCGCATCGGCTGCCGAACCGCCCTGCGAGAGAATCGTCCGGCCGGCCATGACCGCCTGAGGCTCATCGGCAGCGACATATCCAACGCCGGTGCCTGAAGCCGTTTGGAGAGGCGAAATCCGCACCAAATCGGACGAACATCCTGCGAGCATCAACGCCAGAACACCAATGCCCGCACGCATCAGAAGGCCATGATACCGCCACATTGTTACGGTCGTTTCACTGTGCCCTGAACCTGATATGCCGTATGGTCTTGCAAGCACCGTGAACCGTTTCCCCTCGTTCAGATAGAGCGCCGATTGATCTGACCTGTATGACGCTGAAGACCGACATTTTCAAAGTTCTTTTGTGGGCCATGGTCTGCCAGATCGCCGTTGGTGTCAGTCACGCCTGGGCCCAAGGCATGAGCCTGATTCGGGATACGGAAATTGAAGACATTATTCAAGCGTATGCCAGTCCGATTTTCGAGGCGGCTGATATCCCACCCAACACTGTTCGCATTCGCATCATCGCCGACGACTCGCTGAACGCATTTGTCACCAACGGCAATCGCATGTTTTTGAACACAGGCACGTTGATGGCGGCGAATTCGTCGTCAGAGGTCATCGGTGTCATCGCCCACGAAACCGGGCACATCGTGGGCGGCCACGCGGTGACGTTCGGCGATCAAATGGAAGCCGCCCTGCGCACGACTCTGCTGACGACACTCTTGGGTGTCGCCGCAGGCGTCGCCACAGGCAACTCCGATCTGGGCATGGCCGTTGCCCTCGGCGGCCAAGGCACGGCGCAACGTCAGTTCCTGGCGTTCAACCGCGGGCAAGAATCTGCCGCCGATCAGTTCGCGCTCTCAGCGCTTGAAGAAACGCAACAATCCGCACAGGGCTTGTACCAGTTCTTCGATCGCATCTCCGGTCAGGAACTCCTGATCACCGACCGCCAAGACCCCTACATCCGCACCCACCCTCTCACGCGGGACCGCATGGCAACGATCCGAGGGCACTTGGAGACATCGCAGTGGTCCGACAGGCCGCCCGACCCGGAGCTTGAAGCACGGCACCAGAGGATGGTCGCAAAGCTGTATTCCTTCCTCAAACCGCACATCAACACGCTGCGGAAGTATCCGGAGTCAGACGTGTCGGTGCCCGGGCGCTACGCGCGATCGGTGGCGCACTATCGGCGCGGGCGTCTTGACCTCTCAGTACCGCTGATCGATGGACTGATCGCAGAGCAGCCCGAGGACCCCTATTTTTGGGAGCTCAAAGGTCAGATGTTGCTTGAAAATGGCCGCATCGAAGAGTCCATCGAGGCCTACCGGGAAGCCAATCGCCTCCTGCCCTTCGCACCCCTGATTTTGGTATCGATGGCTCATGCCATGGTTGAGTCCAACGACCCAAAGTACATGACGGAAACTCAAGACGCCCTGCGTATAGCGCTGCAACGCGATCCAAGGGACATATTCGCTTGGGATCTTTCGGCGAAGTCGTACGCCATCAACGATCAACCCGGCCTGTCTGCGTATGCCGCGGCAGAACGTGCCCTGTTGACAGGTCAGCTGGGGGAAGTCGCCAGATATGTCCGCAAAGCGGAGGAAGAGATTCCGTCCGGCACACCGATTTGGGTCAGGCTTCAGGACATCAAAGCGGTCACGCGGAACTACATGGAAGAAATGCGGGAACGGCGGCGGTAGCAGTGGCGCGCCGCCTGCTTTCCATGGGTGGCCTGGACGTGTAAGTTTAGATCACCGGTTGATTTTAGCTCAGGATTACAAGGGATATAGCGTGTTTGACTTAAAGACACTTGGCACTGCCGGCGCAGTTGCCACGGTACTCGCATTGGCGGCCTTGCCGGCCGCCGGCCAGGAGGCCACTTTTAGCGCCGCAGAAGAGGAGCGCATTAACGAGCTCGTCCGGAAACATATCCTCGACAATCCGGAAATCATCGCGGAAGCGATCACCCTGCTTCAATCGCGGCAAGAAGCGCAGCGGCAGGAACGTCAGCAAGAGACGCTGATGAGCCTTATCGATGATCTGCGCAATCCTCCTGAAGGAACTGTGATTGGAGACCCCGACGGTGACGTGACCGTGGTCGAGTTCTTTGATTACAATTGCGGTTACTGCAAGACGATGTTTACGACGGTGATGAACACCGTGCGTGACCACGGCGGCGTGCGGCTGGCCCTGATTGAGTTCCCGATCCTGGGACCCAGCTCGGTGACCGCGGCAAAGGCGGCACTGGCCTCGCGTGAGCAAAATTTGTATGGCCCGTTCCATCAGGCGCTGATGACTCATCGTGGCAGCCTCAATGACAGCACCATTATGTCGCTGGCGCGTGGTGTAGGGATCAACGTGACCAAACTCGAAGCCGACATGAAAGACCCGGCGCTCGACGACATTATCGAACGCAACCGGGGCATCGCGCAGCAGCTTGAAATAAATGGCACACCTGCTCTCGTGGTCGGCACAACGCTCATCCCAGGCACGATTTCGGAAGACCAGCTCAAGCAGCTTTTGGCGGACGCCGAGGCCGGCTGATCTGTCAGCGGCAATCGATCGATGACGGGGCCTCAGACGTTTACGGCGCGGGAGCGGGACAAGTTCCGGAAGCTCCTGGAAGTCGCCAACTCCACCACCTACGAAGGCGAGAAAGACGCCGCACTGGCGGCTGCGACGCGTCTGGCACACTCCCGCGGCATGAGTTTGCGGGAAGCGGCTGGCATGGCGGAACGGGAGCCGGAGCCGCAGAAAGGTCATGGCCGGCCCAACCGGCGTCCTGGTTTTTCCAAATCACATCCCGACTTTGGCGACACCTTCCGCGCCAAAAAAGGCGCCTACGATGCCAGCGCGTTTGAGTCGACGGAAACCCAGAAGCGCCGCTATGAACAAGCCATGGCAGACGCCATCAAGCGTGGCCTGAAGATCGACCCGGAAGAAAAAAAGTCAGGACAGCGTCAGACATACACACGGCGCAGCGGGTCAGGTGCCTGGCGCTCGCGGCCAGACTTCATTCGCGTCTTGCTGCGGGAAACGCATATGACGGCAAAGGAGATCGCCACCACGGTCGGCGTCTCCATTCACGACGTCTTCAAAGAAAAGCTCTTGATGCGCTAGTCAGCGCCACGGCCCACTCTAACGTTTGAGATCACGCGCCTGCTGGGTCATTTCATCAGCGGTTCGCAACACCGTCGCGGAACTCGAATAAGCGCGCTGGGTCACGATCATCTTGGTGAACTGATCGGCCAGGTCGACGTTCGACTGCTCCAAAGACCCAACAATGATTTGGGCCAGTCCATTGACCGAGCCCAGACCGCGTAGCTCCATGACTCCGGCTTCTTCGGTCGCCTTAAAAACGTTGCCGTTAGCGGCTTCGAGGTTGTTAACCGCGGCGAATGTGGCCATCGGCAGCTTGAACAAGGGCACCAGTCCGGCATTGCTGAAGCTGCCAAACAGAACGCCATCGCTATTGAAGAATGTTGAGCGGAGCAGGCCTTCTGTCAGGCCATCTTGCTCTAGATTAATCACCTCGAGATTGCCGCTCGCCTGAAACTGCGTAACCTGCGAGATATCGAGCGTAATGGTCTGCGGACCCGTCGCATCATTCACAGTCAGCGTGATGAGCCCGTTGGCAGGCGCCGCAACCTCACCGAATCCGGTGAAGTTGACCGTCGCCGGTTGGAACGTCACCGAAACCGGCTGGTTGTCGGTCGAGATACTCGATGCATCAAGTGTGTACTCGTTGGTGGTCGATGCGGTGAACCCAACGGTCAGAGTTCGCGAATTACCGCTGGCATCGATGAACGGCAGACCGACGGACTGGCGGCCGAGCGCTTCAGCCGACACGTTGGCCTGGAGTGAAATGTTGGCCGTGGGCCGTGAAGGGAACACTTGGTTAGAATTGATCGTGACCGGTTCGAGAGCGTTGAGGTCGTTGACCTCGTCGAACGTGCCGTCGGCATTCGCCGGCCAGCCAAACACGGTGTTGCCACTTGTGGTGGTCAGGACGCTGCCCTGATCGGTGATGCCATCGCCATCCGTATCAGTCGCAAACTCGGTCGCCTGACCGACAAACGCGCCATCGCGGGTAAACTCCCAATCTCCAGAACCGTCCGGCAAGGTGTTTGTGACAAACATCCCCCGCCCTTGGATAGCGAGATCCAGCCCACGTTGAGTAGAAAGGACCAGACCTTGGCGGTCGACCTGGCGGGTGTCGACGGAGTCCGCACCGAGAAAGCGCTCGCCCATACTGGTCACGCGGGTCAGCAACGTCTGGAAATTCGTGCGCTGAACCTTGTACGCGTTGGTCTGCACGTTCGCGATGTTGGTCGCGATGTTGGACAGATGCTGGGACTGCGCATTGAGCGCATGGGTCGCGGTGCTGAATGTACCTTGCAAACTCATCTTGAGAACTCCAGTCGCGCCACGCACGTCTGCGGGCACTTTTATCTGCCCTTATAAGAAGCAAGATCAGTGCCAAGTGAGTTCTTCAAGTATTTCAAGGAGATACGGGATCTGCTCCGGCACCTTGATGGCCGGCAGACGCCTAATCCTTCCTGACGGTAGGCAAGTCTTGCCGGGCGGTTTTATGATGCGGCGCGCCGGGCATTACCGGCCCTTACACCGTTACGACAAGGACATGGCATGGAATACCGCCTTCTTGGACACTCCGGACTGAAAGTCTCCGCCGTCGGGCTCGGGTGTAACAACTTCGGCATGACCATCGACGCGACACAGACCAAGGCCGTGGTCGATGCCGCGCTGGACCATGGCATCACTCTGTTCGATACAGCGGACATATACGGTGGTAAAGGCCAGTCCGAGATCTTCTTAGGTAAGGCATTGGGCAAAAAACGATCCAACGCCCTGATCGCGACCAAGTTCGGCAATGCGATGGGAGACGGGCCCTACGAAACCGGGGGGTCGCGGCGCTACATCATGACGGCCGTCGAAGACAGCCTGCGACGCCTGAAGACCGACTACATCGATCTCTATCAAATCCACAAACCTGATCCAGACACGCCGATTGAGGAAACTTTGAGCGCTCTCGACGATTTGGTCACCAGCGGCAAAGTCCGCTACATCGGATGCTCGAATTTTTCCGGCTGGCAACTGGTCGAGGCGCAATGGACGGCGTCAACGTCTGGTACGCAGCCTTTCATCTCGGCACAGAACCGGTACAGCCTGCTGAGCCGGGAGATCGAACTAGACCTCACCGAACCAGCGGAGAAATACGGCGTGGGCATCCTGCCGTTCTTTCCGCTGGAAAGCGGTCTGCTTACGGGCAAGTATCAAAAGGGAAAAAAGCCGCCGAAGGGGACGCGGTGGCACGCCTGGCAGGGGCGCGGCGCAATGGCCGATGCGTTCTGGTCGGACGACAAGTTTGCCCAAGTGGAGCGGCTACAAACTGCCTGTGACAGAGACGGAGTTTCGTTGCTCGAGCTTGCCTTCGGGTGGCTACTGGCCAATCCGTCGGTATCAAGTGTGATCGCGGGGGCAACCAAACCTGCTCAAATTAAGAAGAATGTGGAAGCCGCAGCCTACCAGCCGTCGGATCAAATGCTGGACGATGTCGACACCATCACCCAGCCGCAGCAACAAGGCGGCATGCCGAGGCGGTAGCGAGTTTGCGGAGGCTAAATTAAGCCAGCCAGCGGGGACGACGGATCGGCGTACATTTTTTTGGGCATGCGGCCTGCCAGATAGGCCAGACGGCCCGCTTCGATCGCCAGTTTCATGGCCCGCGCCATCTCAATCGGCTTTTTCGCTTCGGCGATCGCGGTGTTCATCAGCACGCCATCACAGCCGAGCTCCATAGCGATAGCCGCATCGGACGCCGTTCCCACGCCCGCGTCGACCAGTACGGGGACCTTTGATTGCTCAATGATAAGGCGGATGGTGACCGGGTTTTGAATGCCGAGCCCGGACCCGATGGGTGCCGCCAACGGCATGATGGCGCAGCAGCCCAGGTCTTCCAGCGCCTTCGCCATGATCGGATCATCGTTGGTATAGACCATCACTTTGAAACCATCAGCGATGAGGTCCTTCGCCGCGGTTAGTGTTTCAGTGACGTTGGGATAGAGCGTTTTGTCGTTGCCCAAGACCTCAAGCTTGACGAGGTCCCACCCACCGGCCTCGCGCGCCAGCCGCAAGGTGCGCACGGCATCCTTGGCGGTAAAGCAGCCGGCCGTGTTGGGAAGGTATGTGTACTTTTTAGGGTCGACGTAGTCGACGAGCATCGGTTGGGACGGATCGGACACATTCACCCGCCGCACGGCGACCGTCACAATTTCTGCACCCGAAGCTTCGATGGCTTGTGCTGTTTCTTCGAAATCTTTGTATTTGCCAGTCCCGACAAGCAGCCGGGACCTATAGGACTTGCCGGCCACTTCGAAAGTGTCGCCCTGCCCTACGGGTGCTCCCTCTCCGCCGCCGATGAAATGCACGATCTCGAAGGCGTCGCCCTCTTGTACGATCGTGGTGCCAAATTCTGATTTGGGCACGATCTCCAAGTTGCGCTCAACGGCGACCTTGGTGGGATCGATGCCCAGATCGTTCAGCAGTCTGATGATATCGACCGAGCCAGCGACCGCCTTTTGCTCGCCATTTATCGTGATGTGCATCGAAAACAGGCCTTAAGGTGTGAATTTATGGCCGGAGTATGGGAGCGGGCGTGGCGATATTCAACACCCCTCACCCAGACCAGACCGGCGCCTGTTTTTTTGCCTTTGCGGCACCGCTGGTATATGAAATCGGCAGGTTACGCCTCCCCCGCGTCCCCGGCTGGGGCTGCAACGGGACGGCGTCCAGGGGGAGTCTCACGTGAGCCACACCGTCTACATCTTGAACGGACCGAATCTGAACCTGTTGGGGTCCAGGGAACCGGAGGTTTATGGGCACACGACGCTAGATGACATCAAAGCGCTGTGTGAGTCGGGCGGGGATAAGGCGGGTTTCGATATCGAGTTCCGCCAAAGCAATGATGAAGGCACCCTGGTCAACTGGATCCAGGAAGCGGGATCAAACGGCGCTGGTCTGATCGTCAACGCGGCGGGGTACACCCACACCTCCGTCGCTATCATGGATGCCCTGTTGGCTGTATCCGTGCCGGTGATTGAAGTGCACCTGTCCAATATTTACAAACGGGAAGAATTCCGGCACCACTCCTACATATCCAGGGCGGCGCAGGGCGTCATTTGTGGCTTTGGGGCGCACGGTTATACCCTTGCCCTCTCGGCTATGTCTGAACTCTTGAAAAGCGAATAAATGGTATGACGAAAGAATCAAAAGGGGCTGCCCGCAAGGATCAGGACGTTAAAGGCGATGTCGTGCGCCAGCTGGCTGCGATCCTTGACGACACCAACCTGACAGAGATCGAATACGAAGCCGAAGGTTTACGCGTTCGCGTCGCGCGTCAGGCAACGGCGGTCGCCGCAGCTGCGCCACCCCAACCCGCCGCACAGGCACCGGCTGCAGTAGCACCCGCAGCCGCTCCAGCCGCCACCGGAACAGCCGGCAGTGACCCGGCATCGCATCCAGGGGCGGTCAAGGCTCCTATGGTTGGTGTGGCCTATCTGAAACCCGACCCTGACTCACCGGAATTCGTCAAACAAGGCGATACCGTCTCTGAAGGTCAGACCATTTTGCTGATTGAGGCGATGAAAACGTTCAATCCGGTCCGCGCACCAAAGTCCGGCACCGTGAGTCAAATCTTGGTATCCGATGGCCAGCCGATTGAGTTCGACCAGCCTCTGATCGTCATTGAGTAGCGATAGAAGCCGGCATGTTTGAGAAAATTCTCATCGCCAACCGGGGCGAGATCGCCTTACGTATTCTGCGCGCTTGCCGGGAAATGGGCATCCGCACGGTGGCGGTTCATTCAACCGCTGACGCGGAGGCGATGCACGTCCGCTTGGCCGATGAGTCGGTCTGCATCGGGCCACCCTCCGGCACTGACAGCTACCTAAATAAGGCCGCCGTCATATCTGCCGCCATGGTCACGCATGCAGATGCGATTCACCCCGGCTACGGCTTTCTCTCGGAGAACGCAGACTTCGCGGAGATGATCGAAGAACACGGCATCACCTTTATCGGCCCAACGCCGGACCACATTCGTGTCATGGGCGACAAAGTCGCTGCAAAAATTGCAGCCAAGGAAAGCGGCATTCCGGTGGTTCCGGGATCGGACGGCGCCGTGGAAACGGCTGAACAAGCCGCAAAGGTGTCTGCCGAAATCGGCTATCCGGTTCTGATTAAAGCCGCTGCCGGTGGTGGTGGCCGTGGGATGAAAGTGGCCGAGTCAGCGGAAACCGTCGAAGAGGCCTTTCGCCTCGCATCGACCGAAGCAAAAGCGGCGTTTGGCAACGGCGAAGTCTACATCGAGAAGTATCTGGCCAATCCCCGGCACATTGAAATTCAAGTGCTGGCGGACTCGCATGGGAATGTCGTGCATCTGGGAGAGCGTGACTGCTCGCTACAGCGCAAACACCAGAAAGTCCTGGAAGAGTGCCCTTCGCCGGCGCTGAATGCCTCCGAACGCAAGCGCATCGGCGACACCGTCTGCGATGCCATGCGCAAACTTGGCTACCGCAACGCCGGCACGGTCGAGTTTCTTTATGAGAACGGTGAGTTTTATTTCATCGAGATGAACACACGCTTGCAAGTCGAACATCCCATCACCGAGATGGTGACAGGGGTCGATCTCGTGCGCGAGCAAATCCGCATCGCCAATGGCGCGGAGCTGGACTTTGGGCAGGACGACATAACGATCAGCGGCCATGCGATGGAATGCCGAATCAATGCGGAGGATCCGGTCACGTTCCGGCCCTCGCCTGGAAAGGTGAAGGGCTATCACATGCCGGGCGGGTTGGGCGTTCGTGTGGACTCCGGTCTGTTCGCAGGCGCCTCAATTCCGCCCTACTACGACAGCATGATCGCCAAGCTCATCGTTCACGGACGCAGCCGGAATGAGTGTTTGATGCGGTTGCGCCGGGCGCTGAGCGAGTATGTGATTGAGGGTATTACGACCACCATTCCACTGCACGAGAAACTCATCAACGCAGGTGATTTCATAGATGGGTCCTACGACATTCGATGGCTGGAAAAGTTCGTCGCCGACTCAGAATCGTAGCGTATGTGATACACTGCCGCTGTAAATATGAGAGCGCGGTTATCCCTTGACTGAAATTACCCCCGAGCTGCTTCTCAAAGCTTACGCCTATGGCGTCTTTCCCATGGCAAAATCCCGCCATGAAACCGAGGTGTACTGGGTTCAACCCAAGGAACGGGGGATTATTCCCCTCGACCAGTTTCATATTCCGCGGTCACTGAAAAAGAGTTTGCGCAAATCCGAACTGGACATCCGAGTCGACAGCGATTTTGCGGGGGTCATAGCCGGATGTGCCGAAAGCCAGCCCGGCCGGGAAGACACCTGGATCAACGAAGAGATCGTCGCGCTGTTTTCGGATCTGTTTGATGCAGGTTTGGTTCACACCGTTGAGGCCTGGCGGGACGAGACCTTGGTCGGCGGCCTTTACGGATTATCGATGGGCGGCGCGTTTTTCGGTGAAAGCATGTTTTCGCGGCAAACCAACGCTTCGAAAATCGCGCTTTGTCATCTGGCCGGCATCATGAAGAAGGGCGGATACCGTCTCTTGGACACTCAGTTCATGACCAAACACCTCAGGCAATTCGGAGCGATAGAAATTGCCCACAAAGATTATTTGGCGGAATTGAGTGATGCTTTGGGATATGCGGGCCGGTTCGGACCGCCGCTGACCTACTCTGAACTCGAGAACGTGTTGTCCTCGCAGTCCAACACCCAGACGTCGTAGACCGCGTGGTCCAGCGCTGAGAGCGACGGACTGGACGCGTACATCCAGCCGGAGAAAACAGGTTCCTCAACCGTTGCGCCCGCCTGGTCCCACACCTTCAGGAACGCGGCACTTTCGGGTGTTTCTTCCGGCGGCTTGGTGAAACAGGTCTCGACTGAAATCACCAGGGTTCCGATTTCTATGGCCTGGCCGACAGGGGCGCGGATTGAGCTGACCCGGCCGGTGACCTTGTCCAGCCAGCGCAGCACGGCGGTGTTGGTTGGGTAGAAAGACTGGGCGTGGACACTGGCCGGGACGGACACAGCGCCAAGCGCGAGAGTCATCAACAGCACTGGAATCCGTGAAGAGCGTTTCATTTGGTTCGCTTAAGGGTCATTTGCGGCCAAGATAGGGCACCGCTGCAGGTTTCGCCTATTGATCGCCGCCGGTGGCCAGGAAGATGATCTCTCCCACGAGATCTTCAAGGGACTGGAAATCCTCGCTTCTCGTCAATTCACCGCCGTCCGCCAGCATGGTCGATGACGTGCCCGGTCGAAGATCGACATACTTTCCGCCCAGCAAACCGTCACCGACAATCGCCGCGACTGTGTCGTCGGGCAACTGAACGCCGGGGTCGATCACCATTTCAACCCGTGCCTCGAAGGTTTCGGCGTCGAGTGCCTGTTTCGCGACGGTGCCGACGGCGATCCCGCTGATCCGCACCTCGCTGCCGACCTGCAGTCCGCCAACCTTGAGGAAGGCCGCGCTGACCGTGTAGCCGCTCGTCGTCGCTACCTGCGCCGTCGAGTAGGCAAGAAACAGAAACATGCCGGCAACGAGCAGCACAACGGCGCCGAGAACGGTTTCGATTGGATTTCTTTTCACGGGGACTCACTTGGTTCACTATCGCGGGAGGCGCGGGCCCGGGCGACGATTTGATTGAGCAGGGTCTCCAGGACAACTGAGTCCTGCGAATAGGACAACCGGTCACCGTCCGTCAGCGCGTCGAACTCTCCGCCAGGATGTATTTCGATATACTTCTCGCCGAAGATCCCATCGGTCTCAATAACAGCAGCGGAATCTGTTGGAATTTCGATATCTGCATCTGAGATCACCAGCGTCACCAGGGCGCGGCGCTGGTCTGAGAGAGACACGGCAGCAATCTCTCCGATATCAAGCCCTGCCATGCGCACAGGGGCCCCTATGGCGAGGCCATCGATACGCCCGAATTGTGCGCTTACGGTCATCCCGCCGTCTGCACCGGAGGTGGTCTCGGATGTTCCGGCGGCTGCAAGACCGATTACGGCGGCAAGAATGGCGACCGTCAATGCACCAACCGTTGCCTCGCGGCGCTCAGAATTAGCCATTGGGGGTCCAGGCTTCGTAGTCACCGGTGGCCTGTGACCGCTCACCGCCGCGCCGGTCATGACCAGGCGGCAGGTACGCCGCCTCGGTGCCGGTCGGGTTCGACGCGTGCGGCTTCTGCCACGCCCGCTTGGGCGTGGTGATCGGCTCATCGGTGGTGTGGTGCAGCCAAGCATGCCACTCAGGCGGCACCTTTGAGGCTTCGGGCTCACCGGCGTAAATCACCCAGCGCTCTTCCCGGTTGCCGGCGCGTTTGCGGTTCGACCGGTAGTAGACGTTGCCGTAGTCGTCCTCGCCGACTTTTTGGCCTTTGAATTTGGTGTAAAGCCAGGTCCCCAACGTCATAGTCGTGTTCCGATTCCGAGCAAAGTGAGCGGCGAATATGGCGGTTTTGCCTGTGTCCGTCCAGCGCTGGGCCGGACGCCGCTGCGCAAAACGGAGCTCAACCACCGGACAGCATCCAATCCCTCATTCATAGCCAAATATAGTTATTTATGAGGGCCGTACCACAAAATATTGTTGAAAGATGGCGGGTGCTTCCGTACTCTTGTGGGTGCTGGTGTTCGACACACAAGATGTCGTATTTCCGGCGCTTAGGGCTGAGGGGAATGCTCGAATCTATCGCTCGTGCGACGCGCCTGGCAGGCGCGGCTGGGCGGTGATTCCGAATTCAGACCCTCAGACCCGTTGGACGAGACATGCAGCGGGCCGGTAGGGCCCAGAGGGGTCATTCATGCGGATCACGCGCCGCTTCACCACGGCCGGAACATCTCCTTACGCCGACATTCCGTTCCGCACGATCTCAAGCGAAATCAAAAATCCGGACGGCTCCGTTGTCTTTTCCCAGTCGGAAATCTCGGTACCGGAGAGCTGGTCGCAGGTGGCCTGCGATGTGCTGGCACAGAAGTACTTTCGCAAGGCCGGCGTGCCCGCCCGGCTGAAGACCGTCAAAGAGTCCGACGTCCCAGAAGCGTTGTGGCGCAAGGAGCCTGACCACAAGGCCCTCAAGAAGCTCAAGGCCGACGACCGCTTCGGCGGCGAAACCGACGCCCGCCAGGTCTTCGACCGCCTGGCCGGCACCTGGGCCTATTGGGGCTGGAAAGGCGGCTACTTCGACGGCGCCGAGGATGCCGAGGCCTACTACGACGAGATGCGCTACATGTTGTGCCGGCAGATGGCCGCGCCCAACTCGCCGCAGTGGTTCAACACCGGTTTGCACTGGGCCTATGGCATTGATGGCCCGGCTCAGGGTCATCACTATGTGGATTACCGCACCGGGCGGCTGGTGAAGTCTGCCAGCGCTTATGAGCACCCGCAGCCTCATGCCTGTTTCATCCAATCCATAGCCGACGATCTGGTCAATGACGGCGGCATCATGGATCTATGGACCCGCGAGGCGCGGCTGTTCAAATACGGCTCCGGCACGGGTACGAACTTCTCGGCCCTGCGCGGCGCAGGCGAAAGCCTGTCCGGCGGCGGCCAGTCCTCTGGGCTGATGAGCTTTCTCAAGATCGGCGACCGCGCCGCTGGCGCGATCAAGTCCGGTGGCACCACCCGGCGCGCGGCCAAGATGGTCATCGTCGATGTCGACCACCCGGACATCGAAGCCTTTATCGGCTGGAAAGTACGCGAAGAGCAAAAAGTCGCCGCCCTGGTGACCGGCTCCAAGCTGTGTCAGGTGCACCTCAACACGATCATGAAGGCCTGCCGCAATTGGGACGGCGTCGACAGCGAAAGCCGCTTCGATCTGAAAGAGAACGACGTTCTGCGCAAAGCGATCCGCGCCGCACGCAAGGCAATGATCCCGGACAACGCGATCCAGCGCGCCATCCAATTCGCGCGCCAGGGTTACAGCGACATCGAATTCGAGACCTACGACACGGACTGGGATTCCGAAGCTTACGCGACCGTGTCCGGCCAAAATTCCAACAACAGCGTACGCGTCACCAACGAGTTCCTGCAGGCGGCCCAAAGCGGCAAACCTTGGGAGTTGCGCAACCGCCTCGACAACACGGTGGCTAAGACTGTCGACGCCTCGGAGCTATGGGAGAAGATCGCCGAAGCCGCCTGGCAATGCGCCGATCCGGGCCTGCAGTTCGACACCACGATCAACGAGTGGCACACCTGCCCCAGTTCGGGACGGATCAACGGCTCGAACCCGTGCTCGGAATACATGTTCCTGGACGACACCGCCTGCAATCTGGCGTCCCTGAACCTGCTGCAATTCCGCCAGGACGGCGGCGGTTTCGATGTGGAGGGCTTCGCCCACGCCACACGGCTGTGGACGATCACTTTGGAAATCTCTGTCTTGATGGCGCAGTTCCCATCGAAAGAGATTGCCAAGCTGTCGTATCAGTTCCGCACTCTGGGGTTGGGCTACGCCAACATCGGCGGCCTGCTGATGGCCAACGGGTATTCCTATGACAGCGACGAAGGCCGCGCGCTGTGCGGCGCCATCACCGCGCTGATGACCGGTACGGCCTATGCGACTTCTGCCGAGATGGCTGAGGAGCTGGGCGCCTTCCCCGGCTACAAGGCCAACGGTAAAGAGATGCTGCGGGTGATCCGTAACCACCGCCGCGCCGCCTACGGACATCAGGACGACTACGAAGGGCTGAGCATCAACCCGGTGCCGCTGAATGGCGCCGACTGTCCGGACACGGCTTTGGTTTTGGCGGCCAAGCAGGCCTGGGATGCAGCGCTCGAAGTCGGCACGGCCAACGGCTTCCGCAACGCGCAAGTGTCGGTGATCGCCCCGACCGGTACGATCGGCCTGGTGATGGACTGCGACACCACCGGCATTGAGCCGGATTTCGCCTTGGTGAAGTTCAAGAAGCTGGCCGGCGGGGGATACTTCAAGATCATCAACCGCATCGTACCGCTGGCACTGCAAACGCTGGGATACGGCGCCGATGAGATCGACGACATTCAAGCCTACGCCGTGGGCCACGGTACCCTCGACGGTGCCCCGGCGATTCATCACAAGGCGCTGATGGACCGCGGCTTTGACGGCGAAGCCTTGGCCGCGATCGAGGCTGCCTTGCAAAATGCCTTCGATATCAAGTTCGCGTTTAATAAGTACACCCTGGGCGAAGAGTTCTGCACGGAACGCCTGGGTCTGGACGCCGCAGACCTGGACCGCCTGGACTTCAACATGCTGGCGGCCATCGGCTTCTCGGACAGCGATATCGAAGCGGCCAATATCTACGCCTGTGGCGCGATGACGCTGGAAGGCGCACCCGGCCTCAAGCCCGAGCACCTGCCGGTGTTTGACTGCGCCAACCCCTGCGGCCGCAGGGGCACGCGGTTCCTCTCCGCAGCCAGTCACATCGGCATGATGGCCGCGGCCCAGCCGTTCATCAGCGGGGCCATTTCCAAAACCATCAACATGCCGAACAGCGCGACCGTCGAAGATTGCGCTGATGCCTACATTCAATCCTGGAAATCGGGTTTGAAGGCCAACGCCTTGTACCGGGATGGCTCAAAGCTGTCGCAGCCCCTCGCCGCGGCGGTCTTTGAGGACGCCGATGCGGACGAGGACGATGAGTTGGATCTGCAAGACATCGCCGCGCAGCCCGCCGCCGCGCGCACGGAAATCATCGCCGAACGCATCGTTGAGCGGGTGGTGCAGCGGGAACGCACCCGCCTGCCCGACCGCCGCAAGGGGTACACCCAGAAGGCGCTGGTCGGTGGCCATAAAGTGTACCTGCGCACCGGCGAGTACGATGACGGCAACCTCGGCGAAATCTTCATCGACATGCACAAGGAAGGCGCAGCCTTCCGCAGCCTGATGAACAACTTCGCCATCGCGATTTCCATCGGCCTGCAATACGGCGTACCGCTGGAAGAATATGTGGATGCCTTCACCTTCACCCGCTTCGAGCCTGCGGGCCTGGTGGAAGGCAACAGCTCGATCAAGATGGCGACGTCGATCCTCGATTACATCTTCCGCGAGCTGGCGGTGTCGTACCTGGGCCGGCACGAGCTCGGCCATGTCGAGCACTCGGATACCAAGCCGGACGCCATGGGCGACGGTGAGGCCGCTGAGAAACTGCTGGAGCTGGCGGAGAAGACGGTCTCGCAGGGCTTCATCCGTTCAAGCAATCTGTACTTCCTGCCGACCCGTGAAGACCGCGCGGCGCAGGCCGAAGAAGTGCGCACCACTGAGACCATCGTCACTCTGGACACCGCTGTCGGCGATGCACCGGTGATGTCGGCAGGCGGTGTTTCGGCGGGCCCGAATGATGCTGGCGCGAGCGCGGGCGGCGGCAGTACAGCCGGTGACTCCCGCAGCGCGGCGATCAGCAAGGCAAAGATGCAGGGCTATGAAGGCGATGCCTGCGGCGAGTGCGGCAACTTCACTTTGGTCCGCAACGGCACCTGCATGAAGTGCAACACCTGCGGCGCGACCAGCGGGTGTTCGTGACCCGGGGCCGAGGATACTAGTCGCTGGACTTGGCGGCAGGCCGCAAGGGAGTAAGCTATGACGTTTCCGTCTTCCCTCTCCCACAAGGCCATGGCCGATCCCCTGACCCCCACCAGCACACATGAGATTCAGGCGGCCGATCCGGCCTGGCTGAACGAGCTGTTCAATGCCTTCCTGCGCGAAATTGTCCCCACGCCCCAGGCCTATGCCAACAGCCGTCTGCAGGCAGAGGACGTGGTGTACACCCTGCGCCGCGCGCTCTATCCGCTGCGCATGGCGGCATCGGTCACCGGAGACTCCCTCATCGTCGGCGGTGTGGGTAAACGCACCGCCTTGGCGCCGATCGACTGCGTCGATGTGCTCTACCTGCTGCCGACGAAGCTGCGCATCAGCCGCACCGCCGATGCCCTGAAGGTGTTGCACGCTGCCGTTGCCGATCAGTACGAAGCGGATGCGATCGCCGCCAGTGAACTTGGCATCGAAGTACTTCTGCCTGACCGCCGGGTGCGCGTCATTCCGGCGCTGGAACAGGGCGCGGGCTATAAAATACCCGGCCCGACGACGCTGGCCCGCGCATCGGGCTGGCGCATCACCAACCCGGTTGCCGAAGCCGCGACCCTGCGCCTGAGCGACAGTCTGTACAGCGGTGCGACGCGGCGGCTGTTGACGCTGCTGAAGGCTTGGCGCGACGCGTCAAAAGTGCCGGTCGACTCCCTCACCCTGGAAGTGCTGGTGCAGGAGTTCTATGCCAGCCAGCCGAGACCACCGGCCCTGCCCGACGCGTTTAAGGCCTTCGCCGCGTGGGCGCGCTCGAAACAAGAAGGGCCGCTGACCGCGCCGGGCGCACAAACGCAACTGGAGCTGGACAAGGACTGGCATGGCGCGGCCAAGGCCGCGTTCTGGCGCATCACGTTGGCCGAGGGCACTGCGAAGACGGATCCCCTCAAGACCGCGCTGGAATGGCGGCATCTGCTGGGCCTGCGCTTCCCCGTGCCGGAAACACCTGAAGCCACTTCGGATATCCCACCGATCATCCAGGCCTGTGCTTAAGAAAAATACGGCGTGCCTACGACTAAGCTTTTGAATTCAGTGTGCTATCTTCGCGAGGCACGCAGCATCAGAGAGGACGTTATGGCTGAGCTTACTTACGAAGATGTCATTAAAACTCTCGACGAGAACGGCTTCGCTGTTATTCCAAAAGACTCCGCGAAGTATAGGGACAAGTATCTTGAACAGTCAGAATTCAAGTACATTCTTTGGCTAGACCGTATCTACGAAAAAATTAGAACCGTGCCAGGCTACATTGTTGAGATCGGCGTCGCCCGCGGACGCAATGCGATCATATTTGGCCATCTGATACGGATGAGTGGCGCCGAAGATGTCCGGCACTACTACGGATTCGACACGTTTTCCGGATACTCAGAAGAAGACTTGAAACGCAGCCCTCATCTCTCTGCCGATACATGGAAAGAGACGACACTGGAATTCGTCGAAGAAAGACTTGCCGACGCCGACCTGTCAGACATATGCCACATCATTCCAGGTGATGTGAAAGACGTGGCGAGGGACTTTGTTGAGTCGAAGCAGATGAAGTTCAATCCCGGTAAGATCAGAATCGCGCTTCTGTACATTGACTGTAACGCCTATCTAGCCGCCAAGTTTGCCATGGAGTTTTTCAAACCCTTCATGGTTCCTGGAGGGATTATTTGTATCGATGAGAAACTGCAGGGGGGCGAGACCGAAGCCTTAATCGAGTTCTGTGAGAAGCATGGGTATCGCTTCCAGAGAGACGATGGCCCCTTCGGCATTCCGGCCTACACTGCAATAGATTAGTCCGAGCAGCGCCTGCCGGACGATAGAGGAAATCCGCCAGCGGCTTGTGTCGCTGCATGCCTGCACGCCACGCTGCTAGACAAACTATTTCATCGCCTCAGAAAAAAGTCTTCGATGAAAAATCGAGGAACGAGCCCATGCACGCGACGGGTTTATGCGGGGCCGGTCTGAATCCGCTAATGAATTCAAAGGCTTATTTCTGACTCAAACGAGCCCGTGCACGCCGTAGGGTATTGGAATACTTAGGTTATTTCTCAACCCGAAATGAGATGAGATTGCAGATTTGTCCATACCTCATGCAAATCCTCGGCGACGTACACAGCCAGCGCGCGCATCTCATCGGTCGCGGCAAGCATGTCCGGCACCATGACCGTCATCATGCCAGCGGCGGCGGCGGACCGGACGCCGTTGTGGGAATCCTCAAGCGCCAAACAGTCTTTGGCATCAATGCCGAGCCGTGCGGCAGCGGTGAGAAAGGGATCGGGATCGGGTTTGGGGTGCGCATAATCTTCGGGAGTGATGACGGCATCAAAGCGATGCGTGAGATTATGCTGAGCAAGATGGGGAGCGACCATGGTCCGGCGCGATGACGTCGCGATCGCGCGGGGAATGCCATGGGCGTCGAGATGATCCAGGAGTTCGAGTGCGCCCGGTTTGAGTCGGAGTTCGGTTTGGGTCAACGCCTGAAAGGTGACAGTCCAGTCGGCTTCAAAAGCCTCGAAGTCGAGTTTGCCGTCGTAATGCTGAACCAGAAAGTCCCGGTTTGCGGCCGCCGGCCGGCCAATCAGGCGATGAAACAGCGGCAACGGCATCTCGTGGCCTTGCCGCTTTGCAGCTGCGTCGGCAGCACGATGCTGCAGCGTTTCCGTATCGAAAAGAAGCCCATCCAGGTCAAATATGACAGCGCGCGGTTTGCGGGGAAGCACCATCGCTCACTGGGACATGGCGGTGGACATGCCGCAATGCGGCAGCGCCCCCCCCTTACGCCGTCATCAGCGTATTCAAGTCCGAGCTGAAGTTGACGATGTTCGGCAAGGCCGTCGTCACTTCGCTTTGGGTCAGACCCAGCCAACGGCCCATCGGGGCAGCGAACTGTTCCACACTGGTCGTCGGGATCAACCTGCCGTTGCCGGCATCCTGGTCGTGACCGAAGTCAGCGATGGGGATATCGCCCAGAATTTGCCGGCCTTGTACATCGCCACCAACAACGAAGTGATGCGCACCCCAACCATGGTCGGTGCCGTCACCGTTCTCAGCCAAAGCCCGGCCAAAGTCAGACGCTGTGAACAACGTGACGTCGTTGGCGATGCCAAGTTCCTGCGTCGCGTTGAAGAACGCCGTGATGGCACCGTCGACTTGGCTGTGCAGGCCGGTCAGCGCGTTGGCCTGAGCATCGTGGGTATCGAACCCACCAATGCCGACAAAGAACACCTGCCGGTTGACCTGCAGGCTGTCGCGGACGGACAGCGTGCGCGCAACGGCGGCGAGTTGCTGGCCGAGGAACGATTGCGGGAACTCGGTTTGGAGGGTCGCGGCGCCCATGCTGGCCTGGTTGAACAACGCGTTGGCGTCGAACGCGGCCTGCGCCTTGGCCGCCATGTCCCGTTCCAAGAGATTGGTGCCCATAAAGTTCGCGGCCCGGAAGTGCTGAGCCAACACCGTCTCTAGTGTTTGGTTGCGGCCTTCGAGCGCTTCGAATACCTCAACCGTGGCCGCGCCCGACAGGCTGATCTGGTAAGGACTCGCCTGTTGCCCTGTGAGAAACAGTTCGTTCCCCAGGCCTGTAATGTTGGTAAACGTGTCGGCAAGGCCACCGCTGCTTTGAGCCAGAATCGCATCGGCAAAGCGGCCACCCCAGCCGAACTGAGCGCCTTCCGGCGAGCTCGACTGCCACGTCGACTGCTGGTCGTTGTGGGAGAACAGCCGTGGCGGCAAGGCCACGGACTCCTGCTCAAAAAGAGTCCGGCTGGTCGGCTGAATCAGGGGGCCGACGTTGCCCACGATCGCCGCATTTCCTTGCTGAAACAGGGCATGAAGGCCCGCCATTTGCGGCGGCAAAGCGAATTCACGGCCGGGGAAGTTGGACGCGTTATCCGGCGACAGCGCCAACAGGTTTGCCCGGTCGCGCGACCCGCCATAAGCGCCGATGAAGCCGGAGCGAATCTGGGCGTACCGGTCATAGGAAGCTTGGTCATACGGCAGAACGGTATCGTGGTTGTCCATGCCGCCGAGCAGGAAGACGCACACCAAGGCTTTGTATCCAGAAGTGTCTGCCGCCAAAGCTTCGAAATTGCCCAGGGTCGCGGTGACGGACCCAAGGGAGGCTGCGCTGAGGGCGGCGCCGGTGCTGCTTTTCAGGAATGTTCTACGGTTCATGGTCATGTCTCGCACTCCTATCGCTGCACCAGATAATCGGGGGTGGTCATAACCATCAGGATGGCCAGGTGAACTCTGTTGGCCGCACTGATACCGCCGTCTGAGGGGTCATAGGGGATGGCATTGATCGCATCGACAATGCCAGTTCGAGAGTCTTCCGACAGGGTGACGTAGGTCATCACAGCAGCAACGCGGTCGACCAACGCATCGGCGTCGGTCGCGAGATCGAACTCGAAGTCGTAGTTCGGGCGGAAGCTGCTTTCAGCACCCTCTATGCTCACATTTGTGTCGCCTTCGTCTCTCAGTTCCTGCAACTCGGCCACCGCGTCATTCTGCGCGCCACCGAAAATAAATGCGGTCATGAAGTTGATATAACCGGGTGTCGTCGCCGCATTGACGATCTGCAGTTCGGGAACCGTCAATCCCGCGCTCCCGTCAAAGTCCCCGGCGCAACATAACCGGGCCGATAGAAATTGAAGACCGAAGGCGCGCCATAGGGCTGCTGGCCGAGCAGATTGGGAGACCCCGTGTTCCACAGGAGCGGCATGAACTCCGGTGTGACCGTGCTCACGTTGTACGCCCGGGCCCAGTTGGCAAACCTGATAATCGGCTCGCGGACCTTGCCGAACGTGTCGTCACTCAGCGACGCCATGTCGCGGGCATCGTCGTCAAACAGAATAGCGCTCAGGGTCGCCTGCAAATCACCGCGGCGGCCATCACCGACCACCATGCCATCGGGCAGAGTATACGAGCCCGCCGCAAACGCGGTCGCGACACGCTCGATATAAGCGGGCGACGGATGGCTGGTGACGAACCGTTGGATGAGTTGCCGGCTGACGAAGGGCGGCACGTTGGGGTGATCGAAGATGATATCCAGCGCCTGGGTGATACTTTCGATGCCGTTGGTCCCTGCCGGAATGGTGGCGCCGAGAAAGCTCTTTTCCAGCGGTGAGTGCTGGGACTCGAACATCTTCATGGGTTCCATATAGGGCAGGAAATCAGGGTTCGAAATCAGGCTGTTTGTGACCTCGGTGTCTTCTTCCTCATCTTCCTCGCAAGAGAAGCTGCGGTCGTCGAAGTCATTGCATTGGGCTGCCAGCCCGGTGAACACGCGCGCAAGCCCGGTGATGTCATCGTTGGTGTAGGTTTCGATGGCGTTGCCATTGATGTCAGTCTTGGAGGAGCCGTCCATGTTGAGCTCCACCAGACCGATGGTGAACAGCTGCATAAGTTCACGCGCATAGTTCTCATCCGGTACCCGCCCGGTAACCGGATCGCCCTTGCGGTTGGCGAGATAGGTCAGGTAGTAGCCCATCGCGGGGGAATAGGTGACCGCTTCCAACAGATCGCGGTAGTTGCCCAGCGCGTGTGTGGTCAGCACATCTTGATAGTAAGCGACAGCTGGTGGCGTATCTGTCAGGAATTCGCCACCGGTGTTGGAGATCACCATGATCTCGGACAACGCAAAGGCCATACGCTGACGCACTTGGTCGGAGCCGGTAATGGCATTGATCCAGAAGGCAAAGTTCGGCGCGAAAACTCCGTCTATGCCGAGTTCTTGCTCCTCGCAGGCCTCGTCACCGCTTTCCCCGGTGTCCTCGCCTTCTTCGTCCTCTTCCTCGCCTTCTTCGTCCTCTTCCTCGCCTTCTTCGTCCTCTTCGCTGTCTTCTAGGTCTTCGTCTTCTGCATCGCTGCCCTCTTGATCATTGCAAGCGGCATTGCCTTGCTGTTCGAGATAGGAGGCAACGATGGGGAGATTGAGGCTCGGGTCCTTGGAGAATTCGGCCAGCAGCCATTGCGACGGGCTCGATCCGGTCAAAGCGATCACCTCGTCTGGCCGGGGCCCAAATGTGGCCTGCGTGAGGAATCGGGCGGTGGCATCCATCTCCGCGAAGGTGCTTTCGTGGGATGGAGTCGCCACCTGTGCCAGAGCCCGTTGGCCATGGCCGACCGATGCAAAAGCCAAGCATCCACCGGCCAGGGTGGCATAAAGGGCGCGCTTCAGATGGGGCCGGAAAGACAGGATTCTAGAATAGCGGCGACAGGGCGCTGGGGTGTTTTCGTGACGTAAAATCAAGGCGGACTCCTAGACTCACAGACAAGCCCCCCCAAAAACGTTTAGTGTCGCTGTTCAGTAAGCCCTGCGTCCGATTGCGGATCGTTCAAGGCCTCAGAAGCATTGAATCCAGACTCTTAACGTGGGGTTAAATTGTCCATCGCAGCGGCATGAATTTTTAGGGGCGACACCTTACCATCGCGGCCTGCCCAGCCATACAGCGGGCTGGAGGATATCAATTTCTGGATAGGAACCGAAGGACATCAGAGTTATGAACCGAGCTAAATGGGCGATCTGGGTGATGAGTGTCATTGTCATTGCACCGAATGCGTGGGCATCAGGCCACGCGGCAGAGGAGACGGAATCCGCGGACATAACCTTCCACTCATCGGAGGCCATGCGGAGGGCCGATTTTCCCCTATCTAACGCGGTCGAGGTTAACGGCCTGGTCTTTCTCTCCGGCGTACTCGGCAGCGTACCGGGGCAAGGCATGGTGGAGGGCGGCATCGGGCCGGAGACCCACCAAACCATGAAGAATATCGAAGCGCGGTTGGCAGACCTCGGCCTCGGCATGGACCGTATCGTCAAATGCACGGCGTTTCTGGCCGACATGGCAGAATGGCCGGCGTTCAACGAGGTCTATAAGCAGTACTTTGACGGCAACTATCCGGCGCGCAGTGCACTCGGCGTGTCTGGTCTGGCGGCCAATGGCCGGGTCGAGGTGGAGTGTATCGCGCACCGCTAACGCGGGCGGCGGCCCCTTGCTCTACAGCGTCGCGACCTGCTGTCCCGTGGTCGCCTGACACAGGTTGAGGAACATGCTGCCGACGCCGGCATCGATGTAGGCGAGGTCGTCGCGCACCGACGCAACCGGCTTGAAGCTCTGCAGCACGAAGGTGGCGCTGACGATGGTGCGGTCGGGTTTGATGCCGCCATATTGACGCGACAACAGGAGGCCGCCCTTGCGCGGCTGGCGGCCCGCACACACATGCGCATTGGGCCGGTCAACTTTGTAGACGACGGGGTTGTCCCAGCCGTTGATGGTTATGCTGGGCGGAATACCCAGAGTGCGCCACGGCACCATGCCCTCAAGTTCACCAACACCACAGCTTTCAGCCGCAACGCCGTCGCCGGTGAGATCTGGGCAGGGCAAGACGGGCGAACGGCCGGTTTGGCGGGCCGTTAGCTCGGCATGGGTCAACAAAGCCGCCTTAATGGAATCGAATTGCAGAGACATATCGGCGCGCTCATGCTCGACGTTTACACCGACCCAGTAGGTCGTCAGCCCGGCGAGAAACCCGGACATGACACAGACCACGGCCAGCACTTGCACGTTTTGAAAGATCGTCCGCCGCCGCCGGGTGTTGGCGCGCATCCACCGCCGCAACTGCGGCAGCGCCACGCCTGGAGATTGAGTATTCGCTACATCCGACATAAGCGGGAATTTAGGGCGATTACGGCCTTAAGTCATTGAAAAAAGGCAATTTTGTTTGCGCTCAAAACCAAAAATTACACTTTGACAAAAAGTACGTTTTTATTCGGGAAAAGGTCACGCCGTTGTTCAATCAAGCGTTGCGGGCCGGGTCTCCAAACAGGGCGGCTAATACAAAAACCGGGTGCGCAAAGTGCCTTCAATGGCCTCGAGCTCGCGGCGGATGCCCATGCCCGCGTCCACATTACCAAGCACATCGGTGACCACATAGCCGATCTCGCCGTCCGCGCGCAGGTACTGACCCGCGATGTTGATGTCGCGGCTGGAAAACACCGAGTTAATCTTCGACAGCACGCCTGGTACGTCGCGGTGAATGTGCATAAAGCGGATGGCGTTCTGCTGCGGCGGCAGGGCGACCTCGACGAAATTCACCGCGCCAAGGGTCGAGCCGTTGTCGGAGTACTTGATCAGCTTGTCGGCCACTTCGACGCCGATGTTGGCCTGGGCCTCCATGGTGCTGCCGCCGACATGGGGCGAGAGAATAACATTGCGTAGGCCGCGCAAGGGGCTCTCGAAGGTTTCGTCTGGCGAGGCCGGCTCCTTCGGAAAGACGTCGATCGCCGCCCCGGCCAAGTGACCGTCACGCAAGCACGCCGCCAACGCGTCGATGTCCACCACGTTACCGCGTGAGGCATTGATAAGATGCGCGCCTTTCTTCATTGCCCGCAGTTCGTCCTTGCCCATCATGCCGGCGGTGAGTTCAGTCGCCGGCACGTGTAAAGACACGACATCGGACTCGGCCAGCAATTCACCAAGATCGCGCACGGCAGTGGCATTGCCGAGCGCCAGCTTCTCGACGATATCGTAGAACACCACCCGCATGCCCATGGCCTCGGCCATGATGGACAACTGTGTGCCGATGTGCCCGTAGCCGACGATGCCCAGCGTCTTGCCGCGCATTTCATAGGAGTCGACGGCGCTCTTCATCCAGCCGCCCTCATGGGTGCTCCAGGATTTTTCCGGAATGCCGCGCAGCAGCATGATCGCTTCGGCCAGTACCAACTCGGCGACCGACCGGGTGTTGGAGTACGGCGCATTGAAGACGGGGATACCGCGCATCTTGGCTGCCGTGGTCTGCACCTGATTGGTGCCGATACAGAAACAGCCGATAACCATAAGTTTCTCGGCCGCCTCTAGAATGCCCTCTGTCACCTGGGTGCGCGAGCGGATGCCCAACATGTGCGCATCGGCGACCTTGTCGATAAGCTCAGCCTCATCCAGGGCCTCCTTGACATGCTCGACCTGGGCATAGCCTTGCCGCTGAAACAGGTCGACGGCATTGGCGTGCACGTTCTCCAGCAGCAACACCTTGATCTTGTCTTTGGGAAGGGAGAGCTTGCTCATAGTCGGATGACCCAAAAATGCGCCGGAGTTGGTTTCTGATCCTGCCCCGGCACGTCCGGCAGGCTCCTCTGATTTGCGGTCTGCAGCCCGGAGTGGCATGAATGCGGCAGCATTGCAGGTTACCCGGGCGATTTGGCGGTGAGGTAGCACATTTCACCGCCCGGGTGCAGCCCTGGAAGCGGCGCGAAAGGCCCAGAGGGCCGTCTTTTTCTGCAGGGGAGGTTCGGACATGGCAGGCAGCGAGATCAGCAAGGTGGAAGAACGGCTCGACGACCTCGGGCTATCTCTGCCCGAAGCGGCGGCGCCGGTGGCCAACTATGTGCCCTACACCATCAGCGGGAACCTGATTTTCGTCTCCGGACAACTCCCCATGAAGAACGGCAAGCTGCTGTTTACCGGGCGGGTGGGGCCCGACGTGTCCGTCGGCGAAGGCGCGGTGGCGGCCCGCCAATGCGGCCTGAACATCATCGCCCAACTGAAAGAGGCTTGCGGCGGCGACCTCGACCGCATCACCCGGCTGGTAAAGCTGGGGGGATTTGTCGCCTCGGACGGCGACTTCACCGATCACCCCAAGGTCATCAATGGCGCCTCGGACCTGATGGTCGGCGCCTTCGGTGATACCGGGAAGCATGCCCGGGCGGCGGTGGGCTGCCCGTCCCTGCCCCTCAACGCGCCGGTAGAAATCGATGCCGTGGCGGAGTTCATATAGCACGGTGCCCTCCACTCCAGAGGATTGGCTGACACGTTGGGATCTGACTCGCGATGGCCCGCCCAACGAGACGGCATCAAGCGTGGTGGTGGACGTGCAGACTGAGCAAGGTCCCGCTGTGCTCAAGATCGCCACATGCGAAGAAGAAGTTCGCGGCGCGGCGGTGATGGAATGGTATAGCGGTCACAGTGCGGCGCGGGTGCTGGCGCGGGAGGCCAACGCGGTATTGCTGGAACGGGCGGAGGGGCCGCGTGACCTGGGTGAGATGGCCCGATCAGGCCAAGACCGGGACGCCACCATAGTTATATGTGACATCGTCACATCACTGCATGCCTGTACCGGCGCGGGGCCGCGCCCTGCTCTTGTCCCACTGAAGCGATGGTTTCTGGCCTTAGAAACTCATGCCGCTGAGAGCGCGATATTCCGCATGGCGCATGAGACGGCGCGGCGGCTACTTGATACTCCAGACAACGAAGCCGTTCTGCACGGGGACATCCATCACGGCAACATTCTGGATGCGGGAAATACCTGGGTCGCCATCGATCCGAAAGGTCTCATCGGTGAAGCCGCGTATGATTATGCCAATCTGTTTTGTAATCCGGATCACGAAACAGCCACTCAGCCGGACGTGTTCCGCACACGTGTGAAGGATGTATGTGAACACGCTGGGCTCGACCGGGACCGCCTTCTCGCTTGGATTCTCGTTCATGCTGCCTTATCTGCATGCTGGTCGATTGATGACAGCGAGAACCCGGAGACGGCTCTCGCGGTTGCCGGGATGGCCGCTGCGGACTTGAAACGTTGAAGACCCGATGACAGAACCCTCCCCGCCGTTTGAAAATCTGTCCGTGCGGATTGTTCCGTCGATCCATGAGATTGATGCGGCGATGTGGGATCGGTGCGCCGGCGTCGGTGAAGCGGATGAAAACCCCTTCGTGCGTCATGCCTTTTTCAGCGCCCTGGAAGACTCGGACTCCTGCACCATGGCGACAGGCTGGCAGCCGCAGCATGTGGCGCTGGAGGCCGACGACGGCACGCTGCTGGCCTGCGCGCCGCTTTACCTGAAAGATCACTCTTACGGCGAGTACGTCTTCGACTGGGGCTGGGCCAACGCCTATGAGCGCGCCGGTGGAAACTATTACCCCAAACTGCAGTGCGCCGTGCCCTTTACCCCGGTCACCGGGCCGCGACTGATGACACCGCCCGGGCTGAGCCCCGAGGCAGACCGGGAACTGAAACGGTTTCTCGTGGCCGGTATGATCGAACTGGCCGACCGGCAGGATGTGTCGTCACTGCACATCACCTTTCCCGACGAAGACGACTTCAGTGTGATGGAGGACATCGGCCTGCTGCCCCGCTACGGCCAGCAATATCATTGGCGCAATGATGGCTACGACACCTTCGACGGGTTTCTCGACGCGTTGTCGTCTCGCAAGCGCAAGAACATCCGCAAAGAGCGCGAAAAGGCAAACAGCTGCGGCGTCGACATTTTCACCCTCCAAGGCGATGAGATCACGGCGCGGCATTGGGATGCGTTCTACCGTTTCTACCGCATGACCTCAGACCGCAAGTGGGGTCAGGCCTATATGACACGCCCGTTCTTTGATCTGCTGTCAGAGCGGATGGGCGATCAGGTGGTGCTGATCATGGGCGAGGAAGACGGTGAACTGGTGTGTGGTGCGCTCAACTTGCTGGGCGGCGACACACTCTTTGGCCGCAACTGGGGCACGGTGGTGCACTACCCCATGCTGCACTTCGAAGTCTGCTACTACCGGGCTATCGATTACGCCATCGACCACAAACTGGCATGGGTGGAAGCTGGGGCGCAGGGCCCGCACAAACTCCAACGGGGGTATCTGCCGCGCAAAACCTACTCCGCCCACTGGATTGCCGACGGCGGCTTCCGTGCGGCAGTGGACAATTACTTGCGCCAAGAACGCGACGCCGTGGAGCACGACGTCGAAGCGTTGACCGAACTCGGGCCGTTTAAGAGGTTAAAACCCTAAATTCCCGCGGTTTAGACGGCGGTCGGGATCGAGCACGTTTTTGAGATCGCCGACCAGGCGTTTGGTCTCCGGCGCCAGGGTATCCTGATAGCGGTAGAACTTGGCCAACTGCACGTGGACCGCGCCCTCCTTGTAGAAGAAATCCCGCAGCGCAAAGCGGAGCTCTTGCGCGAAGGCGCGGGCCTCGGGATTGGGTTTGAGTTTGCGGAACTTCTTGGCCTCGTCTTCGCCTAGGTGACGCAAATGATGCTCGCTCACCTCATCGACCCAATAAAAACTCGGCTCACACATGAAATAGGTGAAGCCGTAATTGGTCATGTAGGACTCCCACATGCCGTGTTTGTCCATCTCGGCGCGGTGGGAGTTGAAAAACGCCTGGACCTTGGTGGCGATTTCCACTGCCCGGCTGAGCGGCCACATGGAGTTGGTCGGCACCCAACGCTGGCCGTCCTTACCGAGGAAGCCGCGCACGGAGAAGCCGCGCGCTTCCATGGCGCGGGGCATGAAGTTCGCGATTTCCCGCCCGCGCTTGAGGCAAATCTCGCGCACGATGTCCAAACCGGCTTCGGCGGCGTCTTCGGTCAGCGCTTCGGTGCTGAGGTGCAGCGACCACTTCACCCCGTCCATGAAGTTGCTGCCGCCGGCGGCCATCTTGGCGGAGTCCTTGAGGCCCGACATCAACGTCGAACCCGAGGTGGTGACATCGCCGAGGGTTTTCAGCGCCTCCTTGAAACCGACCTTGGCGGCATTTTGGCTTTTAAACGGATCGAGCCCCACCCGGCGGGTGACAAAGTCATACGGCCCGAGTTCGATCATGGTCTGGGCCATGTCTTCGTAGGACTCGAACGCGAACGAACCGTGAGCGACGCCTTCCGGCTTTTTACTGATGTGCAGGGACACTCCGGTTTTAATACCAAATGCACCGGTATCACCGAGGAACAGTCCGGTGAGATCGGGTCCGTAGTCGCGGAAGAACGGCGTGTCGGGCGAAGTACGCCCCCACGAGCCGGTGCGGACAATGCCACCGTCGGCGCGCACGACTTCCAGGCCAAGTATGCCTTTCATGGTCGCCGGCACATTCTGCGACATCGCCCCGCCGACGGTGGAATAGATGCCGGAAAACGGCGCGGAGAAATCGACCTTGTAGCCGTGCTCCTTCAACGCATCGGCGACGCTGGTCCAGGTACATCCCGCATCGACCACGGCATACCGGTCAGTTGGATTGATCTCACGAATACGGTTGAGGCGGCGCATGTCGATGAGTATGCAGCCGGCCTCGGCGGGCACGTAGCCCTTGGTGTAGGACATGCCGCCGCCACGGGTGGAGATATGCAGCCCCAACTCCGCCGCTGCCGTGACGAGCGCGCTCACGTCCTCCGGCGTGCCGGGCTGCACCACCACATCGGCGGTGGCGGCATCGTCCCAGAAAAAGATGTCGTTGCTGTAGACGCGGCATTCAGCCTCGTCGGTGATGACGTGCGCATCGCCGACGATCTGCGCGAGGCGGGGGGCAATGTCTGAAATGGGGTGCGCCGTGTCCGGCATGATGTGTCGTCCTCTGGTTTTTTCGTCTAGGATTTGGCGATGAGCCTGGGCTGACCGTCTTCGCCGATGGAAACGTAGGTGAAGTGTCCGGCGGTGACCATCAGCGGTGAGCCATACCGGGCGCGGCGCACCCAGGTTTCGATATGCAAGGTGATCGACGTCCGCCCGGTGCGGTGCACGGTGGTGTAGCAGGACACCTCGTCGCCGATGTGGATCGGCTTATGAAACTTCATGCCGTCGACGGCCACGGTGACGACGCGGGTCCGGGTAATTGATCCGGCATGGATCGCGCCCGCCATATCCATCTGACTCAGCACCCAGCCCCCAAAAATGTGTCCGGCGGGGTTGGTGTCACCGGGCATGGCGATGGTGCGCAGCGAGAGCTCGCCTTCCGGTTGGTCGGGGTTCAGGGGTTCGGTCATGAGGCCAGTCTCATCGGCGCCGGGGCGGGGTTTTCCACAAGATTTTGTTGGTAAAGACCCCCCGCCATACTGTATGCGGTTGTTGGCGTCCTCACTGAAGATATAATGCGCAGATGTCTGATCTTTTCCAACAGTCCGGCCCCAAGAAATCGAAATACACCGCCAAGGACATCGAAGTCCTGGAGGGGCTGGAGCCGGTGCGCCGCCGTCCCGGCATGTATATCGGCGGCACCGACGAAAAAGCGCTGCACCACCTGGTTGCCGAAGTGCTCGACAACGCCATGGACGAAGCCGTGGCCGGATACGCCAACATCATCGAGCTGCACCTGGGCAAGGACAACGAAGTCACGGTGAAAGACAACGGCCGGGGTATTCCCACCGATCCGCACCCCAAGTTTCCGAAAAAATCGGCTCTGGAAGTGATCATGACGACCCTGCACTCGGGGGGAAAGTTCTCCGGCCGTGCGTATAAGACCTCGGGCGGTCTGCACGGCGTGGGTGTTTCGGTGGTCAATGCGCTGTCAGAAGACCTGACCGTGGAAGTCATCCGCGACAAGGCCCTGTGGACACAGAAGTTCAGCCGCGGCGATGTGAAGTCAAAGCTGAAGAGGGGCAAGCCGGCAGCGAACCGGCGCGGCACTTCGGTGATCTTCAGACCCGACCACAAGATTTTCGGCACGGCGATGAAGTTCGACCCGGGCACGCTTTATCGCATGGCGCGGTCCAAGGCCTACTTGTTTGAAGGCGTGCGGATTAAGTGGTCGTGCGATCCGTCACTGATCAAAGGCAAAGACAAAACGCCTGAGAAAGAAGAACTGCACTTCCCCAAGGGTTTGCAGGATTACCTGACCTCGGTCACCGATGGGCGCACCCTTGTGACCGACAAGTTCTTCGCCGGCACGGTGGAGGGCAGTGACGACAGCGGCCGTGTGGACTGGACGATCTGCTGGCCTGAGGATGAAGACGGCTTCGTCAATTCCTATTGCAATACGGTGCCCACACCGGAAGGCGGCACCCATGAGGCCGGATTTCGCTCGGCTTTGGGTAAGGCGCTGAAGTCCTACGGCGAAATGGCCGGGAACAAGAAAGTCAGCGGCCTGACGGCCGATGATGTGGTTGGCGGCGCTTGCGCCATGCTGTCGGTGTTTATTCCCGAGCCCCAGTTCCAAGGGCAGACCAAAGAAAAACTGGCCTCGGCCTCAGCGACGAAGCTGGTCGAAAGCATCGTTAAAGACCACTTTGAGCATTGGTTGTCCGGTGATCCGGAGACGGCGTCGCACATCATCGAAGTGGCGATGGCGCGGGCCGATATGCGCAAGCGGCGCAAGCAGGACAAGGACCTGGTGCGCAAGTCGGCGACGAAGAAACTGCGGCTGCCCGGCAAACTGTCGGATTGCAGCCGCGCCAGTTCCGAGGGCACCGAGTTGTTCCTGGTCGAAGGAGATTCCGCCGGCGGCTCGGCCAAACAGGCACGCAACCGTGAGACCCAAGCTATTTTGCCGCTCAGGGGTAAGATTCTAAACGTCGCCTCCGCCACGCAAGACAAACTACGCAGCAACCAGGAACTGCAGGATCTGTTCGAGGCGCTGGGCTGCGGGCGTGGCGACAAGTTCAATGTCGATAAACTGCGCTACGAAAAAATCATCATCATGACCGACGCCGATGTCGACGGCGCGCATATCGCCTCGCTGCTGATGACGTTTTTCTTCCAGGAGCTGCCGGGCATCGTCGAAGCGGGCCGGTTGTATCTGGCGATGCCGCCGCTCTATCGGCTCAGCCAGCGCGGCAAGACGTTTTACGCCATGGACGACGCCGACCGGGAGACCATCACCAAGAAAGAATTCGACTCCCGCGGCAAGGTCGAGGTCAGCCGCTTTAAAGGGCTGGGCGAGATGCCACCGCACCAGCTCAAAGAAACCACCATGGACCCGGCGAAAAGAACGCTGCAACGCGTCACCCTGCCAGGCTCTGCGTCTGCGAAAACGGATAAGGCGACCGCCAAACTGGTCGATCAGCTTATGGGCAAGAAGGCTGAAACCCGGTTTCGTTTCATCCAGGATAATGCCGAGTTTGTTGAAGAGCTCGACATTTGATGTAAGGATTGAACCCGATAGAGAACGCAACGCTTGCGGGAGGGTTCTGTGGCCGGATGGATACGTAAGACGACGCTCGGTTTGATGGTTTTCGCCACCATGGTCGCGCCGGTCGCAGCTCAGGATGAAGAAAAAGCTGTGATGGTGGTTCAGAACTTCCGTCCGGAAACCATCACCATGGATTTTTCCTATGTGTTCCGCGAGTACACATGGTCGCTCGTCGAAAGGGACATCAGTGTCGATAGCGACCTGACCTACAAGTTTCCGGCCGGGCTGCCCGGCTGCGAATACCTGATCGATTGGGATATCGACAATGCGAGGCTGACCATTTCCAACAGCCGCGGTGTGATTTGCACCAAAGATGTAAGTATCTGTGAACGGCGCACCGTCACCGTCGAAGTGCGCAACCGGGTTTGCTACATGAAGACGGTTAACTGAAGGACCGGAAAGACGCCCGAGTCACATCAACTGCAAGAGTTGTCCTGGAACGCGATGGGGCAGGACTCGGATGCGACCCCCCGGTAGAACACCTGCTCAGCGCGGGTTTCATAAAAACAGCCGCTAACAACTGCGCAATTCCCGCGTTTGGTAATTGAATAAATCGACACCGGAAAACGGCCATCAGAACGGGCTCGTGATGTTGACGCACACCTGCGAGCCAGGGGCAACGCTCCCTGTGTAAAACTGCTCCATGCCGGCGACGGGTCCGCCGCGCGAGTAGGCGACGGGCTCACTGCTGCGATTGACGATGCAATAGGCATTGGCCTGACCCCCCGCTACGACAAGGGCAAATAACGTTGTCAAAAATCCGATCCGCATAGATCCCCCGTTTTTCCGCGGTTGCGCCATCCCAGGTCTGGAGGCCAGCTCTCCCGCGCGCCAGTTCCGCCTTATGACTTCAGCCGTTATCATGCCACTATTGCCCCTTAGACATAAAGCAACAGTTCACCGGACAGAGGCGACACCTTGCACTATTTCCGCCGCTTTGCCCGCTTCGCCGTATTGTTTGCCGGCGGCGTCCTCGCCTCAGCCGCGTCCGCCCAAGACATCCTCCGCACCGGTGTCGTGGCGTTTCCCGTCAGTGACGGCGACCCTCACCGCTCGGTCAGCGTATTTTTCCACCTATACCTGGTCGCCAGTCTTCGAGACGCTGACGACGTTTCTTGAAGACGGCACGCTGGTGGGCGAACTCGCGGCGTCGTGGCGGCAAGTCGATCCGACCGCCTGGGAGTTCACGCTGCGTCCGGACGTCGTGTTCTCCAATGGCCGTTCCGCTCACGGCCCATGCGGTCGCGAGTTCGCTGGCCTTTGTTGCGACCCCCTTGGGGCAAACCCACATCGGTTGCCCGTGACCTCAGCGTTGTCGCGTCGTCGGATGTCATCGATGATCAGACGATCATTGTCCGCACGCACGAGCCGTCGGCGATTTTGCCGCGGATCATGACCGCACTTTATATCGTTGAGCCACGACAACTGGGCCGAACTCGGGGCCGGAGGGGTTTTGCGCAGAGCCCGATCGGGTCTGGCCCGTTCACAGTCGAGCAGTGGGCCGAAAACCGCATTATCTATGCCGCCAACCCAGCATCCTGGCGGCCTCCAAAAGTAGATGGCTTGGAGATCTTAAAGTTACCGGATGCGACAGCACGGCTGACCGCCTTGACGACGGGGCCGCATCGACCTTGCCATCGGACTGGGGCCGGATGACATCCCCATCATCGAGGCCGCCGGCGGGGTACATGCATCAGCGCAATCCGATCGACGTGATTTTCACTCACTCTCGTCGTCGAAGACGGCCGGCCAACCGCCGGCCTCCAAGTGCGCCGGGCATTGAATCACGCCATCAACAAACAGGCCATTGCTGAGATTCTGCTGTCTGGATATACCCGCCCAGCCACCCAAGGCGCCGTGCGCGGACTGCTCGGTTACAATGAAGACCTGAGCCCTTACCCCTACGATCCGGACAGGGCCCGGGCGATGCTGGCCGAGGCCGGATACGGCGACGGCTTCGACCTGGATTTCGAAGTGATCGTCGGCACCAATGCGTCCGACAGCGCGATTTATCAGTTAGTGGCGTCAAACTTGGCGGACGTGGGCGTCACCGCAAATATCATCACCATCCCCACGTCGCAGATGGTGCGCATCATCCTGCAAGGTCAATGGCGCAGTGACGGGTTTAGCCAGGTGTTTGGGTCCTGGCCGACGTTCGAACCGCTGCGGTCTTTGCGCCTGCATTCCTGCCTATGGCCAAACCCTTGGTACTGCGATGAGCGCATTATGCCCACGTTCAACGCCGCCCTGGCGGCACCGACGCTGGACGAACGCGCCAAACTGACCGGTGAAGTGCTTGCCTTCTACCACGAGCAGGCGACAACTTTGCTGTTACACGAAGTTCCGCTGCTGGACGGCATCGGACCGCGCGTTGAGGGATACGCCCCCAATAAAGGCAAGCTCAACTACGATACGGTGATGTTGAGGCCTTAGTCCGCCCGCAATGCTGGCGTCACGACCCGATCATGTCCACAAGCGTGTCCACGTCGACGCTAAAGTCACCAAAGCTGGCGCTCTGAAGGCCATCCACGCCCTCGCTTTGGGTCGGTACACAGGCAAACGATTGCCCAAGCTGGACTGCAATATTCTCAATGTACCTGTGCCAAGGACGCGACGGCTCGTCGATCAACTCAAAAATTCTGCAATCAAGTGGCGCGAACATCGAGATTGTGAGGCAGGTGCCGTAAGGGCTGACGACCGTTTCAGCGTTTTGGAGAATATGGCTTTGTTCGTCAAAAGATAGAGTGTCGGGAGTCACTTTGACAAAGCCACGTTGCGCCAACGCCTGTTCAATTTCATCTTCGTTCAAAAAGGCACGGCGGTGATCTTTCGATCGGGATAAAAGCACCCGGGCTGGATAGGATGTATCGCGCTGTTTTGGCCCGAATTTGTCGCGCAGCCATTCGGCGGCAGCCCTATGCGTGACATCAACCGAAGATAACAGTCCTGGCACGATGAGCTCTTTGCAGTCGTACCGCGTGTTCGGATCGCACGCGATGACATTTTCGCTTGGAATGCCGAGGCGGCCCAAGGCATCCCAATGAATCTGGGTCAGGCTGCTGCCGACGAGCATCTTGACGGCGGAGAGATCAACCGCATCTTCGATGTTCTTCAGGCGCGCCAGATGCGTCGTCAGCCAATAGTAGTAGTTGACGTTTGAGCCGAGCAAAACACAGGGCTCTTCAATACGAGTTGCGTTCTCCGGCACGCACACAAGGAGCGAGTCCGGCGTCGACGCAACCATGCTCGTTGGCGGGTGGCACGAAACAATTCGTTTTGCGCAAACATCAAAGGCCAATTGAGCGTCTCGTCAATGTAGATGGCGGACTCATCGAAGACGTACCAGTCGGACGGATGCACCGAGATGTCGTTGACCACGAAATAGGACGCTTGCCGCCAGCGCTGACCGGTTGTGACACACTGAGAGGTCACGCCGGAGGGCAAGCCGTACAGGTCTTCAAGAGTTTGCCCGGTTGTCTCGCTGCGTCCGTTGAAGTCTTGGCGCGATAGCACCCTGATCTCAGAAACATCCAGTTTGTCATGGGGGAATCGCCCGCCAGGCGGATTGAAGGCCTGCAGCCACGTACGGGCAACCGGCCGAATTTTCTCAAGCGGCGTCTTTTTGTGCATCATGGCGAGAAGAACGCAAAACAGCGTGTAGCCACGTGTCGAGTTCGCCTGCGCAAATTGCATGATAAAGCTGCAGGCCTTATCCGGTTGCTGGTTGTACCAGAGCGCTAAAAAGGCGAGAGTTGCGGCGTTCTCGGACGACGTGTCCAGGTTCAAGGCCTGCATGGCATAACGCCACTGGGCATCGTAATCCTTCTTGTTGTAGGCATTGAACGCAGAGGCGATAAGGCCATCGATATCGTCACCAGACACTGCTATACGCCCCAATGCCTAAACGCACAAAGAACCCGAGATGTAAAAGTCATCTAGTCCGACTCTCATTAGCCATAGACGCACGATTCTTCGAAACATACACGTAATGCGGACCTGACTATGACCAATTCCGACATACAACCGGCCACAGATACGAACTCTATCCCCGACAAGGCAGACAGCCAGGACTTTGCCGGCCGATTCCGTGAGATCATATCCGACCCGCTCAATCTGATGATCGCACGATGCCCGTTGGCCGGCTCAGTTGTGAATGGATTGGTGTACCTTCACAATGGCATACGCGTACCCGTCGCCGGACCCTATTCCTATTACGGAAAGTTCAGTCAGATTCTCGCCCTCAACCGGGGTGTTCACGAGCCCTTAGAAGAATACGTGTTTCAGCAAACTCTGAAGGCCCTTGGCTCCGCGCCCGTGATACTGGAATTGGGAGCATTCTGGGGTCATTACTCCATGTGGCTGCTTCACGCCCACCCGGACGGACGAGCCATTATGGTTGAGCCCAACAAGAACAATTTCCAGGCCGGCTTAGTGAATCTTCGTCTCAATAAACTTGAGGCTGAGACCCTCAACGGATTTATCGGCAAAGACGCTATCCAAGTGGACACCCTTTTGTCGATTAGAGGTCTTGATCACTTAGACATCCTTCACGCCGACATCCAAGGGTATGAACTGGAGATGATCCAAGGAGCTCATAATACTTTGTCGGAACACCGAGCAGACTACGTATTTATCTCCACCCATTCACAAGACTTGCATGAGAGCGTGATCTCGGAGTTGAGCTCGCACGGCTACCGCATCGAAGTTGCCTGCGACGTCGACAGCGAAACGACATCGTTTGACGGCTTGGTCTTTGCATCAAGCCCATCAGCCAATCAAATTTTCGAACACTTCAAGCCATTGGGCCGCACGCAAATCCTGACTCAAAGTCCAGAAACCCTGGTGCAGTCGCTGACCGATATCCGGAGCAACTATTGAGCGCAACCGGCAGCAGATGATCTTTTAGTCAGGATCCGGCGACACCCGGCACAGTTTGATGCCCCGGTTGGTACCCCTAAACAGACTGCCCAATGTTTCGGGCATGTGCTCCAAACCATCGTCTACATCGGACGTATCCACCAGCACGCCTTGGTCATACCAGTCCCGCAGGCGAGCGTGCGCCTCGGCAAACCGGGTGCGATAGTCAAACACAAAAAAGCCCTCCATGCGGGCGCGTTTGCGCACCAGGTTCTTGTAGTTGCGCGGGCCTAGGTTGAGGTCGTCGCGGTAGTCGGTGGCGATAAACCCACAGATGACAACGCGGGCATTCAATGCGATGCGCGCGAGCACCGTATCCAGAATGTCACCACCGACATTGTCGAAGAAGACATCGACTCCGGCGGGGCAGAGTTCGTCCAGCCGCGCGCCAACGTCTTCGTTTTTATAGTCGATGGCGGCATGATATCCGGCGGCGTCTTCGATCCACCGGCACTTGTCGGGCCCTCCCGCGATGCCAATCACCCGGCACCCAGCGATCCGCGCGAGTTGCCCCACCACGGATCCGATCCCGCCGGCCGCCGCGGACACAACCACCGTGTCTCCGGCCTTCACCTGCCCGACATCAAGCAGTCCGAAATATGCTGTGGCGCCCGCACTGCCAAGAGCACCAAGCGCCGTGGTCAACGGCAAAACAGGGTTCGTAAGCTTTTCAAGACTGAGTACGTTGGGATTCTGATGGCCCGGCGACTGGACGGAATAGTCCTGCCACCCCGTCGACGCGACGACGATGTCACCCTCGGCATAACTGTCGTGACGAGATGCCTCAACCACGCCCACGCCACGCCCACGCATGACATCGCCAATGGCGATCTTGTCGTGCATGCTGAGGCCTTTGGAGATGTAAGAGCGTTGGGCCGGTGACGTACCCAGCGCAACCGTGCGCAAGAGAAACTGGCCGTCGGCGAGGCTGGGCATCGGCTGTTCGTCGAAGCTGAAATGATCCGCGCCAACAGTCTCTTCCGGATCGGGATGACGCTTGAGCCGCCATTGCCGGTTTATTGTCATGCCACCCCGCTTCGCTCATTCATACTTCGAGCAGTCCCCGCCCCTTGCGGATCGGGAGAGACCTATATGTACACTATTTCTAGGGAGATGGTGGACGCGACTGGGATTGAACCAGTGACCCCCTCGATGTCAACGAGGTGCTCTCCCGCTGAGCTACGCGTCCATACCCTCGGGACATTACCGCCTGCCGAACAAGCGGCCCTGCAGCGAGGGGTTCTTTTAGGTGGACAAGACATCGATTGCAAGTGTTTCGCTGCGCCCCGATTGGGGTATGCTAGCGGTCCGTCAAGGATACGGTTGTGGGCCACGGGTCTCCACGCGTCCTTTAAAGAAAGACTGGGTTAGGTGGGTTGGAGAGCATGGCCGAGATCGTTCCGTTGGCGCCTGCAATTGACGTCGCCCGCCCCGCCACACAGACCAGTCCGATTGTCGTCGCGTCACCTCATGCGGGCAGCGAATATCCGGCCGATTTGGTCGAGGCCAGCGCCCTCAGCCGCAACGCTCTACGGCGGTCAGAAGACTGCTATGTCGATGAGCTGTTTGCCGCAGCACCCGACCTCGGCGCGCCGATGATCAGAGCAATCTTCCCGCGCGCCTATCTGGACCTCAATCGCGAACCGTATGAACTCGACCCGGCCATGTTTGCTGATGCGTTACCGGATTTCGTCAACACCACATCACCGCGGGTGGCCGCCGGCCTAGGCACGATTGCAAGGATCGTCGGCAATCAGAAAGAAATCTATGCCCGCAAGCTGATGTGGAGCGAGGCGGAGCGCCGTATCGATCACATCTACAAACCCTATCATCAAGCGCTACAACAACTAGTTCAGGAGACCTGTGATCTCTTCGGGTACTGCGTGCTACTGGACTGCCATTCCATGCCCTCCGCCGGCTTACCGCCGAGCGAGCTCACATCGGGGTCGGGCATTGACGTTGTTCTCGGCGACCGCAACGGGTTGTCCTGCGCCTCCTACGTGACAGAAGAAAGTGAACGCGTGTTCGGCGCGCTGGGATATTCGGTCGTGCGCAATAATCCCTACGCTGGTGGCTTCACCACCCAGAACTATGGCGACCCCAAAAACGGAGTCCACGCGTTGCAAATCGAGCTCAACAGAGCCCTGTATGTGGACGAAACCTCACTCCGGCGCCGCCCTGCCTTCGGCAGGCTGAAAGCGGACCTTCGGCAGTTCCTTCAAGAGTTGAGTGCATACGCAATCTCAGCGCGCCGCGAGCTGATGTATCAACGCCTCAGCGCGGAATGAGTCCGGACAATTGCCGCAGCCGGCAGTCTCAAATAAATTAAGACAAATCAATCGAGTAGCAGCTGTTTCCCAGTCTTTTTTTAACGGCGGGACCTTGTCGTTTCGCCCCGATCACTCTACATTCGTCCCCAATCTGGCCGTGGTATTGTCCGGGCCAGTTTCTACTGGGCATTTCTTCATTTAGTCGCATCATGTCGCAAATTGGCAACCTCACTCTGTACCGGGAGAAATCGACCGTTCACCGGTTTGACGAGTCAGGCGAGGCCGATGGCGTTGAAACGCTTATGGAAGTCCGGGCCAACCGGCTGACCATTCCTTTAAAACTCGGCGATCATACGCACCAATGCGTTGTGCGCGGCCAGAACATGCCGACGACATTGCGAATTGCGGGACTTGTGATCGACCAGTTCCGCCGCGATCCGAATATGATTGCGGATGCTAAGGAAATCGACTGGGATAGCCGTTGGGTGCGGCGCTTGTCGCAATACGAAGCGAACTATATCCCGGAAACCTGGGTATCAATTCACGTTGACGGCGAGACCGTGTTTTCGACGGGTGACGACTCCTTCGACATCATCGAAGAAATCGAAGGTCTCGCAGCCGGAGGGGACGTTTCCGACCAAATCGTGTCGGAAGCGGCCAGCAATATTGTCGGTGCGCTGGAAGACTTAGCCGTGGAGCATGACAGCCAGACCGCTTTTGTGTTCACCCAGTTTGCCGCCTATCACCGTGCTGCCATTCTTGAGCGTAAAGGCGGGTCTACGGGGTCCTTCGCGGTTTCGGTCTACCACCCTAATCCACGCAAACCGGTGCGGATCAGTTACTTCCTCGATCTTGCCGCAGACATTATGGAAGCGCTGACCATGGGCACGTTTATGCAGCGCGTGCAGACGTTGGTCGAACAGGACAAGATATCGGAAACGGACATCACGCCGGCGCAGGTCGCCGCTGCGCGCAACCGGAAGCGCGACCTGATGCAGCAAATCATAGGCTTCGAGCGCGCCAATAAGGTGACCTACCGGCCAGAGCGCCCGACGTTTACATAACGTGCCGGGCGCATCACGTGTTTGACACGGCTGCCGGCCTCCTTCCCCTCTTTCTCGCCTTGCTGGCCACCGGTGTCGTAGCTGGACTGCTGGCCGGACTCCTGGGCGTCGGCGGCGGCATCGTCATTGTGCCGGTTCTCTTTACCGTCCTGGGCACGCTGAATGTCCCGTTTGAGGTGCGCATGCACGTGGCTGTGGGTACATCGTTGGCGACGATCATCCCGACCTCCATTTCCTCAGTTCGCGCCCACATGCGCAAGAATGCGGTGAACTGGAACTTGTTCCGCGCCTGGCTGCCCGGACTGATTGTCGGTGTCTTGGCAGGCACCTGGCTGGCGAACACACAATTTGACGGACGAACTTTAACCCTGGTCTTTGCCGGAGTTGCAATCGTTGTCGCCCTCGATTTGGCGCTACGGCACCGGACCGACGCCGGCGCACCGAGCGCGGCATGGTATCGCGACGTACGAGGGTCCGGTGTGGCAGGCGGCATCGGTGCGTTTTCCGCGATGATGGGAATTGGTGGCGGAACGCTGTCCGTGCCATTCCTCAACGCCGTCGGCGAACCGATCCACCGCGCGGTGGCCACGTCAGCGGGGTTTGGTCTGATCATCGCCGTTCCCGCCGCCCTCGGCTATGCCGCCGGCGGATGGGACGTGCCCGGCCGCCCAGCCGGCTCGATTGGCTACGTCAATGTTCTCGGATTTGCAGCTATCGTTGCGACGACAGTGCTCACTGCCCCGCTGGGCAGTAAGCTTGCCCATGCCCTGTCACCGCGGACTTTACGGTTGTTATTCGCAGGGTTTCTGGTTTTAACCGCCGTCAGGATGTTGAGTGCATCCTAAGCATAGGGCCTTAGTCGCCGGCAGCGCGCAGCATCACGAGCAATAATACCAGTACGACGGCAATCGCCTGCGCCGTCACCCGCCACTGCATGAGCTTGTTGCCGTGTTTAGCGTGAAACTCTCCGCCTTTGACAAAAGCAAACAAGCCGGTAATCAGAACGGCAAGGACAACAACGAGAGAGACCGCCAGAAGAATGATGAGCGTGGTTTCCATAGCGTCTATACGTGAACCGGTTGCCAGGGGATTACAAGGTCTTTGGAACGAAATCCCGTAAAAGATGTATTGCCGCGTCGAGACGGTTATAATGGCAAGGGGTCAGGGGCTTGAGGATTTCCATCTAAATGCTCGGAACGGTTCTTGTCGTCGAAGACAACGATCTGGTGCGTGAGTCGTTTTGTCATGTGCTGAGCCAGCGCGGCTACACCGTCGTCGAGGCAGAGGACGGTCAGGACGCGTTAAACAAGCTCGAACAGGACGATGTTGATGCCGCGATTGTCGACATCATGATGCCATCCATGGGCGGGTTAGAATTGCGTGAGGTTTTGCTGGCCAGAACGCCGCCGGTGCCAACCATTCTTGTGACCGGTCAGCCGGACCTGGTCGCGGACTTAATGGGCGACAATTTCGATTTCTTGGGAGGCCGGATCACCGTCCTGCAAAAGCCGGTTCACCCGGTGAAGCTGCTGGCCGAGGTCGAGAAATGCATGGAGAGCAGTTCCTGAGCAGACGTTATGACGTCTTGGCTTGATCGACGGAGAAACTCTCGCCACAGCCACAGCGGCCAGTCTCATTTGGATTGTTAAAAACGAAACTGCTTTCCATCTTGCTCTCGTGATAGTCGAGCTCCGATCCCAGCAGGTACATCACCGCCATCGGGTCGACGAAAAACTTTACGCCGTCTTTCTCAACAACATCCTCGAATTTACCCTGCTCATCCGCGTACTCGACCTTGTACGCAAAGCCGGAACACCCCTTGGTGTCGATGCCGACACGAATACCAAGCACGGGGCGGTCCGCCTGCTCAATTAGGCTTTTGGCGCGCGCGGCAGCGGCGGCGGTGACGGAAATTGGGGCGGGTCTATCCAAAGCGGTCATGGCTGATCTCTGAGGTTCGAGTGATCTTTAAAACATATCCAAGGCGACGCGGGCGACTTCGCTCATATTTTCAGGCGTCCATGGCGGATCCCAGGTGATGGTGACACGTACTGTTCCGGTCCCTTTCACGTTGGCCACCGCATCACCAACCTCACCGGGCAACGTGCCGGCAACAGGACAGGCCGGTGCCGTAAGAGTCATTGTGATATCAACATCTCCACGCTCCTGGATCGCCATGTCATAAATCAGACCGAGGTCATAAATGTTGACCGGAATTTCGGGATCGAAAACACTGCGCAAAGCTTCCACGACTGCGGTGTCAGTAGCGATGTAGTCCTCATCCTCGGGCAGCGGCGCTCCACGTTCGATGACCTCGCCCTCTTCAGGCGGATCGACGTCCATCGCCGGCATCGCATAGGGTGGCATCATCTCAGCTAACTCCCATCACACATCTTATTTAAGCGCTTTTCTGCGCGGCGCTAGACCGCTCGCTGGTTGCGCTATCCCTGCCCTCCAGGCACGCCATGAGCGTGTGCCAGGGCAGCGTGGCGCATTTCACGCGCACGGGAAACTGCCGGACCCCGCTGAGGGCGACAAGGCGGTCAATGCGGCCACCCAACTCCGGACCAAGCTCGGCCCGGACTTGATCGGGCTCGACTTCCTCGGTGCAGAGTGTGCGGACACCGGCAAACACCTTGGCAGCGTCTTCCGCGGTGAGACCCTTAACGGCTTCCGTCATCATTGAGGCCGAGGCAATCGAGATGGCGCAGCCTTTGCCATCGAAACGAATATCCGTGATCGCTCCGCTGTCGTCTACGGCTGCGGTGACGCAGACCTTGTCGCCGCACATGGGGTTTTTGCCGTCACTCTTACAGGTATGGTGCTCGACCGCACCCGCGTTACGCGGCGACTTGCCGTGGTCGAGGATGATCTCCTGATACAGTGACAACAGATCGGCACCTTGATCTGGCCCCCGTTCCTGCTCTTGCGCCATCACAGCAACAGCTCCTTGGCTTTCTCAAGTGCCGCTGCGAGAACGTCGAACTCCTGGGACGTCGTGTACATGCCAACCGATGCGCGCACCGTGGCGGTGAGGCCATAGGCATCCATCAGTGGCTGAGCGCAGTGATGTCCGGCCCGCACGCAAATACCGGAGCGGTCCAGAATGGTCGCCAGATCATGAGGATGCGCCCCCTCCAGCACGAAGGAAATCGCTGACGTTTTGTTGGCACACGTGCCGACGAGGGTGAGCCCATCGATATCCCCGAGGCGCTGCATGCCATGCCTTAAGACAGCGTGTTCATGGGCCATGCGGGCTTCAGAGTCGAAGGACGTGAGATAGTCAATCGCCGCGCCCAACCCGACAGCGGGAACGATCGGCGGCGTACCGGCCTCGAACTTGGCGGGCAATTCAGCCCATTCGCTGCGCTCAAAGGTGACCGTGCTGATCATGTCGCCGCCGCCTTGGTACGGCGGCATGGCGTCAAGCAGGTCTTCCTTGCCGTACAGCACGCCGATGCCATTGGGCCCATAGAGCTTATGCGCGGAAAAGGCGTAGAAATCGCAATCGAGGTCCTGCACGTCGACAGTTTGATGGACGACGGCCTGACAGCCATCGAGCAATACCTTCGCACCGACGGCATGCGCGGCCTTCGCGATGTCTTTCACCGGCAGAATGGTGCCAAGCACATTGGACACGTGGGCGACGGCAACCAGCTTGGTCTTGTCTGTGATGGCCGCTTCAATGTCGTGCAGCGGCACGTCGCCGTCAGGCGCTACGGGCACAACCTTGAGTACCGCACCGGTTTGATCCCGCAGCAATTGCCAGGGCACGATGTTGGAGTGGTGCTCCAGGCCAGTGATGACAATTTCATCACCCTCACCTAAGGATTGCCCGAACGTGGCGGCGACCAGATTGATCGCTTCCGTCGCGCCTTTGGTAAAGACAATCTCGCGGTCACTGCGGGCGTTGAGGAAGGCGCGCACGGTCTCGCGCGCCGCTTCATATTTGCCCGTCAGGGTTTCGCTGAGCCAGTAGGCACCACGATGAACGTTGGCGTATTCATGTTCATACTGGTAGCGCAGAACGTCGATCACCGCTTGCGGTTTTTGCGCTGACGCGGCGCTATCGAGATAGACCAGCGGCTTGCCATGAATCTCCCGGCTGAGGATCGGAAAGTCCGCGCGAACGCTGTCGATGTCGAAGGGCCGTGGCGCTTTGGCATCAGCTGCGAGTGCAGTCACGGTCATGACACGCCTCCCGCCGTCAGCTCGCTCTGCCGGACCAGCCAACCCTTAACAAGGTCATGGATCAGAGCTTTCACGCCATCATCGGCGATTTCGAAAATCACGTCGTCGAGGAAACCCTCTACCAGCATGGCCCGTGCGGTTTTTTCGTCGATGCCGCGGCTCATCAGATAGAACAGATGATCAGTGTCCATCTCGCCGGTGGCGGCACCGTGGGCGCATTGCACGTCGTCGGCGTAGATTTCCAGCTCGGGTTTACTGTCCACTTCGGGGCCGCGGTCGAGCAACAGCGCTTTGTGGAGTTGCCGGCCATCCGTGCCCTGAGCGTCACGCTCGACATAGATGCGCCCCTGGAACACGCCGCGGGACTCACCACCCAGCACGCCCTTCACGACCTGGTTCGAGCGCGTGTTGGGCACCAGATGCTTGATCTCTGAAGTGATGTCGCTGTGCTGAGTACCAGACAGCGCATAAGCGCCATCGACCCGGACATGCGCCCCCTCTTCCGTTAAGCCCGCTTGAATATCGCGGCGGACCAAATTTCCGCCGAGGGACAACACGAAAGACGAATAGTCTGCATCGCGTGCGCCTTGAACGGCCGTTCGGCCAAGATGAAAGGCGTCGGTATCCTCGCTCACCACCGTGTAGTGCTGGAGCCGAGCAGACTGGCCAACGTAGACTTCACTGAGCGCGTTGCTCAGGTAGCTTTGACCCGGCAAGCCGATGTGGGACTCGACGATCACGCCTGCGGCCTGCGCATCGGCTGAGATGAGCAACCTTGGATGAAAAGCCACGGGCTGCGCACCCGATGCACCGATCGACACGATATGAATGCGTGGCGCTGGAGCATCGGTGCGGGTAAAGCGCACGACCAGCCCATGTTCCATGAACGCGGTGTTCAGTGCCGACGTAAACGAGTCTGCCGGTGCGGCAAGGCCCCCAAGGTCATCCTTGAGGGCTGCTGGATTTTGCGCAAACAAATCGTTGAGCAGATCTATGGACACGCCGTCCGGCAATGATGTCAGATCATCCGACAGGTCGGGCCGGAACACGCCGTTGACCAGAACCAGCTTGATCGCGTCATCGAGAAGCGCCGCGGTGACCGGAACCGAGGTCACATCCACATCATCGGCTTTTTCAGCCGGGATAAACGCCGTATTGCGGATGGCATTCAGCGGCGTGAATTTCCAGGCCTCAACCTTTGGCGTTGGAATACCCTCACTGCCGAGGCGCGCCCGCGCGGCCTGGCGCAGACCATCGATCCACGCCTCGTTCGCGCCGGGTAACGCGCCAGCCGCGTTGGCGTAGGTCTCGCCGAACGCCGTGGGTTTTTCCTGTGTGACCGTCGCCATCGTCTTACCTGTTACGCCGCTGCGCTATCTTCGTAGCGGCCATAGCCCTCGGCTTCGAGGGTTTCGGCAAGGGTCTTGTCGCCGCTCTCAACGATGCGGCCACCGAACAGCACATGCACATGATCAGGCACGATGTACTTCAGCAAACGCTGATAGTGAGTAATCACCAGGAAGGCGCGACCGGGATCGCGTAGCGCATTAACGCCATCGGAGACGATCTTGAGCGCATCGATATCCAAGCCGGAGTCGGTCTCATCCAGTATGGCGAATTTGGGTTCGAGCAAACTCATTTGCAGCACTTCGGCGCGTTTCTTTTCGCCGCCGGAGAAGCCAACATTCAGCGGCCGCTTAATCATGTCATCGGCCATCTGCAGTTCCTTGGTCTTGCTTTTGACCAGCTTGAGAAACTCCATGGCATCGATTTCGTCGAGCCCTTGTGCGCGCCGCTTGGCGTTCAGCGCTGTCTTGAGAAAGGTTGAGGTCGCGACCCCGGGTATTTCCATCGGGTATTGAAAGGCCAAAAATACACCAGCGCGGGCCCGTTCGTCGGGCTCCATGGCAAATAGGTCTTCGCCGTCCAGCGTGACAGTCCCGTCGGTGACCTCATAGCCTTCGCGGCCCGAAAGCACGTAGGACAGGGTGCTTTTGCCCGTACCGTTGGGCCCCATGATGGCGTGCACTTCACCGCCATCAATGGTGAGGTCGATGCCTTTGAGGATTTCCTTACCGTCTACCGAGACATGCAGGTTCTTAATTTCAACGAGTGACATAACGTGTTCTCACTTCAAGGGCGGCCTTAGCCGACGCTTCCTTCCAGACTGATACCCACCAGCTTTTGCGCTTCTACCGCGAATTCCATCGGCAGGGTTTGCAGGACCTCCTTGCAGAAACCATTGACGATCAGCGAGACCGCTTCTTCCGGGTTCATGCCGCGCTGCTGGCAATAGAACATCTGTTCATCGCTGATCTTCGAGGTGGTCGCTTCGTGTTCGGTCTGTGCCGTCGGGTTGCGGCTTTCGATATAGGGCACCGTGTGGGCGCCGCATTGATCACCGATCAAGAGGCTGTCGCACTGGGTAAAGTTGCGCGCGCCGTCTGCTTTGGGCTGAACCCGTACGAGGCCCCGGTAGGTGCTGTTGGAACGACCCGCCGAGATACCTTTGGCGATGATCTTCGACTTGGTGTTCTTGCCGATATGAATCATCTTCGTGCCGGTATCGGCCTGCTGCATGTTGTTGGTGATGGCCACGGAATAAAACTCGCCGACCGAGTTATCACCCTGCAGAATGCAACTGGGATACTTCCAGGTGATGGCGGATCCGGTTTCCACCTGGGTCCACATCACCTTTGAATTCTTACCGCGGCAGGCGGCGCGCTTGGTGACAAAATTGTAGATGCCACCCTTGCCGTCCTCATCGCCGGGATACCAGTTCTGCACGGTCGAGTATTTGATCTCGGCGTCGTCAAGCGCGATCAGCTCAACCACCGCCGCATGGAGCTGATTTTCGTCGCGTTGTGGCGCGGTGCAGCCCTCAAGATAACTGACGTAAGACCCCTCGTCAGCGATGATCAAGGTGCGTTCGAACTGTCCGGTGTTCTTCTCGTTAATGCGGAAATAAGTGGACAGCTCCATCGGACAGCGTAGCCCTTTGGGCACGTAGACGAACGAGCCATCGGTGAACACCGCACTGTTGAGGGTGGCGAAGGAGTTATCGCTGTAGGGAACGACCGAGCCCAGATACTTCTTGATCAAATCCGGATGGTCTTTGATGGCCTCCGAAATGGAGCAAAAAATCACGCCCAGGTCGTTGAGCTTTTTCTTGTAGGTCGTAGCGACAGATACGCTGTCGAACACAGCGTCAACCGCAACACCGGCGAGCATCTCCTGCTCACGCAAGGGAATGCCGAGCTTGTCGTAGGTCTCACGAAGCTTGGGGTCGACCTCGTCCAAACTCTTCGGCGCGTCTTCCAGTTTCGGCGCGGCGTAGTAGTAAGCGTCTTGATAGTCGATCGGAGGATAGTTGAGCTTCGCCCAGGTCGGTTCCTTGACCTCCAGATCGAGCCAGTAGCGGTAGGCTTTCAAGCGCCACTCGAGCATCCACTCGGGCTCTTCTTTCTTGGCCGAGATAAAGCGGACGATATCCTCGCTCAGGCCTTTTGGGGCGCGGTCAGACTCGATGTCCGTTTCCCAGCCGTACTTGTATTTTTCAACGGCGCGGACTGCGTCGACGGTTTGCTGTGTTGCTGCCATGACTATGTTTACCCTTGCGGCGACACCGACGTGCCCTCGGAGTCTGAAAGACGCGGCGCCTGCCCGAAAGTTTTGACGTCGGCCACCATCTCACCGAGCGTCACCTCGCGGAGCGCATCGGTGACGGCATCGTTCACACGGTTCCACTTGCCCTGGACCGGACACAAGGTTTCGTAGGTGCAGTGTTCCTCAGACGTTTCGACGCACGCCGTAATGGCGATGGGGCCCTCGATAGCCTCGATCACGTCGGCGACGGTCACCGTGTCAGGAGCCTGATTCAGGCTATAGCCGCCATTGACGCCACGGTGGGACCGCACCAGCCCGGCGCGCACCAAATTTTTCATCAGCTTGGCGACGGTCGGCAGCGGAATGCCGGTGTTTTCTGAAATGGTATGAGTCGGCCGCACCGCGCCGCTCGACGCCATGTCGATCAGCACCACCGTCGCGTAATCCGTTAACCTATTGACTTTAAACACGTATTTTGAGCCTCAAAAGACGTACTAAAATAGTCTGAATTCAATACAGTCTTTAGTCAGCTAACGCCGAAATTTCAAGGGATTTGCCCGATTTCTTAAGGATTCCAGGGGTATAACCAGACATGACCCACGGCACCCTTATCCTGCTGACCGACCAAATGTTCGCCGCGGCTGTGGCCGACGCGTTGGGAATTGAAGAGGAGTCCGGCCAGCCAGACTTGGTCCATGTGGCAAAACGGGCCGGCTTGGAACGCGCGATGGCGGAGACCGAAGCACCCCGCCGGCTTTTGGCGTTCTGTACCGGCGTGATCGTGCCACCCGATGTCATCGAGGCCTGTGAGGCCGGCGCCTACAATGTTCACCCGGGTCCGCCCGCTTACCCCGGGCTCTTTCCCTCGGTGTTTGCGATCTATGATCGCGCGGCCACCTTTGGCACGACAATCCACCGCCTCACTGAAGACATCGATAGCGGAGACATTGTTCATACAAAGAGTTTCGACATTCCTGCCCCTATCGATCGCGCGGGCTTGGATAAGCTGGCCTTTGAACATGCATTAAGAGTCACGCACGACTTCGCTTTCAAGCTCTGCGACCTCTCTGAGGACTTAAAGCCCAACGGTGAACAGTGGTTAGGACGGCCAAGGACACGCAAGGATTTCGACGCGCTTTGCCGTCTACCGGAAAATGTCGATGCGGACGAGTTCGATCTACGGTACCGCGCTGTCGGCGAAGGGCCGGATCACGCTTTGTCCATTCCTCTATTTGGACATCGATTTAAGCTGGACAACGAGCGGACGGGCGACGTGTCGCGCGGCGGTCAGAACCAAACCTGAGTCCTAGGACTCGCCGCTTCCAAGACAAACCGAAAGATCATTGGCCAAATTCGTCATCAGGCCGAAATAGAGGTCCGCGCCGGGTTCAATGAGGAGTCCGAGCGGGTCGACCTGCCCCACCCGTGTTTGCGCGGCGTCTTTGACGACGGACATTACCGACGGCTGGAAGCCAGGCTCGGACAACAGGCACACCGCGCCCAGTTCTCGCACCCGCTGCTCGATTTGAGCCAGACGCTGGGCGCTCGGCGCTTGGTCCGGCGTAACGGCAATGGCACCCGCCGCGTTGAGCCCGAAGAAGCGGTCAAAATATTGCAGCGAGTCATGCGCTGTGAGGAACGGTTGTTCAGTGACGTCGGCAAGTTGCGCTTTGATCTCCGCTTCAAGACTCTCGAGACGTGTCAGCGCGGCCTCGGCGTTTGCGCCGTAAAGGGCTGCGTTGTCTGGATCGATGTCCGACAAGGTATCCCGAACGATAGAGACGATCGCCGCCGCGTTGCGCGGATCGAGCCAGATGTGGCCGTCGTCCTCGCCATGATCATGGCCTGCGTGATCGTGTCCCCCATCATCATGATCAGCGTGATCATGATCGTCATGGCTGTGGCTATGACCATGGTCGTGATCATGGTCCCCGCCAGCGGTATCCCACACGCCACCGTCGCGATTTTCCCGGAAGCGGACTTCCGGACGTTCTGCGAGGGTGATGATCCGGGCGTCGTTAGAGAGTGCGGCCAACGGGCGTTCAAGGAATGTCTCCAATGGCTCGCCAATCCACAGCACCACATCCGCTTGCGAAAGGGCGGTCGCATCGGACGGCGTTAAAGCGTAGGAGTGCGGGCTTTCCGCGCCATCGAGCAGGAGCACGGGCTCACCTGCGCCGTCCATCACGGCAGCGGCAAGTGAATGCAGAGGCCGCACTGTCGTGACCACACTTGGTGCAGCCATGACGGTCGTGGTCTGCCAGCACAAAACCGCCGCACAGGCTATCGTTGCAACGCGCTGGGATTGGATCATCGCAGTCCTCATCGCCTCTCTTGTTCACTGATTTGTTATATCATAACGTTTCCAGAGGTCTTCAAGTGCATTGGTCGAAGCCGATGAAATCTGAGGAAATGAGTGACTCTCACGGCGGTTTTCCGCGGCCGGGGCATGACCACAGCCGGTGCGTGAAGTCCGCCCTCGCCGTAGCGGAGGAAAAGAGCCGCGCCCAAGGTCTGCGTTTTACCGCCATGCGCCGCAGGGTGCTGGAAATTCTGTGGCAGCGGCATGGGGCAATGGGCGCCTATGATATTCTGGATGTGCTCGCCGAAGAAGATGACCGGCCTGCGCCCATGGCGGTCTACCGCGCGCTCGACTTTCTTATTGACGCCGGGCTGGTGCACAAGCTCAACAGTTTGAATGCGTTTATCGGCTGCGCCACGCCCTCCGAAGATCACGACGCCCAGTTCTTGATTTGTGAACGCTGCGGCACCGCTGCCGAGATCGAAGGCACACCCATCACCAAAGCGGTTGATCAGGCGGCGAAATCGGAAGGCTTTGATGTTCGTCAACGGGTTGTCGAAATCTCCGGCGTCTGCCCCCACTGCCAACCGGCTTCGAACTGACCGATGACCGAAGCTGAACAGTTATTGGCCGCCTCCGGGCTGAGTGTCACGCGTAACGGCCAGACCATTCTCAATGGCATCGACGTGCGGATCGGACGCGGCGAAATCGTCACCCTAATCGGACCGAACGGCGCGGGTAAGTCGACTTTGGTGCGCGCCCTTCTCGGCCTGGAGCCCATCACCGCCGGCTCGATCAAGCGGGCCGAAAACATGACCGTCGGCTACCAGGCTCAACGCCTCAGCATTGATCCAACCCTGCCCCTCACCGTTCGCCGGTTCCTGACCCTGACGCGGCGGGCAGATGACGGCGCTTTGCGTGACATGCTGGGCCACGTGCAGCTTGACGCGGACTTGGGTAAGAGCGTGCACGTGTTGTCCGGTGGAGAATTGCAGCGGCTGCAGTTGGCCCGAGCGTTGCTGCGCGACCCCGATCTTCTAGTGCTCGACGAACCGACACAGAACGTCGATATCTCCGGTGCGGTCGAACTCTATCGTTTGATCCAAGAAACACGCGATACCTTCAATTGCGCGGTGCTCATGGTGTCCCACGACCTCAACGTGGTGATGTCGGCGACGAACCGGGTGTATTGCCTGAACAATCACATCTGCTGCTCGGGCCGGCCGGCCGAGGTCAGCCGCCATCCGGAATTTCTGCGCTTGTTCGGCCAGAGTGCCGCGGACATGCTGGCCGTCTACACCCACGATCACGACCATGATCACGGCCCCGGCGGTGAAATCGTGCAGGGACACGATCACGCGCCTGGGGATGGGCATGGGCATGGGCATGATCACGACCATGCGCACTGACGGTCTCGCAGATGCTTGACGATTTTCTCACCCGTGCCGTCATCGCCGGTTTCGGCGTTGCGGTAGCGACTGGTCCGCTGGGATGTTTCGTCGTCTGGCGGCGCATGGCGTATTTCGGCGACACCTTGGCCCATTCGGCGTTGCTCGGCGTCGCCCTCGGCTTTCTTATTGGCATATCGCCCACAGCGGGAACCATCGTGACGGGTATCATGATCGCTTTGGCATTGGTCTGGCTGCAAGGCCGCCGGACATGGTCGAGCGATACGCTATTGGGCTTGCTGTCTCACAGCGCGTTGGCCTGCGGACTGATTGCCGTGACGTTCATGGACGGGGTTCGGGTTGACCTCATGGCCTACCTGTTTGGCGATATCCTCGCAGTGACCTCAGCCGACATTCTTTGGATTTGGTCGGGCGCGGCCCTAATCACCGCGATCATTTTTGTGCTGTGGCGTTCGCTGGTCGCCCTCACCGTGAACGAGGAGACGGCTCTGGCGGAAGGCATCGCCGCGCGCCCGATTCAGTTCGCCTTTGTCATCCTTATTGCCCTTACCGTCGCGCTTGCGATGAAAGTTATCGGCATACTTTTGATCACAGCACTGTTGATCATTCCACCAGCGACGGCGCGCCAATTTTCAGCCACGCCGGAGCACATGGCAGTCGGCGCAATCCTCACCGGAGCCCTTGCGGTTGCCGCTGGGCTGTATGGCTCATTCAGCTGGGACACCCCGGCGGGCCCCTCAATTGTGGCCGCGGCAGCAGCTCTGTTTGCCGCAGGATTCCTGACCAAATCCCTCTTTTCTGTGATTCTTCGGGGATAACTGCAACGCGTCGCAACCTGTGCGCGTTGTTAGCGTAGCTGGGTCATACCAGCCCTCCGGCCCTCGTGGCCGGCGACTCCCAACCCGTGTCACTTGCCGCGCCGTTCAATACACGGCGCGGCCTTTTTTTGAGGATTCAACCACCCTGACATACGATACTTGTCACCTGCCAACCCGCAGATCCAGCTCAGAACCAGAGACGCCGCAGTGAGCCACGCCGACACCGTTGATACAGAAACTGCCGCGCCACCGGTTGACCGGAGCGGATTTGCAGCGGTCATCGGCGCCAGCACCGCCGATGCGGCCGTGCTGCGCGAGGTGCAGTGGATGGCGAAAGAAGCAGCGGAACCTTTGACGGTCTATATCGTCGGGCCAACCAAACCCTGGCTGAGAACACTGGCTGCACCGCAAGCCGATCAGATCGAACGTCTGGCCAAGCGGCTAGGAGCGCGCATCGTTCCGGTTCCTCCCCGTGAGTCTGCCGCCCGGATTATTTCCGATTGGGACGCGGCTCTACCATCACACGTCTTTTTCAGCATGCCCAGGTTTTGGCCGTGGGACGCGGGTATTGGCACCAAACTCGTCGCGGAGGTCGAACGGGAAGCAAGAGCACGGAACATCGCGGTGGGTGAGGACGTCGCGCCACTCGCTGAGACCCGCCCATCCCTCACGTGGCGGCTGGACCAGCAGCGGCCCTGGTATCATGACTATGCGTTGAGCTTGTTCGCGGTGTGCATTGCCGCCCTCGCCGTGCAATGGCTCAAAGCCTTTCTTCCCGCTGAGAGTTTATCGATCGTTTTTTTAACGGCAGTGATTTTCAGCGCCACCGCCTACGGCTTCGCAGCAGCCTTGTTCGCGTCAGTCATCAGTGTTGCGATTTTTGACTTCTTCTTTATCGCGCCCACGTTTTCGTCTTCGGTGTCGTCGCCGGATAATGTGCTTCTGGTAATCTTGTTCGTGCTGGTCTCTGGGATCACCAGCAATCTGGCGGGCCGGCTGCGCGATCAGGCGGAAGCGGCGCAGCGCCGGGAAAGTGAAGCGCGCGCGCTGTTTCAGTTGACCCGGGACGTCGCAACATCGGACACGCCGCCGGAAACGTACCGCGCTGTGACGCGGCAAAGCGCCAGCCTGTTCGACGCCGAAGCGATCTTGTTCGCGCCCCACAAGAAATCAGCCGATGGCGACCCCGCCGCGTTGCAGCCGGTTTCACCGAACAATCCGGGCCTGAGTCAGGATGACATCGAGGCTGCACGGTGGGCGTATTCCCACAACACCCCCTGTGGCCGGGGAACCGATAAATTTTCCACCCTTGAGGTTCAGTTTCGGCCGCTGGAGACCGCCAATGGTGTTGTCGGCGTTCTGGGATTCCGCACGCCGCGGGCACAGGTGGCGGAAGACGCTGCCGCCAGCCGCCTGCTGGATTCCGTTTGCCGCATGTCAGCCGTCGCCGTAGAGCGTGCGCAGCAATCACAGGAGCTGGAAGACACGCGGGTGATTTCGCAGACGGAGAGTCTGCGGTCCGCCCTCCTGTCTTCGATCTCCCATGACTTCGGCACACCTTTGGCTACGATCATCGGTTCGTCATCGAGCTTGCTCACCTACGGCAAAAAATATGCGCCCGAGGTCGCAGAAGACCTGTTGACCACTATTCTAGAAGAAGCGGAGCGTCTGAATAAGTTCGTCAACAATCTGTTGCAAATGACCCGGTTAGAATCAGGCGCTCTGATTCCGCGCCTGCAGTTAGCAGGAGTGGATGACTTGATCGGCACAGTCTTGGATGACGCACATCGCCGCCTTGAAGGGTATGAAGTGTACATGGACGTGGCGGAGCGTTTGCCGCTGGTCGACATCGATTTCGTGCTGATGGAAACCGTCTTGATGAACCTGATCGAGAACGCTTGTAAATATTCACCGGCGGAGAGCACAATCTCGGTTCGGGCGTACGCCGACCGCGAGTCCGTGGTCATTGAGATCGCCGACCAAGGGCAAGGCATTCCGAGCGAGGACCTAGGCGCCGTGTTCGACAAGTTTTTCCGCGTGAAGGCACGCGACCGCAAAATCGCCGGAACCGGACTTGGCTTGGCCATCTGCAAAGGCATTCTTGAGGGCCATGGCGGCTCGATCGAAGCCTTGAGCGAAGGACCGGGCAAAGGCACGGTCATGCGCGTCAAACTCCCGGTCGCCTCAGAGAAAGCCGAGGTCGCTTAGACAATGGCACGCTCTTCGGCAGATAGTGCGGGTGGCGCGAAAGTCCTCATCGTCGACGATGAGCCGCAAATCCGCCGCTTTCTGAAGGCCAGCCTGGCCGCTCACGACTACGAGGTCGTGGAGGCCGATAGTGGTAAGTCGGCGATTAAACTGTGCACCACCGAGATGCCCGATGTCGTGGTGCTCGATCTCGGCCTGCCCGACATGGACGGCCTTGAAGTGATCAGCGAGCTGCGCGGCTGGTCGCAAGTTCCCATCATCGTCCTGTCGATCCGCTCGGACGAGAGCGACAAGGTCGATGCCCTGGACCGGGGTGCGAACGATTACGTCACCAAACCGTTCGGCATGGCCGAGCTGATGGCGCGCATGCGGGCAACCCTGCGGCTGGCCGGTGCAGGCTCCGGCGACGGTGGGCATGACCCGGTGATCAGCGCCGGGCCGGTCGAGATCGATATGAGTAAACGTCAGGTCTCTGTGAACGGCAGCCCTGTGCGCCTGTCCCGCAAGGAATACGACCTGCTGCGTATCCTGGCGTCACATCCGGATAAGGTTATTTCCCATCAGCAGATTCTGCAGGAAGTCTGGGGGCCGGCCTACGTTGAAGAAACCCAGTACCTGCGGGTGTACATCGGTCACCTGCGGCAGAAGCTGGAAGATGATGCAGCCGAACCTAAACTGATCATCACCGAGCCGGGCGTCGGCTACCGCTTTCAAGTCGAACAGAGCTAACCCAATCTAAAAAGAAAACTCCCCGCAGGCCGAGACCTGCGGGGAGAAGGTTCCACTGGTGGCAATGGGGGGATGGGAGACGCCGAGCCAGTGGGTTAGGGAGAATTCCGTTAAACGGTGACGAACGGCGCGCCTTCAAGTTCAAGCGCGACACGAAGGTTGGCACGCCCGCGCGACAGACGGGACTTGATGGTGCCGACCGGAAGGCGGGTCGCCTTCGAAGCCTCGCGGTGCGAACTTTCTTTGACACCCATGGTGTAGACCGCATCGCGTTCCGCATCGGAGAGGTCGTCGATCGCCGACATAGTTTCCTTGAGGAACACATGATGGGTCTGGGAGGCCCGCTGGACACGGTCACCGCTGTTATCAACGTGCTTGACATAACGGCGGGCAACGGCTTCACGGCGCTTATGGCTGATGAAGATGTTGCGCATCATCGTGAACAGCCAGGACTTCATGTTTGTGCCGTCTTCGTAATAGTCCTTTTTGATAAGGGCCCGCTCGACACAGTCCTGAACGAGATCATAGGCGTCATCTTCCGAACGCGTGAGAGACCGTGCGAAACGGGTCAGGTCGGGAAGATAGGTCTCAAGTTCAGTATGAAAGTCAGACATAGCAGCCTCCGGTTCATCGGTCTGGCGCGGATCGGTCTCAGGTAACGTTCTGGGTCTGAGGCCGACCCGCGCCGTCTTTCCGAGAGCAAAGGTCGTCCAGAGGCGCGTAAAATCTCTATGTGAATTGGCGGCGATTTGCGTAAAAAAGGCATAGCCGCTGGCGCGGCAGAAATAAGGCACGGCCTGGACTAGACCCGCCACGCCTCGGCCTCGATTCGATAAGAATTGGCGGTTTTCTGCGCCTTTTACCGGCCCAAAGACCGGGCAAAACTGCCGTGATCGCGCGCAAAACGGGCATAAAAAACGTATAAAAAAAGCCCCAGTCTCGGGGCTTTTCATCTGAGTGCGAGACTATGAACCGGCGGGGTTACCGCGCGGCGCGGATCGCCCGAATGGCGCGGTAAACCGGATCCAGTAGGGCGCTCACGGCACCTGTGCCTGCAGCACAGATTGAAAAATGGGCCAGAAACTCCACCGTCGAGGCGGACGCCGCCGGATTCTCCGCTAGCAGGGCGGCACCGATGGCTGCGGCAAGCAGCAAAATGCCCACGTAGAGGCAGGGACTTACGGAGTCATTTGCGGTGTGGATATACATGCCCCAGTAACGCGTTAACCCTCTGTTAGGTTGCAAGCATCGGCAAAAACGTGCCGTTACAAACACCGCGGCAGCAGCGGATTAGGGCGATACCCGTTGGAAACTCCGCCAGTCGTTAGGGTCACCGCCGGTGTGCCGCACGACATCGGGATAGGGATAGACGGGCCGTGACATGCTGACTTCACCGGGCGCAGGCGGCAGGTGCACAGCGGCGCCGAACCCCGGATCGGAGTTGAGCTTATAGGCGATCAATTGATCAGGTGCGGTCCCCTCTTCCACCCAGGCCTCAAGAGCGGCGAGCGCATCAACGCGGTCCGGCCCCTCGCCGCCGGAACAGTGGGCAACGCCCGGCAGCATGAACAGGCGGAAGAAATCTGAAACGGCATCGGGACCGTCCATGAACCGTTCCACGTCAGCGAGGTAATCGACCACGCCCAACGGCGGAACGGATTGATCCGACCAGCCTTGATAGGAAATCAGTTTTCCGCCCCGCGCAACGAACGCACGCAGGTCCGGACTCGCCGCGTTGTTGAGATGGCGGTTGTAGCCCATGCGCGGCGGATCACGGTCATAATCAAAGTCTTCCGGCATCCACGACGGGCCGGGGTCTTCGGCAAAGGCGACGTAACGGAAGAAATCTCCGCCAAAGAAGTAATAGAGCGGCTTCTGCCCCTCAGCGCCGACATAGGCGGGCACCCAGTTGAGCTCGGAGCCGGGCATGGGCACGGCGCGGTATAGGGGCATGCCGGAGGAATCGACCGCGCCCTGGTAGATGTTGCGGATGACGACGATTTCCGGGCCGGTGAAGCAATCGTCACCAGGTCGGCGGCGGCATTGCATGTCCGCAGGATCAAACACACAGGTGCGGGGATCGTCGATCAGGCCGTCTTCGAGACCATCATTGGCATCGCAGGCCGCGACGACAGCGTCGTGCAGCAGAGAAACCTTCTCCGGCGTCAGGATCTGATCGCCGTCCTCGTCCTGATTGGCCAGCGCGCTCCAAATCAGATGCAGACCGCCGCCGGGACTCACGCCCGCCGGAGCTGCGGCGATGATGCCGTCGAAGTCTTGCGGGAAGCGCTGGGCGGAGATCAAGCCCTGACGCCCGCCGGTGGAGCAACCGCGGAAGTAGGACCGTGAAATATCTGAACCCGTTGCCGTGGCGATGATCGCCTTGGCCGCTTGGGCTTTGGCGTGAGTGGCGCGGTAGTAGAAATCGATCTCGCCCCGCGGGTTGTTGTAGGCCCACTTGCCGTCCAGCGGCGTGCCCTTGTGGCCGAGATCGGTTGCCACACAGGCATAGCCGCGCGCGAGTGCGTCGTCGCATTGCCGGATCGACGCGGTGCTGCCGCAAAAGCCGCCGCAGCCCTGGAACAGCATCTTGCCGTTCCAGGTTTCCTCCGGGATGCGGATTTCAAAGCCGATGGTGGGTGAAACGTAGCCCTCGACGCGGCAGTAGGCAGGAAGCTTATCCTGGGCCGGGATCGGCGTTGCGGCGAAGACCTGGGTGGGCGCATCGGGAATTTGCGAGAAGTCAGCGAACGGCAACGCGGAACAGGTGACTGCTTGCGCACCGGCAGTGCGCGCCATGACCAAAGCACAGCACAGCGTCACCGTGATCAACGCGGATATGTATATACGTACCGGCATAGCAGCTCCCCTTCCCTGCGCCGGTTCATCATACGGGTATCGCGCGCAACCTTGAAACCGCTAGCATTGACCAAGGCGCGGACGGTTTGTCCGGGCTGGGTGGTTTGCGCGGACCCCCGGTGGTTAAAGCCAGGACACATATCGACGCACTGTATTCGGGAGGGACCCCATGAAAGTTTATGAAATCGGCACGCAAAAAGGCATCGACTCACTCCGCGCCGCTGAGCGCGACGAGCCGGCAGCAGGCGCAGGACAGGCGGTGGTGAAATTTCATGCCAACAGTCTGAATTACCGCGACTACATGGTGCTGAACGGCTGGTACGGTGGCCCCAAAGAGGAGACACTGATTCCGGTGAGCGACGGCGCCGGTGAGGTTGTGGCCGTGGGCGACGGCGTGTCGGACGTGGCCGTTGGCGACCGGGTGTGTATTAGCTTTTTCTCGAAGTGGATGGATGGGCCTTTCGGGCCGCAGTACTTCGGCTCCGACCTCGGTGGCGGTGCCGATGGCACGCTCGCCGAGATGGGCGCTTTCCCGGCGGATGCATTGGTCAAACTTCCCGATGACTGGTCCTATGCGGATGGCGCATGTCTGCCGGTCGCCGGCGTGACCGCGTGGAACTGCATCATGGGCGCAGGTGCTTACCAGCCAGGGCAAACCGTGCTGCTGCTGGGCACCGGCGGGGTGTCGATCTTCGGTGTTCAGATCGGCAAGGCCAAGGGTACGAACGTGGTCATCACATCCTCCAGCGACGACAAGCTTGCGAAAGCGAAAGACCTCGGCGCCGACCACGGCATCAACTACAAGTCCGCCGACGACTGGGCCAAAGCGGTGCTTGAAGTGACGGACGGCAAAGGCGCGGATGTGATCATCGAAACCGGTGGACCGGGCAGCCTGGAGAAATCCTTCGAGGCTGCCGCATTCAACGGGCGCATCGGCCTGATCGGCGGCTTAGCCGGACAAGCCGAAGGGCCGCTGAACACCATGCCGCTGGTGGGCAAAAATCTGAAGCTGTGTGGGGTCACCTGTGGCAGCAAGAAGATGCTGCAGGACTTGATCGACACCATGGTGGCCGCCAAGGCCAAGCCGGTGATCGACAAGGCGTTCCCGTTCAGTGACGCCGCCGCGGCTTTCCGGCATATGGAAAGTCAGGCGCACTTGGGTAAGATTGTCATCACCCACGACTAACCGCGCCCGAGAATTCTCTAGAGTCAGCGCTTCGCGCTGCCCGGGCAGAAAGGACAAGTATGAAAGCCTGGCAAATCGGAGACCAAACCGGCCTCGACTCCCTGACCCTGGTGGAGCGGGACATCCCCATCGCGCGCCATGGTCAAGCGGTGGTGGCGATCAAAGCCTGCGGGCTCAACCACCGCGACCTGATGATCGTAAGCAACCGCTACGGCGGGCGGAAACCCGAGACGCGTATTCCCTTAAGCGACTGCGCGGGCGAAGTGGTTTCGGTGGGCGAAGGGGTGACCAATGTCGCGCCCGGCGACCGGGTGAGCGCCACACACTTCACCGGGTGGATCGATGGGGCCTTCGACCCGGCCTACTTCGGCAATGATCTTGGCAACTCTGCCGACGGTGTGTTGGCGGAACGCGTCGTGCTACCCGCGCACTGTTTGGTAAAGCTGCCGGATAATTTGTCCGACGAGGCGGCGTCAACGATTCCGGTTGCCGGCGCAACCGTGTGGTCGTGCGTGCAGCGGCTGGGGCAGGTCAAGGCGGGGGATACGGTGCTGATGCTCGGCACCGGCGGGGTGTCAATCTATGCCTTACAGATCGCGAAGATGAACGGCGCGCGGACAGTGATCACCTCCTCCAGCGACGACAAGCTCGAGCGCGTGCGCGCAATGGGCGCGGACGTGACCATCAACTACCGCACCAACCCGGAGTGGGACAAAGCCGTTCTGGACGAAGCCGGCGGTGCGGACATCGTTGTGGAGACCGCCGGCATCGCCACGCTTGGGCAGTCAATCAACGCGTGCCGCCCGAATGCACGCATTGGCCTGATCGGCGCCCTGGCGGGCCGCGGGGAACAGCCTAACTTGGGGGGCCTGCTGCTGAAGAACCTGGTGCTGAAGGGCATCACCTCGGGCAGCCGGACCATGCTGGAAGAATTTGTAGCAGCGGTGGAGGTGAATGGCTTCGACCCGGTGATCGACCGGGTGTTCGCCTTCGATGAAGCCGTCGAAGCATATGAATACCTCGAGAGCGGCTCGCACATCGGCAAGATCGTCATCAAACTTTAGGCCTGCACTGATTCCGCACTTCGCTTGATTGAGGCCAGCAGCCTTCGGCGGATGAGCCCGGACCACAGCCGGATGACATACCAGTAGACAGTGAAGGACCGCAGGGTCTTGCGGTCGGTGCACAGCACGCGGGTTTCAGTATCGACGCGCACCCGGTCATCGCCGAGGTCAGTGAGCCAGAACGCCCAAACGAGTTTGATGCAGCCCGGCTCGTTGAAGGCGCGGAAGGCCTCAGAATCGATCGCCGTCTTGTCCTTCGGCGCGTTGCGGCCACCGATCAGGCCACGAGCGAGATCCGTGGGCGGACGCTTCTCCAGCTGAATGAAATCGTCCACCGACATGTTGCGGTCCGGCGGCGGCTTGATGACAAAGCGCGCCGGAATGCGCCACAAAGTCATCAGCACATCTGCAATACGGGAATCGCTGAGGTCCATCGCTTCGACGGCGGCCCACGTGCGTTCGGGCGTGGCCAACACGACGGTGGTGTGGTGCTCGCTGAACTGATACTTGGGCAACAAAGTGTTGAGAGCGTCGGACATTGTGCGTCGGGTCGCCGGTGGCGGTTGTCATGTGATCGTGGGGGGATCACTATGGCATGAGATCAACGGGAAACAAGCCGGAGACCGAAGATGAAACCGAACCCGCATTTCAAACGCCACAGCCGCGATGAGCTGCCGCCGCATATGCAAGAGGCCCACGACGGCGCGATGAAACTGCACGGGGATGCGACCTTCACCGAGGTGTTCGGCAACGCGCCGCACATGTACGACTGGTACATGAACGACTTTTACAAGAAGGTGTTCTACTCGGGACGCATCGACCGCCGTTTGATCGAGTTGGTCCGCCTGCGGCTGGCTAACATTCATGGCTGCGCCCACTGCAACCGCGCCGACCGCGCTGGCGCCCGCGCCGCCGGCGTACCTGAGGAGCAGATCGAAGGTCTCGACGGCTACGAAACCGGTCCATTCTCTGAGAAAGAACGCGCCGCCCTGGCCCTGGCGGATGTCATGGTGCTGACCAACCCGAATGGGAATGTGACGGAAGGCCTGTATGCGCGCTGCCGCGAACACTTCAGCGATGGCGAGATGCTGGAACTGGGCATGATCATGGCTGTGCTATGCGGGATGGCGAAGTTCATTTTCGCCTACGATCTGGTGGAGAAAGAGGACTACTGTCCCTTCATTCCCGGCCGCGAGGCCGCGGAGTAGCCGGGCCGGCAGGCCAGCGGAAAGAACTTTGGCGAAAAATCGAGGAACGAGCCCATGCACGCCACGGGTTTGTGCGGGGCCGGCTTGAATTCGTGAACGAATTCAAAGGCTTATTTTTGACTCAAACGACCCCATGCACGCCGTAAAGCGTTGAATTCATTAGAGGATTCTGTGAGCCAAATTACAGTAAATCCTTGGGATCCAAGCCCAGCTTTTCGATGCGCTGCAGCGTTACTCGTTTCTATCGAGCTGCGACAATAGCCGGTCTTGCAAAGCGCCTAAGCCGCTGTTGAGTTTTCGTAGAGATGAGTTTGGCATGTCACCGATTAATTCAGCGACTGTGTCTGCCAGCCCGTCACCTTGCGTTTGTACAAGGGTGCGGCCCTTTTTCGTTATCTCAACAATTGTGCCACGTCCGTCGTCGGGGTCCGGTGAACACTTGACCAATCCGTCAGCTTCCATATCCCGGATCGCTGCACTAATGGTTGGACGACGCACCTGTTCGATGTCTGCAATATCTTTTGGACTCAGTTTTCCCAGGAGTTTTAGATCCGTAAGGATCATGAGCTGAGTAAACCTGGCGCCGTTGTCATGGGCATGGCGTCGGGCCATGCGGTACACCCAACCCGCGCAGAACATTAATTTGAAAGCCGCTTCTTTTTGCATAAGCACTCGCATTTAGTTAGACAATCTAACTAAATAATGATACGAACTAATTAGATTATCTAACTAAGAAAGGCTGGCATCAAGGCAAGTAGGATGAAGTGGATTCTGCGATTTGTCGTTGTGATTGGCTTGGGACTCATAGGTTTTCTTGTTGCTTACGAAATCAATCTCTACAAGCCTAGGGCGGAAACGCGCCCCTTTGTCATCCGCGGGGGAATGCTATTTGATGGCACCGGCACACCTGCAAGACCAAATCCGGGGATTGTTGTCGAGAAAGGGTTGATTACCTGTATTGGCGGTGACTGTGTTGCTCCGGCGGGTGCTTCAGCGATCGATGCGAGCGGCTTATCGCTCGTGCCCGGCTTGATCGACCTTCACGTCCATTTCCTGATGGTCAATCCGGATACCGATGATGACCAGGCTTCAGTTAGAGCCATCTTAGGATTGTCGGCTATTTGGGATGCCATTCGGATGAAACCCGGCGCGCGTATGGCATTGCATCGGGCCGGTGTGACCACCCTTAGATCGGTTGGTGACCCGCAAAGTTCTATTTTTGACATCAAGCAATATCTGTTGGACGGCTATATAGAGGGGCCCCGTCTCTTCGTTGCCGGGCCTCTGCTTACGGCACCCGGTGGCCATCCGGTCAATCGAATACCATCTGGATGGATGTCCAGCGAGATCGCAATTCAGCTTAGTCAGCCCGAAGCCGCCAGGGCGGCAGTATCCGATCTCGCCGCACGTGGCGCCGACGGCATTAAGGCCGTCTTTCACGGTGTAAAACGCGATGACGGCAAAGTCATTCTTCCCCGGCTTGATGAGGGTGTCTTCTCTGCCCTATGCGACGAAGCAAGGCTGCGTGGCCTTTGGGTCGCTGTCCATTCGGGAGGGACAAATGCTGAAGTGATGACAGCAACGAAGTGCGGCGCGACGACAATCGAACACGGCGTCCGCCACGGTAATCTCATCGGGGACGACACCATAGACCTACTGTCACAAAACGAGGTTGTGTATGTCCCGACACTTGGACACGAGCCCAAGGGACACTTGAATATTCCAGCGCTTTTTCAGGCCGGTGTAATGCTGGGAGTGGGTACCGATGGAGATAGTCATCTAGAGTACCACAATGAACTTAAGCGCCTTTCGGACGCGGGTGTGCCGGCCGCTGACGTGCTGCTGGCGGCGACTAGAAACGGCGCCCGGGCACTGAGGATGGAAGACAGACTGGGCACCTTGGAGACAGGCAAAGTTGCGGATATCGTGATCGTATCGGGCGAGCCGTGGAAACGAATCGACGACCTGTCAAACGTCGCAATGGTATTTCAGGCGGGCAGGCTGGTTGTCCGGCAGGGACAGCTGGTGGATTAAGTGCTACCGCCGTTTAGGCATTAATGTATCGGGATCCAGGCCCAGCTTTTCGATGCGCTGCAGCACCGACGGCCATTCTTCTTTGAGGAACTTTTTACGCTCGGCCTTGAGCAGCGCATCGCGCACGCCTTGGCGCACGAACATGCCGATGCCGCGGCGTTTTTCGACCAGTTTCTCGGACACCAGTTCCTGGTAGGCCTTCGCCGCGGTGAGCGGATTCACTTCATAGGTGGTCGCCACTTGCCGCACAGACGGCATGGGTTCGCCTTCCTTGAAAGTGCCATCAAGGATGAAGCCGACAAACTCCTCCATGAGTTGCCGGTAGATCGGCTGATCTTCGTTCCACTGGCGGGCCATAGCAATTCCACCTGATGCCGCCCCGGCGGCGGTGTCGACTGCAGTCATACGCGCCTCTTTCCGGCTTGTCCTTCACAAACTTAGTGAATTAGTGTATTAGGTACATAATACACTAATGCAATAGAAGGTGCAACGCCGTGCCAGACGGACATCAAAGCCCCTCTCCCGGCGAGGACGGTCATCAGACCGATCTGTCCCCGATGGACCGGGCGATTCCGCGGCGCATCCTCACCAAAAACCGGATTGTGACCGGACTAACCGGAGTGGCCCTGCTGAGCCTGGGGGCCGTTGCACTGATCGTGCTCCAGGATAAGACCAAAACCTATGCTCTAAACGCCGAGCGCGTGACGGTGGCGGAAGTCCGCATGGGGACGTTCCTCGACGACATTCCGGTGCGCGGCCAGGTGACTCCTCTGACCACGGTGTACTTGGACTCCGTCGAAGGGGGCCAGGTGACTGAGGTGCTGGCCGAAGAAGGCGCGTTCGTCACCGCGGGTGAGCCGATCGTTGCGCTGAAGAATACCGATCTGCAATTGGAAGTGATCGGCCGCGAGGCGCAGGTGACCGAGCAACTGAACAACCTGCGCAACACGTCTCTGGCCCTGGAGCAAAACCGGTTGGCGCACGAACGCGACCTCATCGAGATCAACTATCAGGTCGCCCGGGTGACGCGCCTACTCGACCGCCGCCGCCCTCTGCTGGCATCTGGGGCGATTTCCCGGCAGGACATTGAAGAGCTTGAGGACGAACTCGATTATCTGGAATCCCGGCGCACAGTGACCTTGGCTGCGCAAACCCAGGACGAGGTGTTTCGTACGGCGCAGGTGGAGCAGCTGGAAGACTCAATCGAAAGTCTGCGGGACAACCTGACGATTGCCCGCGCCAACCTGGCAAATCTCGTTATCCGCGCCCCGATCGATGGACAACTCACCTCGCTCGACGCCCATGTCGGCGAATCGAAAGCACGCGGGCAACGGCTGGGACAGATTGATCAGGTCGACCGGTACAAGGTGTCCGCCTGGGTCGACGAGTTCTACCTCACCCGCGTGGCGCAGGGGCAGACGGCGAATTTCTTGATCAACAGCGAGCGTTTCGACCTCGCCGTGACCAAGATCTATCCGGAAGTCGTCAGTGGGCAGTTCCGCGCCGACCTGGCGTTCGACGGCCCCGCACCCGACGGACTGCGGCGCGGGCAAACCGTGCAACTGCGGCTCGCGCTGGATGCGCCGACACAGAGCCTCGTGATCGACAATGGACCGTTTTATCAGGAGACCGGCGGAACATGGGTGTTCGTGATCGACCCGGTGAGCGGCGATGCCACCCGCCGTCCCGTCAAGTTGGGCCGCCGGACCACCCGTCAGATTGAGGTGCTGGAGGGCCTCTCCGACGGCCATCGTATTGTAACCTCCAGCTATGAGTCGTTTGCGGACATGGACCGGCTTGTTTTCGACCGTTAGCCCTTCAGGGAGTCACGTGACATGTTGAAGCTGTCAAATCTGAGCAAGATCTACCGCACCGAGGACGTTGAAACCCGCGCCCTCGATGATGTCAGTCTGACCGTCGAGGCCGGCGAGTTCGTCGCGGTGATGGGGCCCTCCGGCTGCGGCAAGTCAACCTTTCTCAGCATAGTCGGCATGCTGGATAGCCCCTCGGGCGGGCAATACCACTTTATGAACGAGGACGTGTCGGGCTACTCGGAGTCCCGCCTCGCCAGTCTGCGCAAGGGCAACGTCGGCTTCATTTTCCAGAGCTTCAATCTCATAGACGAGCTGACCGTCGCCGAGAATGTCGAGATGCCGTTGCTCTACCTCGACATGCCCAAAGCGGACCGCCGCACCCGGGTACGCGAAGTGCTTGAGTTGGTGGGATTGAACCACCGCGCCAAGCACCGGCCCCGGCAGCTCTCCGGCGGCGAGCAACAGCGCGTCGCCGTCGCCCGCGCCGTCGTTGCCGACCCAAAGGTGATCCTGGCCGATGAGCCGACCGGTAACTTGGATACCAAGAACGGCGAAGAGGTCATGGGCATGCTGACGACCCTGAACGCCGAAGGGGCAACCATCATCATGGTGACCCACTCGCCTTCGCACGCGGAGTACGCCCAAAGGACGGTGAATTTCCTGGATGGCCGGGTGGTCTCGCAGGGCGAATTGGTGATGTAGGATACCCTGGGATGCTGCGTCAGGCGGTCTTAATGGCGTTCAGAGTACTTGCCAAAAATTGGCTGTACACGCTGCTCAGTGTGGCCAGTTTGATCATTGGAATCACCGCGTTCCTGACAAACCTCGCAGCGGTGGAACGCATTCGGGCGATGGACCGTGACCTCACGCACTATGACCGCATTTACCACATCTACAGTCATTGGCTTAATCTAGACGTCGCACGCTCATTCGCCACATCTCCCAAAGCTGCTCGGATTCTGGAAACACGATTCCCCGAATTTGAGCAGGTTGTGCGCCTTGGCGGCAACCGCGGATTAGTCGTCACAACAGACAGAGCAAGGCAGTACGAGCCGATTTACCTGACCGATCCAAATTTCTTCGAAGTCTTCGACTACGAGTTCATCGATGGCAACCCCGCCACCGCATTGACTAGTCCCTTCTCCGCAATCCTCTCAGAATCCGCCGCGACCCGATATTTTGGCAACGAAAATGCGGTCGGCAAAACCGTCACCATTGACGGCCAACACGTGTTTACGGTCACAGCCGTAATTGACGACCTGCCGCGCACCTCCCATTTAAGAATTGGTTTGGGCACCGTCGGCGTCATGGTGCCGTTTGACACATACGAACGGCTGTACCCCGAAGACGACACCGCCTTCGGCTGGGGCGCAGACGCGGCCCTCACCTTTGCTCTTGTCCCGGACTCCCTGACAGGCGAGGAGATCAACAACCGCCTCACGGGCATCGTGACCGACAACTGGCCCGAACTCTTTCACGAGGAACTCGAGATCGAGGCGCGGCCGTTGGGCAGGCTATTCGACGACATCGTTGAGATTGGTGGGGTCTCTCTGTCGGACGTTCTCCTCGGACTTGGCGCCGTCGTGCTGCTTGTCGCGTGCGCGAATTTTGCCAGTCTCGTTTTTGCGCAAAACGTCGGGCGCGCCCAGGAAGTGGCCTTGAGAAAGGCCGTCGGTGGTGGGCGAGGCCGCATCGTTTGGCAATTCTTTATCGAAGGTTTGGTGATCAGCGGACTCGCCGTTTGTATATCCATCCCGCTCATACCGGTCGTACTCGATCTCTTGAGCTCAAATCGCTTTCCCCTTGGCTTCGACGCCTTGTTGACGGCACGCGGCGCGATATGGCTCGTCGTTCTGGCACCTGTTGTGACGCTGATCGGCTGTTTGTATCCGGCCTTGCGTGTGTCGTCTCAGCCGCCTGGCATGGTTTTCCGTCAGGGCGAGGGCGCGGGGAGTCAGGCCGCGGTTCTCCGGATGACCATCGTCGTATTCCAGTTCGTGCTCGCTATCGGCCTGTTTATCGGCACGGCGGTGACGTTGGCGCAACAGCGCCATTTGATGAATTTCGATCTGCAATATGCCGAGGAGCAGGTGTTGGTGATCGACCGTATGGAAAACCCGAAAGTTCAGGCGCGTCTTTCAACACTAAAGGAAAGGGTTTCAGCCTTGCGCGGCGTCGCGGCAGTTGCTGCGTCAAGCCAAGTCCCATCCGAAAACACGTACAGCAACGGCTTCTACTATGAAACGGGTGATGATCCAGAGAACACCTTCCGGCTCACACAGACATTCGCCGATCCGGAATTTTTCGACATCTATGACATTTCTCTCCGCGCCGGGCGAATGCTGACCCGCGCCAACCTCGTCGATTTCGCCGCATCGATTGACGAGTTCACCGATGCGGGCGACATCAATGCCGTGATTAACATGAAGGCTGTTGAACATCTGGGTTGGGACAGCGCCGCACAGGCCGTCGGTCAGTCGGTTGTCACAGGTGGCGGCAAACAAGTGACCGTTGTCGGCGTCGTCGAAAACAAGCGCATACGGGGCGCAGGCACCGGTTACGATCCCACCGTCTTCATGACGGTAGACGCTCTGGTGCGCAAGCTCTCCATCGAACTGGACACCGACACCTTGGACAGCAGCGTGCAAAACATCGAGCGGACCTGGAATGAGGTGTATCCCGAATATCCGATGGAGTGGAAGTTCCTCGATGAGAGGTTTGCCGCGGTCTACGAAGCGTCCCAACGCAATCAGTACTTCCTCGGCATTGCCTGCCTGTTCGCGTTTCTTATTTCCTGTCTCGGCCTGTTCGGTCTCGCCGGATACGTCGCCGAAACGCGGACCAAGGAAATCGGCATCCGCAAGGTCATGGGCGCGAGTGCGGGTCGCATCGTCCGTATACTGCTGTGGGACTTTTCCAAGCCTATCCTGATCGCCGCGGCGATCGTTTGGCCGATCGCGTACCTGGCCCTGCGCTCCTACCTGGACGGGTTTGCAGAGCGCATCGACCTCTCACCGCTGTTCTTCGTCGGCTCGGGGGGCTTGGCCTTGGGCGTGGCCTGGCTGGTCGTTGCGGCGCATGTCTGGCGGGCGGCCCGCACTCACCCGGCGCATGCGCTGAGGCACGAGTAGCCGGCCGATGACCCAGCATATGATCCTCTTAGCGCTGCGGGCGCTGGCAAAGAACGGGCTGTATGCGGCGCTTTGCGTTCTCAGCCTGTTCCTGGGTCTTGTGGTTTTTATTTCAAGCCTCGCCTACGTCGAACGGGTACGGACGCTGGATGAAGGTCTTACAAACTACGACCAACTCTACGAATTCCACAGTTTATGGCCCGCCCTTGGCCAGCAAGTCAGCTTTGGAACGACGCCGCGTACGAAGGAGATTCTCCACAATAGGTTTCCCGAGATCCAACAGATCACCCGTTTGATCAACTTGCGGGAAATGCTCGTCGCCTCACGAGATCAACAACAGTACGTGCAGTTCATGGCGGCTGACCCGAACTTTTTCGAGATCATCGATTATCCATTTGCCGAAGGCGACCCGGCTTCAGCGCTGGACAATCCGAACACCGTTGTTCTCTCACGGTCTGCAGCAACAGAGTACTTCGGCGACGGCCCGGTTCTCGGTGAAACAATCGAAGTTGAGGGTCAATTTACTTTCGAAGTCACCGGTATCGTTGAGGACCTCCCGGTCACATCCGGTTTGCTGCCCTTGCTTGAAAATTTGGACTTTGTTTCGTCTATCGAAACGTTCCGGGGGACCGGATTGCCGCAAACAAGGTTTCAGGAGTGGGGCGCCAACCGCGCGATGACCATAGCCGTTGTGCCTCCTGAGCTTTCGAGGCAAGACATAAGTGCCGGCTTGCAGGATCTCGTTGCCGACTATTGGCCGGAGATGTACCACGACTCGCTGGAAATTCGCTTTAGACACTTTGGCGACCTTCTGTCCGATCTCTCTATGTTCGGTGGTGTTCCTCTTCCGAATGTCATACTCGGCTTGGGTATTGCCGTCCTCCTGGTCGGCTGCGCCAACTTCGCCAGTTTGCTGACAGCTCAAAACACCGGCCGCATACGGGAAATGGCCCTGCGCAAAGCGTTGGGGAGCAGCCGCCATCTCATCGTTATGCAGTTTTTATTGGAGGGCCTGTTGATCAGTCTGGCCGCCCTGGGCCTGGCATTGTGCGCCCTTCCGCACCTGTTCGGACTCGTCAATCAGAGCGGACCGCCCTGGTGGGACTTGGCCGTTCTTTTTAAGTCCCAAGGACTGATGTGGCTGGCCCTGCTCGTTCCCGCCGTAACATTGATAGGCGCGGCCTATCCCGCGTTTCGATTTTCCGCTGTGCACCCCAATCGCGCATTTCGCGCCGGCAGCGGGATCGCTTCAAGCAACAGTGCATCGCGGGGAGCTACGGTGGTGGTGCAGTTTACACTGGCGCTCATACTCCTGATTGCCGCCATCGTCGTATGGCAACAGCAGGCCCATATTGAGGCACTCAACGCCAGATATGCGCAGGATCAGATCGTGGTCATAGACAGAATAGGCCGCGAGAAAATACAGGCCCGGCTGCCTCTGTTTAAACAACAGCTACTGAACACCGACGGCATTGTGGCTGTGGCAGCCTCCAACTCGGTCCCGGGCAAAGGGCGGTTTTTCACGATGAAATTCCGCAAGGCCAATAGCGACCCTGAGACTGGATATTGGCTCACGGCCGCGATGACCGATCCGGATTTCATCTCTGTATACGACATTGAACTTATTGCGGGCCGGCATTTGTCGGAGGAGATGGCGTCAGACTTGGCAAACCCGGTCGAGGCGAAGGACGAGACCTTCCGGCTCAACGTTCTCATCAACGAAAATGCGGTTTCGTATCTCGGGTATGCGTCACCGGAGGACGCGATTGGACAAATCCTGGTCCCCACCAATGAGGGGTACTACCCCTATGTTATTGCGGGCGTTGTCGAGAATGCGAACATTCGTCCCTATCCGTTTCAACGGGAGTCGACGCTGTTTTTTGGCTTGGAGGCGGCGTTCGCGAATGTGTCTGTGCGAATATCCGGCGACAACGTTCAAGCAACCATAGGGCGGCTGGAAGACGCCTGGGAGTCCGTGTATCCGGAATTCCCCATGGAGTGGAAGTTTCTCGATGAGGAATTCGCAGCCGTATACGCCTCCATCAACTCTGCAAACAACATCTTGCTTCTTTGCTGCAGTTTGGCGCTGGTCATTTCCTCTCTGGGTATGTTTGGGCTGGCGGGATACATTGCCGAAAACCGCACCAAGGAAATCGAAGTCCGTAAAGTTATGGGTGCGACCGTCTCCCGGATCATGCGGCTCCTGATCTGGGATTTTTCGAAGCCCGTGATACTTGCCAATCTCATCGCCTGGCCCATCGCGTATCTTGCCATGCGATCCTATCTCGACGGCTTCGCCGAGCGCATAGACCTCTCGCCGCTGTTCTTTGTCGGCTCAGGCGCCTTGGCGCTGGGTGTGGCGTGGCTTGTGGTTGCCGCACATGTATGGCGGGCGGCGCAGGCCCATCCGGCACAGGCGCTGAGATACGAGTAGCTTGGGGAGCAATGAAACATGTTGCATCACTACATTAGGATCGCTTTTCGCAACCTGCTCCGGCACAAGCTTTACACCGCGATCAACCTGGCGGGCCTCACCGTTGCTCTTGCCAGTGCTCTCATTGTCGCGCTCTACGTCAAGCATGAGCAAAGCTACGACTCACACTTCTCCAAAGCAGAACGCATCTACCGCATGGGCTCCAATATTCAGGTGGATGAGGGATCCACCTTCAGCATTGCCGGGACGTTCGTGCCGTTGGGTCCGGCGTTGGAACAGGACTTCCCCGACATCGAACGCGCTGTCCGGCTGTGGCCAAGCGGGGGCACGTTCCGCATCGGCGATGAACGGTACCAGGACGTGTTCTATTGGGCGGATGCCGATGTCTTCGAGATGTTCGACACCGAAGTGTTGTATGGCGACCTAGAGACCGCGTTGGTGCGCCCCAACACCTTCGTCATAACCGATCAAGTGGCGGAGAGGTATTTCGGTACAGCGGATGCCGTCGGTCAAACCATGATCCTCGACCAGGACCGCGTCGTCGAAGTGACCGCCGTCGTTAAGTCATGGCCGCTGAACAGCCATGTGCTCATCCCCATATTCGGCTCGATGGAAACGGCACGGGACATCAGAGGCGACGCCGCGATGGAAAGCTGGAACAACATTGGCATCAACCGCACATACATTCTTTTGAGGCCAAGCGTCTCCGCTCAATCTATCGAAAACGGTCTGCCAGACTTTCTGTCGCGCTGGACAACAAGTGACTCGCTGGACAAGAGCTGGCTCGACATGATGCCGGTGAGCGATATCTACCTCGCGCCGCGGCGGGTCGATGAATTCCCACCAAAAGGCAGTCAGGCGCGGGTGATGATTGCTATTTTTGTCGCCGCGCTGCTCTTGATTGTATCCGTATTCAACTTCGTGATCCTAACTTTGGCGCGGGCCGAGGAGCGGTTTGTCGAGATGGGTCTGCGTAAGATGCATGGCGCAAGGCAACGGGACGTCGTTGTCCAGGTCATTGGGGAGAGTTGCACCCTAGCCGTGGTGGCTTATGCCATTGCGGTGATCATCGTCGAGGCAATGCTGCCCACTGTCGCAGCGTGGCTGGACTCGGGACTCATTTTGTCGGCGGCCTCCCTGCCCATCCCCTATCGCGGACTGGGCATGGCGTTTCCTGACTCGGTATTGGGCAATACGGCATTCGTGATCGCGGGACTGGCGTTCGCCGTCGCGCTTGGCGTGTTGTCAGGTCTCGTGCCGGCCATCCGGATCGCGCGCACGCGATCAGCAAGCTTGTTGGGGCGTGCCCGCTCGTCCTTGAGTGCCCGCTCCCGCATCGGTTTCGCCATGGTGCTGGCGCAGTTCGCCGCATCCATCGCACTGGTCGTCGTCGGCATGACGGTGTCCGATCAAATCCAACACCTGCGTGAAGTGGATCTTGGGTTCGACAAGGAAAATCTCATCATCATCGGCGAGTCTGGCCAGGGGCGCAGTCTCGCGGCGCATGCGGTTTTCAAGCAAGTTCTTTCCGGCATTCCCGGAGTCATCTCCATATCGCGCAGCACGCACGCACCGACGCTGGGCGCGTCCCGCTCAGGGTATGACTGGCAGGGCGGGACGGGCGAAACCGAGATTATCGCCTGGGATAATGGCGTCGACGCCGATTACGTGTCGACGATGGGCATGGAGATCATTGCGGGCACGGACTTCCTTCCCGGCATGACCCCAACCACGGAAAGAGACGCGGACGGGACTATCGTCTCAGACCAGACGTTTGTCTTGGTGACCGAGACGTTCACCAAAAAGCTGGGCCTCGCCGATCCGGCAGATGCCGTGGGCACTGAGCTGAGGTTCTCAGAAAGCTCAGCTGACGTGCGCCGGCGCATCATTGGCGTGGTCGAGCCCGTAGAATTCAGTAGCGGCTTTACCGAATCTCAAGCGGATATCTTTTTTCTCAAAGATGTAGAGCGATGGAACGAGACAAACGCCTGGCATGGCCGCGCGTCAAAGCTCATTGTCCGGATTGACGGGACTAACGTGCTGGCCACGTTGGCAGAGATTGATTCGAAGTGGTCCGAAGTCGAGCCGGATTTTGCCATCCGCCGCTGGTTTCTCGACGAGCGCTTTGAGAATCTGTACCGCCAGAGCGAACGGCAGTCGGACCTTTTCAGGGTTGGAATCACCGTCGCAGTGCTGATCTCGGTCATGGGGCTGTTTGGCCTGGCCGCCTTCTCGGTGCAGCGCCGCACCAAGGAAGTGGGCGTGCGCAAGGCCAATGGCGCGACCACACCGCAGCTCATTCGATTGATGACGTGGGACCTGACCAAGCCCGTGCTGTGGGCCAACGTGGTGGCCTGGCCGGTTGCGTACATCACCGCCAACCGTTGGCTGGAGTCCTTTGCCCTGCGCACGGATGTGTCGCCGTCGCCGTATCTGTGGGCCGGAGCGGCGGGACTTTTTATCGCGTGGACCGTCGTTGCCGTTCATGTCACCCGGGTCGCGCGCACACACCCGACCCAGGCATTGAGATACGAGTAAAGTGCGTCGTCATCGCGTTTCAGAATCTCAATTTTGACTCAACGGTTGCATTCGCCGCCGGATCGTGCGAAACGGGGCCCATGTTGAATACACGCACCGCCCGAGTTCATAAGATTTGGATGACTGCCAGTTAGGCGGGTGCGGTTCATATTTGCCTGACCGCAGGCCGCCTTCACCGAGGCGGCCTTTTTCTTTTTCAATACAGGTCTGCCTCTTAACCACCGGATCGCCCGAGAATATAGGGCGATTCAAGACGAGGAGATTGACCATGTTGAGAGACTTTTTTCGCACGCCCTTGCTGCCCGTCACGTTGATCGCGCTGGCGATTGGCATGATCACCGTGGCGTCCGCCTGGGCCCAATCCCTCCCATCTTTCCCGCGGGTCAGTCCGGAGGCCGTGGGCTTTTCGAGCGACCGCCTGACCCGCTTTGAGCCTGTGCTGGAGCGGGAGATCGCCAATGACATGATGGCCGGCGCGGTTGTGCTGCTCGCCCGTGACGGTAAGGTGTTTTACGAACGTGCCGCCGGGGTCAAAGACCTGCGCAGTCAAGCGCCGATGACCCTGGACACCCTGTTCCGCATTCGCTCGATGACCAAACCCATCACCGGTGCCGCGGGTCTGATCCTGGTGGAGGACGGCCGGTTGCGGCTGACCGACCCGGTAAGCCAGTTCATTCCCTGCTTCGCGGATTTCCAAAGGCTGGAAAGCCCGGACGGCGGCCGCTTCATGCCGCTCGACCGCCCGATGCAGGTGCGGCATCTGTTCTCGCATTCCTCGGGACTCGCCTATACCGCGCCGGACGGACGCGGTCTTGGACCCTACGGATTCGACACCCTGCAAGCGTTCGTCGAGGACCTGTGCTCGGTGCAGCTCTACTTCCAGCCGGGCACCAACTACCGCTATAGCGTGTCAAACGATGTGCTCGGCTACGTCATCGAACAAGTGACGGGCCAAAGGCTGGGGGAGTTCATGGCCGAGCGCATCTTCGAACCGCTGGGCATGACCGACACGTTCTTCGTGGTGCCGGACGACAAGCTTGACCGTTTCTCCACCACCTATGACCGGTCGGAGTCGGGTCTTGTGGTTTACGACCAGCCCGACACCAGCGTGCACCGCAACCCGGACTCGCCCCACGGCGGCGGAGGCGGTCTGATCTCCACCGCCGAGGACTACCTGCGCTTTACCCAAATGCTCGCCAATGGTGGTGAACTCAACGGGGTGCGCATCCTCAGCCCGCACGCTGTGAAACTCATGACCCGCAATCATCTACCCACAGGCGACGGCAAAGCACAGCCTGGACCCGGCGCCGGCTATGGTCTCGCCATCGGGGTTGATGGCGACCTTGGTGCCAAAGGCGTAATGGGCAACGACGGTACGTTCTATTGGGCCGGGGCAGACAACTCGCATTTCTTCGTCGATCCGGTGGAGAACATCATTGGCATCTGGATGACCCAGGCGCGGCCCTTCAACTACGACTACGCCCATGATCTGCGCAACTTGACGTACCAGGCGCTGGTTGGATCAAACGGCCTGGATAAGGAAGACAACAGATGATGAAGATTTATGGTGATATAGGATCGGGGAACTGCCTGAAGGTCAGATGGACGGCAGACTACCTTTCTATTCCCTATGAGTGGATTGACGTCGACATCATGCAGGGTGAAAGCCGCACGCCTGAGTTCCTGGCCATGAATCCGATGGGCCAGGTGCCAACGGTCGTGCTCGCTGATGGGCGCCCCCTCACCCAGTCCAATGCCATCATGAGTTATTTGGCGGATGGGACTGACCTATATCCGTCCGATCCGTACATCCGCGCCCAAATCAACAGCCTGCTGTTCTGGGAACAAAACGGCCATGAGTTTTTCATCGCGGGCTCGCGCTTCCACATGGTGTATCTGGGCAAGAGCAAGGAGTCCCGAGACAACGTGCGCGTGGAGCGGGGCGAACAGGCCCTCGACCAAATGAATGTGCTCCTCGACGGGCGGGACTGGTTTGCAACAGACAGCATGACTATCGCCGATATCGCCCTCGTCGCATACACCCGCATGGCTCACGAAGGTGGATTTGAGTTGAACTCTCGCCCGAACGTCACAGCATGGATTGCGCGTTGCGAAAACACACTCGGCTTAGAGCCGGCACGGGATACCTAATAATGCAAAAGATATTTGCCGTAGATGCCTTCACCGACACGTTGTTCGGCGGCAATCAGGCTGCGGTGTGCCCCTTGGAGGACTGGCTGCCCGATGACGTGATGCAAAAGATCGCGGCGGAGAACAACCTGTCGGAGACGGCCTTCATCGTCGGCGCGAGTGGGCAGTACGACATCCGCTGGTTCACGCCCAAGGTTGAGGTCGACCTGTGCGGTCACGCCACGCTGGCCGCTGCTTGGGTTGTCTTCAATTCGCTTGAACCGAGTGCATCGAAGGTCGACTTCGGCACACGCGAAGCCGGGCCCCTGAGTGTGGCGCGGAACGGCGACTTGCTGGAACTGGACTTTCCGTCCCGGCCGCCGCAACCCATCACAGTTCCCAAGGGGCTGGTCAACGCGCTAGGCCGCGAGCCCAAGGAGATTCTTGGATCACGTGACAGCTTTTGTGTCTTCGAGACCGAAGATGACGTGCGCGCCCTGACTCCGGACTCTGTTGCCCTCGAGGCCGTCGACACCTGGAGTGTAATCGCAACGGCGCCCGGCGACGGTGATGTCGATTTCATCTCGCGCTTCTTCGCCCCGCGCCAAGGTATCGCGGAAGACCCGGTGACCGGATCGGCCCACTGCACGCTCACACCCTATTGGGCGGAGCGCTTGGGTAAGGACGTGTTGGAGGCGCGCCAGGTTTCGGCGCGCGGCGGTAAACTCACCTGCACCCAGCGCGGCGACCGGGTGGGAATCGCGGGGACCGTGACGCCCTACATGGAGGGGCGGATCACCGTGCCCCAGTAATGACCGAAACTGAGCAAAGGACAATGGATATGAAGACTACCACGCTTCAAATTGCCCCCGCGGTCTTCTGGGTCGGGCTCCTTTCTGCGGTGGGTCCCATTCAGGCAAAGGAAGTGACCGGCTTCGTATTCGAAGACACCAACCGCAACGGAGCGCGCGACGGAAACGAATCGGGCGTGCCAGGAGTCGCGGTATCAAACGGCAAAGATGTCGTACTGACGGATGAAGCCGGCCGCTATACGTTAGATCTGGACGGGGACGCGATTGTGTTTATCTCCAAACCCTCCGGGTATGCGGTGCCAGTGAACGAACAAAATCTGCCTCAGTTTCACTACATCCATCAGCCGGAAGGAACACCAGAAGAGTACGAATATAGATATCGCGGCATTGCACCAAATGGTCCCCTGCCGGAGTCTGTCGACTTCCCCATCTACAAGACAGACGAAGCAGACACGTTTACGGCGGTCATCTTTGCCGACCCTCAGCCTCTCTCAAACGCCGATCTGAATTATCTCAGAGACGATGTGCTGGCGGAGTTGGTTGGTGTAGATGCCGTTTTTGGTCTAACCGTTGGCGACATCATGAGCGATGAGTTGGCGATCTTGCCGAGGTATAACCGGCTCGTCGCTCAAGTCGGGATCCCTTGGTGGAACCTCCCCGGCAATCACGAATTGAACTGGAAGTCGCCAGACGATGCGCTCTCGCTGGAAACCTACAAGCGCACGTTCGGCCCACCGAATTATTCCTTCAACTACGGAAAGGTCCACTTCATTGCCTTGGACAACGTGTACTACGACGGCAATGATGACTCAGACCTTCCGTTCGATGCGCGGCGCGCCACCAATTACCCCTCGATCGCCGGCCCTTACTCAACACATTTGCTCGACGTGCAACTTGAGTGGTTGGAGAATGACCTGGCTACGGTGCCGGACGATATGTTGGTGGTCGTCGCCACTCATATCCCGTTCGACCTCAGCACGCCCTGGAAAGACGAACGGCAGCGCGAGAAGTTTTTCCGCATTTTGAGCTCACGCGACAAAATCTTCAGTCTGTCGGGCCATAACCACCGCACTGACCATATGTACTTCGATCATGACCACGGCTTTGACAACGGGTCGGCACTCCACCATCACGCTCTAACCGCAGTGTCCGGAAGCTGGTGGAGCGGCATCGTGGATGAGCGCGGCATTCCGAGCGCACTACAAAATGATGGTTCGCCAAACGGCTACTACTTCATGGATATTGACGGGACTGCGTATCAGATGCGGTTTAAGCCGGCCTCGAAGCCGCATGACCACCAGATGCGAATTATGCTCGACACCGCTCTCACTCAGTATTTCGTCCAAGACAACCGCGAGTATACGCAAGGCCAGATGTGGCGGGACGCTATTTCACAAGATCAGGTTTACTCGACTCAGCTTGTCGTCAATCTTTTCGACGGGGGCCCAAACTCCAAGGTGACGTATTCGGTTAACGGGGGTGACCCCGTTGAGATGCAAAACGAACGGTTCGTCGATTTCATGTATATGGACTTAGTGCGACGTTACCCTGATGAGTGGTTCTTGGCGCAAACTCTGCCAACGTCCCATATTTGGGTAGCTCGTCTACCGGAAGATTTGGAGTCCGGTGCCCATGCCATCACGGTGAACGCCGTAGACGAATACGGACGGGCTCATCAGGCATCCAAGATTCTTGAAGTCCTAGACTAGAACGCGGCGCTCTGAAGCGGTCTCAGTTGGGCACAGCCATAGGCGCACGGCGGTAAACTACATGCACCCAGCGTGAGGATCAGTCGTCATCAGAAAGATAATCTGCGATGCTGTAGAACGCTTCGACTGCAAAACCGATGGCGCCAAAAGATAAGTATTGCAGGGCGATCGCCGGGTTCCATTCAACACCCATGCCAAACATGTGCATGACGCCCAGGCATGTCATTGCCCTTTTGTCGAACCATTTGGCCGCTTTGAGCATCCACTCAGCAGCCTCGTCCCAATCCCGCTCTACACCGTTGCCCGTCAATCGCAGCCAGGCATAGCCGAACTCACCATCTGTGTTGCCTTGTTCCGCAGCTTTCAAATACCAATCGGCTGCAACAGATGTGTTTTGTGTTAGGCCTCCTTGGCCCGTCTCATAAAATCTTGCGATGGCTGCTTGCGATCTCGCATCGCCTAGTTTCGCCGCCCTCTCATACCACCCAGCTGCCTCGGCTAAATCTCTATCTAAGAGTTTGCCCTCTTCGAGATACTCAGCAAATATAAACTGACTCACTCTGTCATCATTCTGCGCCGCCAACTCCAGGAGCGATATACCGAGCGGTTCGTCCCTGGGTATGGCGGCATCGTTGAGGTAGAGCAACGCAAGGCGGCGCTGAGCGAAAGCATTGTTTTGATCAATGGCGTGATAGATCCAGTAGTACCCGACCTCAACGTCTTTCTCTATTCCGTCCCAGCCATGGAAATATTTCATGCTGAGCCGTACCTGTGCGGGTGCATAGCCGTCTTCAGACAACGCAGTGTAATAGTTGTGAGCTCGCACTTTATCTAGAGGGACATCCTTCAGGCCAAAGTCATATATCTCGGCAACCGCTAGCCCAGAAGCTTGATGCCCGGATTGCCATGCCATCCAATACCAGGGCAGAGCCTCGCTATGATCGGGCTCCCCGAGGTCTCCCCGTCTATAGATATTGCCGAGCTTGAACTGAGACTCGACGTGACCCATTAGCGCGGCTTTCTCATACCACTCGACCGCAACTGCCCGATCCTGCGACACGCCGTGGCCGGAGAAATGCATATCGCCCACGTAGGACTGGGCGGTCACATCACCCTGCTCCGCCAGCGGCAGGAAGAGTTCATATGCCGTGTCGTAGTCGCCGGTTTCGTAGACGTCGATGGCACGGTCGAGGTCGCCTGCCAGCGACAAGGAACTGACCGCGAAATAGAAACAAAGTGCGATGAACGCACGCGTCATACGGCCGCAACCGCGAGGAATTTAAGCATCTCATCAGTCATTCAGATATCCGACTAAAGAACCAATAAATCTCCCACACAGCATCTAGGACCGTGGTTACTACGGCACTAAGAATGTCTTCGAAGAAACCTTTGTACGGATCCCATTCCACGCCGATACCAAGAATGCGCATAACACCGCGTGTTAACAGTGCACGTCTTTCATATTCTTTCGCCGCTTTGTCTATCCAGATTGCCGCTTCTTCTACGTCGCGGTCGATGCCTTTTCCCATCAGGAGCGCCCAGCCATACGTGAATTGCTCACCGCGCCCGCCGTTGTCGATTGCCCTTAAATACCAATCCTTGGCTTGGTTTTCATCTCGGGCAACGCCTGTCCCGCTCCCATAGAATACAGCGACCCTGAGTTGTGCCCGGACAATGTCCTGTTCGGCAGCCGCAAGATACCAGCGAAACGCCAACTCATCGTCCTGGTCAACCAGTTCGCCTTCTGCATAGCGCCAACCAAGCTGATGCTGCGCAATATGGTCGCCACCCTCCGCCGCCATCTGAAGGAGCTCGATTCCTTTTTCTGTATCTTTCGGAGTCCCACGGCCCAACATGTACAGACCGGAAAGGACGTACTGCGCATTGGCAATATCTTTATCGGCGGCGCGCTTCATCAAAGCGAACCCTTTGTCGGTGTCGAGGTCAACACCCAGCCCATTCAAATAGTACCAACCAAGGGTGTGTAGCGCCCGGCCGTAGTCGCGCTCGGCCAATTCTGTGTACATCTGCAAAGCCTTTGACTGGTCACGTTCGACGTCGCCAAGACCTTCATCATAGATTCGGGCGGCATGATACTTCGCGATGAGATGGCCATCGTCAGCAGCTTTGAGATACCAAGACAACGCCCGCTCAAAATCCATCAGCCCCGACTCTTCGGCACTGTATACGTTGCCGAGGAGAAACTTTGCGCCGGTATCTCCGGCCTCAGCTGCGCTCTCAAGCCAGCGCACACCTTCTTCTATGTCCTGCTCCACGCCCTGGCCGGAGAGGTAGATTTCTCCAAGATGGGATTGGGCGGTCACATCGCCCTGCTCTGCCAGCGGCAGGAAGAGTTCATATGCCGCTTCGTATTCTCCGGTTTCGTAGGCATCGATGGCACGGTCGAGGTCGTCGGCCAGCGCCGGCGACGCAGTCACGAAAAGCAGAATGGCGACAAGTGTGCGCATCATGGGTCAGTTTGCCTGGATCACCCTCACCCGCCGCGGCGGCCCAAGTTGATCGACGGATCGTAGGTGGTGAAGGTCTGGTTCAGGCACTCGGCATTGCCGATACAGTCCACCACAATGCGGGCGAGATCGGCCCGGGCGATGGGGGCGAGCACGGTGGGGTCCTTGGTCAGCGCCCCCTGCCCGGTTTCCGCGGTGCCTTCGGGTGCGATGATGCCGGTGCGCAGGATGAGGTAGTCCAGGCCGCTGGCCCTCATGTCCTCTTCCGCGCGGGTGCGTTCGTCCATGCTGTCCTTGGTGCGGACGCGGGCTTCCTCGGAATAGGCCACGGCGCTGTCGCCGACGCCGACGGAGCTGAGGAAGATGAGTTCCTTGGCGCCATGCGTCTTGGCCGAGGCCGTCATATTCATCTGGGTGGTGTCCCAAAAGCCGGCGGTGGTGCCGCGTCCGCCGATGGCGTTGATCACCACCCGCGGTTTGACGGCGGCAATGGCGGCCTCGACATCGGCTGCGTTCATGGCATCGCCGACCGCGTAGTTCACATTCATGCCCTCAAGCCGGGAGCGGTCCGACGTGGGACGGACAAACACCGTGACCTCCTCGCCCTTGGCCAGTAAGCGTTCGACGATCATCGCGCCGGTGCGGCCATTGCCGCCGAAGACAATGACGCCGCCGTCCGCATCGCCACTGACGTGGCCGTCGGCCAGCACGGCGGGGCTATCGGCGAAGATCGCCAGCGAACATAAAAACAGGAAAGAACGGCGCAACATGCAGAGGACCTCCGATGGAGTTGACACGATGACCGAGCCTAACCTTTAGACCGAGGCTCTGCCACGGGTTTCAGGCCACGGGATGAGAGACGGGACTAAAACCCGCAGCCAGTGAAGCCGTTCCGGTAACACTCATCCGCACGGCGCTGCGCCTCAATCAGCTGGCGCTCGCGCAGGCCTGCGCTGATGTCTTCTGCATTGCTCATGGCCTGCTGATCGCCGTCCATACCGGCAAGAAGGTAAAGAACCAGAGCCGTCTGATCATCCTGGACCACGCCTTCCCCATATTCGTACATGACGCCTAAGTTATTGAGGGCATCGTAGTCCCCCTGCTGAGCGGCGCGGCGGCACCACTTTACGGCCTCGATATCGTTTTCGCGGGTCCCTTCACCCTCGTCATACATCAGGGCGAGATTGTATTGGGCCTCGGCGAGCCCCTGCTCGGCCGCTTTCCGGTACCAGGTGATGGCCTCGGCATTGTCCTCGTCGACCCCTTCACCCTCGTCAAACATGACACCGAGGTTATGTTGGGCGTCGGCGCTACCTTGCAGGGCAGCTTCGCGATACCACCGCACGGCCTCAGCATCGTCTTCGGCAATCCCCTCTCCGAAATCGTACATCAAAGCGAGATTGTATTGGGCATCGGCCATGCCTTGCAGGGCGGCCTGGCGATACCACCGCACCGCCTCGGCATTGTCTTCGGCGACCCCCTCTCCGAAATCGTACATCAAAGCGAGATTGTATTGGGCGTCGGAGTCCCCCCGCTCTGCTGAGATACGGTACCATTTGACGGCCTCGGCGTTGTCCTCTTCGACCCCTTCTCCAAGGTCGAACATGAGACCGAGATAGTAGGGCGCGATGGCGTCACCCGCAGCGGTCTCCACGCGTAGCATCACCAACGCGGCCTCATAATTCTGCTGATGGTACGCTTCCGCTCCTGGCGACGCCGCCCGTACCGGTGCGATGTGCGCGACAACGGCCGCCGCAAAAAAGGCGATAAACCAACGCGTTTTAGCCATGGTACTGCACGCTCCACCTGTTTATGAGCCTGAACACTACACTATGTCGTCTGGGTGGTTTCCATAAGCTTGTTGAGCTTCTTCGGCCAGAAGCGCTTGAGCCATAGGGCCGTCATCGCCTTGCCCTTGCCGATGTTGATCTCGGGCTCCCTTTGGGCAACGCCATCGAGCACCTGGCGGGCGCACTCTTCCGCCGTAAGGCCCTTGGCTTGGATGCCGTCCATCTTGCCCCAGGTGGAGCCATCGCCCGTCAGGGCGTTGACGGACACCTGGCTTTGCACCCCGGCGACCACCAGCAGCGAGACATGAATGCCGTCGGCAGCGGTCTCAGCCCGTAGCGTGTCGAAGAAGCCATGCAGAGCATGCTTGGCGGCACAGTAGGCAGAACGTACCGGCACGCCGTACTTGCCCGCGACACTGGAGGTGGCGACGAAGTGTCCTGACTTGCGCTCCAGCATATGCGGCAGAACCCGTTTGGTGAGATCGACAACGGCAAAGTAGTCGAGCTCCATGATGGCGCGGTCAACGCTGATATCCGTGTCCTTTAACAGCGAGCGCTGCGACACACCCGCGTTGTTGACCAGGATATCGATGTGGCCGAAACGTTCGAGCACCTTGTCGACGGCAACGCGGCGGCCAACCTCATCCAGCATGTCGAAGGGGACGACGAAAAGCTGACCGGAGCGCTGCGTACAAGCGGCAGCAACGCGCTCCAGCTCATCCGCGCGGCGGGCGGAGAGGACAACGTGTGCCCCGTCCCGCGCAAAGGCATAGACCAGAGCCTCGCCGATGCCCGACGAGGCGCCGGTGATCCAGATCACCTGATCCTTAAACCGTTCAGCCATTTAACGAGTGTGCTACGCGGCGGCGAGAATGTCATCCGCGACCAGGGTGTTGCCCGGCGACAGGTTGGCGACAACCGTATAGCCGCCTTCGTCGCGCCCGTTGCTGTCGTAGTACAACGCGCTGTCGGCGCCCGAGAACACCAGAGAAGCTTCGCCAGCCGCGTGGGCGGCGTTATCGCCCGCGTTGGTGCCGTCGTAAAGGTCTGAAATAGTTGAGAAATTCTCACCCTCAGTGACTTCACCGAGACCGGTGCCGTCGAGCCGGATGGTATCAGTGCCGGATTTGAAGTCGGCAATGCTGTCGCCAAAGCCGTCGCCGCCGAGGACGAAGGTGTCCGCACCGGCGCCGCCGACCAGACGGTCGTTGCCGGCGCCGCCGATGAGAACGTCGTCACCGTCGCCGCCGAGAATAAAGTCATCGCCCGCGCCGCCGGAGAGTTCATCGTTGCCAGACAGACCGGAGATGACGTCATCGCCGCCCGTGCCGGTGATGATATCGTCGCTCGCGGTTCCGTCGTGGGTGGTGGCGAGTGCCTCAAGCGTCAGGCCAGAATCTGTAAACACGGGATTGAGGGTAACGCCGCTCCAGGCGTCGAGACCGGTGATGGCGTCGAACATCCCCTCGGCCGAGCCGTATTCGAGAACTGCGAAACTGTCACCAGCGGTGACGGAGAAACCGTCATACTCGACGATGTTCAATGTGCCGCCGAGTTCGAAGTTATGCGTGACTGTCAGAACGTCATACCCCGTACCTGGGAGTGTCCCGCCGAGCTCGATCTCAGTTGTTGACGCACTGCCAAACACGGCATTGCCATCAATGGTCATTTCACCCGGCGATGCCCCAGGCGTGATGGTCGACGATCCGTTGTTGGTATAGGTGCCGGGACTGCCACCGTTGCTGCCCATACTGATCGTCCCGGTGCCAGTGATCGACCCGTCGTTCAATAGATCGGTGCCGTTCATGTTGAGCGTCCCGTTAACCGTCAGCGTCGCCCCGGACTGATTATGGAACTGCCTGGCGTCATTGTTGTCATCGACGATATCGACAGTCGTGCCGCTTGTAACATCGAATAATCCGCCCGAAAGGTTCTCAAAGTCTGTACTGCCAATGTTGAACGTCGTGTCCGTGTTTACGGTCACAGTTCCGGAGTTATTGATTTCGCCGATGACGGTTCTCGCGCCGCCGGATCCTGCATCGATCTGCAGCGTGCTGCCGGAATTGTTGTTGAGCAACCCGCTCGTCATATCCAGCGTTACCGCATGATTGCTGCTAGACGTGAGCTGGATCGTTCCAGCGTTCGTGATCGTGCTGGTGACGTTAAGCTCTGAGGGATTACTTGCGGTGTCCAATTGCAACTTGGCACTGGCGTTGATGGTAAGAGCGCCGGAAATTGTACTGACATTGTTGCCGGTGCTGAGCAAGATACCGGAGGCGCCATCGATGACGATGGGCGAAGACATGGTGCCGCGGGCCAAAGTCAACGTGTTTTGAATGGTCAGCGTGCCGGTACCGCCTACGTTGCCCACCACGCCGCCGGACGTGCCCAAGACCACCGACAACGTCGACAAGGTCAGGGCGGCGTTCAAGGTCAACGTATTGGTGCCGCTATCCGTCAGGGACAACGTGCCAGACCCGCCCGTCGTCGCACCGCTCTCATGGGTGATGGTCGAAGAACTCAGGCTCAGAGTGGCGCCCGATGCCACATCCAGAATGCCCGAGTTGTTCAAAGTGGCATTGGTCAGTGAGGTGCTCGTGCCAAAATCGACCGTGCCGCCGGACTGATTGGTGATGGTGCCATCCCGGATGGTACGCGACCCGCCCGTGCCTGCCGTGGTCTGAAGGGTGCCCGTTGTATTGGTGATCGACCCGCCGCTGGCGATATCCAGGGTCGCAGTGCCCGCTCCATTGTCGGAAGTCAGCAGAATGGTGCCCGCGTTGGTCACCGCGCCGCTGATGTTGAGCTCAGCCGATGCTCCCGGAGCCTGCACTTCTAGCTTGCCACCGCTGTTGACGGTGACACCGCCAGACACAGTCGCCACATTATTGCTGGTGGACAGCACCACCCCGCCGGATTGAACGGAAACCGTATGGGCAATGCTGCCGCTGAGCGGCTCCAGCGTACCGGCGACTGTAATGACCCCCGTACCCGACAACGTGCCGCCGTCGACCGTAAACGTAGCGCCGGTGTTCACGTCGATTGCACCGCTGGTGGCAAGCGCGATGGTCCGGCCAGAGGACAGAGTCGCGTTAGTGCTGAACTTCAACGTCGCACTGCTGTCTACCGTCAGCGTTTTGCCCGAGGTCATCGCGAAGGTGCTACCCGAGGCAAGATCCACGATCAGACCGGACCCGCTGATAGAGGAATCGTGGTCTACCGTGAATGTGCCGCCGACGGTGAATGTTGCCGACCCTGTAATCGACCCAGAGGTCGGCGTACCCGACTCACCCAAAGTCAGGGCGATATCCGAAGGCAAAGTCGTCGCTGCGGCAACGGTAATAGATCCGCTGCTCGCGACTGCAATAGTCGCCGTATCAGTGGACGGTGTATCGACGCCAATGGTTCCGCCGTTGAGGTTCAAGGTGGCAGAATTGATGAGGTTGAGCGTGGTGCCGTTCGCCATTGTGATGACACCGCCACTGTTGTGATTGAACAACGGCCCGTCGATGTTCAAATCTGCGTTGACGTCGACAGTACCGGTGTTGGTCGTTGCCGTATTGAGAACCCGTGCGCCGCCGGACCCCACCAGCACGCTAATGGTGCCCAAGTTGCTGAACGATCCTTCACTCGTTGACACCCTGGCTTCAGCCGAGGCTCCAGAACTCGTGAGTTCCAGAGTGCCTGATGCCTGATTGACAAAAGAAACACCATTCAGCGCTAAGTGGCCCGTCTGTGAGGCCGTCCCAGTGACCCGCACAGTGCCGTCATTTGAGAAGGTTGTTCCGCCGAGCCCGAAAGCAGAGGCAGTTGCGTTTACGACATCAAACAGGGCGCCCGATCCGTTACTGAAAACCGCCACGTCGACCGATCCATTCTGAGCGGTAATGGTACCTGAATTCACCAGGGTCCCGGAGCCATTGACCGTGCCGGTTCCGCTGCCGTCGCCGATGGTTAATGAGCCGCCAATTGAAAACGTGCCATTTGCCGTAAGAGTGCTACCGCCATTGATGGAAATGGAAGTGCCAGAGGCAATGCTAGACGCCGAATTCACCACCAACGCGCCATTGGTGATGCTTAGACTTGAACTGCTGGTTAAAGCCAGAGAGTTAATCGTAGAGGTGCCACTACTGCCTTCGTTGAACGTAACGGAGAACCCAGCGATGGCGACATCTGATGTTGAACTCGGGACGACGTCTCCGTCCCAGTTGGTCGCCGTGAACCACTGGCCGTCTGCGCCGCCATTGTCCCAGTTGACGCCGACGGCAACGTTGATGCCGATGTCTCGAGTTTCCGTGTTGCTCGCCCCACCGGATACTTCGACCAAATCAAACTGAATGGTCTTCGTCGTTGCCGCACCGCTGTTATCGTTTTCGTACTGGATGTTTTGCAGAACCGCCTGAACAGCCGCGAGCGTCGCAGAGGAGTTGAAGGTAATGATCAACGCAACGCCAGCGAGGCCGCCTGCGAACGTGCCTACGATCGTGCCGCTATAGGTGACGTTTGCGCCGCTGACCCCTACCTGCCCAGCACCTGTGCCTTGATTGCGGATGGTGAACAGGTCATCGGTGTTGTTGCCGGTCGTGGTTTGAACCGTCAGCGTCGCCAGGTTGTAATCCGGGTTTGGGTCCGTCACGGTGGCCGTCGCATCAATGACGATGGCGTTATCAGCAGTGACGTAAACGATTGCGGGATCAGCAACGGTAAGCGTCGGTGCAGTCGTTGGCGTGATGGTTGTGTTGAGGCTGACGTCGGTCAGCCCGAATGGGCTCTGCCCGCCGCGGAAGGTGGCATCGATGGTCACGTAGGTCGGGCCCGACGTGGTGTCCGAGAAGCTACCGGAATAATTGTTCTCGACCGCGATCACTTGAAGGGGCGTGGGCGCGCCATTGAACCCGGATACCGGTAAGAAGCGCACTTGCGTAGCAGCCGACAACATAACGGCGGAATCGAACGACGCCGTACCGATGTCTTCCCACGTACCGTTGGTGCTGTACTGCCATTTGCCCTCGGTGGAGCTGTTTGCTGCATTCGCGACCACTGCGACCCCGGTAAAGGTGTCAGAATCCACGTCAGAGAAAAGACTGCTGAATAGATTTGAGACGGTATCGCCGGGAGGATTGCTTTCGTCTTGATTCACGGCTGCAAGAGTTGCTGGACCAGAGAAAACAGGAGAATCGTTGACCGCGCCCACGACGACAGTCACGCCTGTCGATGCCGTGCCGCCGTTACCGTCGTTAGCAGTGATCGTAAAAGAGTCAGTGCCGTTGAAGTTGCTGTTTGGCGTATAAACAATGTCCACATCAACGATGGTGACAGACCCGTTCGCCCCCTGGGTCGACGTCAGCGTGACATTGTTATTGTCCAGATCATAGCCGACGCCAGCAAAGGAGATGGGAGTGTCTTCTTCGGTATGCACCGGGACAACACGGCCAACCTCTGGCGTGTCTATGAACCAATCCGGCGTGCCGCCGACCACCACTCCGTCGTTGCGCCCGGTCGCATCGTTGATGACGCTGCCTGACCCCTCCGTGAAGAGCCATAGCGAGACCAGATCCTGCTCGTTCGGCGAGGACACCCCCGAGGTGTACAGCGTATTGATCTGAGTTGAGTTCAGCGGCGTTGACCAGACCGAAATCTCATCAATATTGCCGTCGAAGTTCCAGGTCGCCGCGCCAGCGAACCGTCCGATTTCGATATCCGTGGTGCCGACCTGACGCGTTCCCACGAACGTACCCGACGCGACAAGCGTGCCGTTCAGGTACAACTCCATCGCGTCATTCGAGGCGTTGTAGGTCGCCGCGAAATGATACCAAACGTTGGCCTCAAGTGTGGTCGTGCCGATACTGTCGACCGCTGATCCGTCGCCCATACTGAATTGCAAAACGCCGGAGGAATCGACGTAAACAAAGAACTCGGCAGAACTGTTTGCACCGCCGATAGACGTGGGCTTAGAGATAATCGCCCGCTCGGTGCCGCCGACAGTCTCAAGCGCGAACCATCCAGAGACCGTGAAACTGCCCAGCAGCGACGCCGCGTTGGTATCGACATAAGGTGAGCCGCTGCTGAAATCGATCCCAACCCGGTCCCCAGCGAGCGCAATCGGTGTCAATCCGGTGGAAGACGTGATTGTCGCATCAAAGCTTGATCCGGTGCTGGCACCGTTGGTGACCGTGGAACCACTGACGCTCTCGAAATCATAGTAGGCGACCAGACCCGTCTCCGACCCTGAAAGCGTGGTTTGGGCATTCGCGAGAATATCGGACGGGTCACGCACCTGATCCCACACCCGCGCCTCATCGATGCCGCCACGGAAAAAGTTTGTGCTCGGCTCGTGACCAACGTTGATGGTGCCCGTGACCGAAAAAGACGTGACCCCGGTGTTCATCACCGTTGTAAAGCTGGTGTCTTCGACGCCATCGACAAAGAGTCGCAGTGCATTGGTGGTCGCATCGAAACTATATGCGACGTGATGCCAATCCTGATCGTTGACCGTAATCGAAGATTGAACCTTTAGAACGTTGCCGGCCGAGTCCTCGATTTCGACCGTGAGAACACCGTTCTCAATGTAGGCTCCGGTATAGGCGCCCGAACCCGGGTCGATATTGACGATAGGATCGATGCCGCTGGTCTCTCCGTTGCGGAACCAAGCCTCCAGCGTGTGGGAGGTTACAGTTGCGTTTGTGGCGGACGTGACCGCATCGTCAATGCCATCGAACTGCAGGTAGTGATTGTCGTAACTCGTGCCTTGAATCACGGGATTCGAGTTCGCGATCACCGGGTCCGCGGCGATTGTTGCCACGCCGACCGCCGTTCCCAGTGTAACACCATTAGGTGATGACAGTTGGACTGAGAAGGTCTCGGCGTCCTCACCCGTGCTGTCTGCGGCAATAGCGACGCTGATCGTCGCGGTGGTCTGCCCCGCCGCAAAATTCAAGATACCGCTTGTTGCGCCGTAGTCAGTTCCCGCCGTTGCGGTTCCATCGGCTGTGGTAAAAGCGACGGAGACCGGACCTGTCGGCGCTTCAGAGAGCGTCACCGTGAATTCAACCGTACCGTTCGCCGTATCATCAACGGTAATGCTGTTGATAGACGCGACGGGGATAACCACCTGTGCCGGAATCGTTATCGTGCCGGTCGCCGTGGTGATGGTGCCGCCTTGCGGATTCGACAACTGAACCGTGAACACCTCTTCCGACTCAGACACAATGTCGGACAAAATTGGGACGGTGACCGTCGCGCTCGTTTGGCCCGCCTCAAAAACCAAGGTGCCGCTCGTCTCGGTGAAGTCCGAACCGGCTACTGCGGTGCCATTGACGGTGGCGAAGTCGACACTGACGCTGATGCTCGTACCGCCGCTGCGCGTGACTGTGAGCGTTGCCGTTCCTGCAGACTCATCAACCGTCACGCTGTCGATGGAAAACGTCGACGGAACGACAGCTGGATCGGCGGCGATGGTCGCGGTTCCGGTATCGTTCTCGATGGTCGCTTCCACGGGAAAGGACAACTCGACCGTGAACGCCTCTTCCGGTTCGTTGGGCGCCACTCCTACGATCTCCGCATCGGGGAGAAGAGTGACTTCGATGGTCTGGGTGGCCACACCGGCAGCGAAGGTCAGCGTGCCGGATACCGCTTCATAGTCAGCCCCTGCCGTCGCCGTGCCATCGACCGTGGCGAAGCTGACTGTGGTGGGGAATGACAGATCACCGCTGCGGGTGACCTCAAATGTAACGACCGTATCTTCCGCATCGTTAACTGTGACATTCGAAATACTGAGCGTCGGCAACGGCGGGTCGGCTGTGATCGTCGTGGTCGCGGTCGCTGTTCCAATAACGACATCGGTGCTTGTGGTCGACAAGGTGACCTGAAAGGTCTCGTCACCCTCATTGCGGCTGTTCGCCAAAATCGGAACGCTAACGGTTTGCTCGGTCTCGCCGGGCGCAAAGGTGATTGACCCCGATGCGGCCGTGAAATCTTCACCGGCTGTGGCGGTGCCGCCCGTAACCTCGAAATTTACCGTGACTGAAATCTGCGTATTGCCGCCGCGGGTAATCGTAAATGACGCCGTGCCGTCGGCCGTATCGTCAATGGTGGCGGTGCCAACAATCGACACCTGGGACGGAATGACCGTGTCGGCGGGGGGATCGTTGTTGTCACTGTTTTGGTTGTTGTTGTTCTGCTGGTTGTTGTTCTGTTGGTTGTTGTTCTGTTGGTTGTTGTTCTGCTGATTGTTGTTTTGCTGATTGTTGTTTTGCTGATTGTTGTTTTGCTGGTTGTTGTTCTGCTGGTTGTTGTTCTGTTGGTTGTTGTTCTGCTGGTCGTTGTTATTCTGCTCGTTATTGTTCTGATCGTTGTCACCGTTCTGATTGTTGTCGCCGTTCTGATTGTTGTCGCCGTTCCCATTGGCGTCGTTGTTGCCGTTGTTATTGTTCCCGTTGTTTTGGTCGTTGTTGCCGTTTTCGTTATTATTGTTGTTATTATTGTTGTCGTTCTCTTCGCCGTCGTCATTTTGGTTGGCGTTGTTGACTTCGTTGGCAACCGCCTGAACCAGCGCGTCCACAGCTCCGGCGAAGGCCTGTACTTCCTGTTCAGTGAACTGCACAGGCGTCGGCGTTTCTCCCGCCGCGAAGCGCCATCCGCCGTTTTCATTGTTGATGGTACCGACTTGGGTACCATCGGGCAGTGTCAGGACGATTTCACCAACCTGCGGCGGGCCATCACCGACAACTTCCGGACGGTTGACGATAGAAATCGCACCCGTTGCCGGATCATAAGACACCACCAGCTTGGTACCGCGAATCCCGATGGTCGCCACAGGGGTATCGAGTTTCATGGCGTCCGAGCCGGTCTTGGCGATGGATCCGCTGATCACCGACGCCGCCCCAGACAGCAACGAGAAGGCTGCCGACCCTGTTTCCGTGGCCGGGTCATAGATCAGCTCGTCGAGGATCATCTCGCCGTCTTCGCCAAGAGCGAACGTGGTCTCGTCCAGGAAGATCAGACCAACCGCGGCGCCCTGTTCGGTAATGATAATGTCACCCATGTAAACGGGGTCGCCTTGTGAGAGCGTGACGATCGAGCCATCGAGGCGCTCAACCGTAACCTCCCCCTCGACAGTCTGAACGATACCGATTGGCTCGGTCCCATCCGCCTGCCCATCTTGCGCGATCTGATTTGATGACGGTGGCGAAGCCAATCTGGCCACGAACTCACCGGACACGGTCAAGCCGTCTCCATCGCTGAGATTTGGCGGTGGGTCGGCCAGGAAAAAGTCTTGGACGAGATACTTCTGGCCGTGAGGACCCGTGATCAGCAGATCGGTGCCAACTTGAGTGAACTCACCGTTGAGAAGCGTCGTCCGATCGGCAACAACCGCGACGCCGTCATCGATCTGAATAACCTGGGTGGGAGCGTTGGAGATCTCCGCCTGGTCCGGCAGGAAATCTGACGTTCTGCCAGATATGGTCATACGGCGGGCCTTCTTCCCCTAAGAGGCGTCGCGCTCAAGACCGAAACACTCACCAGGAAAGCTACAACCTTTGGTATGGTGCACGTGCCCCGCCAGTGCGCTGACAGGCAAAGAGTTTATGGCAAAACTGCCAAGTCGAACAATAACCTGCCAGCACATAAATGCTCTTAATAATTATAAATTTTATGAGTCAGATGCACTGACCTAATTGGGGATAGGGCACAGAATTTTGAATACCAGACCAGGATCGTTGTCGGACAACTCAATCTTCAGCTCATGCGAGGTAGCGACGGCTCCCACAAGACTCAGGCCAAGCCCGGACCCTGCGGTCGAACGGCTGGAATCCAGCCGGTACATGCGCTCAAACACCTTTTCCCTGAACTCACCGGGAATACCCGGTCCGCTGTCGGTCACGGTCGCGATGGCCATGCCGCCGTCCAAACCCAACGAAAAGGATACGGTGCCGCCAGACGGTGTGTACTTCACGGCATTATCGACCACATTGGCGAAGGCTTGCGCGAGGAGGTGAGCGTCGCCCCAGCCGGTTATGCCGGACGCGATCTCGGTCTTGAACGCAACCCCTTTGTCTTCAGCCAGGGCTTCGTACAGATCGGCGATCTCGGTGGCGACCCCGCTGAGATCGACGGTGGTAAATGACTGGCGGACTTGCGCTTCGGCCCGCGCGATCCGTAGCAAGGATGAGAATGTCGCCAGCAGGGCGTCGGCATCGGCGATTGCTTCTTCCAACTGCGCCCGTTCGTCGGGGTCGGACGCCCGCTCCAACGCCGCTTCCAGCCGGACACGGAGACGGTTGAGCGGTGTGCGCAAATCGTGAGCAACGTTGTCGGACACTTCCCGCATGCCCTTCATCAAGCGCTCGATCTGATCGAGCATTTCATTGACCGAATGAGACAAACGGCCGAGTTCGTCGTTTTGTCCGGCGCCGGGGATGCGTTGACTGAGATCACCGCGGACGATTCTTCGGCAGGTCTGGGTGATGCGCTCGACCCGGCCCATCATTGACCGGCTAAACAAAAATCCGCCCACTAGCCCGAGAGCCACCGTTAAACCAATGCCGATGTTGAGCGAGCGTACCAGCTGGTCGCGGAAATCGCGGGCATCACGAATGTCGCGCCCGACCAACAGGCGATAGCCGCCGGGAACGATGAATTGCAGTGCCCGCACGTCCGCGCTGGAGGGCTCGGCGCGGCGCATGTCGATGATGGAGAAGTTGACCCACAAATCGTCGGCCTCCGTATCTTGGGGCCACGCCAACAGGTTGCCCGCGACGCGGCGGCGTTGGGGGTCAGTCAGAATATAAACACCGTCGGATCTGAAGTTGGGATCGATCCGGCGCTGAATGGCTTGCGCCAGACCCGGCACGCCGTCTCGTTCTAAAGTCTCCCGCAGACCCTGTACCTCCGCCTCAATGGCGGCTTCGACCTGACGCTCGGCAAATACCGACGTGTTGAGGAAGACAAAGACGAACAGCAGGCCAACGGAGCCTCCAAACACGATGGTGTAGAGGAGCGCGAGGCGAAATGTGGTGGTCGCGAATATCCGGCTGACGCGGCTCACAGGTCCGGCCTCATTCAGGCCACGGGTTCAAGTTTGTATCCGGCGCCGCGCACCGTTTGCAAAATGGGGGTATCGAACGGCTTGTCGATCTTCTGGCGCAACCGGCTGATATGGACGTCAATCACATTGGTCTGGGGGTCAAAGTGATACTCCCACACGTTTTCGAGCAGCATTGTGCGGGTGACCACCTGCCCGGCATTACGCATCAGATACTCGAGCAACTTAAATTCCCGCGGATGGAGGTACACGCGTTTGCCTTGGCGGGTCACCTTTCGCGCGAGGATGTCCATCTCCAAATCGCCGACGGACAGCTGTGTTTGCTCGCTTGAACCTTTTCCGCGCCGCGTGAGGGCTTCCAGACGGGCGAGAAGTTCCGTCATGGCGAAGGGCTTGACCAGGTAGTCATCCCCCCCGGCCTTGAGTCCTTCGACGCGGTCCTCGACTTCGCCCAAGGCACTGAGAAAGAGCACAGGAGTCTGATCGCCTTCGCCGCGCACAGTCTCGACCACTTTGACGCCATTGGTCCCCGGCAGCATGCGGTCGACCACCATCACGTCGTAGGTGCCGGCCAGCGCCATTTCCAGCGCCGTATCGCCGTCTTCAGCGTGATCGACGACATAGCCGGATTCCTGCAGGCCTTTGATAATAAAGCCGGCGGCCTTCTTATCGTCTTCGACGACGAGCACACGCATGATGTCGCTAACCCGGTAAAACCCACAACAGACGGCGAAACACGCCTTCCCGAAGCGCCATAAAACCACAAACCGCGTCTGGCGCGCATTATATAGTTTTCATGTAGGCTCTGGGCCGCGCAATCACTGAATGGGAAAGATCGACATGAGTGCCCTCGAAACGGATATGGAAAACTTGTTGGCCGCATTGCGCGAGCGATGGTGCCGCATCAAACCCACAGAGATACGGGAGCTCTGGGATCCAAATGAGACAGAACCATTCTACATCGCGGAGGAAATCGCCTCGCCCATGTACAGCTGGGACGAAATCGAACCCTATTGGCGCGAAGCTGAGAAAATCTTGCTCAAATTTGCCATTCGCACCTGGGACCTGAGGTGCAAGATGATCAGCGATGACGTGGTTGCCCTGAACTTCATGATGCACTGGGACGGTCTGGTGAAGGGTTTCGAAGATGCTCCCATCGGCTTGGATGTGCGGGTCGCCGCACTGGCCAGGCAGACCGGCGCAGGCTGGCGGTTTTGCCAGTGGATTGAGTCGCCGCTTGGCGCATTGCCGTACCTCAAAGCGACCTACACGCGGAACGTCGACCCGGAGTTTGCCGCGAGTCTTTAAGGTTCAGTCTCTTTGAGGTTCAGCCTGGGCGCGCCCAGGGCTATACTGTATCCATGATCAGTCGCGTACTCATAGGATTAGCCGCGTTGACCGTCTCGGCCCTGGCGGCCGGGAGCACTGCCCACGCCCAGCTCGGATTGCGGGTCAATCCGGCACCGGTCAACCAGGGCCTAAACATTCTGAATTCCCAGGTGTCGCGGAGCGTCAATCAGCTCAACACGCAGGTCTCGCGCGGCCTCAACCAGGTGAACAGATCGGTCAACCGCGGCATTAACCGGTTGAATTCTTATTCCTACCGGCCACCGGTGCAGGTGCGCACACCACGCACCCGGCCTGGCGGCCTGAGCAACCGGGCCGTGACGCCGCGCAGCAGTTACTACGCACCGCAGTCGCTCCAGCCGCAGATAAGTCAGCCACAAACGTCTGCGGTGACCCGGCAAGATCTTAAGCTCAGCGACGAGCAGATTGAGTCCTTGCGCGCGTATCAAGACAACCTGGCAGCAACCCGAACCGCATACGGCATTCTGCCGCAATCCGCCCTCACGGGTTTGTCCCAGGACCACATCGGCCTTCAAAACGCAGCACAGCGTGTGGCTTTGGACGGGCAGATCGGTGAGGTCATCGACTGGACCTATGAAGGGGTATCGGGTTCGGTGACGGTGAAAAGCGAACACACCATCGGCACCATGCGCTGCCGCGACTTCGTCCAGACGATTTCCCGTGACGGTGCAACCACAGAAGCCACCGGCACTTTGTGCCAGCGCGGCTTCGGGCAATGGGCCAGGTCGCTGTTTTAGAACTACCCGCCGTCTGAAAAGAGTGCGACCACGTCTGCGCGGACAGGCTTACCACTTGTGGTTCTTGAAAAACCTTCAGTGATGACCCACCGGCGCGGACAGGCGTAGGGTTCAAGTAGCTCCTGGCAATGAGTCTCAAGCGCGCCGGCCTCAAGTGTGCGGCCGCTCACCGGCGCGACTGCTGCTGCAATCACCTCCCCCCAGCGGGGATGCGGCAAGCCGATAGCAACAGCGTCTTGGACATCCGGATGAGATAGTAGCGCCGACTCAATAGCCGATGGGTAAACCGTATACCCGGCGGATGTGATCGCCGACCCTTCGCGGCCATCGAGATAGAGAAAACCGTTTTCGTCCCGGTGCCCGAGATCGCCGACCGTCGCCCAACCCCCGGATTTGCGCAGCCCGCTGCCATCGGTGGCACCGACGTAACCTGTACAGATCATGCTGCTGCGCACCCACACAGTCCCTGTACGCGCAGGTGGTAAACTGGCTCCTGTTTCGTCGCGCACGTCGATTTCAACACCGGCGAACGCCCGGCCCACGGACTCAGCCGGTGGTGTTTCGCGTCCTTTCGCAACGGTGACGAAGCTCAGCTCGGACGCGCCGTAGTATTCGATGATGTCTGCATTGGGAAAAACATCGGCAGCGCCACGGCGCAGGGCCGGAGGAAGTTTCGCGCCCGCTGTGATAATCGCCGTTACCGATGACAACGCAGACGATGAGTGCATATCCAACAAAACGTCGAGCATGGCGGGCACGATCACCAATGCTGTCGCCTTATGCTCCTCAACACCTTCCAATACGGCGGCGGCGTCAAAGTGCGTGTGGATGACGGCGGTACCGCCAGCACACAGCGTTTCGATGACGGCATAAAGCGACAGCCCATGACTGAGAGGGCCCGGCGCGACGACGCAACTGTTTGCGGACGTGCCGAGCTCCTGCGCGCTGTACGCAAAACTGTCAGCCCAGGTCTGGTGAGCGCGGATGAAGGCCTTCGGGCGGCCGCTCGATCCGGAGGTAAAGCCGAGGAGGAACGGCATATCGGGCATGGGCTGGGACCGCAGCGCCTGTGGCGGTGAGTCACCGGATGTGATGTCAGCCAGATCGGCGGCTGACCAAAGCGCATCGGTAGGGATCAAGCCATTTAGCGCTGCACGACACGTGTCATCAGCGATGACCACATGGGGTTCGTGTTCGTCGGTGAGGTCTTGCAATAAACTGGCCGGCCATCCCGGGTCATACAAACAGACACAGGCCCCGGCCATCACCGTGCCCAGGAAGGCGTCGATGACATGAGGGCCATTGGACAGACAAAGAGCAACCCGGCGGGCGAGGCGACGATCGATCTCCGCGGCGATGCGTCCGGCGCAGTGGTTAAGATCGCGATAGGTGAGCACCGTGTCACCACAGACAAGTGCCGCTTTATCGGGGGTTGCGGCAACGGCCCGCAAAAACCCGTCGTGCAGACCACCGCCGGTGGTCATTGCAGAACACGCGGGTAGGCCCGGCGCACAGACCGGGCAACCGCAACGGCCAGAACAGCCTTGAGTAGGTCGCCGGGTAGAAACGCCAGCGAAGCCAGCGCGGCAGTGACCAAGGACACATCGGAGACCAAAGCGACACCGGGAACACCGCAGGCATAGACGACGGCGATTCCACCAACCAGACAGGCCAAACCGAGAGACACTGGCCCCTCAGCTTTTTGCGCGAGCAGACCGATCACCCAGGCCCCCACCGGCCAGCCGATGAGATATCCGACGCTGGGCCCAGCGAAGACGGCCAGACCTCCGCGCCCACCGGCCAGAAGGGGCAGACCAATGGCGACAAGCGCGAGGAGTGTCACCATGGCCAGGGCCGCCCGGCGCGGTCCGAGCAACAAACCAGCGAGCATGACGCCGAGGCTTTGCGCCGTCACCGGGACGGGAATCACCGGCACCGGCAGCGGCGGCAATAAACCGAGTGCCGCGGTCAAGGCAGCGAAGGTGGCGATCAGGACAGTGTCCCGCGCGGTCATCGTGGCGCGTCCCACCGGTCATACCCGCGCGCAATCAACGCTTCAGAGACGGTGTCGGCGTGGGCGAGCACGCGGGTGAGAGATGGTGCGACGGCGGTCACCACGGATGCTTCGACGCCGCGGGCGCGTTGGGCCTCGCGCACCTCGCGGGCGAGGTCGAACAGCGCCGGAATCAGACGGATGGTCAGGGCAATCATGAACGCACTGCGTTGAGGTGACACGCCAAGCGGTCTTGCCCACACTAAGACGCGCTCGAGCACGCTCATCATATCTTCAAGGCGTGTGGTGTAGGTGACCAGGGATGCCGTCCAGACCAAAATAAGCAGACGGAGCACCGTAGTGGCGGCTGCCGTGAGATCGGCGATCAGCGCTTGCGCCACCGCGATGAAGAACAGCCAAATCAAGATTGCTTTGGTCGCGCGCCACACCGGCTGCCAGCCCAGCCGGGCGGCAAACGGATAAGCTGCGACGACGGCAAGGGCGGTGACACTCAAGGTTAGAACAGTGTCGATGAGAGTGATCCCAAGTCCCGCGACGACCAGCAGGGTCAGCTTCACGCCTGCGGGTAAACGATGGAGCAGACTGCCGCCCGGGATGTAGAGGCCAGTGATCATGGCAGCGTGCCTTCATAGGCGGCAATGACACTACCCGGCGGTCCATCGGCAGCGACGCGGCCATCCGCGAACAGCAGCGCCCGGTCATATGAGGCGATCTGGGCCATGTCGTGAGTCACCAGGATCACCTGACAGGACAGGCCGTCGAGAATACGCATCACGTTGGCAGCGTTGCGCCGGTCGAGCAACGTGGTGGGTTCGTCGCACACCAAAACCTCCGGCGCGGTGATCATCACACCAGCCAGCGCCACCAACTGCTTTTCACCGCCGGAGAGCATGTGCACGGACCGGTCGGCGAGATGAGCGATGCCGAACTGATCCAAAGTGTCAGTCACCCGTTGCTGACGGTTGTGCGAGTCCAGCTTGAGCGGCTTGAGACCGAGCGCCAGGTCCTCGGCGACAGTGGGCATAACGATCTGGGCGTCCGGGCTCTGAAACAAAAAACCCACTCGGGACCGGACGTCCGCACCACTGGTGTGGGTATCCAGACCATCGATCAACACCCGACCCTCGTCGGGCATACAAAGACCATTGAGCAGGCGCGCAAACGTACTCTTACCCGAGCCGTTGTCACCAATGATACCGATACGCCGCTCGTTAAGGAGCACATTAACGTCGGTGAGAATCGTGCGCTGGTGACTCCGCACCGTGACGTGATCGACGCTGAGGTTCACAGCGGCCAAGCCATGAGCAGGAAGGGCACGGAAATGCAAACGACCATGATCTCAAGTGGCAAACCCATCCGCCAATAGTCGCCAAAGCGATATCCACCCGGACCCAATATCAGGGTGTTGTTCTGGTGTCCGATGGGAGTCAGGAAGGCACAGGACGCGCCGATCGCGACCGCCATCAGGAACGCATCGGGGTTGCTGTCCAGCCGGCTGGCGATCTGTATGGATATCGGCGCCATCACCACAGCCGTGGCGGCATTGTTCATGATGTCGGACAAGGTCATGGTGACGACCATCACGACGATCAAGGCGACCACGACCGGGAATTGACCGGTCATCACAACGATACCGTAGGCAATGACGTCAGCCGCGCCGGTACGGTCGAGCGCCTCCCCGACGGGGATCATGCAGCCGAGCAACACCAAGACCGGCCATTCGATGCTGCCGTAGGCGCGGCTGGGTGACACGATCCGGCCCAAAATCATCGCCGCAATGGCGAGCCCGAACGCAACCGTAATCGAAAGCACGCCAAAGGCGACCGCGCCGATCGCGAGACCGAACACCGACGACGCATAGAGGGCACGGCGCCGCTTGCCGACCCCGAGAGACCGCTTGGCCAGAGGCAGACAGCCGAGACGGGATAAGGAATCGTAAATTTGTTCGGCATCACCTTGGAGAAGCAGGACGTCGCCCGCCCGGAAGCGGTGCTGGTTCATGCGGGTCATCGCGCGCTTGCCTTCCCGCGACAAAGCGAGAAGATTAATGCCGTACCGCTGGCGTAGATGAATCTCCTTGGTGGTCATGCCCGCAATGCGCGCGCCCGGTGTGACCACGGCTTCGATCAAGCTGACCCGCTCAGAGCTTAGCGCGTCGGTTTCAATACTTTTCTCACCGACAAGCTCCAGCTTAAGTTCAGAGATAGCTTTCTCAAGCGCATCCGCGTCGCCGCTGATGATCAGAACATCATCGGCGCGGATGCGTTCTGTCATGCCCGGGTTGGGAATGTGCTGCTCATTGCGCACCAAGCCTGCGACCGTGACATCTTGTTCAGACAACTCATCCATGACCGCCAGCATGAAACCGCCGATCAACGGCGTATCATCAGGCACGCGGACTTCGGTGATGTATTCCTTGATGTCAAAGGCCGCATCGCCCGATGAGTCCGGCTTGCGCCCAGCCGGAATCAAACGCCAGCCGATCAGGGAGATAAACGCCACGCCCGCTATGGCGACAGGCACGCCGACCCATGAGTAATCGAACATACCAAACGTCTCACCGGTACCTCCGGCGCGGAAGTTAGAGACGAGGATGTTCGGCGGCGTGCCGATCAAGGTAGTCATGCCGCCCAGAATCGAGCCGAAGGACAAGGGCATGAGCAATAGCGCCGGTGACATGTCCGACCGGCGCGCCGCCTGCAGCGCCACCGGCATCAACAGCGCCAAGGCACCGACGTTGTTCATGAGGCCTGACAGGGCGGCAGCCAACCCCGCCAGCACGGCGATCAAAAGGGTGGGGCTCTTGGTGTCGGGCACAACCGTGTCTGCGATCAAGTCGACCACGCCCGATTGGCGCAGTCCCTCGCTGATCATCAGCACCAGAGCGACGGTGACGACCGCGGGATTGCCAAAGCCGGCAAACGCGTTCTCCGACGGCACGAGCCCAGTCACCACCGCTGCGAACAACGCCGCAAACGCCACGAAGTCGTATCTCAGCCAGCCGCCGATGAAAAACACCAACACGCCGCCCAGAATGGCAAAGGCATAAATTTGATCGACGGTCAGGTCCACAACGAAGTCCGGTCAGCGCCGGGCGGCGCAGGTGAGATCGCCTAGCGGCGCAATCCGCGCATCAGGAACGTGTTGAACACGGCCACCTGTGAGCGCCCGGCCCGCAGCTCCTGATAGCCGGGGTCGTTCCAGAAGTTGGTCGCCGCAGCCTGGGTCGGAAATGCCGCCACCGAAAAATCATGCTGATCGAGATCGCCCTCTAGGCGTTCCGCTCCGTCCGACTTGGCCTGCAATAGGTACGGCACATCGCGACTGGCGAGCTTGTCCGCTTCTGCTTGAGCAAAGGGTGCGAAGGCGTCTTCATCCAGGACGCGGTAGACTGACACGAGAAACGCCGGCTCACCTTTGGGGGCTTCGGTTTCATTCCCGGCAATGTTGAAGACGTTGAACTCGCCGCCATCCTTGCGCAGCTTCTTGGCGTCTTCATATTCAGGTGAATACCAAAACTTGCGCACGTCCTCTTGCGCGTCAAACTGCCCCAAGACCAGAGAATGATCGAACCAGGGGCCTTCTAAGTGCTCAACGCCGCGGCCCGGGCCGCCGATCGCGAGATAGAAGCCGCCATACTTCTCATAGATCGGTGGCAGGGCTTCGGAATACCGTGCCATCTTCTCCGGCACGAGCGAGTGTCCGAGAACGAGCAAATATCCGGGCGGAGCCATAGGTGTGTCCTTTGCGCCGGGCGAGTAAAAAAGACCTACATGGTGTGCGGCAAAGACCGCGCTGAGTCAACGGAGCGAGACGCCCGCGAAACCTCTCAAACCCTCATTTAGCCAAGGCTTTCTTAACGTCGTCGGTAAAGCCGATATGCACGGTGTCGCCGGTTTCGAAGACCGGCCTTTTGACAAGGGTCGGATTCGCCGAGATCAGCTTTATGGCTTTCGCCGCGTCCACATCGGACTTTTCAGCGTCGGACAACTGGCGCCAGGTGGTGCTGCGGCGGTTAAGCACCGTCTCCCAACCGAGAGTGTCGATCCAGGATTTCAGGCGGCCAGCATCCAGGCCGTCGGCCCGCAGATCATGAAATTGATGCTGAACGCCCTGCTTATCCAGCCAGGCCAGGGCTTTGCGGCAGGTGTCGCAGGACTTGATGCCGGTGACGGTGATCATGATATACCCCTAAATATCGACTGAACTTGGCCCCAACGCGAGACCGCTCCCATGTATACCGTCCTCTCCCCCGCAAAGAAATTGGACTTCGATCCGGCGCCGAAAGGCTTGAAGAAGACCAAGCCGCTGTTCCTGGCGGACACCAAAGAACTCGTCGGACGCACGCGCAAATATTCCGCCCAGGACCTCAAGCGCCTCATGGGAATCAGCGACGCGCTGGCCGACCTCAACAAAGAGCGGTTCAAAGCCTTCAATGTTGAGGGCAAGGGTGAGACCAAACAAGCCGCCCTCACCTTCGCCGGCGATGTGTATGTCGGCCTGGAAGCGGACTCCCTGAGCGCTGACGATCTGGCGTTCGCGCAAAGCCACGTGGGGATTCTCTCAGGCTTGTACGGGCTGTTGCGCCCGCTCGACGGCATTCAAGCCTACCGTCTGGAGATGGGCTCACGCGTGGACACCAGGCGCGGTGCGAATCTGTATGATTTCTGGGGCACGAAGGTCACCGACGAACTTGCCAAGCTGGTCAAGAAGTCGAAAAGCAAAGCGCTGATCAACCTCGCCTCCAACGAATATTTCTCGGTGCTGCAGCCCAAGGACCTGGACATGCCGGTGATCCAGCCGGTGTTCAAGGACATCAAAAACGGCAAGGCCATGGTGATCAGCTTCCTGGCCAAGAAAGCCCGCGGCCAGATGGCGCGCTACATCATCGAAAACCGGTTCAACTCACCGGATGACCTTAAAGACTTCAATGTCGACCGCTATAAGTTCGACGAAAAGTCTTCGACCGACACCAAGTGGGTGTTCAGCCGCAAGTTTATTCCGGTGGGGAAAAAGTAAACCCTACTCGGGCCGGTCGAGCGAGACGTAGCGGCCGAGGTTGATTCCGCGCACGTTGTCAACGATGCCGGAGACATAGGGCTTAACGATCCGCTTGCTGACGTAATAGTTCAAAGGCGCAATCGGCGCATCATCCATAACGATGCGCTCGGCATCGTGCATGAGCTGCATGCGCGTGGCCAAGTCTGCAGTCGCGTAGACCTCTTTCATCAACGCATCGAACTCCGGGTTGCTGTACTTGGAATGGTTGTCACCAATCGCCTCGCTTTCCAGCAAGTATAGGAACGTCGACGGGTCGCGGTGCTCACCAAACCACTGATAGCGGGCGACCTCATAGTCGCCGTTGCGCAGGTCCGCATTCAGAACGTTGAGATCGCTGTTGAGCAGACTGACTTGGACCCCGAGGTTCCGCTGCCACATCGCGGATATGGCGGCGGCGACGCGGCGTAACACTTCCTGGGTGTTGTAGCGGAAGCTAAAGGAGAGCGGGTTTTCGGGGCCGTAGCCGGCTTCGGCCAGAAGCTCTTTGGCCCGCGCAACCCGTTCCGTCTGGCTCAGGTCTTTATAGGACGCGAAGGCGGGTTCGTAGTTTTGGCGCGACCCGACCGGGATCAGGCTATAGGCCGCCATCTCACCGCCGCGCATGACCCGGTCCGTGATGGTTTCCCGGTCGATGGCCATGCTCAGCGCCAGCCGCACGCGGGGATCATCGAACGGCGCTTTGGTGGTGTTGAAGGTGATGTACTCTAGGCCGAGGTTCTGCGTCATGCGCAGATCTTCGGGCAGGTTTTCCTTGATCCAGTCGAACTGGGATGGCGGAAATGAAATCACCTTGTCCAGGTCGCCGGCCCGGTAGCGGTTGAAAGCCGCCGTCAGATCTTCAGTCGGATAGTAAACAATCTCATCAAGGGCGACCGAGTCCACGTCAAAGAACAATGGATTGCGCACGACGGTAACGGACGTTTGCGGCACCCACTCTTTGAGGATGAACGCGCCGTTGACGACAATGTTTTCCGGGCGTGTCCATTCGCGGCCATGCTCCTCCACCACCCACCGCGGCGCCGGGAATCCACGATGGACAATCAGCTCCAGGAAAAACGGCGTCGGCGCCTCCAGCTTGATTTCGAGCGTGCGGTCATCCAGTGCCGTCACGCCCAGGCTGTCAACTGGCATAGCGCCGCCGTTAATGGGGCGGCCATTTTCAATGACGTAGAGCATCGGCGCCGCACGGGAGGCCGTCATCGGATCGAGAATGCGTTTGAATGCGTATTCGTAATCGTGTGCCGTGACGGGATTACCGTCAGACCACACCATGCCATCGCGCATGGTGAATACGTAGGTCTTGCCGTCGTCAGAGATGGTCCAACTTTCCGCCGCCCCGGGCACGACATTGGCTGCGGCATCAACCGTGGTCAGACCGATAAACATCTCGAAAATGATGTTGGTCGCATACCCGCTGGTGGTCATATGCGGATCAAGGGAGTCCGGCTCGCCGATGTTGCCGCGGTGGAACACGCTGTCTGCCCCCGCGGGTATCGTCGAGAAAATGGACAAGACAAACAGAAGCGTAAGAAGAGCGCGCATAAGGAGGTTATCCAGGGGCTGTCCGGGTGAGCATCATGGGCGGGATTTATGGCAAGACCATAGCGCCGCGCAGAGCACACGCAAACCCCGCACCCGCCCGCCGAACCGTGGTATGTCAGAGACCATGGCGGATGCATCCCAACGGCAGCTTGTAAAATCTTTGCGGGTTCTGGCGCGCCGCGATGTGCGGCTAAACAGTGCCATCGAACAGTTTGGCCTGCCGCAGTCGCGCAAGCAGCCTACGGGGTTTGCCACCTTGGCCCGCATCATCGTCGGCCAGCAGCTTTCGACCAAGGCCGCGGACTCGATCTGGCGGCGGCTGGTTCAGACCACGGGACGCGTGTCGGCGACGTCGGTCTTAGCGGCGTCAAATAAAGATCTTCGGGCCGCCGGACTCAGCCGCAGCAAGGTGAAAACCCTGCAAGCGCTGTCGGCAACCATCAATGAAGGTGCCCTGAATCTCGGTACGCTCTGGCGCAAGGAAAATGCAGAGATAAAGGACCTCCTCACGCAAGTGTGGGGAATCGGCGATTGGACGGCGGACATCTACATCATGTTTGCCATGGACCGGCCCGATGTCTGGCCAATGGGAGACCTTGCTCTGCGCACGGGCTGGCAAGTTATTACGCAGTCCGAAGACCGCATATCCGCCGAAGACCTGGCCACTCTCGCCGAGAACTGGCGGCCACACCGTTCTGCTGCAGCCGTGTTGCTTTGGCATGCGGTCGGCGCCACCCGCGAAAAAAACTGACGGCTTACGCCCAGCCCCCGGCGATGGGAATAACTTGTCCGGTCATGAAGTCCGCGCCGTCCGACGCCAGGAACGCGATCATCTCGGCAACCTCAGACGGTTTGCCCAAACGTCCGAGCGGAACCTTACTGGTCATCTTCGCCACCGCCGCGTCGTCAGCCAGCAGGCTTTGCGGAAAATAGCTTTCGCTTTCGATGTAGTTGGGCGCGACCGCGTTGACCTGAATGTTGTCCCGGGCCAACTCCTTCGCGACGGACAGCGCCAACGCATTGGCCCCACCCCGTCCCGCGGCGTACATGCAGTAGTTGGGCAGGCCATGAAACGGCGCAGCGGACGTCACGAAGATCAGCTTGCCCGACTTGCGGGGCCGCATGTGGCGCGCGGCGGCAGAGGCCGTTTCGAACGGCACCACCATGAGTGCTTCCAGGCCCTCGCGGAATTGCTCGGCCGTGGCCTCGCCCATCGGCGCGCGCAGGGCCGGATAGAAGTCATTGATCACGACAATGTCCAGGTGGCCAAGCTCCGCGACAACGGCCTCGACCGCGTCAGGGGTGGCCGATTCGCTGAGTAAACTCAGATCCGGGTGGTCCGCCGCAAACGTGGCCCGGGCCGCCGCGTCGGCGAAACTGACATCGTGGCAGCGCACCTCGGCGCCATGGGCGCGCAGCGTTTCCGCCGCAGCCGCGCCGACAAAATGGCAGACATTGGTGACGAGCGCGGTTCTTCCCGACAGCATGGTGGTTCCCCCTCCTTCGAACGCTCTCTGACCTAAATCTGGCCTATGGGCCGCCCATCCGGCAATGCCCAGGGGCAAACTCAGCATCCAGGGCACAGTTGACCGGGGCGGATAAGGCTTTATTTTGCGCCCCAACCGGCCATTCGGGCTGTTAAGCACGGCCTCTGCCTCTGGCAGTGCCCAAAAAACAAAGGGACGCAATCGTGAGCGAAGATCAAGATCAGACCCCGGCAGACGCACCCGCTGGCAGTAACGGCCAAGCGACCGACGCCCCGCAACAAGCGCCGCCGCTGTTCTATCATGAGCCCGTACCGGTAACGGCCAGCGCTCATGGATCGATGAAGATTCGCGCGACCAATGATTTCGGGTTTGCGCGGGAGACCAACGCCGTACCGGTCACCCTGCCAGAATTCGTGCTGGCCTCGCGGCACTATCCGATTGTGTTTGTCGGCGAGGAACTGGTGCCGACCGTGGCGCTGGGACTGCGCCCGGATCAAAATCTGTTCGTTCAGGAGGACGGCAGCTGGGAGCGCTTCGCCTACATTCCGGCCTACGTGCGCCGCTATCCGTTCATTCTGCTGGGCCGTGAGGGTGACGAGCGCCTGCAGCTCGGCATCGACAACCAGGCTTCCTCAAATGGCGAAGGTGCTCGTGAGTTATTCGAAGGCGAGAAAGAGACGCAGGTCGTGACCGATGCTTTGGACATGTGCCAGCAGTTTCATGGCGCCTACCGGGGCACGGCGGAATTTTCTGAGATGCTGAAAGAATCCGGTTTGGTTGAGGAGCGCAATCTGGAAATCTCGATGCCAGACGGCAACAAGATGGACGTCGGTGCATTCGCCTCAATCAACGAGGAAAAACTCCGCGAGGCGTCGGACGAACAGTTCCTCGACTGGCGCAAGAAGGGTTTCCTGGCCGCGATGTACTTCCATGTCGCGTCTCTGAACAACTGGGAGCAGATCATCGGCCGCCTGCCCGAGGCTCAAGCGTCGGCCCAAGCCTAACGCGCCGGCTTCAATTATTCCGGTAGGGAAAAGCGCCACTTGAGCGAGGGGCGCTCGACGATGGCGTCGTACCAAGCGGCCAGGTTGGACCGCCCTTCCCGCCAATCGAACGCGTCGTCGCCCTCGACGATGACGTGTTCGCGGATCGGGTTGCGCAAATCAAGATAACTTAGGCCGCCGGCCATGCAGATATGGCCGATGTGGAAGTCAGCGTCCTTGAACTGGGGCGCTTCGACTTCCATGCGGTCGAGGCAGCCGATGATCTTGCGGCGCTCCCGCAGCATATAATCCATGTTCCAGTCATCTTTGTCGCGCCACCCTTCGACGCGCAACAGCGTCGTGGCATCGAACATGCCGTCGCCGAGCACCATCTGGCGCAGGGCGGGCCACCGGGCGTCGCCGGACGGAAACACATGCTTGCCTGTCGTTGACAATGAATCGAGGTGCTCGCAGATGACCAGACCGCCATACAGGGGATCGCCATTGTCCAGCACCAGCGCGGGGACCTTGCCCATCGGGTGATAGTCCCAAATGGTCTCGGCGTCGAAAGGACGGGTACGCTCGAATTCCAGGCGGTCGAGGATGTCGCCTTCGTAGGCGACAACGAGCACCTTGTGGATGTACTCCGGATTGGGTGTGAAGACGAGTTTCATTGATTGCCCCCTCGAACGACTTTTCTCGAACCATCGGGGCGTAACCTAGACGAAGTTGACTGGGGGTGCCACGCACCAATCCCGACAGCCGGGCGCCTCTACCTGACCGATTGACAGGCGCGCGTCCACCTGACTTATTGCCGCCATGCCCCGATCCGACATGAATCCCGACACCGGTCCAGCCGCTGAGCCTCCGGACCCGACAGCCGTTGAGGCACGGTCGTCAGTTTTCGCCGTATGGGGCACGCTCAGGCTCGACACCTTCCGCGCGTTCTGGACGGCAGGATTGTTCTCGCTGATCGGCTCGTGGATGCAAAACATCGGCTCGGCCTGGCTGATGACCGATCTATCGGACTCCCCGGTGATGGTCGCTCTGGTTCAGGCGTCCCAGATGATACCCACTTTGTTTCTCGCTTTCCTTGCCGGATCGCTCGCGGACATGATTGACCGCCGCCGCTACATGATGGCGGTGACGTGGTGGCTCATTGCCGTAACAGTCGTGTTAGCGGGACTGACACAGGCCGGTTTGGTCACGCCGTTCTGGCTGATTTTCTTCACCCTGATGCTGGGAGTCGGCGCGGCGTGCCTGATGCCGGCGATGGGCGCGACCTTGCAGGACATCGTGCCGCGTTCAGAAGTGGTGAACGCCGTCACCTTGAACTCTCTGTCCATGAACATCTCGCGCTTGATCGGACCGGCTTTGGCGGGATTGCTTATCGGACTTGCCGGGGTCGCGCCCGCCTTCCTGGTGAATGCGTTCAGTTACGCCGTATTTCTGTGGGTGGTTTACCGGTGGGCTGGGCCACCGCCCCGGCCGCCGCAAAGACAGGGCCTGTGGGCCAACATGGCCGCCGGGTTGCGCTACGCGCGCCGGGCGAAACGCTTCCAGGCGGTAATGATCCGCAGCTTTTTCAACTTTTTCTGCGGCAGCGCCTTGATGGCCCTTCTGCCGTTATTGGCGCGTGAGGAGTTGGGCGTTGGACCGGAAGCCTTTGGGACGTTTATGGGCGCGGTCGGCATCGGCGCGATTGTGACTGCCCTCCTCATCGCGCCCGCACTGACGGCGCGCTTCAGCCGCAACGCCATCGTGTTTTGGGCGAGTCTGATTATTGCCGTGACCTTGTATGGCGTTGGCATCGTGCGCGAGCCGGTTTTGTTTGCCTGCGTGCTGTTTTTCTTCGGCGGCGCCTGGATGATCTGCATGCTGTCGTTCCAAGTCGCGGCCCAGATGGTTTTGCCCGCCTGGGTGCGCGGCCGCGGCTTATCCTTGACCATGATGGCCTTTACCGCCGGCATGGCCGGCGGCGGCATTTTGTGGGGCGTGGTGGCCAAGTACACCAGCCTTGAGATCGCGTTTGATTGCGCGGCAGTTGCGATGGCGGTTGCTTCAATCGCCACGGTGCGCTTGAACATCTCCAGCAACGAACCGGAAGAGGCCTAGCTAGACTTCATGGCACCGCGTTCCCGCAAATTGATCATGACCCAGTACGGCGAAGATTTCGCTGCGTGCACGGCCATTGTCGATGCCGAGATTGGCGAACCGGGACACGGCGAGGTGCTGATCCGCAACGTCTATGCGGGCGTCAACGGCGTGTATGACCTGAACATGGTGCGCGATGCGGTCAGCTACATCAGCTACACGCCGCCGACGGACATGGGCATCGAAATCGTTGGCCGCATCGAAAAGCTTGGACCGGGTGTGCGCGGCTTCGCCGTCGGTGACAGTGTCGCCACATGGAAAGTCGGCACCGGATACCGCGATTATCAGATCGCCGAGACGGCGCGTTTGTACAAGGTCCCCGCCGCAACCCCGGAAATCCTGTGTCTCATGCCAACGGGCATTTCCGGGATGGTGGGCATTGAACAGGTCGGCGAACTCGGCACCGGTGAGACCGTCGCCATCTCGGCGGCAGCGGGCGGACTGGGACACATCATCGTTCAAGTCGCCAAGAAAGCCGGGAACCATGTCATCGGCATTTGCGGTGACCGCGAGAAAACCAAGCGCCTGCGAGAGATCGGTTGCGACCGCGTCATCAACTATCGCCAGGAAGATGTCGGTGCGGTGCTCAAGGCGAAGTACCCACAAGGCATCGACATTGCCTACGACTCCGTCGGCGGAAAAATCTACGATGCCTTTGTCGATAACTTAGCTGTCAAAGGCCGCCTGGTCATTTCCGGCTACACCTCGGAAGTGGGCAAGCCTTGGGAACAGGTCACCTCACCCCGCCTGTATGAGAAGCTCTATTTCCGTTCGGCCTCGGTGCGGGCCTTCATCAACCCCCACTTCGAGGAGTACCATCCGGACGCAGCCAGACGCCTACTGGACCTCTACGAGCGCCGAGAACTCACGGTTTTCGTGGATCCGACGCCGTTTGAGGGCCTTGAATCGGTTGCAGATGCCGTGAATCACTTGCTCAGCGGAAAGAATCTTGGGAAAGTGGTGGTGAAATTAGAACAGTGATCTAACTTCAGTCCAGAATTTAAATACTCCTTCTAAAAAATCACGGAGAGACAGATGTTCAGGAAGACGCTTATGGCGGTCATGTTCGGCCTCGCGTTGCCAGCGGTTGCCACCGCGGGACAGCACGATCTCAACACCGCCGAAGGCATGGCGAAAGTCATGCGCAAGATTCAATGCTCATTGGAAGACGGCGAAGCCGTCACCTATTGGTGGTATGGCCGCGCCTTCGGCCGGCGCATGGGCATGTCCGACAAGTACTTGTTCGATGTCGAGGGCATGAACATCCGCCACTGCGGCACGGTGCGCGATGCCGACGGCAACTACGGCTACACGCTGCGCACCCGCGAAATTCTCCTCTACAAGGATAAGAACACAGGTGAGGTTCTGCGGACCTGGGAAAATCCGTACACGGGTGAGGAAGTCGAAGTACTGCACGTGGACAACGATCCGGTAAACTCCGGTCCGTCCTTCGGTATGGGCCGCGACGGCTCTGTGCAGTCCTTCCCGGGCACCATGATGGACGGCCGCTGGTGGTTCACGTCGACCATTCCTCTCTACTACACCAACGTTCTGTCCGGGGATTACCAGGCCTACATCGGCGGCACTTACCGGGCGACCGAGATGTTTAACTTCTTCGGCGATGTCGAGAGCCTGATGGATGAGGATGTTGCCACCGCCAATGTGCAAATTGGCTGGGTACGTCACTCCGACTGGCTGCCGTGGATGAAGATGGCTGGCCGTGACGGCATCATCTACATGCACACCGCCGGCAAGAAGCTGGAAAGCTGGGATGACATGTCCGACACCATGAAGGACGAAATCGCCAAGAACTATCCCAAGTACACCAGTCCGCCGCCGTTGGATGACGACCGCGAGAACGAAACCTCGTGGACGTTCTTCAAGAAAGTGATGGAAGAGCGTGGCGGCCCAGAACCGCTGAAGCGCGAGTTCCCGTTCTAGCCACCTTTTAAATACCCGCAACGAAACACCCCCGGCTACCTAGCGGTACCGGGGGTGTTTATTTCAAGAATGGGTTTGGCGCCTGAGCGACTGCTCCGCCGGCACAGGTCAATCAATCGTCTTTGCAATCCTGACGCCATAGAGATCATGATGCATGTCGGCGAGCCCACGGCCACGATAGGTCGTGCGGGCCAGCCAGGCATCGTTTTCCCAAGATCCACCGCGCAGAACGCGCTCCGTGCAAATGGCGTTGTCGCCGCGCGCAATCGCGATCGCGGGCGCCCCATTGTAGTCGGCGTACCAGCAATCCGCCGTCCATTCCCAAACATTGCCGGCCATGTCGTGCAGCCCAAACCCGTTCGGCTTGAACGTGCCCACGGGAGCCGCGGACAGACCATCCCAAGGACTGCCGCAGTTGATACAATTCGCTTGGCCCTGCGCTACTGTATCGCCCCATGGATAGACGTTTGTAGAAGCGGACCGGGCGGCATACTCCCATTCTGCTTCGGTCGGCAGCCGATAGGGCTCGCCTGTTTTGGCCGACAGCCAGACCACATAGTCCTGGGCATCGAACCAACTGAGACCTGTCACCGGCAGGTTGAGTTGATCTGGACGCACCCCGGCCTGACCGGCCGGCGCACAGCCGCCGTCGGCGACACACACTTGATATTCCGCATGGGTCAGTTCGTAGGCGGACAGCTCGAATTCCGGAACGAGAACCGTATGAACGGGCCGCTCCGACGGATTGCCGACGTTCGCGACATCACCCATCTGGAACGATCCGCCCGGAATGGTGACCATGCGGGCCTGCGTCGCCGCAGCAAGTTGACGGCGTTCCCGGGCCGCGGACTGAAAATCCTGCCTGAGGCGGTCTGCCGGAACGAGCGCGCGGGCAACCTGACTCTGCCCTTTGTCAGAATCCGTAGCCACCTCGGCAAAAACCAGATCCCGCGCCTGGTCATACCCGAGCAGCTTGTCCTGCAATATGGCCCGCGCCCGCTGCAGCATCTGATCCGCCGCATCGGTTTTGCCGCTGAGAATTTGTTCGTTGGCGAGGCCGATAAGGTTGTAGGCGTTTAACGTGTCGGCGCTGTTGAAGATATCGGGTGTGGCGATGTCGCGGAGGGCCGTGAGCCGTTCGAGAGTCAGCTCTGCCTCACGGAGTTGCTGCTGCGCCAGGCTCCGCGCTTCGGAGTCATCCGCCAGATCAAACGCCTGAGCCTTGGCCCTCACGTCAATACGGCTCTCCACCCAATCCCGCCTGAGTTAGTTCTGAACGGCAGTTAGATCGGAAGAAAGCTGCAACACTTCGTTCTGCAGGTCTTTCACGCGGCTTGCGGCCGGAGACACTGCTTCGCTTCCGGTCACCAACGCCGCCATGTCAGCAATAAGCGTCCCAAGCGGATTGGGCCGATCGGTCAACCAGGACGTCGCGGCGAGCAGCGTTGCGGTCACGGCGCAGGCACCGGCGGCGGTCATGAGAACCCGCCGGGACTGGCGCTTGCGGGCCGCGCGCACAAATGCGGACTCAAACTCGCTCACCGTGGGATAGCGGTCATTGGGGTCGGACGACAGTGCTTTGGCCAACACCTGCGCCAGTGGTTTTTCCAGTCCCATGTGGCGGAGGGCAAATGCCGAGGGATCGGGATAGGGCGCCGCAGCGACCAGCAAGTAGTGGGCGATGGCGGCTACGGAATACTGATCGGCGCGTTCGTCGATCACGGCGTCGTTTGATTTACCCGTTTCAGAGCGGCGCGCGACTTCGGGTGCACGATAGCGGCGCTGTTCCCGCGCGGTTGGGCTGGTGATCTGCAGCGCGGGGCCGAGGATGGGGTCGAGGCCAAAGTCGGAGAGTTTGACAAACCCTTCATCGGTGACGAAGACGTTGTCGGGCTTGAGATTGAGGTGCAGCGTCGTCTTGCGGGCGTAGTCCAGGGCTGCGCAGATGCCTTGCACCAGATCGACCACATGCAACAGAGGCAGACCGCCGCGGCGCGCACCGGGCGGGGCCGGCACGGCCTCTTTCATCAGCGCCCGCAAGTTGCGCTCGGGCAGGAGTTCCATGGCGATGGCGGTATGGCCGTCCAGCTTGGTAAGTCCGTACACGCTGATGACGCCAGAATGGGCCAATTCGTATATGGACCTAACGGCGGCGTCGAGGCGCGCGTAGGTACCGGGTACCAGCAGCAGCTCCGGCCGTAAGACCTTGATGGCAATTTCCTTGCCCCAGGACAAATCAAGCGCCGCGAACACGGCACCGTTCTCGCCATAACCTAGACGGCGGCGGATGACATACCGGTCGCCGAGGGTCTTACCTGACGGCAGTGCAACCCGTGATCCTGCCGGCGGGCGGGAGTCCTGACCATCGTCGGCAAGGATCGCGATTGAATGGGCGTTCTCCAGCTCCACGAGCGCCCGCTCACAGCTTTCGCGTTGCTCGGCAGTGGTGGCGAAGACGATGCGCTGACGCAATTTACGACGCCGCTCAGTGACAAGCGCGTCGATCTCATCCCGACTGGCGTCGTCGGGCAGGCCAAGCACGGCGAACGCCTTTTGGCGGTCCATGTTGAGCATCGTCCGAGTTCCTTCCCGGATCAGGTCCCAGTCAATTCTTAACCGGGCGCGTCCTGAAGGGACTTTACCACGCAGGCCGGAAAAACAACAATTGGTTGAAAGGCTTATTGGATGGCGCGGTTTATTTGTCCATCATTGCTGCTCGAACAGTTCGATCCACGCCCCGCTCGGTGCCGTGATAATCATAGATTTAACAAGGCCGTAGGGCGCAACTTCGACCGTCGTTATCGGCCGGATTGGCGTGACTCCCTTGGCGGCGATGCGGTTTGCATACCCATCCAAATCGGGAATATGTACGCGATACATTAAAACACCCAGGTTGGGCGGTATGGCGCGATCTGAAAAATCTTTGCCACTGACACCGTCGAATTTAAAGATCTCAATACTGCCGCCATCGGCGTCCGGCGCGAAAATGAAACTGGCCGCCCTCTCCTTTACTTTACCTTCGATGAGCAGGTTGTTCGGCAAGCTCATGTTGTTGGAGCCGTCCTCGGGCCAAGTTGGCGCCGCCTCCCAGCGCACATGCCAGCCGAGTTTGTCGCGAAAGAATTCCAAACTTTCTTCGTAGTCATCGACCATCTGCGTGGCGTTGACCACGTGGCTCATGCGTGTGAACGGCGGCACATCCGCATAAGGGTCGTCGACCCGCTGCAACAGGTTGATCACGACACCGTCGTGACCGCGCAGCATGGCGCCGCCATACTCTTTACCGAAGATTGTGTAATAGGTGGGGTCGGCGAAGCCGGTGAAACCGTTGTCGCGCATCAGTTCGAAAACACCATCGAGGTCTTTGACCAGGGCGTTGAAGTTGAAAATTGCGCCAGTGTCGAACGGACGTGCGCTTGACCGGATGCGCACTTGATCGACGCCGAGGAACCGGACCAGCCGCAAATACCCTTTCTCCGTACCCGGCACGCGCAGCACAGCCTGCTCGATCGGCGTTTCAGGCGGCAAGCCCCAGTGAACTGCTTGAGCAGACGGTGCGAGGCCGCGATGCGCGACCTCCCAATCGGCAATGTTGCGATACGTCTGGATCGCGCGATCCATAAACTTGACGCTGACAACCATCTCTTGGAGTCCGCGGCGTTCGGAAATATCGAGCGGCTGCGCCCCCGCAGATGCCATGCCCCCAACAAGCGCTAGGGCAACTGTCAGAAACCAGATCATCAGATCAGCCCCTTCTTTGCCAGGCGCTGGATCGTGGCTTTTTGGGCGTTCTCGAAATGCCGCCGTTCCGGCTTCTTCAAGGACCCGTCTTTCTTCAACAGGCTGTTGGCCGGCTGAAACACGTGGGCGGCATAACTCGCCGCGTAAGCCTCGAACCGCTGCCGGATGAGGGTGTTGTTCAGCCCCGTCTTGCGCCGTTCACGCCGCAGTGCGGCGAGATCGATTTCCGCGGTCGCACCGAGGTTTTCGCCCGGTCCAGCGACCCGCAGCACCTTCCCCCGATAATCGACGATGCGCGAGCCACCGTCTGACACGTCCTCCGGCAGATCGGTATCGCGAATACCGCCTGTGTTGGCCGAGACGACATAGGCGATGTTCTCGACCGCTCGGCAAATCTTAGCCGCGTCCTTACGCGTCTGGATTGGGCTGGCGTGTTCACTTGAAGAATGGGCGAACACCTCAGCGCCGCGCATGGCAAAGCAGCGCGCCACTTCAGGGTACAGAATCTCCTCGGACGCTATTGGCGCCAGGCGGCCGATATCGGTCTCGACAACCGGAAACACGGCTTCCAACCCGTAGAGATCGAGATACTTGTCCCAGACATCATGCGGTGACGGCGCAAACATGGAATTGAGCCGCCGGTACCTGAGGATCACGTCGCCGGAAGGGCCGACAATGAAGCAAGTTTGGAAGTAGTAGCCGGGAAAGTTGGGATCGGCTTCGTAGGCATTCCCCGCCAGATACAACGCGTTGTCCTGGGCGATTTTACCAAACCGCTCGTATTCAACTCCGTTCATGTCCAAAGCGACCTTGTCGGCCCATTGGGCAATGGGTTCGCCCTGCGGGAATGACGTCAGGACATATTCGGGCAGCACAACCAGCTTAGCGGCGGGCCCGACCCACTTTCGGATACCGGCGACTTTGTCCTCAATGTGATCGATGGTGGCTGCCATGCGCAAGCGTGCGCTCTCACGATCCGGGCACCGCACCACGCTATGTGCCGTGAGTTGCAACGCGACAGCCGTGTATGCGGGATCAGTTTTTACGGACTTGTTCCGTGGGCGTGACCGTGCGGGCTTGGTCAGTTTTTTCAACGCCGTTCGGCGTTTCTTTTGCTTTGCTTTTCCTACCGGCATGCCGCGCTCCCCAGGGTGGCGGCATCACATCAATACGCGAGCCGCAGTCCGAGCCATAGGAACACCGGCGGACCCAGCGTGACAAGACCGTTTGCACTGCGTCCGGCTTCGACGCGTGTGTCGAAAAGGTTTTCCGCTGCAGCATAGAACTCCACTGACGGTGTGAGCGCGTAGGCAGCGTGGATATCCATGGTCACGGCGCCTGAGAGGACACGTTGATTGAGATCGTCCTCGAATTGACGTGTGGACCCGATAAGGTCGACATCCAACGTGAACTTTGGCACGGGTTTCATCGACACGCCGACGGATGCCTGATGCTTGGCTACCTGCGCCAGCCGGTTGCCCTCAAGCACAGGAGATACCGAACTGCGTTTCACTTTGGGATCAGTGAACAAATAACCCGCGCGCACGGAGAATATGTCGGATAGGTCTGCAGTGGCGTCGGCTTCGACCCCCCAGGTGCGAACGCGATCAAGATTACGCCTCTGCCGCAGGCTTCCACCGGGAGGAATAAACACGCCGAACTCGACGTTAAAACCGGGTGTGGTGGTGACGGTGGTGTTGGCGATGGGATCGAAAAGGTCGTTACGAAACAGCGTAAGCTGCACGGAGCCGACGTCGTCCTGCCATTGCACCCCAACTTCCGCACCGGCCAGCCGCTCTGTCTTAAGGGCCGCGTTCGCCTCGGTAATATCATTGCCGACCCGGAACGGACGATACAGCTCGTTCAATGTCGGCACGCGAAATCCGCTATACGCAGCGGCCCGCATACCAAGCGACGATGTAACCTGGGTTGAAAGCGCCGCACGGCCATTTACGGACACGCCGCTGCGGCTGGGGAAGCGCGTATCCACAAGAATGGCGTTCGATTGCAAGTCCTGCTCCCGGCGAACACCGCCGGACTGACGCCAGTGATCGGCCCGCGCCCCGATCGACAGAGCGGTTTTTGGGGTTGCCTGCCAATACCCCTCAACAAATGCTCCCGCGATGACTTGCTCGCCGCCCGCGTGACGCTGCCGGGTAAATCCCGCGCCGAGATTACGGAACCGTTCATTGGTTTCGCCGTCGGCAAAGCGTACGTCTGCCCCCCCTTCAATGGTCCAATTCGGCACGTCAGACCAGCGCAAGACGGCGTTTGCGCCGAGCGCCGTCGCGGGCACGTCGAATTGATCGAGTACCGGCCTCACCGTCTCTCGCGCATCATCAAACGCGCCGAACACACTCTCAAAATTCTTGCGGCGCAAATACACGTGGGATTCCCACGCCGGACCACTGCTGGGTGTTTGATTTACGGCTGAGAGTGCTGCGTCATAGGTTTCCGTATCCGCTCCGGCAACATCTGACCCGTTGGTGAAACGATCTGCCGCAGCGCCAAAAACGGCCGACCAAATCGTGCCATTGGGAGCTTCATGTTGAAGTGACGCCCGTGCGCCGTAACTCCGGCGAGCAGCACGCCGATCGGCAAGTCCGCGCTGTTCCGGCGAAAGAAGAAAATACCCATCGCTGTCGGAAAAGTGTGCGCTCACTCTAAATGCTGTCGGTTGCGCGCCTAAAGCCGCACTGGCGTATCCTGAAAAGGACTCTCGGCTACCGCCGCGCGCATCCGCAGTGACGCCACCTGTTTCATTGCCACCAGAGTCCAAGCGAACGACACCGGCCAGTGCACTGTTACCCCACGGCCCGGCGCCGCCGCCCCGAACAACGGTTGCCTGGGCGATAGATGCCGGGGGCAGGTGAACCCATTCGACCCAACCACCGAACGGATCATTCAACGGCACACCGTCCAACAACACCAACGTGCGTCCGGCCCCATTGGGGCCAAGCCCGCGCAAGCTGACCCCCTGGGTCGTCGGATGAGACGCGCGCGATGTCTGGCGACGGAAAAGTCCGAAGCCGGGCACGCGCCTCAAAACGTCGTCGAGGTTAGATGGCGCGCCCGTGATTTGGTCGCCACCGATCGTCATTGAACTGAAAACAGCCAGCGTGGGCGCATCAGGCAACCGGCGCGTTTCAACCAGGATTTCTTCGATATCGCCACCGTCCTCGGCCCAAGAAGCATGGCTGCAGGCCAGCAATGCGCTGAGCACTGCCACAGCAATTGAGCCCGGCGACCGGGGGAGAAACTGAGAAGTTGGGGGACTCAAGAGCTTAAAGACCTGAAACAGAATACGTTTTCGTGAAAAGCGCAGCCCAGAATTGTCCTGGAAGTCAGTTTTCACAAGGGCAATAATGCGCGGCATCGCACTTTGAGCACGGCTGGGAGTAAAAAATGGGTCGCCGAATCAGAGGTTTGCCGAAATGGGCCATCGTTTCAGCCTTGCTGACCAGCTTTCCGGGAAGTCATTTGGACGCGCAAGCAGGATCGCTCACCGCGGCCGTCAGCGATAACAACGGCAATCCGGTTTCTGACGCCGTTGTCTTCATCGTGATGGACGGGGTTGGGGATACGCCGGATACGCCCAAGATGATCCAACGCAATCAGATGTTCGTGCCGCACGTTTTGGCCGTCTCCACGGGGACCACAGTTGAATTTCCGAACGAGGATGCCTTTCGCCATCACGTCTACTCATTCTCTCCGGCAAAGAATTTCGAATTGAAACTTTATGGCGGCGACGAAGTGCAGCAGGTCGTTTTCGACTCTCCCGGCGTCGTCGCCCTTGGATGCAACATCCACGATGACATGTTGGGTTATATCTATGTCGTTGACTCACATCTGTTCGGCACGACCGGCGAAGATGGCACAGTGACAATTGAAGGACTTGAGGACGGCACGGAGTACGAAGCTCAGGTCTGGCACCCTCGTTTACGCGGCCCCACTCGAAGAAAGGCACAAGCCGTAAGCAGCGGCAGTGCAGCGAACTTTGAGATCAGGTTAAAACGTGACCGCCGCGAACAGAGCGGTTCCGACTTCGAAGAAGGGGTGTACTAACGTGTTTAAAAGCTTCCAAACGAAGCTGGCCCTGTTTTTCACCGCCCTGTTCTTACTACTTCAGGGGGCGGCGTTTTTTTCCGTCCGCGAAGCCATTGTCCAAAACATCTTCGACCAAAGCCGAGATCAACTGGTTGCCGCCAATCGTATTTTCGCGGAGCGCATCCAGACCCGAGTGGCCGCGTTGTCCGAAGGCGCGCAAATCCTGGCGTCTGATTTTGGCTTCAGAACGGCGGTCGCCACTAACGACAAACCCACGGTTCTATCAGCATTAAACAATCTGGGTGCACGTATCTCGGCGAATCGCGTGATGCTGATCAATCTCGATTACGAAGTGGTTGCAGATACCGGCAATCCAGACGCCCAACCCACTGAGTTTCCGTTCTTTGACTTGGTAGATCGCGCGGAAACGGAAGATCGCGCCGAGGCATTCACCAATCTGGACGGATTGATCTATGAAATGGTGGTGGTTCCGGTTCTTGCACCGGTTCCCATCGCGTACATCGCGATCGGCATACAGATTGATACCGCCTTTGCCGAAGACCTGCGGGCTCAGTCCACACTCCCCCTAGACGTCACTTTTGTCACCGGCGATTCCGGCGGGGCCTGGACGCCGACTGTTTCGACCCTTGCAGCCGATGCCCAGGCCGACCTCCCTGTCGTTCTATCCGAGCAGAACGATCTCGGCGATGAAGAGACACCGGTAACCCTCGCCCTAGCCGGGAGCGATTACGTCACTCTTGTTCAGCCGCTTCAGACTCCTGAGCAAGGTGACGGGATCAATGTAATTCTGCAGTACTCACTTGACCTGGCGCCGATCCCATACCAGCCGCTGTTTGTCGTGCTTGGGGCGCTGGCCGCTATCGCGCTTGCCGTCTCCTTGCTTGGCTCTATCGGCATCGCCCGCAGTGTATCCAAACCGATACGCACATTGGACGCGGCTGCCCGGCGCATTCAGGCTGGTGCTTGCGATGAAAAGGTCTCGGTCTCGCAGGGCGATGAAATCGGCCGGTTGGGCGAGACATTCAACCAAATGATGGATGGCATCGCCGAACGCGAGGCCCGTATTGAACACCAATCCCTCCATGATGCAGCAACGGGCTTGCCCAACCGTGTCTATTTCGAGCGGCAACTCAACGAATGTGTCGCTAAAGCCGGTCAAGACGCAGTTACCGTGTTGCTGGTGGAAATCGGCCGCGTCAGCGAGATTAACTATACCCTGGGCCATGAAACCGGTGAGGATCTCATCCGCATCATCGGCGACCGGCTGCAGGCGATGGTGAAGAAATCGGACACGGTCGCGCGCCATTCGAGCACGATGTTCAGTATTTTAATGCCGGGCGCATCGGCTATCGATGTCCGACCCATTGTCGACCGTATTCTTGAATCCTTCGAAGACGCTGTTCCGGTCGCCGGTATTCAACTCGATGTGACGGCGGCGATTGGCGAGGCCTGCTATCCCGACCATGGGGAGGACGCCCGGACATTGCTGCAGCGGGCAGATACAGCGATTTATGAAGCCAAAGCCTCGTCGCGTCTGTTCGCCACCTACGACCCAGAGGCCGACCCGCACAAGCCAGAGCGCCTGACCATGATGGGCGAACTCCGCAAGGGGCTCGACAATGGTGAGTTTAAGTTCTTCTACCAGCCGAAGGTGGACATCGCGGCGGAGAAGATCACCCACGTCGAAGCGCTGGTCAGGTGGATTCATCCGGAACGCGGTTTCATGCCACCTGATGATTTCATTCCGCTGGCGGAGCAGACCGGCAATGTCCAAAAGCTTACTCAGTGGGCGCTGGACACGGCCATCGCCCAGGCGCGGGCCTGGCAAGACTCCGGCATCGACATCATGATCGCCGTCAATCTATCGGCCAGAGACCTGACAAACCGCAAGCTGCCTGACCAGATTGCCGTTTTGCTCGAAAAGTATGGGGTGTCGGCCAGCCGCATCGTATTGGAAATCACCGAGAGCGCCATCATGGACGACCGCGACAACGCCATGGCGGTCCTGACGACGCTCAACAAGATGGGGCACACCCTTTCCATTGACGATTACGGGACCGGCTATTCTTCGATGGCCTACCTCAAGGCCCTGCCGGTTCAGGAGATCAAGATCGATAAGTCCTTCGTCCTGAAGCTGGCCACAAATGCTGAAGACGAGATTCTGGTACGCTCAACGATCGACCTGGGCCATAACCTCGGCTTAAAGGTGGTCGCCGAAGGCGTAGAGGATGAAGAGTCCCTGCAGATTCTCAAAAAATACGGCTGTGAAACCGGCCAGGGCTACTTCATCAGCAAACCCGTCCCGCCGGAGGATATTGAGACTTTTTACAGAGAATCACGGTGGTCCCCCCTCTCCGCTCAGCCCAACGGCGACGGCACAGACGCGGAGACAACATGAACAGACTGCGTTTGAGCATTCTGGCAACCGCCGTCAGTCTAGCCGGCCCAGCCCAAGCGCAGGAGTCCCTACCTTCGCTCGACATCCGCGGTGTATTGGACGCGCGACTGATTCTGACCGACAGCACTCGGAGCTGGGAGGAAGGCGGCCTTGGAAAAACGCGCTGGGGTGGGGACGCAGACGGCGACTCACGCCTCATTGGCCGCATTGCCGAAGCCTCCCTGATCGCGATCGGCAGACTTAACTGGGATTGGACGAGCGTTGTTCACGTCAAGGTCGACAGCCAACAGGAAGAACCCGTCGATATCGTCGAGGCCTTCCTGCGCTACAAGCCTGTGCCAACCAGCTCTTATCAATGGCAAGTTAAGCTTGGCGCGTTCTTCCCGCCCATTTCCCTCGAGAACGAGGCGATCGCCTGGACGAGTCCCTACACGATCAGCTCGTCGGCCATAAACAGCTGGGTCGGTGAGGAACTGAAGACAATTGGCGCCGAGGTCAAAGTCACGCGCTCTTACGATGATTTCGATGCGTCATTTACGGCGGCGACCTTTCTTGCCAATGACCCCGCCGGGTCGCTACTGGCCTGGCGCGGATGGGCCATCCATGACCGCGAGGCAACTTTGTTTGACCAATTGCCGCTGGCCCCACTCAGATCTATCGAAGCAGGAGGCTCGTTTGAGCAACAGGCGCGCTGGGTCGAGCCCTTTCACCAGATAGATAGCCGCTGGGGCGGTTATGCCGGTATCGACATCGATCACTATGCGCTGGGGCGCCTTTCCGTCCTGTACTATGACAATCAGTCCTTCGACCGCGCCTTTGACGGCTTTCAGTATGCCTGGGACACCTATTTCGCCAGCGTGGGCTACAAAAATACCCTCCCCGGAGACATCGAACTGATAGCCCAGTTCATGGAAGGGAACACATCGATGGGGACCCGGCCCATACTGGGGTCAAAGGTCGACAATGATTTTTGGTCGACGTTTGTGCTGCTCAGCAAACGTTTCGGACGTCATCGGGTGTCGCTGCGTTTCGATCACTTCGAAGTCGCAGATGACGACCTGACCCCAGACGACCTCAACCAGGAAACCGGAAACGCGGTGACGGCCGCCTATGTCTTACGGCCGTTCGAGAAGCAGCGGTTTACCTTTGAGGTGCTGCACGTGGGATCAAAGCGGCCTGAGCGCGCATTCCTCAATTGGCCGGTCAGGGACAAGGAAACACTTCTGCAAGCCAGTTACCGGTTCTTCCTGTAGGAGCGCGCCATGACCGAAACCGGCCCCTCGCCGACCCTGCCCAAGCTGGACACCGTCTCGTTCGCGGCATCAATCGGGGTTGTCGCCCTTACCCTATATCTCCTGGTGGTTGGGCAAGACATTCTAGTTCCTCTCGTGCTGGCGATCTTCATCACCTACCTGTTACGCGCCTTGGCGCACGGGCTGGAACGCCTCAGCATCGCGGGAAAGTCTCTGCCACGGCGGTTGGCCCTGACCGTTTCGATCCTGATCTTCATCTGCGCAATCGTCTTATTGGTCCAGTTGGTCGCCGGAAATATCGGCGCCATTGTCAACGCCGCACCAGACTATCAGGAAAAGCTGCAGGGTCTGTTTCAATCCCTTAGTGCGGCCGCCGAGAAGTGGCTCGGCGCCCCCTTAACGATCGCGGAGCTCAACAGCCGGGTCGACGTTCAGTTTGTCCTAGTCCGTTTGGCCGGTGCGATGCAGGCCATTGCCGGCGATGCCTTTCAGATTTTCCTGTATGTCGCGTTTCTCCTTCTGGAAGGCAGCACGCTGGACATCAAGATCAAGGCCTTCGCAGCAACGCCTGAGCGAGAACAAGCCATCAAGCAAACACTCAGGTCCATAGGCCGGAACATCGAGAGTTACGTATGGATCAAAACCGCGATGAGCCTGCTGGTGGCAGGACTGAGCTATGTGGTTCTGCTCATCGCCGGAATCGACTTTGCGGCCTTTTGGGCCCTGCTCATCTTCATTTTGAATTACATCCCCTTTATCGGGTCGGTGGTGGCGGTGGTGTTCCCGGTGGTGCTGAGTCTGGTGCAGTTTGCTTCCCCCTTAATCACCGGGCTCTTGCTATTGGGGCTGGCCGGTGCGCAGATCATTGTCGGCAATGTCATAGAACCCAAGGTGACCGGCACGTCGCTGAATCTAAGTCCGGTCATTATTGTGCTGGCCTTGTCGGTCTGGGGCGCGATTTGGGGCGTGACGGGGATGATCCTGAGTGTGCCGATCATGGTTATTGCGATGATTATTCTCGCCCAGTTTCCACGCACCCGGCCCTTGGCTGTATTGATGTCGCAAAGTGGCGAGATTAAATAACCTGCATTGGAAAACCGCCCTCTTCCGTCCGATCAGCGATCAGGCGGCCAGCCATGGTCTTGAAACGCCCAGGAGCATGGCAAAATGGGGCAATTGGAGAATCATTAGGAGGTCGTATGCCCACTCAAATGGCTCACGCGGTTTTGGTCGATCCGGATCACGACGAACTCTCGCGCCAGAACTATTACATGGACATCCGCCGGCACCTCGCGGGGCACGTCGCGCCAGGGAACAAGGCCGTCTACCACGCCCAGGTCAAACCGGGGTTCGAGAAAGAACACGGCCGCGAGCCAAAGGACCGCCACGAGGTCCGCAAGGTGATGACCAAGAATGATTACTACCAAATGTATTCGGCGATGCAGCGCCATACGCAGGAAATGACCTGGGATAGCGTCATCGACACCGTCGAACGCGACCTGCCGCGCATCACAGAAAACGCAAAGAAGGCGAGCGGCAAGACCGGGGGCACGTTGACGCTCGATCCTGATTTCGAAGTGCCCTATTACCTGACGTATTACGACATTCATCTTCAGCCCGGCGCCTATCACGCGACCTATAGCGAGGATGACGTTTCTGCCGGCGCACTGTATGACCGGGGCACGTTCCTTTACACCCTCGGCAACATCGGTTCCCGGATGGATTTCCTGGGCCGTACGTTGTTAGAGCACTACAAAAAACTCTATCCGGATGCGCAACCGAAACGCATTTTGGACATGGGATGTTCAGTCGGGCAGAGCACGATTGCCTGGGCAGAGGCATACCCGGACGCCGAAATTCATGCCATCGACGTGGGCGAGTCGCTCTTAAGATACGCTCATGCCCGCGCTGAGGACCTCGGATACAAGATTCATTTCAGCCAGCAGAATGCCGAAAATACCAACTTTGAGGACGGCAGTTTCGACGTCGTTCTATCTCACATCATGATGCACGAGACGAGCACACCGGCGGTGGTCAAAATCTTCGCTGAAAGCCGGAGGCTGTTGCGCGATGGCGGTGTGATGATGCACATGGACAATCCGCGCCTGAAAGAACTGCCACCCCTCGAAAGCTTCTTGGCCGAGTGGGAAGTCTATAACAACAACGAACGTTTCGGCGGCACGTATCGGGAAATGGACCTTGCCGGAGAAGCCGTAAAAGCAGGGTTTTCTGCGGAAAAATCGAGAATGGAACTGGTCGAAACATATAAGCCGGGAAAGGTCATGAACTACGGCACCAGCGGCATCCGGTTCCCCGCGTGCATTGCAGAAAAATAGATGCTGCAGCTGCAAAAACTTCTTCTTCAATGCAAAAGGCGCCGTCTTTGACGGCGCTTTTTTTTGATGATTTTGCGAACCTTTTTTGCTCCATGCACGTTCAGCAACTGTGACTCAAAAGCCACCATGTCCGAAAAATGTGCCTCAAACTTCGATCTACTCTTGAGCGTTCGGAATTGGGTGTGAGATCACTTAAAAGATTGATGCGTGCGAATCTTGCGTCAACATGTTATGATATTTGTCCTTTCGGCGTTATTTGTTGTTAACCACTGCAGGGGATCTAACCACTATGGCAGCCAAGAAGAAGACCACTAAGCGTAAGACAGCGGCGAAGAAAAAAGCCGCTAAGAGAAAAGCTCCTAAGCGGAAAGTCGCCAAGAAGAAAACAGCGAAGAAAAAAGCCGCTAAGAGAAAAGCTCCTAAGCGGAAAGCCGCGAAGAAGAAAACAGCGAAGAGAAAAACCGCTAAGAGAAAAGCTCCTAAGCGGAAAGCTGCGAAGAAGAAGGCCGCTAAGAAGAAGACCGCAAAGCGGAAAGCTCCTAAGCGGAAAGCTGCGAAGAAGAAGGCCGCTAAGAAGAAGACCGCAAAGCGGAAAGCTCCTAAGCGGAAAGCTGCAAAGAAGAAAGCCGCTAAGAGAAAAGCTCCTAAGCGGAAAGCTGCTGCGAAGCGTCGTCCGGCCGCCCGGAAGCGCTAAGCACTTTGCGATAGCCGAAAAAGGAAAGCCCGCTGCTACGTTGCAGCGGGCTTTTTCTTTACGCTGGCCCAATCCACGTAAATCCCCAGAATTCCTGGGTTATCGGCGGGCCTGAGCGAGCGTGTCCAACACAGTATCGACGACGTATTCGACGTCTGTATCTGCCATGTCAGGGAAGAGTGGCAAAGAAATCGCCGATTCATAATACCGCTCGGCATTGGGAAATGCGGACAGCGTTACTCCGTATCTTGCTCGATAGTAAGGGTGACGGTGAAGCGGAATGTAGTGCACTTGGACGCCCAATCCGCATTGCCTGAGGTGCGCGAACACCTGTGCCCGGCTCCACTCAAGCGCCTCCAGATTGAGTTCGATTGTGTAAAGATGCCAGGCGGAGACCCGGTCTGAGAAAGTGGGCTTGGAGCGGATAAGATCAGTGGTAGCAAAAGCACGTTGGTATTCGCTGGCAATACTTAAGCGCCTCTCAAGAAAGCCGGACAGACGGTCCATCTGACTAAGGCCAAGGGCGCACTGCAGATCAGAAATACGATAATTCAGTCCGATACTCTGGACTTCATAATACCACGGCTCGTCATCGATCCTGGTGGGATCGGCTGCGGTAAACTTATCTGCCTCCCGAATAATGCCATGGCTGCGAATCGACCTCAGATTCGCGGCATGTTCAGCGTTGTCCGTAACGATCATGCCGCCTTCGGCCGTGGTCACCACTTTGACGGGATGAAAAGAGAAACACGTCATGTCTGCGAGACTGCCAACGGGCTGGCCTTGATACAGGGCTCCAAGCGCGTGCGCGGCATCCGCAATGGTGATCAGACGTCGGTCTTTGGCAAAGTCGTTCAATTCGGCCCAATCGCAGGGCAGGCCCGCAAAGTCGACCGGTATAATTGCCTTATTCTTGCTGGAGGCGACGGCAGCCGCAGTGTCCGCACTCAGTCCCAAGGTATCAGGATCAATGTCAGCGAGGCGCACCTCCGCCCCCGCAAGGCGGACGGCCGCCGCGGTGGCGGCAAAGGTAAGCGTGGGTACCACAACTTCGTCCCCCTCCCCCAGCCCCGCTGCCAGACAGGCGCTGTGGAGTGCCGCAGTTCCGGACGACACGGCAACACCGTGATCTGCCGATACGCGATCGGCCACGGCGCGCTCGAACGCGGCAATCCGTGGCCCCTGCGTGATCCAGTCATCCCGCAGTACATCGCAGACCGCCCCAATATCGGCCTCGGACACCGATTGCCGGCCATAGGGGAGCTTGATGCGAGGTGAGTCAGCCACGACTGCCCCTAGTCAGAAGAATGCAATTGACGAAGGGCAGAGACGTCCAGCCACTCCTCGTTGACATCGCTCACGTAGGAAAATCTCTCGCCAACGGGTTGACCGGTGAAATTGGACTGCCGTTTGGCGCCAAACATCTTGTCGAAGGCCGGTGCGATGACAAAATGATCCCCACAATCGTAGGTCAAATATCCTTCGTCTTCAGAGATAAGGGCTTCATGCAACTTCTCTCCAGGCCGAATACCGATCGTCCTATGCGGTACGTCGGGCAGCAAGGCCGTGGCGAGATCGGTGATTTTGACACTGGGAATCTTCGGAATGAAGATTTCTCCGCCCTCAAGGCGGGTCAGAGAACTCAGAACGAAACCACACACAGCGTCAAGCGTCACCCAGAACCGGGTCATGCGTGGGTCCGTAATGGGCACAAACTCCGCGTTATCGGCCGCCAATTGTTTGAAAAAGGGTACAACACTGCCGCGCGAACCCGCCACGTTGCCATAACGCACGACGGCAAACCGCGTGCCCGACTTAGGGCTCAGATGGTTGGCGGCGACGAATATCTTGTCCGCGGCAAGCTTGCTCGCGCCATAGAGATTCACGGGATTGACGGCCTTATCAGTTGATAAGGCCAGGACCTTCTGAACACCCGTGCTCAGGCTAGCCCTGACTACGTTCTCCGCGCCGATGACATTGGTGTGTATACATTCAAAGGGGTTGTACTCCGCAGTATCTACCTGCTTGAGGGCAGCCGCATGAACGACCGTCTCGACGTCGCGCAGCGCAAGTTCCAGACGCTGTTGGTCGCGGACATCGCCGATAAAAAAGCGCACTTTATCGGCAACATCGGGCGGCAAGGCGTTTTTCATCTCAAACTGCTTGAACTCGTCGCGGGAGAACACAATGACCCGGCGCGGCGCGAGCGTTTCGAGCACGGTGCTGATAAAGGTGCGACCGAACGATCCTGTGCCGCCGGTCACAAGAATGCTCTTACCGTCGATCATCGCCCTCAGGGCCTCAAGGGTTTTGCCCTCAGGTGTAAAGGAATTGTGCATTGAGTATCTTACTCCGAACCATCAGGCGCATAAGAAGACATCTGCCCGCTAGGGCCTGCCAATGTCTTGGCATCGATTGATCGATATTATCCCTGCTGGTACTAATCAAGCACCAGCCTATTTTCAGGTTTTTCCATGGGTGATGACACGCTCTCGGCGATCGCTGTTATTCCGGCGCGTGGCGGGTCGAAGCGACTGCCGCGTAAAGCGCTATTTCCCTTCCTCGGCGAACCGATGATCGTTCATGCCGTGCGGGCGGCGCAAGACTCTGGCTGTTTCGCCGACGTCAAGGTCTCCTCCGACGACGCTGAAATTCTGGACGTCGCACAGTCTGCCGGTGCAACGCCTTACCGCCGCTCCCCCGAGCTGGCTCAGGACGACACCCCGACGGCGCCTGTCCTTCTGGACGTATTGGAAAATGAAGAGCGCCACCACCGGTCGTGGGACATTCTGGCCTGTATATACGCCACAGCGCCGTTGAGAACGGCAGAAGATATCCGCAGCGTCATCGATATGATCGAGCCAGGCGAGTGCGACTTCGCCATGGCTGTTTGCGAGGCCGACCGCCCCGTCCATCAGGCACTCAAACAATCCGCTTCGGGGCACCTTGAAGCAGCTTGGCCCGACCTCTTGAACACAAACTCCCAACAGGCGCCACGATTCGTTTTTGGCAATGGCTCAACCTATGCGGTGCACGTGCCGGCATTCCTGAAAGAGAAGTCACTCTATGGATCTACGTTGTGCGGCTATGAAATGCCGCGCTCTCGTAGCGTCGATCTAGACAGCGAAGAAGACCTGATGCTGTTGAATTATTTTGCGCAACGCGCAGGGCATACCGCTGAGTGACCTGCCCGATATGAATCCCGTTATCTACATGTCTGTCGAGCTGAAACCGCGTGACCTCGACTCCCGGCTCTTAATCGCCGCGGAAGCACTCAAACAGGACCTGCACGTGGTTTTCGGGCAACAGTGGGCGTTGTCCAAGAACATTTATGCCGTGCCAGAGGGGGCATTCCTGTTCAAAACGGTTAACGAAATACAAGCGACACAGATGATCGATGCTCGAGAAGCCGGACACATAGTTAGCTCGACAGATGAAGAGGTCCTTGCATGTGGATCCGACGCCTGTTTTGAAGCAGGTATGGGCCCTACGGCAGCTGCAAACTTGGATTTATTTTTTGCTCAGTCTCACTCGCATGCGGACGTCGTTGCCAGGCAACACCCAAGCGTATCTGACGCGATTTGCGTTACTGGCAACCCGCGCATCGACCTCCTAAGTTCATGGGGACGCAATATTTACGCCAAAAACGCTTCCAAGATTCGAGAGCGCGTTGGCCGCTTTGTGCTCTTCAATACAAACTTTGGGACAATAAACTCGATATGGAATGCACGAGAAAATCCGGTCGATATTGCTATTCGCATAGGCCGCCTTGATCCCAACGACCCCGAAAGTGTCGCCGCCTACGAGAACTTGCTAACATGGGAACGGGACAACATGGCGGCAATGGAAAATGTCATCAGCTGGCTTGCTGCAAATCAGTCCGATGTCACTGCCGTCATCCGGCCACACCCCGCGGAAGATGCAAGTTATTGGGTGAACAAATTCCGTGACGTAGACAACATTCACGTGGTGATGGGTACGGGTCATATCCCGTGGACTCTCGCTGCTGAAGTGTTGGTTCACACAACATGCTCAACAGGAATGGAAGCGGCGTTGCTTGGCACACCGGCGCTCAGCGTGACTCCGCGCCCTCAGGCAGCCCATCATCAATACAATCTGTCCAACAAGGTCAACCCCTCTGTGCTTGACGCCAAGCAAGCGTGCGCTGCGGTTGGTCAGTATTTGGCCGATAGAACAGGCCCGATTGCAATGTCCGAGCGCTACGCGGAAACCCCACCTCAAACGTTCCCGAATCTAGGTCAGGGTCATGCGGCTGCCGCCATTGTCTCGGAGATCAAAACGCGCATGGGTGAAGTACAGTCAGGCCGTGACTACTCTTGGGAATTGCGATCCGGAGAAGCCTGGATACGTGTCGACCGGCGGGCCGAATGGCAAGAAAAGTTTTCAGTGGATAGCCAAGAAGTTGCATCGCGACTTCAGATAATGGGCAACTTGGCAGGCTTAACAACAGGGATAAAACTGCAGAAGATTGATGATAGCCTATTTCATATTTATCCAGCGTCAGCCTGACAGGGCCAATTAACAGACCAGCGGCAAATTATGACTGAACCAAGCGTCATCATAGAGAATCGCCGCATCGCGACGGACGAGCCCCCTTTTGTGGTTGCTGAGCTGTCGGCCAATCATGGCGGCGAATTCGACCGCGCAGCGCGGATCATCGACATGGCCGCAGATGCAGGTGCCGACGCTGTTAAGTTCCAGGCCTATACGGCTGAGTCCCTAACCCTCGACAGCGACCGGGAAGAGTTCACGATCCGAGGCGATTCGCCATGGGCGGGCCAATCGCTCTACGCGCTGTATCAGGATGCGGCTACGCCGTATGAGTGGTTTCCGGATCTGTTCGGCCTCTGCAGGAAACGCGGCATTATTCCATTTGCCAGTCCGTTCGACCGCGATGCTGTGCAAATGCTCGAAGGGCTAGACAGCCCGGCATATAAGATTGCGTCTTTCGAAGCGGTGGATCTGGACCTCATCACCGCCTGCGCTGAAACCGGTAAACCGGTGATTATTTCAGTTGGACTGTGCACCGCGGATGACATTGAGGACGCGATGTCTGCCGCACGCCAGACCGGCAACACAGATGTCGTTCTTCTCCAGTGCACGAGTGTGTATCCAGCAAAACCTGAAGAAGCAGACCTGCTTACGATCCCGGCCCTTCTGGAGCGCTTCGGCGTGCCAGTGGGGTACTCGGATCATACACTGGGAACCGTATCCTCGGCAGCGGCCTGTGCCCTTGGCGCAAGCGTCATTGAAAAACACGTGATCGACGCACGTGAGCCCCCCACCGCAGACTCCGCCTTCTCACTCACTGGGCCGGAATTGAAGGCACTGGTTGAGGCGTGTCGAACTGCGTGGGCGTCCCGGGGTTCCGTTCGTGATGGGCCAACCGAACAGGAACGATCAAGTTTAGCCTTCCGCCGCTCACTCTACGTGACCACAGATGTCGCTGAAGGGGCGACACTCACCCGGGATAACGTGCGTTCGATCCGGCCAGGCCTAGGCCTGCCGCCAAAAAGCCTGCCAGCTGTAATCGGGCGTCGCGCCAGTCGAGCGTTACACGCGGGAGAACCACTCGACTGGTCCATGGTGTTGCCGGAAGACGGCGAATGAGCGAGGAGTCCTCTTTACACCCCCCCAACGGCCGGGCGCAGAGTTACTCCGTTGCCTCAACCTGTAAAATTAAGGAGACCCATGAAACGGCGCCTGGCGTCTCCAGTCATCTCGTGGCCCAAGTCGATACTCGCTGGCGCACCGCCTGCGAGCAGCGTGATGCAACTCTGTACGACGGAACTCTCTACTCCGTTATCGACATCGCGCCTGAAGAAATTAAGGTTGCCCGATCGAGTTACCGCTTCTTTTTCGCTCAGGCGCACGACACATCACTGTTCAGCGAGCTTCTCGTCCGCCCACTTGCAATAACGGCTGTTTTGACCTGCACTGATGGCTTTGTGTTCGGTCGCCGATCCGGAGAGGTCGCCTTCGATAGAAATCTATGGGAATTGGGGCCATCTGGAACGATTGATGATACGGCGAAGGCATTGGACGGCCACATCGACTATTGCGTGACAATACGGCAGGAACTGGAAGAGGAATTGGGTCTGAAAGACCTGCCGGATTTTCCCGGCCGCATATCCGCGGTTGTTGAAGACACAAACCTACACACGGTCGATTTGGCGGTGCCGGTCGACATCGACTTCAGTGGAGCCGAGATCAGGACAGCATTCGCAAGCCGATCTACCACCGAGTATTCGGACATCGAAATCGTTCCCCAACAAGGCGTCCGCGCCTTCGTTAACGATCACAGCACCGAAATGACCCCAGTGTGTTTACAGATATTGAGCGACATGCGGCTGATATGATGCCTGTTCTCAGGGCGGCCAGGCATTGATGGAGTGTTACACTCCCCCTCCGGCGCTTCCAAAATGTGCGGGAATTGAACCGAGGTAGAGACATGTCTTTCAAATCGCTGCTTACCATTTCATTGATCGCAGGTTTGCCGGCCTATGCGTCCGAGGCACCGATCCGTTTCACGGATGTGAGCGACGCGACTGGCGTCACTGACATGGCGGTCAACAGTACTGGGCCGGCCTTCGCTGATTATGACAACGATGGCGATTTAGACATCTATGTACCCGCAGAAGCTCTGGCTGAGGGGATCAACAACCGTCTGTGGGAGAATGACGGATCAGGGGTGTTTAAGAACGTCGCTGAACAACGGGGCGTAAGTAACGATGGCAGCTACAGCCGGGGTGCCGCCTGGGGCGACTTCGACAACGACGGGGATCAGGACCTGGCCATCTCTAACATGCCGCCCGGACAAGACCGCCGCGATCATGTGCCAACCACCGTATACAAGAACCTTCTGGCGGAGACCGGCGAACCCAATTTCGAGGACATTACCCGAGCAGCTGGGATTATGCGCAAGGGTAATCAGGAGGACGCGCGGATCGGCGGCGTAGGCAACACTGGCGCGGGCGTCGCGTGGGGGGACTACGACAACGACGGTGATCTCGACCTATTCTGGAAGTGTGCCGATTACGATGTCGAAAATGCGCTCTTCCGGAATAATGGTGACGGAACGTTCACGGATGTCACCGACGAAGCCGGCGTCGCGATCCAGGGCAAGGTGCTTGAAGCCAACTCACAAGGCGCACCGAATTGGACCGACGTCAACGACGACGGTTGGGTCGACCTTCTCATCACCAACGAAGGCGACTCAAAAGTCTTGTTGCTCAATGACAAAGACGGGACCTTCACAGATATAACGGAGAATCGGCGCGGTCCGAACGGTTTCGCCTTTCTAAACCCCGGCAACGCCAATGGCGCATGCATTGGCGACATTGACAACGATAGCGACTTGGATTTCTACCTGCCAACGGCGGACCAGGCTAACCGCCTCATCATCAGCAAGCTGGCAGATGAGGGAGAGGTTGGATTTGAGGATATTACTCTCACGTCCGGCACCGGTGATCCTGGCGGGGCACGCGGCTGCGCCATGGCCGACTTCGATAACGATGGCTGGCTGGATATCTATGTGAACAATGGTGGACTATCCAACGTGCTGATCAACGACGTGATCGGCCAGATGCCCATGTTCGTGCAGTTCTACATTGCCTGGGAACCGGCCTACAACAAACTTTACCGCAACAACGGCGACCTCACCTTCACGGATGTCACCGAAGGCTCGGGGGCCGAAGGCTTTGGTATCGGCAGCGGTGTGGGTGCCGCTGATTTCAATGAGGATGGGTTTCCAGACTTGTTCCTGACCAACCGCACATATTACAGCGACGGCGAGCGGGTCAATATTCCTCAGCAAAACCACATGCTGATCAATGAAGCGAACGACAATGCTTGGATCAAAATCAAGCTCAAGGGCACCCAAAGCAATAGCAACGGATACGGCGCGAAAGTCCGCATTACGACCGGCGACATGACCCAGATGCGGGAACACACCAGCGCTCATGGCTATAATTCGACCAACGACCCGGTTCTCATGTTTGGGGTGGGTAAGGCTCAAAAAATAGATGTCATCGAATTGGCCTGGCCCAGCGGCGCCACACAAAGGTTTGCCAACGTGCCGGTTAATCAGGTGCTTGAGGTTTCCGAACCTGGAAATTCCTGATTGATCTGAATGGGTTAGATGGCATCTCGCGACCGATTCATGACGAAAAAGACAGGCTGATCCGATTGTAATTGCCCCGCGACCGTGGCAGAACATCGGCGCTCTCTGAGCCCCTTAAATACAGTCGCGACCGGCTCATCTCGAGGAGTTGGAGCGCGCGCAATCAACTTACCGTTTCACGTTTTGTGCTGCGGATACGCCAGACCTTTATCGCATGAACGACAGCCCAACCATCGTCTTCGTTTCCGGCAACTTCTACTCTCTGCACCCGGGTCACGTGCGGCTTCTCAAATTCGCATCTGAGAGCGGTGATCAGCTGGTTGTCGGCGTCAACAATGTGAAGCCGTTCGAACGATGTTCCCGCCGCCGCACGAGCGGGCGGAAGCTCTTATGGAGCTTGGGATCGTAGATCGCGCAGTTGTGCTCGAGCATGGCCTGGACCCTTTTCTTGCAGACCTAAAACCCAGCATCGTTATCAAGGGCAAAGAGTTTGAGAGTGTCGAGAATCCCGAGAGCGCAATTCTAGAGACATATGGCGGACGGCTGCTCTTTGCCTCTGGTGAATCGACCTACTCTGGGTCTCGACTGTTAGACCATGTCAACAATGCAACCCGTCTCAACGCGTTGGTGCAACCTAGGGACTATCTTGAACGGCATGCAATTGACGTGAGCTCAATGCGTGACCTGGTCGATGCGTTTCAGGATCTTTCGATCGCCGTTATCGGCGACTTAATTGTCGATGAGTACATTAGCTGCGAACCGCTGGGCATGTCGCGGGAGGAGCCCGCGATCGTGGTCTCGCCGGAGTCGACCGACCGTTTTATCGGTGGCGCCGGAATTGTCGCGGCTCATGCCGCCGCGCTGGGGGCAGAGGTGCACTTTCTATCGGTTACCGGGGAAGACAGCGCCGGTACGGATGCGGGGCAGTGGCTGTCAGAGTACGGGGTCGATGCCGAACTACTCGTAGATTCGAGCCGGCCGACGACGCTCAAGCAGCGCTTTCGTGCTCAGGATCGAACGATGCTGCGGGTCAGTTATTTACGCCAGCACGAGATTTCACGTGACCTGCAAGAGACATTGGCCAGCAAGTTCGAATCCTTGTGCAAGAACGTGACCACGGTCATTTTTTCAGACTTCAATTATGGCTGCTTACCGGTTCCGCTGATCAATAAACTTTGTGATATCGCCAAGGCCGCCGGCGTCCGTGTCGTTGCCGACAGTCAGTCCTCGTCGCAGGTTGGCGATATTTCCCGCTACAAACAGGCATCTCTTCTGACGCCAACGGAATTCGAAGCGCGCTTGGCTTTGAGAGACCAAAGCAGCGGCCTGGCCAAGGTCGCTCATGACCTGAGGGATGCTACGGAAAGCTCAAACGTGTTCGTCAAGCTGGGCTCGGCCGGCGTGTTTATCGTTGCCAATGACGCCCGGGACGACGGCCAAAATGTCGACCGCTTACAAGCCCTCAACCCCCTTCCCCGTGACGTCTCGGGTGCGGGAGACTCCATGCTGATGGCGAGCGCTTTGGCGCTTTCGAGCAACGCGTCGATCTGGGAGGCTGCTTATGTAGGATCGTTGGCGGCTGGCATCCAAACCAGCCGGATTGGCAATATTCCCATAACAGCGGCCGAACTGAAGGCGGCCATGAGCAAATGACGGCTGTGCCGCCGCGCGCCCTCCTGCTTGCCGGCGGGTATGGAACGCGGCTGCGCCCGCTGACCGATACGCTGCCGAAGTGCTTGGTCCCCATCCATGGCAAGCCCTTGTTGAGCTACTGGCTTGACCTACTTTTTGAGTCCGGTGTCGAACGGGCCCTAATCAACACCCACTATCTGCCGGATCAAGTGCGGTCATTTCGCGATCAGAGCCCCTGGCGTGAGCGCATCGACCTGGCGCATGAGGACACCATATTGGGCACCGCTGGCACAGTGCGGGAGAATCGAGGCCTATTTTGGCGATCAAGCGCCTGTGTTTGTCGCCCATGCCGACAATCTATCGACCTTCAATGCCAACTCATTCTACCGGGCTCATGCCGATCGCCCCGCAGGATGCGATGGCACGGTGATGACATTTTCAACAGAGTCCCCCCCAGTCCTGCGGAATTTTTGAACTGGCGCCGGACGGGACCGTCGATCAGGTTCATGAAAAAGTTGAAAATCCCCCAGGAAACCTTGCAAATGGGGCGGTTTTTCTATTAGAGACGGGCGTCCTTGATTGGGTGGTAACGCATCCTGAAACCGTGGATTTCTGCCGGGACGTTGTCCCCCACCCCGACCTCAGGTGGTTTACGTTCCACAACGATACATATCATCGGGATATCGGGACATTGGATGCGCTGCGTAAAGCAGAAGAAGAATACGTACTGGATTGATCATGAAGCTCGTTGTTACCGGTGCCTGTGGATATAAAGGCAACGTTCTGGTCCCTAAACTGCTCGCTGCCGGGCACCATGTGACTGCGCTGGATATCCAGTGGTTTGGCAACGATCTCACTCCACATGAGAATTTAGAAGTACGTAAATTTGATGTACGGGAGTCCGAGAAGCTCGACTTGAGCGGATATGATGCCGTTGTTCACCTCTCATCAGTTGCGAATGACCCCTGCGGTGACCTCGACCCAAAACTGACGTGGGAAATTTCCTGTCTGGCGACCATGCGCTTGGCCGACAAAGCCGTACGCCAGGGTGTAAAACGCTTCATCTACGCGTCTTCGGGAAGTGTCTACGGATTGAAAGACGAGGAACACGTCACTGAAGACCTCGAACTCGTACCGCTCTCTGAATACAACAAGACCAAGATGGTCGCCGAGCGGGTGCTGATGAGCTACGCCGACGACATGACCGTGCAGATCGTGCGGCCGGCAACAGTGTGCGGCCTGTCGCCGCGCATGCGCCTGGATGTCTCGGTCAACATGCTGACCATGCAGGCGTTGACCAAAGGCGAAATCACCGTCCTGGGCGGCGACCAGACCCGCCCGAATATCCACATGGACGATATTACGGACCTGTATTTGTTTCTGCTGGATAACCCGAAGGTCACCGGCATCTACAACGCTGGCTTTGAAAACCTCTCGATCCGGACAATCGCTGAGACGATTTGCGAACATGTCCCAGCGAAAATCAATGTAAAGCCGTCAAATGACCCCAGGTCCTATCGCATCAATTCAGACAAACTGCTGGCGACCGGCTTCAAGCCCAAGAAAAACGTTGAGGCGGCGATCAAGGAGATTACGGACGCATACAACGCCGGCACTCTAAAGGACGAAGATCGCTGGTATTGTCTGAAATGGATGCAGGAGCACGTTCTTTGATGAAAACGGCTCAGGCTGCCATTCTGGTCGAACAAAAAGCCGACCTCGTCGTCGACACCATCGAACTACCGGATGAACTCGAGATCGGCCAGGTTCTCGTTCGCCTGAAATACAGCGGTATCTGCGGCTCCCAGATTGGCGAAATCGATGGTGTTAAGGGGCCGGATAAATGGCTCCCTCACCTGCTTGGCCATGAAGGATCTGGCGAGGTCGTTTCTATCGGCCCAGGCGTAAAGCACGTGCAGCCGGGCGATGCCGTCGTGCTGCACTGGCGTCCCTCCCTCGGCATTCAGGCAGCCACACCAAAGTATATGTGGAACGGCAAGACCGTGAATGCCGGTTGGGTCACAACGTTCAACGAGTATGCGGTTGTCTCTGAAAACCGTGTCACCGCAATCGATCCCGACACGGATATGAAAGTCGCCGCGTTGTACGGCTGCGCCGTCACCACAGGCTTCGGCGTCATCGACAACAAAGCGCGGATTAGACTGGGCGAAACGGTCGTCGTGTTCGGCGCCGGCGGCATTGGACTGAACATCGTACAAGGCGCGGCCCTAGCCGGGGCAAGTACGATCGTCGCCATTGACCGCTTCGCCAACCGCCTAGACCTAGCCCGGCGGTGCGGCGCCACTCATATCGTCGACGGTTCGACCGAAGACCCCTGGGCCGTACTGGCTGATATTTTCAAGACCCGCCCCCCAGATGTCTTCATCGATAATACGGGCAGTCCCGCTGTCATTGCGCAGGGCTACGACCTCACCAGCCCTGAGGGACGAGTTGTCCTGGTGGGCGTGCCCAAAGCTGGAGATGACACGGCGCTCTATACGCTGAAGTTGCACTTCGGCAAGGAGATCACCGGTACCCATGGTGGCGAGGCCATCCCGCAGACAGACATCGCCCGGTATATGGCGTTGACCGATGCGCGCGATATCGACCTCAACGACATTATCACGGATATCGCCCCCCTATCCGAAGTGAATGATCTGATTTCACGGATGCGGGACGGAACATCGGCCGGACGCTGCCTGATCGACTTTTCCCTATGAGCAAAGTCCTCGTTATCGGCAGCAATTCATTCTCGGGCGCCAGCTTCATCGCTTCGATACTTAGTAAGGGCGTAGACGTGATCGGCGTCAGCCGGTCTGCGCAAGCCCAGAAAGAGTTTCTGCCCTATACCTGGGGCGAAAATCAGTCACGTTTCCGGTTTGAAAAGATAGACGTCAATCATGACCTCGACCGCCTAGATGCTCTCATCCGCGACGAGCGGATCGAAACGATTGTCAACTTCGCGGCGCAAAGCATGGTGGGGCAGAGTTGGGACCACCCCGAAGATTGGATGACGACGAACGTCGTTTCAGCCTCGAAAATGGCCGAGCGGCTGCGCAAGGTCGACTGGCTTGAGCGATACGTCCATATCACCACACCGGAAGTTTACGGCTCCACCGACGGCTGGATCACGGAAGATCACCCCTTTAATCCGTCCACACCCTATGCCGTATCGCGTGCGGCAGGAGACATGATCTTTAAGATCTATCGCGAAAGCTTCGACCTGCCCGTGGTCAGCACCCGGGCAGCGAACGTGTACGGACCCGGCCAACAGCTCTACCGGATTATCCCCCGGACGATTCTATTCCTGCTGACGGATCGCAAGCTTCAGCTGCATGGCGGCGGCGTCTCGACACGGTCCTTCATCCACATGGACGACGTCTCAGAGGCGACGTGGCAGATCACCAAAGAGGCACCCGTGGGCGAGAGCTATCACATCTCGACCACTCGAATCGTCTCGATCCGAGAGTTGGTGGAGATGATATGCGCCATGCTCAGCAAAGACTTCGAAGCCTGTGTCGATGTGGCGGAAGAGCGCCGCGGCAAGGACGATGCCTATTGGCTCAACAGCGACAAACTGAGGTCGGAACTGGGCTGGGCGGACAAAATCAGCCTTGAGGATGGTCTTGAGCACTGTATCGCCTGGGTGAAGGATAACCTTGAGGTTTTAAGTCAGAGCCCGCTGGAATATATTCATCGTCCGTAGCCGCACCGCTAAAAATATGCCCGAAGCCCCAAATATCAGCGCCAACAGTGACCTTATCGATGTGGCCAGTGAGTTGCGCTACCGCATCGTCCGGACATCGCACGAGTCGCATACGCCCCACCTGGGGTCCTGCCTATCCTGTGTCGATCTTATGGTCTACCTGTACTGGCGCGTCCTCAAAATTGACCCAAGCAACCCACGGGCACCAGATCGAGACCGGTTTATCCTTAGCAAAGGACATGCCGCCCCTGCCCTGTTTCAGGTTCTGGCAGAACGCGGCTTTTTTCCGCGCGCTGATTTGGAAAACTACGGCGAGGATGGCTCTCTGTTTGGCGAACATCCGCCAGCCCCCTCCGCCCTCGCCGGCATCGAAGCAGCAACCGGATCATTGGGGCATGGCTTGCCGATGGGCCTTGGCATGGCCTTGGCCGCGCGGGTTTCGGACACTCCTTACTCCGTATACGCCGTTCTCAGTGATGGGGAATGCAATGAAGGGTCGGTGTGGGAGGCCGCCCTGATGGCCGCGGCGCAGAAGGTCTCGAACCTCACCATCGCCGTGGATTACAACAAATGGCAAGCGACCGGGCGCAGCGACGAAGTGCTTGGGCTCGCGCCCCTCGCAGACAAGTGGCGGGCTTTCGGCTGGTGTGTTTCCGAGATCGACGGCAACGATTTCGGCGAGATTGAAAACGCGTTTGAGAGTCACAAAGATGACCCGCGCCCCAAGGCGATCATCGCCCACACGGTTAAAGGCCGGGGGGTGTCTTTCATGGAAGATGACAACAACTGGCACTATCGCATTCCCACTGCCGAGGAAGTACAGCAAGCGGCAAGTGAACTGGGAGTGAGAGGATAGCCGTCCATGCGCAATGCTTTTGCCGATGAAATCACGACTCTTGCTGACACAGATCCGCGATTGGTTCTGCTATCCGGAGATATCGGCAATCGGCTGTTCGACAAGCTGAAAAACAAGCACCCATCGCGTTTCTTCAACTGCGGCGTTGCCGAGGGCAACATGATGGGTGTCGCCGCAGGAATGGCTCTCAGCGGACTACGGCCCGTTGTTTACACCATCACCCCCTTCACCACGACGCGCTGCCTGGAGCAAATCCGCGTCGATGTCGCTTACCACGATGCGCCTGTGGTGATTGTCGGGACCGGCTCAGGTTTATCCTACGCGAGCCTGGGGCCTACGCACCATTCTCTCGAAGACTTCTCGATCTTCCGCGCCATCCCCAAACTGCAGGTCTTAACGCCCTATGATGCACCATCGTTGCGCGCCGTCCTGCGGCAAGCCTTGTCGGCGGACGTACCTACCTATATCCGGATCGGCAAGAAAGGCGAGCCCGAGCTGGTACCAGAGACGGACGCGGCCGGCATCGGCCAGGCCAAAACAGTGAGAGAGGGCACCGACGCCTGTATCTTAGCCGTTGGAACCATCGCGTCCGAGGCCATCAAGGCAGCCGACGTTCTGGCCGAGAATCACGGCCTAAGCGCACGCGTCATGCTTATCAACACTGTAAAGCCGCTTGATACGACACTGATTGCCGGCCTCGCCAGCGAATTTCCGGCAGTGGTGACCGTCGAAGAACACTCGCGCGCCGGCGGCTTCGGTGAGCACGTGGCAGCCCTGATCGCGCATTCTGGCTCACCCATGAAAATAACCTCGCTTGGGTGCCATGACGACTTTATGCACTCCATCGGCTCCCAGGCCTTCGCACGGCAATACTTTGAAATCGATGCCCCCAGCATCGTCAAAGCTGTGGTTGAGCAGAACGCATCCATCACGTCTTCTGCCGCATAAATGCTGATTGGCTTGGACTTCGACAACACGATCGTTTGCTATGACCAGGCGATTGCGGAGCTGGCTGCTGAACAGCTAAATATTCCCGCGTCGATAGACCGCACAAAGCAAGGCGTTCGCGATTTTCTGCGCCAGGAAAACCGCGAAGACGAATGGACAGCTTTCCAGGGACATTTGTATGGACCCGGCATCGCGCGAGCCGTGCCGTTTCCAAATGCCATCGAAGTTATTGGTGATCTGCGAAGCGCCGGGCATCGCACTGTGATTATCAGTCATAAGACGCGATACCCTTACGCCGGCCCAAAACACGACCTGCATGCGGCAGCCCGGGGGTGGATCAAGACCCACCTCACCGCATCCGGAACCGCGCTGTTTTCCGATGATGACATCTTGCTCAATGAGACAAAGGACGACAAAGTCGATGTTATTCGCACTTTGGGATGCGACGTCTTTTTGGACGACTTGCCTGAAATATTGTCCCACCCGGCCTTTCCGGACCAGAGCCGCCCGATCCTCTTTGCTCCGGCAGGCTCAGAGATGGAACACCCGTTTACCGTTGTCTCTAGCTGGCAAGAGTTCCGCTCTCTATGCCCGGGCTAGAAAACATCCGGCAGACTGTATCGGACTGGTGCCAGAGCATCCTAGGATGGACCGGGCCCGATACCATTGAGCAACTCGCGGGTGGGGCAAATAATGCCGTCTTCCGGTGCGAGAGACGGGGCGAGAGCATTATTGTAAAAGCGTTCCCCGAGCCCACAGACGGACGCCCTGATCGATTTGGAGCGGAATGCACGTTCCTAACCTATGCAAACTCTGCCGCGCCGGATTATGTGCCAAAGTTAATCTTCGCCGATACGTCCGCCCGCATTCTGGCCATGGAGTTGTTAAGCGGCACTCCGTATCGATCCAGTCAAGACGTGAGCGCATCAGACATCAACCGCGCAGCAAATTTTTTACGGGCTCTAAATTCGTCCGCAACCTCTGCCAGGCCTGACACGTCTCAGCGGGCCGCAGACGGCTTTCTCACTCTGTCTGAACACATCGAAAATGTAGCCGCGCGCGCGGAAGGGATGTCGTCGGAGCATATACCCCAAGAGCACCGAGCAGAGGCGCTATCAATCCTTGATGGATTGAAGACGAGCCTTGCGGAAACTAAGAAACAGGTTGCTCAAGCGATAGGGGGCGGCGCTATCGAGGATGCTTGGCCGGAGGACGGTCTAATTCTCTCGCCATCTGACTTCGGCTTTCACAACGCTTTCAAATGCGGTGCTGGCGCTGTGTTTTTTGATTTTGAATTTGCTGGTTGGGATGACCCTGCCAAAACTATTGCTGACTTCTTTCTGCAGCCAAGAGTTCCGGTGGCCGCCGCCTACCGGGAAACGCTGCTTGACGGCGTGAAAGAGTGCATACCGGTCGAGGTTGTGAAAGCACGGGCAGACACGCTTACGCCGGTGCTACGTCTCAAGTGGGCGGCGATTGCGTTATCCGTGCTTCAGCCGGAACGGTGGGCCGCCCTGAACCAAATTACCTTTGACAAATCGCCTGAGATGCTTATCCGTGAGCGCTTCCAGACAGCACGCAATCTACTGAGCACCGGAGCTTAAATTGGCCTACATCGATTTCATGTCCCCCCTCCACAAAAGCACCTCGCGCGACTATCTGGCGCGGGTCAACGACCCGGATTATCCCAAGGCCAAGGCGGCCGAATTGGCGAAAAAATGGGATTTCGACTATTGGGACGGCGACCGGCGCATCAACTACGGCGGCTACAAATACATGGAGGGCCGCTGGGAAAAAGTCGCGGCTTTGTTCGTCGAACACTATGGCCTAAAAGCCGGCGACAAGGTTCTAGATATCGGGTGCGGCAAGGGATTTCTGATGTTCGACTTCACCAAGGTCTTGCCCGGCCTGGAGGTGCGCGGACTGGACATCTCGTCCTATGCCATTGAGAACGCAAAGCCTGAGATGAAAGACCTGATTGACGAAGGTTCTGCGTCTGACCTGCCCTATGAGGACGACGCATTCGATCTGGCGATTACGCTGAACACGCTGCACAACCTTCACTCTTACGACCTAGAGCCAGCGCTGAAAGAGTTAGAACGGGTTGCCAGAAACAAGTACATCTGCGTCGAATCATACCGGAACGAGACAGAGAAGACGAACCTGCTGTATTGGCAAGTCACATGCGAGCAATTCAATACCCCAGAAGAATGGGAGTGGTGGTTTGCGAAATGCGGCTATACGGGCGACCATTCATTCATATATTTTGAGTGATCAGACGCAAGGCTCGAATACTGGAACCACAATCGATTCTCCAAGGTAGGCGGTAGATGCCAAGCGGCACGCACGTAGATGAGATAACTTGGACTGAGTGGCCTCAATATGATCAGGCCCACTATGATGCCGTCGCGCGTGTGATTCGTTCCAACAGACTGTTTAACGGCCCCGTACTCAAAGAGTTTGAAAACGCTTTCGCGGAGTTTTCGGGTAACTCAGACAGCGTCGGTGTTGGCAACGCCACGCAAGGCCTTCACCTTGCGCTTGCCGCGCTTGATATCGGCTTGAATGACGAAGTGATCGTCACCCCCTACTCTTGGATTTCAAGCGCATCATGCGTTCTGATGCAAAATGCGATCCCGGTTTTCGCCGATATTGAGCCCAACACCTTTGGCCTCAGTTTGGACGCGATTAAAGCGGCGGTGACCCCGCGCACAAAAGCCGTCGTTCTGGTTCATATGTTTGGATACCCAGCAGATGTCGCCGAGATTGCTGCTTTCTGCGCGGAAAAGAACATCGTGCTCGTTGAAGACTGTTCACATGCCTTTGGACTGCGTGTCGACGGCATCCATGTTGGCCTGATCGGTGATGCCGGCGTATTCAGCATGCAGCAACGCAAACCGATTAGCACCGGTGACGGTTGCGTCATCATCAGCAAACATCGGCATGTGACCGAGAAGATTGGAAGACTGCGGTCATTCGGCGATGATGAACTCAGCTACAACTACCGGATGTCCGAGTTCTCAGCCGGCTTGGCCTTGGTCGGACTAGAGCGCCTGCCAAATGACAACCATACGCGGCGGCGATACGTCGATGTCTTCTGCGAAACCGTATCTGAGGCCTGTTTAATTAGGCCGCTGAAGTATGTCAGCGATCGCAGCACTGCAGTCTATTACAGCCTGCTCCTTGACGTTGGAGATATGCCCGTCGACGACGCGAATGAACGTACCGCCGAGGCAAACACCCGCGGAGTTCCTTTGAAACGAACATGGACACCGCTTAATCGCCATCCGTATTTTAATCCGTCGAAGCCACCCGCCCGTGGCACCCCGTGGCTAGCTCCGTTGAATTCCGGGGCAACAGGCAGCGAACCTCAGGATTTCGCATCTTTACCGCTACCGGTGTCCGAAGAGTATCAACTAAGACGCTTGTACGAGCTTGAACTTCATCCCGCTTTGAACGAAGACCAAGTGCGGGGCGCAGCGCAAATCATCAGCAAGTGTTTTAGCTAGGCGGCGTATGGAATTCTCCCCATACACGCTAGACGATTTCGACGACGTCCTTGCCCTGCTGCAGGACGCGTTTGACGATCCAAGACAGGCGGGTAATTTCAGCGCAATCGGAAAGTTCGAGGACGATTCCAGTTATAAGCGCTTTGTTGTTCGCTCGTCTGGCCGGCCGGTGGCTTATCTGGGCGTGGGCCTTCGGAACGTAAACTACGCGGACGCAATTCTTAGGATGGGCACGATCGGGCCGGTCGCCGTTACGCCTAGATCTCAAGGTGGGGGCGTCGGCAAAACGCTCATGCGCGAGACCCTGCACTTTCTCGAACAGGCAGGCCTGGACGGCGCGTATATCCAGGGCATTCCCCACTACTACCAGAAATTCGGATTTTCGAAGTATCTCGATAAGGCCAAGATTGTCGTATCGACGAATGGTGCCGACGAGGCCATCGCCAAAAACGTATCCGTTGAGCCGAATTGCCGCGACCAGGATGTTTTTTCCGGTCTCTACTCAAACTACAGCCACGAGGTTGCGTTTGCGGCCCGGCGCAACGCGGTGGATTGGGATTGGCTACTGGGTCCTGGGTCCAATTCCTATTACTTCTACAAGCCTAAGGTCTTTTTTGACAGCGAGGGCATGGCGATAGCTTATGTCTGTGACGATGCCGAAATCGCAAATTCGCCGCGCGAGATTGTCACCTCTTCCGATCCTGTTCAGGCCAACATCGCGATTACGGCTATCAAAGACCACTATGCGTCGCTTGGATGCCCCCAGGTCGAATTTAAGGTGCCGCCCAACTCACTCGTCTCGGGCCTCTTAGAGCAGGAGCCGTGTCAGAAAATTACTTATGCCAATCCCCACGGCGGCGACTTGTGTTTGTTTTTCGATGAGTATGCCGTGGCGCAAAAACTCCAGCACGCCCTGTCGGATATAGCCGCACGCCCCGCTCTCGCATTTCAGGCTGAAGTTCGCTGCAAGAAGTTTTCTATCCGGCTGGAGAGCGATGGGACTGATAGCACGTGTGAGTTGTCGCCGAATTCGGTTGGTGACGGAGTCAGCCTCGTGACGGCGATGGCGATGCGATTAAGTGATGCAGAAGCTAACGCGCATACGACGGCATGTGGCCTAGGGTCATACAAAGATATTCAGGCCCTGATGGTCCGGCGCCTGTCGCCTTTCATCTTCCAAGGCGACAATATGTAATTTTGCAGACTCCGCGTTCGTGCGGGCGTGGTGAGAACTAGGTCTGGACCTTCGAGAGTCTGTAATCTTCGATAAAGAGCTCATCGAGACCTGAACTGACAAACGTCCGAATGGCATCCGTCGGTGTCTCAACGATCGGTTCACCTGCAAGATTAAACGACGTGTTCAGGACCGCGCCAATCGATTGATGCTTTTTAACGGTGCGCAGTAATTCTGCGTAGTCGGGACATTGATCTCCAGAAACAGTTTGAATCCTTGCTGTTCCGTCTACCTGGATCGCCTCTCTCAGATCCTCTTTGTATTGGTCAGGTATATCGAATGAGAACGTCATATAAGGGTACTCATTCTTTAGCCCTGTTATTTTTGTAAAGTCTTCCATCAGCATGGAAGGTGCGAAAGGCCGAAACTTCTCCCGAAATTTGATCTTCGCGTTAATCTTATCCTTCATGCCCTCAACACTGGTGGCGCCAAGAATACTTCTGTGTCCAAGCGCTCTGGGCCCGAATTCTGATCTTCCTCTAAACCAACCAAGCACTTTTCCCTCGGCGAGAGACTTCGCCGCTTCCTCAAACACCGAGTCAACTTTCTCGAATGGCAGCCCTGATCCTTTCACCGCCTTATATATGTCCTCTTCGCCGTATCTTTTTCCAAGATACATACTTTTGGCACCCACGGGCGTATCGCCCATACGGCGGGCCACTTCATAACCGGAACCGATCGACAGACCACGATCCGATGCACCGGGTTGCACGTAAATTTGAACCGACTCGTCGCCAATGAGATCTTTATTGGCAAGGCAGTTAAGCGTACATCCGCCACTCAGGCACAGATGCTTCTTTCCCGTTTTCTTCAGGAAATGTTTTATGACGCCGAGATATACTTTTGTGAATTGGGCTTGCACCGACGCCGCCAGATCAAAGTGTTCTTGCTCGAACTTGCGATTCTTGCCCGGAGGAAGCGGCGCGACCTTAGTAATCTCGTAAATCACGCTTTCAATAAAGTGGGGCTCAAACATCGAGGTGTGGTGTCTTTCATCCCACATACTTTCGTCAAATCGAATCTCTTCCTTCTCTGGATCGAACTCGATCAAACTACTTAGGTCGAACCGGTCCGTGCCGAACGCCGCCATGCCCATCATCTTGTATTCGCCTTCGATGCTGGGGAATCCAAAGTAATTGGCGAACGCCGTATAGAAGGCGCCAATGGAAACTGGCCACTTCGCCAGATAATGCACCTTCTCCGTTCCCGGCGTCAGGGAGTCTTCGTAGATGTATACGGATGAGTTATCTCCGCACCCATCGATACTGAATACGAGCGCGTCTGAGAAACCACTGGCCAGGAACGCGCCGGACCCGTGCGCCTTCTGATGAAAGACTTTCTCGATTGGCGGGCAACTGTCGTAGAGATACTCGATATACCGGCGCACCTTGAATTCAAGATGCTCGGCGGTTTTGCCGTCAATCGCGATGTAGTCAATATCGTCGATCGTCAGCCCGCCGATCTCGAGGCACGCGGCCATGGCCTTTTCGGGAAACAAGCCAGGTGATGTCTTGATGCGGTTAAGCCGCTCTTCCTCGTAGGCCGCTATGAGTTCGCCATCTGAAATCAAACAGGCCGAAGGATCGTGGACATGTGTCTGAAAGGCTGTGTGCAAACCCAGTATGTTCATAACCTAAATTCCTAAAGCCCTGTAAATATTACGTTTCTGCCGTCAGAATGGCATGCAGAAACCAGATGGCGCAGGCGTCGTCGCCATCATTTACTGTTCAATGGTGGCAATTTCAAAGGCAAAATACAGTCCGAATCGATGTCCGGAGCTCAGGTGGATAATCCGCCCTTAGGCAACCTCAGTGGTCTGTATCCAAACTGCGTATAACTATCAATAGATATCTCCCCCAGACCTCATGTCTGCCCGCGTCAACCCATTCTGAATACGAGCCTTTTCGCAAGGTCGGCACACGCCCTCATGCGCTGAAATTGATCCTTCTTATTCGCGATAGCTCACTATATATTGCCCCTCCAGTTCCTCGCATAATGATCTAGCGTCATCGCGCCTTAATTTTATGCAGCTAGCGACTGTTTTCCCCGGCCCCACGACAAGGTTGGCCCCGAACCCGATGGCGCGAGGCGAGGTTTGCGGGAGCGGACTGACAAAGCACCCGTCGTCGGTTCGATATTCGGGCCAATGGCATTCGATCTAGATGTATGAACAACGAAGCGACAATTGATCAACATCGTGATGAGCTATATGAATTGCGTACGCTCAGAAGGGAAATTCTTGCAAAATGAACCTTGCCGGCTCCAGAGATGACACCCTTGTCGTCTACTACGATTTTAAACGGGCACCCGTTACCTTCGACTTCATCCACTACATCATCGCCGCGCACTCCTATGCGGTGCTGAACAAGCTTGGCCGTTTTGACGTTGTTTTGATTGCCGACGCCTGGCGCAATGCCTCTGCTCGAGAACAAGGGTACTCCCTGGCTGAACGGCGGTGGCGTCTTTGGAATCTCATTATGGAGGTGCTGCGGGCCATTCCGAACGTGCGAAACATTTCGGTTGTGTCTGAGCCTCTCTCAACAGTAGCCATTAATTCGTATCCGCCAAGCTTTCACCCGGAAATAAATAAGAAAATATTCTACGACGCTGCGCGGGTCATCAAATTCAATAGTATGGGCGTCAACGTTCAAGTGTTGCGTGCTTCGGATTATGCGACTTCGGTTGTCGAGCGATTTCTACCTCGGACGTCTCAGAAAGTTGTAACGATCACCTTGCGCAAGGCGGCATTTGAGTCCGTCAGGGACTCCCGTTTGGAAGACTGGTACAAGTTTTACAAAGAGTTGGAGAAACGTGGCTACAAAGTCGTGGTCATTCCTGATCAGGATGACTCTTTAACCGAGAGGACAATTACAAAAGACTACGACTGGGATGTTTTCGTTCCGGCGTGTATGAGCGTCGATCTCCGCCTCGCGCTGTATGAACGCGCTGACATGAATTATGTCACCAACGGCGGAATTATTGGATTGTTCCTCTACGGCACCTTTCCCTTTCTATGGTATTCGGTCACCGTCGAAGGTTCCCCAACGTCTACAGAAAAGTATTACCAGAAGATCGGACTTGAAGTCGGAGGCAAATACCCCTGGCTCAAAGACAACCAGGAAATGATATGGGAGCCCGACTCCTTCGAAAATCTTATGGAATCTCTCCCCCTTCTTGACAGCCTACCGGTGCCAGAGCCCAGCCCGGCTGTCGAGGAAATTGCCGCGCCTTAGGCGCGCGGGAAAGCGAAACAACTCTATGGCTGATATTCTGCTTTGCGGAGGAACAACGCGCAGTGGCCTCGATTGCGCCGTCGAACTCGCGAACAGCGAAAGCCGGTGCGTTGTTGCCGGCAGAAGTGCACCTCCCGACAGCGTTTTATCCGATGAAACACGGCCAATTCTTTACGAACATGTTGATTTCGCGGATCCGAATTCTGTCGACGCACTGTGCACAGCTCTTAACTCGAAGAGTTATGACATCAAGGACTGCATCTTCTTTCAGAGGGCGCGCAGCGAAGACGTGATCGAGGGAATGCAGGTCGCGATTGCTGCGTCAGACCGCATTATTTCTGCTCTGCACGAGCAACTTTCTAGAAACGCGGGGTCGATAATTTTTATCGGATCTGTCCTCGTCGATAAGGTTGGCGTTGATCAGACACTCTCATATCACGTGACCAAAGGCGCAGTTCGTCAGGCTGTGCGGTATTTTGCGGTGAAACTGGGCCCCGATGGCATACGTGTTAACGCCATTAATCTCGCGACTCTGAAACATTCGGTAAATGAGAAGGGGTATGAAGCGGGAACCCCACTTGCTGATATCGCAGATAAGGTCACCCCTTTGCGCCGGTCGGTGGAGTCAGGCGACGTTGCCGATGCCATAACTTTTTTGCGGAGTCCTCAAGCCAGAGCAATCACCGGACATGAGCTTACCTTGGATGCTGGACTTGGATGCGTTTCACAGGTTTCGAGCATTCTTCAGGCACTGGATTAGGCCGCAGTTGTGTTTTTATCTGCCGACCATTCGCATCGCAGGTCCTTTGGCGCGATTCAGGAAGAGATCAAATCGCAACTCTGCCGCATTCTGAACTGTTCTTGGGACGATGCGGTTGAGGCTATGACCGCCGGCAAGAATGTCGACCTCCGTGAAGACCTCGACTTCATGGTTAAGATAGAGACGCATCTTTGCGATCTCATCCGCGCCACAGATGGCCTAGGCTCGATTGGGAGCCTGCAATTTCCAGTAAACGCCCGTATCGTTCAATCTGAAATACCTGAGGGATACTTAGAACGGCCCTTTGCAACCGACTATGTCCACTGTGACGTCTGGTCTGGCGCTCCAGCCGACAGCACGAATCTTTTCTTGTACGTTTTCACTCTCGGTGATTGTTCATCTTTAGAGATTTTCGAATCTCTGGAGCATGACTCATACGCGAGAGATTTCAGAGGACGATACGAGGATTACAATGGAGACCTCTCAGGGCTAACGCGAGTTGATGCCCCTCTGTCTGAAGGATACTTCTTTGCGTGGGACACCTTTTCACCCCACCAGACCTTGAGAGGCCGCAGCGGCCTTAGAATCAGCCTGGACATTCGGTGTCGGCCGGGAACACCTTATCTGATAGACGGCAAGCGGGCTGAACTCGAAAGTTTTGCTGGTTACACTCCGGGAGTACCTGGCGCAGGTATATACTGGTCGTTCGCCCAAACCTCCTTGTCCTCGTTTGAGGAGAAATGCGAGTACGAGCTCTCGTGCGCTGCAGAAGTCGGGCCGTGGGCCGTCGCGCTGCGCGAGGCCTACATCAAACGAGTTAAACAAACGGGCGTCTTCGCCTAAATATGGCACGATACTCAGCCAGTGGTTGAATGATCTTGATATAGAGGTTTAAGGATTCATGACGGCAAGTTGTTCAGTTTGCGGCACACCAAGCGGCGACCCAGAGTTTTCCTACGGACCGATTCCGTTGTGCGACAGTTACTCCGATTCGGCGGCAACCGCGGCTAGTGCGCCCAAGTTCGACATATCCGTGGTGCGTTGCACGAAATGCAACCACAGTGAACTCCTGGAAAAGCCGCCTGAAGAAATCATTTATTCGGACTACACCTATTTCTCTCGGATGTCGCCGGATCTTGACCAACACTTCACGTCTTATGCGAAGTGGATGGCCGATACGCTGGACTTACCGGAGAACCCTCGTCATATTGATGTCGGCTGCAACGATGGTCTGCTCCTGTGCAAATCCAGAGATCTTGGAATGGAGCCCTTCGGCATAGACCCCTCACCAGCCGTTCACGAGGCCGCTAAGCTTGGGTTGAATGTCGTTGAAGGCTATTTGAACCCGTCATTGGTTAGACAGCATAACCTAACCGAATCAGCAGACGTCATCACCTGCAACAACATGATGGCCAACGTCCGCAACCTAACGGAATTCGGAGAATGCCTTGACGCGATGCTCAAACCAGGAGGTTATCTGGTCGTTCAGACCCTGCACTACGGCATGCTGCTGCAGAACCGTGTGTACGAAATGATAAACCACGAGCACTACCATTACTTCTCCGTGAGCTCGTTGAACGAGTTTGCCCGACGATTGGGCTTGGACTTTGTGTCAGTTCTGCATGTCCCCACCAAGGGAGCGAGTATGCGCTGGGTGGCGCGAAAGCCCGTCGACGGTGAACACACGACAACCCAGACAAGTATCGATCCTCTGCTTCAGAAACCCGAGAACAAAGACGTGAGTGGGGAGTTCATGGGTGACCTAGAAGCAGCGAAGTCTCGCATTAAAGATTTGATCAGTTCGCTCGATGAGAATACTTCGGTCGCCGGTTTCGGGTCGTCGGCGGGAACGACGATCCTAACCAAGCTGTTGGACCTGGAAGGCAAGATAGATTTTCTAGTGGATGACAATGACAGCCGGCACGGCTTCTACTCACCGGGAACCGCCGTAGAGGTTGTCAGTCCCGAAACCTATTATGAAAAAGCGCCAGCGCTCACAATCAACTTTGCATGGCGCTTCGCGGAAATGATCGCGGAAAAACACGGCGGGAAACTTCCCGCCAACCACCGTTTCGTCATGGCTAATTCCGGTGAAGTTCTCTAGTTAAACTTACGTCTATCGTCAGAGAAGTCTAAGCTGCGCGGGCTCGTTCTGAAACTTGATGGGGTTACCAACATGGGGCTGCCCTTTCTCGTCCCTCAGAATCATGCCGCGCGCGACGGCGTGCTCATGGTCAAACGCCTCGACCATGTCAAGAACCGGCGCCCAGCTGACATTGAGCTCTGCCAAGATTTTTTTCCATTCATCTTGGTCACGTTGTTTGAACGCGTCCCTGAGAAATTCTTTTACCGGTTCCTGAGCAAGGCAATCATCTCCGGCGCACAGGGAAATAAGATCTGGGCGCTCAAGGTGCGTCAGAAGTGACTCAGCAAATTTTAGCTCTCGGCCAGTTAGGGCAATATAGCGCCCGTCTTTCGTCTCATATACGTTGTAAAATGCCGCCCCTCCGATTGAGCGGCCTGCAGGTGTCGTGGGTGCTTCCCGATCTACCAGGACCGGCCCACTGAGATGGGCTGTCCATGACAGCAGAGTATCGTACATGGACGCGTCTACGTAGTCGCCCTGCCCCGTTTGCTGGCGCCGATAGAGCGCCATCAAGATACCCGCCAGACCCACCAAGGATGACCCCATGTCTGCGCCAGGTAGTCCCGGCACAGCCGGATGACCATCGCCTCGGTCGTTGATTGCCAGTAAGCCCGTGTAGGCCTGGGCGCCCATATCATGAGATGGCTTTGAGGATAGTGGTCCGTACTGTCCATATGCAGAAAGCGAACAATAGACGATCTTTGGGTTACGTGACCGGACCGCCTCGTAATCAACGCCAAGGCGCTTCACAACACCAGGACGAAAGGCTTCGACAAAGACATCAGCGGACTCACAGAGCTCTAGCAGTTTCTCACGGTCTGAATCGTCTTTGAGGTTCAGCTCCATACACGTCTTGCCGCGGTGCGTGTTGCGGAACCAGACCGACTGGCCGTCCTGAAAGGGGCCATATTTGCGGGCCGGTTCGCCGCCGGGAGGCTCGACCCTGAGAACGTCAGCGCCATGGTCCGCCATCATTAAGGTGAGATGCGGTCCCGGAAGATACATGGACAGATCGATAACACGCACACCTTCAAGCTTCATGCTGGCTCCCGCTTGCGTCTTCTAACAATGCGCCTAAACGACCTTTTTAGACCTAAGCGCTTCGATGTCGGCATCGCTGCGCCCTAAACCTTTGAGGATGTCCGCCGTATCCGCACCGAGTTTCGGCCCAGGCTGCAGCGGCAAACGTTTACCGTCTAATTTGAGGGGATTGTTTAGAACCCGCAGACCAGACCGGTCTGGGTGGTCGACTTCCGTGATCGAACCGATCTCAGCGATAAAAGGATTATCGAGGGCTTTGTCCAAATCATAAACCGGCGCGACCGGGATAATCCCCTTGAAAAAGTCCACCCAAGCTTCCGTCGTTTTGCCGGAAAACACTTGGTCGAGCACCTCGGTTAATGCGTCACGGTTTTTGAGACGCGCATCTAGATCAACAAAACGAGGGTCGGCGCCAATTTCGTTCTGCCCTAGCTTATCGATCATCAAGTCCCAAAATCTTGGATTCTGGCACATGATGAACAACCAACCGTCTTTCGTCTTGACCAGCTGGCTCGGTGTAATCGAGGGATGGGCCCCTCGGGCGATACGGCCCGTCACAAAACCCTCATTCAGGTACCAGATGCCTGGATAGGTCAGTTGATGCAGCGCTGCTTCCATCAGGCTGACGTCAACATCGCGCCCTTTTCCTGTGGCCTTAGCCCCCATGACCGCTGACGTGACGCCAAAGGCCATCATCATGCCGGTCATGAAATCGACCATCGACAGGCCGAACCGGGCCGGCGGCCCATCCGGCTCACCGGTCACGGAGAGGAACCCAGCTTCCGCCTGCATCAGATAATCGTAGCCGGGCCAGGCCGCGCGCGAGTTATCCCGGCCGTAGGCGGAAATGTGTCCGCATACGATCTGAGGGTTGATCGCTTCCAGACCGGCATAGTCGATCCCAAGCTTGGCCGGCTGATTGCCACGTAAATTGTTTACGATGGCATCCGATGTTTTGACGAGGTCGTGAAGAATCGACTTTCCTTCGTCGGACTTGAGATCCAGCGTCAGGCTCCGTTTGTTCAGGTTAAAAGCCTGAAAATACTGGCTGTCTTGCTCACCCAGGAAATAGGGCCCTGTGGAGCGCGCAAAATCTCCACCCGTGGACGGATTTTCGATTTTGATAACATCGGCCCCCATGTCAGCCATGAACATGGAGCAATACGGTCCGGCTCCATACTGCTCGATCGTCAGCACACGGACGCCGGCCAGGGGGAGGTCCATCAGATTTTGTTCCGGTCTATCAGCTGCCGCGCGATGATAATACGCTGCATTTCGTTGGTCCCCTCCCCGATGGCCATTAGGGGTGCATCGCGATACAGGCGTTCAATGACAAACTCTTTCGAATAGCCGTAGCCGCCGTGGATACGCATGGCTTCTAAAGAGTTCTCGATGGCAGACTCAGAGGCATGGTACTTGGCCATCCCGGCCTCGAGATCGCACCGCCGTCCCTCGTCATAGGCGTGTGCGGCCTGCTCGACGAGTAACCGGGATGCTTCATATCGCGTGGCCATGTCGGCCAGCTTGAGTTGGATGGCTTGATGCTGGCAGATGGGTTTGCCGAAGGTCTGCCTTTCTTGACTATATTTCACGGCCTCATCCAATGCGCGCTTCGCAATACCGACGGACCGTGCGGCGACGTTGATGCGACCGAGCTCCAAGCCGCCGACTGCCTGATAGAAGCCCTGCCCTTCTTGTCCGCCAATCAAGTTATCGGCAGGCACGCGAAAGTCTTTGAAAACCATCTCGCCAGAATCGATTCCCTTGTATCCGATCTTCTCTAGCCGCCGAGAGATCTCGAACCCGTCTCCCTTTTCGACGATGAACATACTCATGCCTTTACGCGGCGGATCGGCAGCGGGATCAGTTTTGGTCAGCAGCGCGAAACAGGTCCCCTCAATGGAGTTGGTAATCCAGGTTTTAGTCCCATTGATAATGTAGTCGTCGCCATCGCGATCCGCCCGAGTCCGAATCCCCTGTAGGTCCGTCCCGGCGTCAGGCTCCGTCAATCCGGTGCCGCCGCGCAGTTCGCCAGACGCAAAACGAGGCAGGAAACGCTGTTTCTGCTCGTCAGTGCCAAACTTCTGCACGGCAGTCGCCATCATGAGATGAGAGTTGAAGATGCCGGTGAGCGACATCCAGACCTCGGAAATCATGGTCACGACTTTGGCGTAGGTCGATGCGGATAAGCCGAGCCCGCCCCATTCCGGATCGAGGGTCGCGCCAAACAAGCCCATTTCTTTCATTTGCTCGACCATTTCGGCCGGATAGGTGTCGGTATGCTCAAGCTCCATGGCGTGGGGCGCAACATCGCGGTCCAGCCACTTGCGAATGCTATCGAGGATGACCGCTTCTTCTTCTGAGTCGTACATCGCGTCTTTGGGTGCCATCGTAAAACTCCCGCCCCTGACCGGGCGTGGTCCACTCTGTTCAAGAGGTCTGCGGCCCAGACTTCCGCCATTTGGACAATCCAAACGGGGCGGGATATGCAGACAAATTAACGTTTTGTATGTTGGCGCACCTTATCTAATATAACTTGTACAGACAAATAGATTTTGTCCGGACATTTCACGAAACGACTTGCCGGCATTCGAGGAGCCGTTGCGAAACGGGGAGAGACCCAATCTATGCAAGATACGAACCCAGCTAGGCCGCGCAAGGGCAGCGGTCATCCGCGGTATCGGGAACTTTCCGACGTGCTGCAGAAGGAAATCGAGACAGAGAAATTTCCAGTTGGGTCCCGTATGCCGACTGAACTTGAGCTATGTGAGCGCTTCGATGTCAGCCGGTTCACCGTGCGCGAGGCTCTGCGCAGACTCATCGACCTGGGCATGGTGTTGCGGCGTCAGGGATCAGGCACCGTTGTCATTTCACGAAACCCCGCTACCAAATTCGTACAACGGCTCAACTCTATTGAGGAACTCCTTCAATATTCGAAGGACACGCGACTTAAAGTGCACGGTTCGAACGATGTGCGCGTCTCATCCCAAGAAGCGGCGATGATTGGCTGCGAACCCGAGGACAACTGGCACAAGATTGAAGGTATTCGCTTCCTCGACGACAAATCGCCGATCTGTTGGACAGACGTTTTTGTCCAACCGGCATATAAGGAATTGGCGGACCAGATAGGAAAAGACGAAACACCAGTGTTCATGGCGTTCGAAAAAAAGTTCGGCGTCATCGCCGAATCTGTGTCGATGGATCTTTTCGCCGGATCTATAGAGCAGTCAAAGGCATGGGCCCTCGGTGTCGAACCGAATAGCCCATCTTTGATCATCGTAAGGCGCTATAAAGATCAAAATGGAAAGACGTTTGAGGTTTCCGTCAGCGAGCATCCCGCCGGACGCTTTACTTTTTCAATCGACTTAGCGCGCAGCGCAGACTCAGATTAAAGAAGTCACTCTGCGGCAATTGCGGGACAGCTCACGTTCGTTCCACCAAGACCACAATATCCCGTGGGATTTTTAGCCAAGTACTGCTGATGATAGTCCTCAGCATAGTAGAACGGCGGCATATCCAGAATTTCAGTGGTCACCGGTCCGTATCCAGCTTTCTCCAATGCTACACCGTAAGCGTCGAGCGAGGCCTCCGCCGCTGAGCGCTGATCCGGTGTGGAGACGTAAATGCCTGATCTATATTGGGTACCGACATCGTTGCCCTGACGCATGCCTTGTGTCGGGTTGTGAGCCTCCCAGAACACCTTCAACAAACTGGCAAAGGATACTTTCTTAGGGTCATAAACGACCAGCACAACCTCATTGTGTCCGGTGAGGCCTGAGCATACTTCTTCATAGGTGGGATTGGGTGTGTGACCAGCAGCGTAGCCAACAGCGGTGGTGTATACGCCATCGAGTTCCCAAAACTTGCGTTCGGCGCCCCAAAAACAGCCAAGTCCAAACAACGCAGTTTCGAAGTTGTCCGGAAATGGGCCTTTTAGGGGCCGGTCGAGGACATAGTGGCGGTCTGAGACCTGTATCTCTGTCTGGCGGCCTGGGAGCGCCTCCTCAGCAGCGGGGATTTCCAACTTCTTACGAGATACAAAAAACACGTCCGGCCTCCTGGTCTGTCATCTTGTACAGGGACATATGGGATCGCCCACCCCAGACATCAATCTAATATCAGATCTACTCGGCAGCCTGAGATACGGCGCCTTCGATTTCAGCCGCGACATCGTCGGTTGTCATGACGCGGCCCCATAAACGCAGGAACATGGCCTCGAACGCCGCCTGCGCCTCGTCATCGCACGTTCCCGTGGCATCAGACACGACGACAACGCTAAATCCGCGATCCGACGCCTCCATCGCCGTCATGCCCACGCAGTTATTGGTGGAGACCCCGACCGTGACGATTTCTGAGATCCCCTTAGCCCGCAAGCGTGCTTCAATGCCGGTCGAGCCGAACGCACCCATGGTCACTTTGTTGAGTACCGTCTCGCCAGGCAACGGCGCGACGTCGGCGACAATCTCGTGCTCCCGTTGGCCTTCGATGTTGTTGGTTGCCTGAACAAGCCCTCGTATGTGGTGAGGAACGTCTGAGCAATCCGGTAATTCAGCGCCGTAGGTCACGTAAAAAACCGCCGCACCGGCGTCACGAAACGTCTTGAGAAGCCTTTGCGTATTCGGCAAAACCAAATCTCTTATTCTGCCAAATCGATAATCGGCCTCGTCGAGCCGGCCTTGTTCCTTGAGCATCTTTCCCAGCCCATGGTCTGGACTACCCGTTGCATACTGCAGGTCGACGACAACCAAGGCGCTTGTCTTCGGGTTAAGCGTGAACGGCCTATTGAAATCGTTGATGTAGTCTGCGGGCATCTCCACCTCCGCTTGCCACCGATCAACTCAAGCCTAGCACCGGCAACAGCCGCAACAAAGTGAGCCCATTTAAGTCACCCTCTCCGGTGGGCCATGGCGCGGACAGATCGAGGTGTCTGGTTGGCGAGACCTATAATTCAGCCGATTGTAGCCTTCGAATTCTGACTGGGAGGTACCTATGGCGCACGACACAGACTTAACGGCGTTTGCACGGCGGGGATTGTTTGGGGGCCTCGCCGGTGGACTTACTGCGGGGCTCGCAACGGCCCTGACCGGCACGGCCAGAGCGGCAGGCCCGGAAGCCGACCCAGCCCTCGAAGCCGAGAAGGAAAAGATCGTAAACGACTTTTGTGCCGCATGGGCGGCGCGCGATCCTGACGTGCTGTTGCCGTTCCTCGACGACGAGATCGAATATTACATGTTTGAAGGGCGCCCCCCGATCAATGGAACCGCGGAGTTCAGTGCTCAGCTTAGGCCGTTTATGGCCGGTATGCGTGAGATAGATTGGGAGGTCCTGCGGTCGTGCACCATGGGCGACATCGTGCTCAATGAACGGATCGACCATTTCTTGCGCCCTGAAGGGTCAAACGCCCCCGACAATCACTTTCATGTCGTCGGGGTGTTTCTCGTGCGCGGCGGCAAGATTGTGTACTGGAAAGACTATAATCTTTCGGGTGAGCTGTAACGCACGCCGAGCAACCTACGCCGCGTTGAGGCGTTCGACATAGGCTTTGAAGGTCGTGGGCGCGCGACCGAGAATCGTTTCAAGAATTCTTGGATTACCCAGAAAACCGAAACGGTCGTAGTGCTCGTTCATGATCGTCATTTGCTTAACGCGATCATCCGACGCACCCGCCGCCCGCGCTTTCTCCTGCATCTTGGCAATGGGCGTGGCCTCGGCGCGAATAGGTTTACCGATCACATCACCGATGATCTTTGCCATGTCGTCTTGGCTCAGAGGTTCGGGACCGGCGAGTTCGAAGGTTCCGTAAAGCCAGCCATCGTCCAAGGTGACCCGCGCGGTCGCCTCGGCGAGATCGATTAGATCCACAACGTTAAACTTGAGGTGAGTATTGAACGGCATCGCGTGCACGCCTTCTTCATTCACGCGCTTCCAAATTGGCTCCAAGTGCTGCATGTACCGGATGGGTTGAACGATGGTGTAGGGCACACCCGACTCGATGACCATTTCTTCAGTGTCGAGCTTGAGGCTGTGATGCCGTACGTCACGCCGCAGGGGATGCATAACTGAATAGTAAATGAAGCGGCCGACGCCGACTTGCTTCGCCGCCGACACGAAGTTCGCCGTCATCTCTTTTTCATCGGGATGCATCGGCGGTCCAATATGAACGATGGCTTCGCACCCCGCTATGGCCGGTTCAATCGTGTCTGGCTTCTGCATATCGCCAACGGCAACCTCGTTGGCACCCAGGTCCATCAACGTCGATGATTGGTCGGCGTCGCGCACGAAGGCTCGAACGTCGGCGCCACGTTTTGCCAGAGCTTGAACGATCGGCTTACCCGTGCGGCCATGAGAGCCGGTGACAAGTACTTTGAGCGGCATTGGCGATCCTCCTGTTTCAGGACCCACCATAGCCGCGAGAGGCACGTAAAGGGATGGCTTTTAGGCCGCAAATCTCCAGGCGGTCACCCTTCCCGCCCCTGGTGCTGGTGTGATTCACGCGCGCTGAGCCACCGGCGATCCGCAATGAATGAATCCGTCCGGTCGACCAATTCCTGAAACGATGCGCCCCCGGCCCGCCATTGATCACGAGCCGCGGCCATGGCGGACACCTTGGCAGCCCATTCTGGACCGAACACGGTTCGGGCAAGGTGGTCACGCAGGACGCGCGCAAGACCCGCCGCCTTGCCGTTGGTCGAGACTGTCACCTGTAAATCGCCCCGCACCAGTCGCGCGGGCATATGAAAGTCGCATAGCCGCTTGATATCGTGGACATTCACCAGGGCCCCAGCTGAGTGAGCCAGACGGGCATAGTGCTCTGCCTGATCTTCAGGAATGTCGGCAACATAAACGAGTTTATATCTCCGGCTCTCGAAGTCAGGCTCGGTTGGCCAGCGGTGGTGCAGACGCGACCCGGCTCTTGCCTTTAACTCTTCATCGGGCTCGGGCGCAAATACATCCACGTCCCCCGCGCGGGAGTCATCAAGGGCTTTGAGGCGCATCACCGCGGCAAATCCACCGCCAATCACGGCAACGGGCGCGGATTGAACATCTAACATCATTGGCAACATCAGCTTGATCCTTTCAGCGCCTTCGCCACATCCAAGGCCGCATAGGTGAGAATGGTTCCAGCGCCGGCGCGCTTGATGGCGAGAAGGTGCTCAACCATGACGTCATCCGCGTCGACGACTCCAGCAGCTCCTGCCGCCTTCACCATGGTGTACTCCCCGCTGACCTGATAGGCAAAAACTGGGACATGAAATCGCTCGCGTATCGCAGCGATGACATCGAGGTAGGCGAGCGCAGGCTTGACCATCACCGCATCTGCCCCCTCACCAAGATCGAGTGAAACCTCGGCGAGGGCTTCGTCCCGGTTCCTCGGGTCCATCTGATAGGATCTCTTTGACGCCCCGGAGAGCGCCGTCGAGGACCCGACTGCATCCCGGAACGGTCCGTACAACGCCGATGCATACTTGGCGGCATAGGACAAAATAATCGTGTCTGGATGACCGGCAGCCTCTAGTGCGCTGCGGATGGCGCCGACCCGCCCGTCCATCATGTCAGACGGCGCGACAATGTCGGCGCCTGTGTTTGCCAATACGACAGCCTGCTCCGCAAGAGTCTCGACCGTTTCATCGTTGGCAACGTCGCCGTCACGTATCAACCCGTCGTGACCGTGACTCGTGTACGGGTCCAGAGCAACGTCGGCGATCACACCAATGTCGGGCACTTGCGACTTCAATGCCTGAATAGTCCGGCAGACGAGGTTGTCCGGCTTGAGAGCTTCCTGACCGTCCTCAGTCTTGAGCTTGGGGTCGGTGACAGGAAAAACAGCCACCGCCTGTATACCTAGACCGTGCGCCTCGCGAGCTGTCTCAACGACCTGATCGATAGACTGCCGTGTGACCCCAGGTAAAGTCTCGATTGGCTCCGGCGTTTCAATGCCATCCTTGACGAACACAGGGAGGACCAAGTCGCAGGGATGGAGGCGCGTCTCTGCCCGCAGTTCCCGCGCCCAGGACCGCTGGCGAAAGCGGCGCATGCGGGTAGCCGGATAAGCTCCGGGATAAACCGACATGAGCCTACGCCGCCAGCCTGATGGCTTCAGCCATACCGTCGGCATCGCATGACGGAGAAATGATTTTCCGTCCCCACGATAGAGCGCTTGAAGACGCGACTTTCTGTGAGATGAAGACAGCGGTCGCCTGCGCCACCTTTCCGGCAAGGCTCGACCGTTGAATCAGTGCCTCAAAGGTTTGGCATGCCCGCACCGAGTACAGCGGAACGATCCAGGGGTCGGAACTTTCAGCTGCCTGCTCCATAACGGGTGGCAACCGCGATGTCAGTATCATCCGGTAGACAACGCGGCGATCGACAGGCAGATCGTCTAGTTGACTCAGGTCCAGCGTAATGTCCGCACCAGAGAGATATAGCGCCCGTGTGAAAGTCGAAGAGCGCAGTAGCGAAACGAGGTCCTGAGCGGTCCCTCCAGCTTCCTTCACGTCTTGGAAACCGCAGCTTCGGAGGTCCTCGGCGGTTCCCGGGCCAACAGCGAATGTTTTGACGGCTCGCTCAGACACGTGCGGCGCTGCCGCTGTGACCCCAAACCGGCTGGTGAAGACGAGTGCATCGTAACCACCGAGAGATATAGGGCCTGAACCCATAGACATGTACTGAAACATGGGCGCCGCAATCACGTCGCGGCCGGTCGCGGCACGCAGATTGCCGATATCTTGATGTTCAGAAGGACGCGTTGAGATGATCACGCCGCCAGTTCCCTGGCCGCGGCGACGAGCAAGTCATGAGACACCTGCCGGCCAATCTCATGCGCCTGACGCGGGTCTCCTTGCGCACGCGCGGTTACCGTTCTAGCTCCATCTTCGGTGACCAACGCGGACTCGAGGTGCAAGGTGTTCCGTCCTTGTAGTTGTGCCAACGCCCCCAGTGGAAAAACGCACGCACCCGCTATATCTGAAAGAATGGCCCGTTCCGCGGTGACAGCAGCAAACGTAGGCTCGTGATTCACAAGCTCGGCCAAACGGCGTGCACGGAAATCATCGCTGCGGCAGGTCAGACCGATTGCACCTTGGCCTGGGTCCGGCGGCATTTCGTCAGCCGTCAACACTTGCTTGATGTGGTTTTGAAGGCTAAGCCGCTTTAGGCCAGCCACAGCCAAGATGGTGCCAAGCGTCTGCCCTTCCTGGAGCGCGGCGACACGCTCGTCGACGTTGCCGCGCAGCAGCTGGTAGCCTACATCGGGCCGTAAACGCCGCAGAAACCCCATGCGCCGTACTGACGCCGACCCCATGATCGCGCCATACGGCAAATCCACAAGTGATGAAAAGTCAGGCGCAACGAGACAGTCGCGCGGGTCTTCGCGCTCAAGGGTCGCCGCCAGGACAACGCCTTGAGGCAGGTTCGCGGGCAAATCCTTCACTGAATGCACGGCAAAATCGATATCACCGGCCAAAAGGGCATGGTCGATGTTGTCCGTGAACACGCCACGCCCACCAAGGTCCTCCAGCGTAACGGACCGATTCTCATCGCCGTTCGAGGACAATTCAACGATCTCAATGATATCGGCCAGACTCGAATCTACACGGCATAGCTCAACCACAGCCATACGCGCTTGTATTAAGGCGAGAGGGCTGGAACGAGTACCAACACGGATTGGACGCCTATGCATACCGCGATACCTCCTCACATATCGCCGCGATAAGTTTGTCGGCCATTTCCTCGGTGTGGAGCGGCGTCGGTGTGATCCTTAAACGCTCGGCACCACGCGGAACGGTAGGATGATTGATGGCCTGGACGTAAATGCCGTGACGCCGCAGCAAGGCTTGCGATATCTGCTTCGCTTTGACCGGACAGCCAACAATAACCGGCAGAATGTGGGTATTGCCGGGAAGAACATTTACACCCCGTGCAGCAAGCTTTTCGCGTGCGTACGAGACGATATGTCTTTGCCGCAATCGCAAGTCCGGGGACCGCGACACCACGTTCACCGACGCAAGCGCGGCTGCGGCGAGGACGGGCGATAAAGCGGTCGTGAAAATAAATCCCGGCGCAAAACTACGCACGAAGTCGACAACAGTGCGTGACGCAGCCATGTAGCCACCCATGACGCCAAAAGCCTTCGCGAGCGTTCCTTGAAGGACGTCGATTTGATCGGAAACTCCATCGCGCTCGGCCACGCCCGCACCGGTAGGTCCATACATGCCGACAGCGTGGACCTCGTCAACATAGGTCAGGGCGTTGTACCGTTGCGCCAACTCAACGACTGCTGGAAGGTCTGCGACGGTTCCATCCATCGAATAGACGGACTCAACAGCGATGAGCTTCGGCCTGTCTCGGTCAATCGTTGCCAGTACGTTTTTGAGGGCATCGATATCGTTGTGACGGAAGATCCGCTTTTCGACACGCGCGTTCCTCATCCCGGCAATCATAGACGCATGATTTTTTTCGTCGGAGATAACGACGCAACCCGGCAAGCGCCCGGCAACGGTGGACAAGATGGCTTCGTTGGCAACGAAGCCGGACGTGAATAGCAACGCCTGCTCTTTGCCATGAAGGCGGGCCAGCGTTGACTCCAGTTTGGCATGGACATCCTGAGTGCCACTGATGTTGCGTGTGCCGCCAGCTCCAGCCCCATAGCGGCTAGCAGCATCTTGAAGGGCGTCGACGACCTCAGAATGCTGGCTCATGCCAAGATAGTCGTTTGAGCACCACACCGTCACCGGAGCGACGCCGGTCTCGCTGTGCCACAGGGCGTGAGGGAATTGACCCGCAAGGCGTTCAAGACGCACGAACTGGCGATAGTTGCCCTGGGTCCGTAGGTCGTTCAGAGCGCCCGTCATGAACGCTTCATATCCGCCAGACCGGACGTCTAGGGTATCTCTTCTGACTGGGTGCGATTGGATTGTCATAACGCTGCCGCCGCCCCACTTGGCAGGTGAATGCCACACTCGGTTTTGTCTTGATTGCGCCAGCGCCCAGCACGCTGGCCTTCACCTGTTGTCACAGGCGTCGTACACGGCATGCAGCCCACCGACGCGTATCCCTCGGCCTCCAGCGGGTGCTTGGGCAAGTCAAACCGATCAAAATAGTCTTCGATTTCAGCCCTTCGCCAGGATGCCAGCGGATTGATTTTCACGCGTGAGCCATCAAGCTCGACGTGTGAGAGCCCAGCGCGCGCGTCACCCTGATAAGACTTTCGACCCGTCGCCCATGCGGAAAAAGGCCGGAGTGCTGTGGCGAACGGACGCACTTTCCGCATCGCGCAACAGGCGTTCGGATTGCGTAGCCAAAGTGCGCCTTTGGGATCTTCTGCGTCCACTTCATCTTGGTCTGGCTTGACGGCCCGCACCTGGGTTAACCCGAGCTGTGCGATAAGGACGCGCTTATAACGTAGCGTCTCACCGAAGAGCTTTCCCGTGTCCAAAAACAGAACCGGTATGTTGGGGTCAACCTGAGCCGTCAAATGAAGCAGAACGGCGGACTCGGTACCGAAGGAGGACACAACCGCGAACTTGTTGTCGTAAGCCTCATAAACGGCAGCGATGAGGTCAGCGCCGGCCAGGCCTTGCCACCTCTCTATATCCTGTGAGGACGTATCTTGTGCGGCGCTGGCCATCATTACACACCCGCCTCTCCGGTGGATTGCCGCAACCTTTGAACTGGCCTGCGCGAGTCCGCGGCAGCCTGAAACACAACGGTAAATCTCTCGACCACGGCTTGGACATCGGCCTCGGAAATATGAGGCGGCAGATCGACTGACGAAAAGCCAACACGAATCAGAAATTGAACTTGATCGAGCAGGAGTTCACCAACGGCTCGAATGTCGCCCGCATAGCCAAATCGGTCCCGCAATATCCGGGCTTGTGAAAAACCCCGGCCATCCTTGAATGCAGAGAACTCGATCGCGATCACAGCTAAGCGATCGATAAAAGGGGCCAGTCGGTCGAGGTCGGTATCTGGTCCTATGGTGACGCCGATCGCCTGCCCTGGCTGCAAGGCAGCGTTTATCTCGGCCGCGAGGTCTTCAATATCCAGAAAGCGGGTCTCGGTAGGCGATCCAACTTGGGCGCCGTTTTGCGCTTTCGGCGAATACAAACCCGTGTGTTGTGAGGAAAGATCATGCACGGGCATAGAGGCGCTCCTTGAACGGTTCCGCGCCAACACGGCGGTAGAAATTTAAGAACGGCTCTCCGGGTTGGCGCAGGTCGAGATACACATGCACGATCTGCTCCACCGCATCGACGATTTCATCGTACGAAAATCCAGGCCCGATAATCTTGCCGATCTCCGCGTCCTCGGCTCCGCTGCCGCCAAGCGTGATTTGATAAAATTCCTCACCTTTACGGTCGACGCCGAGGATGCCGATATGGCCTGCATGATGATGTCCGCAAGCATTGATGCACCCGGAGATTTTGACTTTCAGCTCGCCGATATCGTGCTGCCGCTGCAGAGCGCTAAACCGTTCGGAGATACGCTGCGAAACGGGGATCGAACGCGCGTTTGCAAGCGAGCAATAGTCAAGACCAGGACAGGCAATGATGTCGGTGATCAAACCGGCATTCGCAGTTCCAAGGCCTGCCTTGGACAGCACGGTCCAGAGCTCGATAAGATTTCGTTGCTCAACATGCGGCAAAATCAGGTTTTGTTCGTGAGACACACGGATTTCACCGAACGAGAAGCGCTCGGCGAGGTCGGCGATAAGATCCATCTGCTCTGCCGTCGCGTCACCGGGAATTCCACCGTAAGGTTTGAGAGAGACGGTAACGATGGCGTAGCCCGATTGCTTGTGGGCATGCGTATTGGTTTTGCGCCAATTCTCAAAGTCTGGCGGGCTAACCTGGCTGGGCACCTCTTTCGCTGTCGACGTCACGAAGGCCGGTGGCGCGAACATCTTGCGCACCCTGTGCTCTTCATGGAGCTCATGATCAACGTGAGCCTTGTCGATCGCTTCCCATTCGGCCTCGACCTCTTTGGTGAACGCGTCAGTGCCCAGGTCGCGAACAAGAATCTTGATCCGGGCTTTGTAGATGTTGTCGCGCCGGCCGTACCGGTTGTAGACCCGAAGAATTGCCTCCAAGTAGGATTGCAGGTGCTGCTTGGGCAAAAACTTGCGAATGGTCGGCCCTACGACGGGCGTACGCCCCATTCCACCGCCGGCAATGACCTCGAAGCCTATCTCGCCGTCGCCATTTCTACGCAGAATAAGACCGATGTCGTGAAAGCGCACCGCCGCCCGGTCTTCTTCCGCACCGGTCACGGCGATCTTGAACTTGCGGGGCAGGAACGAAAACTCCGGATGCAGAGTCGACCACTGGCGGATCAGCTCCGCATATATCCGCGGATCATCCAATTCATCTGCTGTAGCGCCAGCAAAATGATCGGCGGTGACGTTACGAATGACATTGCCGCTGGTTTGAATGCCATGAAGCTGGGCGGCCGCGAGGTCGTAAAGCAGATCAGGCGCGTCTTCTAACCGAATCCAGTTGTATTGGATGTTCTGGCGGGTGGTGAAGTGGCCGTACCCTTTATCATAGGTTCTCGCAACATGGGCGAGAGCCCGCATTTGCTCGGACGAAAGCGTCCCATAGGGGATCGCCACGCGCAGCATATAGGCGTGCAATTGCAAATAGAGACCATTGAGCAGCCGCAAAGGACGAAATTGCTCTTCGGTCAACTCGCCACTGAGTCTGCGCTTGACCTGATCCCGGAACTCATTGACCCGCTGATTGATCAGCGTCTGATCAAAGGTATCGTATTCGTACATGTTGATCTCGATTGAATTATGCGTTTGGGAAAGGGCGCGCGAGGTCGGGGCGAACCGTCGGCCCGGTGGCGCGGATACGGTCTCTCAGGCTGACCGGGGTTTCGGAAGCCGAAGGACCATTGAGGGCGATGGCCTCGATCCCGACGACCGTGTTGGCGCCGTCGCCGACCTCTTCCAGCTTGGACTCCAGGTCTGGCGTGTCCTTTTCGAAACGCCTGGCCTTGGCGATTTCATCGGTCCAAGAACCTTCTCCGGTCAAATAGACGATTTCGCCGGTTCGGAGATCGTTCGCAATGATGACGTGTGTCATGCCGTCACCCATGGGCCAGGTGCGCGTCGTGCGCGGTTTGAGCCACCGGTGCCAAGGCTTCAGTGCGCCACCATCCACGGCTTGTGGAAACGACATTACCCACGACGATGAGGGCCGGACTCTCAACCGACTGGCTGGTGAGAACGTGAGGCAATGTTCGCAATGTACCGTACAAAACCCGCTCTTCCGGCAGGGAGGCCCGTTCCACGACAGCAACCGGTGTCGACGGCTTATACCCTTTTTCGGTCAACGCGCTGACAAGGTCAGATGCCGTTCCGATACCCATATAGACGACGACTGTTTGCGAACCGCCATCAACCGGTGACAGGTCGGGCAGTTCTTCCCTGACGTTGTGACCCGTCACAAACGTCACGGCGGACGTGATGTCGCGGTGTGTAAGAGAGAAGGCTGCGCTGGCCGCGGCCGCAGACGCGGCGGTCACGCCGGGTATGAGCTCGACCTCAATGCCGGCGCGCTGAAGCCCCGAAATCTCTTCTCCGCCACGGGCAAATAAGCTGATGTCACCGCCCTTGAGACGAACGACGGACTTACCGGCCTGTGCAGCACCGATCATCTCATCGATTGTGTCTTGCTGAGACTTGGTCTTACCACCAACCCGTTTGGCGGCATCAACCCAAATGGCGCCATCCCGGAGGAGAGACTGGAGGTCGTCATTCACCAAACCGTCGGCGAACACAATGTCTGCGTTTTCAAGCACCCGCACGGCGCGCTGAGTCAATAGATCTGGTGCGCCCGGACCGGCACCCACAAGAATGACCTTGCCCTGAGAGGCGGTAGCTTCCGCACGCGGAAACCGGTCTGAGATCGCATTCATGTCCTGGGCCTTCCTCGGTCTGCATCCAGCGGTCGTCGCTGGTGGCGTAAATTTGGCGCAGTTGTGAGGAAGCTGGCGCTCTGGGGGAAGATTCTCCCCCAGAAAGATGACTTAGACCGATAAATACGGAGTTTTCTTTTTTATTTAGACCATAAAAGAGATGATTGTTCTCTCATTCGGACCTATCGATTGCCGCCTAAAAGCTCAAAAATCAGATAAGAGACGGCCAAAACCGGGCATTTGGTCTTCGATTCCATTGGCGCGCAGAGCATGCCAATACGTCGCCGTGTTGATGGCAATCACCGGTTTGCCGAGCCAGGTCTCCGCCTCGGCGGCCAGAGCCACCATGCTGAGATTGGTGCCAACCTGAACAATTGCATCGATATCATCGCCGTTCAGCTCTTCGATGATCAAAGTTCTGAGACGGTCTTCAGGAACTTCAGCGATAGCCGTCCAACTTGGACACTGGAGGCAGATATCGCGCACGACCTCGAAGCCGCTTTCTTCGAAATAGCGCTTCACCTCGGCGTTCGCGACAGGATAGTAGGGCGAGATAAACGAGATCTTCTTGACGCCTCCGTAGGCGTTCAGGGCGGCTGACGTCGAGTGCGAGCCGATACTGATTTTAATTCCAGATTCGTCTTCAACTTTCTTTTGGAAAGCTTCGGCCCCGGCCACGCCATCATAAAAGGTAATCGCGGACATCCCCATCACCAGATAATCCGGTGAACAGGTCATGACGCTGCGCACAGCGTCGATTACCCCCTCGGAAATCTTGGTGGTGCCAGCTAAGAACGTCTCGTTGCTGATCGCCTCTGAGTTGGGGGTGAAAATCCGGCTGTAGTGATTGGTCACGCCGCGCGGACGCATGTCATCGAAATCCGGCTGAACAATTGTGTTGGTGGAAGGACCCAGAACACCGAATTTTTTGCGCCAGCCTTGGACGTCCCTCATGCTTATCTCCCTTAATCATACGGCCAGTAGAGGACCGAAATTTTTATTCGTGCTAACGCAAATGAGCCACAACAAAGCCGCGATAACAAGGTTTACGGCGGTCGCGCAGTCGCGCGTTGGTCACTTTGCTGGAGGACTAGACCCTGACCCATAGCGGCGCCGGCCAGGCGGATGCTTTGCCGGCGGACTGCTGATCGTTTCATCCGCATTGGCCAGCACCTGCATCTGCCGGCTCAGACGCGGAGTCGAGCGCCGGTTATGGCGCAACCGGTCAGCCCGGGCACTCACAGCAGCAACCGACGATCCCGACTCTGTCAGGTGATAGAGCAGATCGCTCATATCTATAAGTTTCTCCGCCAATATGTGAATCACCATGCCGTCACGCTGAAGCACGCCCTCGGCATACAAAAGGCTGGCCCGTAAAATCGGCTTGCGAAAGGCTTGAAATGTCTTCGGCCAGACGATGAGGTTGGCAACTCCGGTTTCGTCTTCCAAGGTAATAAACACGGTGCCCTTAGCACTGCCCGGCCGCTGCCGGCAGATCGATAGACCTGCCACAATCACCTTTTGGTTCGCTGGAATATCGGCCAAACGGTCTGCCGTAATCGCACTTCGCGCACTCAGCCGGGACCGTAAAAGAGACAGAGGATGATCCCGCAAAGTCAGGCGCAAAGCAGCGTAATCCTCGATCACCTGTTCGCCTGCAGATAAATCTGGCAGCGGTGGCGGCAATTCAAAGACCGCATCGGCACCAGCCAGCATACCGGATGGCGGTGACTGCGCTTCATCGCTCGCAGCAAAAAGAGGGAGCGGCGAGTCTTTTAAAGCTTTTACAGCCCACAACGCTTGGCGGCGGCTTAGCGGTTTGCCGTCAGGCTTGAGAGAGGCGAACGCATCCGCCCGTGCCAACTTCTCAAGCGCCTCCAGCAGGCGGCGATTACCCTCTTTTACTTTCTGCCAAACCTCATATGGATCGCGATACCCCTCACCCCGCGCCGCAACAATCGTTTCAGATTCCTCCTGTTTGAGTCCTTTGACCTGCCTGAACCCAAGACGCAAAGCGACCCCCTTGGGCACATCCGCCGGCTCGAGCGTGGAGTCCCACATGCTCGCGTTGATATCGACCGGCCGGACAACCACGCCATGACGCTGTGCATCCTGGACAATCTGCGCTGGGGCATAAAACCCCATCGGCTGGCTGTTGAGCAGCGCACACGCAAATGCCGCCGGATAATGACACTTCAGCCAGGACGAAACGTAGGCCAACAGGGCAAAACTAAAAGCATGACTCTCCGGAAAACCGTATTCACCAAAGCCTTCGATCTGCTTGAAACACCGCTCGGCAAATTCCGGCGTATACCCGTTCTGCTTCATGCCGGCGAGAAACTTGGTGCGGAACCCTTCGAGATTGCCATTACGCCGCCAAGCCGCCATCGCCCGGCGCAAAGCATCCGCTTCATCGGCGCTAAACCCCGCCCCAACAATCGCGATGCTCATGGCCTGCTCCTGAAACAGCGACACGCCCAGAGTGCGCTCAAGCACGCCCTGTAAAGCCTTGGAGGGATAGACAATAGTCTCCTCACCACGCCGGCGGCGCAGATAAGGATGCACCATGTCACCTTGGATCGGCCCCGGGCGAACGATAGCAACCTGAATAACGAGATCATAAAGAGTGGCTGGTTTCAGACGCGGCAGCATGGTCATCTGAGCACGGCTTTCGATCTGAAACACACCTAGAGTATCGGCCCGTTGCACCATATCGTAGGTGGCCGGATCATCCTGCGGTACTGATGCCAGGGTCAGATGCCGGTGATGGTGAGTTTCGATCAGATCAAAAGCCTTGCGAATACACGTGAGCATTCCAAGCCCAAGGACATCGACCTTAAGAATACCAAGCGCATCAATATCGTCTTTGTCCCATTCGATAACAGTTCTGTCCTGCATCGCTGCATTTGAGACAGGTACGATTTCAGACAACAGCGCCTGGGTGAGAACAAAGCCACCGACATGTTGTGAGAGATGACGCGGGAAGCCCTTCAGCTGACTGGCCAGGTCGAGGGTCAGCTTCAAGCGCGTATCCTCGGGATCAAGCCCTGCTTCCCTCGCCTGCTGTTCGGGAATACGCTCCGACGACGAGCCCCATACCGTTCCCAACAATGCTGAGATCGCGTCCTCCGATAATCCGAGCGCCTTGCCGACATCGCGCACTGCCGACCGGGTGCGGTACGTAATCACGGTCGCCGTCAGCCCGGCGCGGGTCCGGCCATATTTCTGATAAAGATACTGAATCACCTCTTCGCGGCGTTCATGCTCGAAATCGACATCAATGTCCGGCGGTTCATTGCGGGCCGCCGAGACAAAGCGCTCGAACAGAAGATCGGTTGAAGCGGGGTCGACCGAGGTAACGCCAAGGCAATAACACACCGCCGAATTGGCCGCCGATCCCCGGCCCTGACAAAGAATGCCTTGAGCGCGCGCGAAGACGACAATGTCATGCACCGTCAGAAAATACGGGGCATACCCCAGCTTGCCGATGATCGTGATTTCATGACGGATCTGATTAGCAACGTCCTCGGGTACACCCGCAGGATAACGCCATGCCGCACCCTCCCAGGCTAACTTCTCCAACTGAGACTGCGGTGTTTCCCCATCAGGGACCGGCTCGACCGGATATTCGTAACGCAGTTCATCAAGGCTAAAGGTGCAGGCCTCGGCGACCTCAACTGTACGGGCGAGAGCGCCTTTATGATTTTGGAAAAGACGCGCCATTTCCAACGGCGGCTTGTGATGCCGTTCCCCATTGCGCTGCAAGCGCAGACCGGCTTGATCGATCGTGCACCGCGCCCGGATACAGGTCAGAACATCCAGTAAAGGGCGGCGCACCGGCAGATGCATATACACATCGTTAAGTGCGACCAACGGTGCACCCACCTGCTGCGCAAATTGATCGATCTGCCATAGCCGCCGGGCATCGTCGCCGCGGGCATCGGCACAGGCACCGACAGAGAGCGCAGCGCCAAAAATATCTTTGAAATGCCGGAGAGTTTGAGAAAAACGCTCAGCATCGGCATCACACAACAAAGCCTTCTCCGGCGTCAGAGCGACAGCCATAACGCCGTCAGACAATACAGACAAATCCTCAAGGGTAAGAAAGCACTGTTGTTTGGGCGCACGCCGCTTGCCCAGCGTCAGTAATTGGCAAAGCCGGGCATAGGCATCACGGGTCACGGGGTAAACCAGCACACTCGGACCGTCCGGGCTTTCATGGCCATCCTCGCCACCATGATGGCGTAGATTCTGGGGCAATAAATGCCAGTCGTAGGCTTCCTCCCTCCACTGCCACGACTCAACTGCGAGTAAATCGAGCCGGCACCCTGGAATGAACTTCACACCCGTATCCCGGCAGGCGACATGACTGCGCACAACGCCTGCCAGAGTATTGCGGTCGGTCAATGCAACAGCTGCGTGGCCCTGCGCGATGGCAGACTGCGCCAGTTCTTCCGGATGGGACGCCCCGCGCAGAAAGCTGAAGTTACTGGTGACCTGGAGGTCGACGTATTGCGGTTCGACGGCCATGGCAAATCACGCAAACAAACCATGCAGATACCAGCGCGGCACGGCTGAGACCTCGCACTGCAACGGAAACGGCAAATAAAACAGCCAGAAGCGCGTTCCGGTCTCGCTTTCCACGCGCCAATAGTCGCGCACCGCCCCACCGTCTTCGCACAGGGCAAAATAGGACTCGCCGTCAGGGCTGCGATCCGGCGGCAAGGCACCCCGCCACCATGCGCCGGCGATACGCTCCGGTCCTTCGGCGGCGGCAAGACGATAGAGAGAGCGCCGCCACTCAAAGCCAGGTAACGGCATGCCGCGGGGCAAAGCGCTGTCGGCAGTAACAGGCAAAATCGGTTCAGGTTTTGGCAACAAGTGGATAGGGCGGCTGCCAGGACGTAGAGCACTAATCTCGCCATGAAGGACACGGCGCTCACGTTCGTCAGTTGCCGACACAACAGGCTTTGAGGCCTTTAAAGGCGGTACAAATTTCACTGCGCGCTCGGGCACGTGATTGTCCTGGCGAGATGGGCGCACAACCCGCCCTGCCCCAAGCCGACCTTCGAGACGATCCACCAACAGCGCAAGATCACGGCCGGTTGAAGCCGTATTGGCTTTATCCGCCTCGCCAACCTGTGACATCCGCGCTTGGTCTTGCGCCAGAGGGTCGGTCGCCGTAACGGTGAGCAGCAGGAACTCGATGCCGAACCCGGCATCGATGCCGTCGAGTTTTTCACGGAACAGACGGAGCAAATGATTCGATTCGCGCACCGCTTGGCCAGTGCCGATGGCGATGCGCTCCGCCGTATTGTCGACCCGGAACAGTTCACAGGTGAGACGGCGCGCGCCTTGGCGATCCGTCTCCATACGGTCGCATAGATGTTGGAGTAGTTTTTTAAGTGCCGCTTCGACGTCTTCCGTCCGCCCGATTGGCTCAGGAAAGGCCATACGGGCCACGTAGGGTACGCGTTCCATCTCTGGCGACAATGGCTCATCAACGCGGCCCATGAATTGATCCAGGCGCAGGCACACCTCGCTGCCAAAGCGACGGGTCATCTGCGCACGCGGCAAGGCCGTCACGTCTGCCAAAGTGCGCACACCTAAACGCGCAAGCGTCTCCCGTGTGCGCGGCGTAAGACGCAATCCGGACACCGGCATGTCGGCCAAATCCGAGCGTTGTGTCCCATTGGGCACGACAGCGGGCGCAGCCGCAGTGGCCCTGCACCGGGCCAGGGCCCATGCAGCACCAAGCGTTTCCGCTACACCCAAGCGACTGTTGAAACCGAGCCTCTCAAGACGAGACCCCAGATCGTTCAGCATCGCCGTCTCACCGCCGAACAGATGCGCGCACCCGGTGATATCGAGCCAGAGACCAGCACCGCCGCGGTCATCAAGCCCTTCAAGGGCTGCCCAAGGCGTGTACCGCCGCGTCCAAGCCAATATCTGGCCAAGACAGGCCCGGTCTGCATCTGTGTCGGCGTCCATGACTTTCAAAACCGGTATAACAGCGCGTGCATCGCTGAGGGATAAGCCAGGCTCAACCCCACCCTCCCGTGCGGCAGGGTTAACGGCCGATAAACGCATGGCCCCGGCCTCCGCCGCGACCACGGCAAAAGGCTGCTCACGCCACGGCGCGTAAGGCGGCTCTCCCCTGCGCGACGGCAACCGGGTCAGCCGGTCGGTCACGAAGTGGGGCAGCCAAACGGAGATCACGCGTTTCATTGCACCATTCCACAGTCCATGAACGGGGTTTGCCCTGACGGCACCGGTCGAGAGTCAGATTCCACCTTGGCTGACCCAGTCCGGACCACGCGGGCCGCGCCGATGGCACCGCTCCTACCTGCCAGCGCGTTACTGCAGCACTGGCCGTGGCACCGCTGGACCCAGGCTGAAGCAGGAAAGCCGTGACGCCTGTGCGCTCAGCCGCAAGCTGCAAACGCCGTTCTACTGTCAGAGACAAAGGTGCGGTTAACGCCCCGGCTACAGCGGCGAGATCGCGGCACGCCAGCCCTTCCTCCATCGCCCACAACGCTTCCGTATCATCCCGGGCGCGGACGAAAATGAGATCGCCTTCCGGCAGACCCAGCATGTCGAGACCGGGGCCGTAGAGACTGTCCACCGGTTTGTAGCGGGGAAAACACCACATCACCCTGCCACGTTCTTTCAGCCGGCCCGTCACCGCCGAGACAAATGCCGCTGCCGTAGGAGCAAACCCCAACGCGCTCAAATCCGCGTCCGCCCCCACCACATGATGCAGACAGCCAAGCGGCAAGCCGCCCCACGGCAAGGTTTGGTCGATCTCACTCACACCCAGCGGCAAGACCCCCGCCTGATCCCTCACCAGATCTTCAATAGCCTGAACCCGGGAGCGCAGCTGGCTGAGTGTGGCTGCTTTCTCAAAGGATCTGTGCATGAACGTCCCTTTCTTGTGAATTTATACAAGTCTTTTTGTATAATTGTTCTACTTTTGTTCTTTTTTGGGTATGAGGTCAAGAGGGATGTTGTGGGCGCTTGACCCCCGCCTTCCTGGGCGACAGGGTGCGCTAAATCCAGGGGGAGCGAATGAGCCCGACCGACAGCGCAGCGGCGGAGATTGCCGCTATCATCAAAGGCATTTTCAACGCCTTCGCCGATCATGATCCCGACGGCATCGACGGCCATATGCATCCGGACTCAACCGTATGGGATGTGTTTACCCCGCACCTCATTTGCGGCCAGGCCGAGCGGGATAAATTTCATGCTGACGATCAAAAGCAGATGCAAGCGCGAGGCCCGCTGACCCTGAATGTCGAAGAGCCGGTGGTAAACACCTGGGGTGATACGGCCATTGCACTCTATTATCTGGAATATTCCTACGCGCCACCGAACGCGGCCTCAGGCCGGGTACGCATCACAGACGTCTTCCGCAAAGTCGGCGGAAAATGGATGATCATGCATCATCACGAGGGAACCGTACCGGCAGGCGTGCCACCTATTACGGAACCGCCGCCCGACAAGTCCCGTCGCACATGATATATCGCTTTTCTATCAACCAGCCTCACCAAAACTTGTTATGAACACTTCCCTTCCCCTAACGGGCTTGCGCATCATCGAGTTCTGCCATGTCGCCGCCGGACCATTCTGCGGCATGGTGCTGGCCGACATGGGCGCCGATGTCATCAAGGTTGAGCCCCCTGGGGGCGACAGCCTGCGCACGTGGCCGCCAATCTCGGATGGGTTCAGCGAAAACTTTGCATCAGTAAACCGCAACAAACGCGGCATCGCCCTCGACCTTAAATCACCCGAGGACCTTGCCATCGCCAGGCGGTTGATCTTGTCTGCCGATGCGGTGGTGGAGAATAACCGCCCCGGGGTGATGGACCGCCTTGGCCTCGGCTATGAGTCGCTCAAAGAAGAAAAGCCAGGACTGGTTTACGCCTCCATATCCGCGTTCGGACAACATGGACCGCGCGCACAAGACGGCGGCTTTGATGTCACCGTTCAGGCAGCCTCCGGCGTGATGAGTGTCACCGGCGACCCTGAAACCACCCCGGTCAAAGCCGGCGTACCGGTGTCGGACTTTGGCGCCGGGCTATACGCCGCGTTTGCGATCCTTGCGGTTCTGCGCCGCGTCGCAGCAGGCGGCCCAGGCGGACATGTAGATATGTCTATGTACGCCTCTAACCTGGCCTTCTCCGCCTTACAGACCAGCGAGTATTTCGGCACCGGGAACGACCCTGTGCGCATGGGATCGCGCCATCCCCGCAACTCTCCTTACCAGGCTTATCCCGCAGCTGACGGACACTTCGTCCTCGCGGCCGGCAATAACAAACTGTTTGCGTCCGTGTGCGAGGCCATCGGCGAACCTCAGTTGACTGATGACGAACGCTTTCTCAACACCATGGACCGGGCGAGAAACCAGCTCGACCTGGCAGATATTTTGGAGCCGATCTTCAAAACCAAGACCGTCGAAGAATGGCTGAAGATATTTCGCCCTCTTGGCGTTCCGTGCGAGCCGATCAATTCGTATTCCGCCGCGCTGTCCGATCCATTGGTCGAGCACTATGGCTGGGTCAAAGACTTAACGTTGCCGAACGGCCATAAGACAAAGACCTTCGCCAACGCGATTGTTCTAACGGGCGAAAAGGATGAAATTCGCCGCGCGCCGCCTCTCCTGGACGGAGACCGCGATGATATTCTCGCCGAGCTTGAGCAGCTGGAACGCGAGGCATAGGCCAACCAATGGCAACAACACGGCTCGATCAGTTCGTCGCGACACTCGAGGCCATAGTAGCTAGCAAGCCAACGGAGTCGGACCTGCTGCCACGGTGCGGTGAAGCGCTCCAGCAATTGATTGGTCACGACGACTGGCTGCCAGAAACGCTTGCGGTTCCGCATCCCGACCACTACTGCCAATACTTGCTTTACCGGGATCCGGCGGCGCGTTTCTCAATTGTCAGTTTTGTGTGGGGCCCAGGTCAGGAAACCCCGATCCATGACCACCGGGTCTGGGGAGCAATCGGTATGCTGCGCGGCGCCGAAACAGGTACTGTTTATAAGCGGGATGCGGACACTGGCGCACTCACCGAAGGAGAAACCGCGCGGCTTGAACCAGGCATGGTGGATTTTGTCTCGCCACGGATCGGGGACATTCATAAGGTCCGCAACGCGTTGGACGATGACATATCGATTTCGATTCACGTGTATGGCGCCGACATCGGAGCTGTGGAGCGGCGCGTCTACGATCCCGCCACGGGTGAGGCAAAACCTTTTATCAGCGGCTACACCGCCCTGCCGAGCGCACCCTCATAACTCAAACTCTACACCGAGCCGCACTTGATGGCGCGTGTAGGAATTAAAATCAATTGAACTGTCGTTCTTGACGAACGAGTAGCTAACAAAAGGCGCCAATCCGGTTCCAGCGATATGGGGTGCCTTGATGTCCACGCCTGCTGACAAACGCCAGTCACGCCGTTTCGCAGCGAACGCTGGCTGTAGTCCCTCAAAATCCCGAAGCGCGACCTCTGGGCGCATCGTCGCTTGAAATCCCGAGCTCCAGCGATAAGCGTACGCCGCACCGAAGCGATAGATGGTATTGCGGAGGGGGCGGGCTGCGGAGTCTTCATGGGCGAGCCCGCCATAAACGTAAAAAGCGGATGACGGTGATCGTGAATGCGTAGCGCGCAGCGTTGCGGAGGCAACGATACCGTCTCGGTCATCGAGCAGATCGTAAGACACATCTTGCACCGAGATCACACTAGAGATCTGCCAACGCGAATTGAGAGAATAGGCGGCAATACCCTGCCCGCCCCACGCCGTGCTCAGTTCAGAGCCACCGAACCAACGGCGATAGGCTATCGGCCCAAAGGTCAGCGATGCGTCAGATGAACTCCGTGCCAGCGTGACCTGACCTGTCACCAGAGAGTCATCAAACCGATCTTGTTCGACATCTGTGTGGCTGATACCGCCGACAGCGCGGATATCCCATTCTTCAGAAAGCGACCACCGGTAGCTTCCCGTCGCAGAGACATTCGCGCCCCAGGCAGCACGCTCCTGAGCATCAGGTGACAAAGTGAAAGGCAGCCCGAAGAGAGTGACAGTATCCTGATCGGGCCCAGCAGACGCGTTGGAGTCGTATAGTGCAGAGGCGACAAAGGAAAAAGTCCACGGCTGGCGTTGACGTGTCGCCGCGATGAGGCGGTCGACATACCCGGAAAGACCATCTGACAGATCGCCTTTACGAATCTCTGCAAATTCGGTCCTGGCACGGCTGGCATCACCCATCGCCACCAGCAGCCGCGCCCGTTCGATCCGGATGCGGATGAGATTTGGGTTTTCCTCTAATAAGTCGTCGTAAATACTCAGCGCCTGCGCATATTGCTGTTTTCGGATGGCAATTTGCGCTGCGAGGAATTTTTCCTGCCCAGGGTCGCCGGATCGCCCTTGAATCTGGGTCAGCACACTGAGCGCCTGATCTAGCTCACCAGCGACGATGAGCTGAGAAACAACAGATAGCGCTTGCTCAGGTGTTAAACGGAGAGAGCGTTGATCCACGCCTGGGCTTTGGTTTGAGTCTGGATTTTCAACGACGGGACCCTGACCAAAAGCTTTGGGAGACGCAGCAAGGCCGGTGGCGACGAGGCTGGTGACGACGAGGCAAAAGAAAAGCGCTCTACCCGCTTTATGTCGCAAGTAGAGCGCTTCCATAGCTTGTGGATAGAGGGTTGGCGCTTAGTCGGCTGACGCCGAAAACCCACCGAAGGCTTCTTCACCGTCGCCAGCGAGCGACCAGAGCCCAGAAGCACTTTCAGTCCCAGATACCATGCCGGCAACAGAGCCTGTCATCAGCCCGTCGGCGGTTGCTGCATCGCCTGAGAACAAGGCCGTGTCATCAACGAACGATCCAACTGAAGAAAAATCACGCCAGGCTGTGGAGCCAACAGCGACGCCCAATCCGTTTTCAGTCACTGTCTGCTGAGTCATGTTCATGAAGGCTGAGGCAACGGTGCCAGATGCGAAGTCAACGTCAACACTGACATCACCGTTCACGTCGAACGCCCCCTCATTGCTGATGACCGTTCCGGCCGCAAGACCCGTGAATGTCGCACTGCCAGCCGTTGGCAGCTCCGGGATCTAGCCTTCGATGTCAGATGCACCTTCGGTAACGGAGTCAAGCGGCGCACCGAACGCTGAAAACGCGATAATGTTCAGAAGGTCGGTTTGGGCGCGAGGCAAGTCAAGGTCGACAGCCGTCAAGGCGGACGAGCTGACGGAAACGACAAGAGTGTCCGCGCTCTGTTGGCTTTCAAATGAAGAAGGCTCGCGCGGAATGGCGCTCTCCGGAATGATCACGATGGGGGTATCAAAATTGCCAGCGACAGATTCCGAAGTAGGGAATGGGACAGTTTGAGCGGAGGCTGTTGTCGCGAGCGCCAAGGTCGCCGCCGACAAAGTGATGAGAGTCTTGTTAAACATGTTGTCGTCCTCGATGTGTACGCGGAAGCCGCACATTGAAGTGAGCGGTGTGGGGGCTTCCCTTACCCGGGCTGACCGCTCGATTGATTTGTCAGGGGTAGGTACGGAACGACGTTGAGGATGGTTCACATTAACAACGTTTATTTAAATAACGTTTTGTGAGATGAGCCCGCAAAGAAATTAGTGCTTATGCGTTGTAGGGTCTAAGTATGAGCACCAAAGAAAAAGATGCTTTCGCGGTGATCTAAAATTGATTCTGTCTTCGTATGTTTAAGAAGTCAGAACGTGGTGCGAAGTCGAAATCCTGCGATGTAGCCGCGTTCTTCGTCACGGAATTCTGTTCTCTCCACAACACCATTGGCTTGGCTCGGATTGAAGATCGTTCTCTCGCGCCGCGTATTGACCTCAAGCAGGTTCGCCCAAAACACGCGTAGTATCGTGCCGGCCCTTAGGGTCTTCTCGAAAAAAATCCGAGCATCAAGCGATGTGGTTTTCCGGTCAAACTCGTTGAAATCACTCTCGATTGTGGGGCCATTCTTGGTGACATCGAAGCCATAAGACAAACCCCAGTCTTGAATGTCGTGCCGCCCCTCTAATTTGAGTTCGTAATCCTTAAGATTGCCGATCTTCCGTTTTTGACCAGTGAAGGGATCGGTAACACGAGAGTCTTGCACCAAGACTGAGCCGCTTAACACGACGTCAGCATCTGTGAAGCGGGCAAAGCGAATGCTCGATTCAAATTCCGCGCCGTAATGAGATCCGTTCCCCAAGTTTCCTGGTTGGGAGTCATCCAAGCCCAATGGGATAAGGTCTTTGACGTCATTAATCCGGCGATAAAACACGCGGCCATTGATAACCCCTGCCCCATTTGCGAGCCGATGCTCGGCTCCGACTTCAAAGTCCCACGACTTTTCCGGCACCAAGTCGGGATTACCTGCAAGGACTTCGTTATCCTCGCGGTTAACTGTGGCCACGAAGTCATCGAAGTCTAACTGTCCGACATCTCTTCTAAACGAGAACCAGACTTGCGATGCCTGGGTCGGGTTGTACCAGATGTCCAGACTGGGTTTGACAAACTTCAGACTGCGCTCGGAGCTAACATCACTGCCAATTTGAGTCAGCCAAGAAAACTCAGCCGCCAGCCCGGTTTCTATTTCGATGCCATTGATCGGCTTCCAGCTGTGGGTCGAGAACGCTTCAACACGATCTTCTGTAATCTTCTGATCGCTGTTGATGATCGGCACGTTAACGGGCACGCCATCGACGATCACACTGAAGTCCAGATCCTTATCGAGTGTATTGATGGCCCCTTCCACTCCGACCTCGAGATCATGTTTTTCGGCCATCTTCCAGTTAAAAGTGCCGCGCAGAATCTTTTCGGTAGATGTTTGTTCACGCGCATCTGACCCTGTCGGCACTTCGACATCGCTAAGGATGTCAAAGTTTTCGTTATTCCGATCTGTCGTACTCCGCGAGTAGATAAACAAACCGGTGAAGTTTACCTTTTTGCTGAGCGGTTGGGCGTAGTCACCGCTGATCTCCCACGTCGTGTCATCACCACGGATATTGTCGATAAACGTCCCTGTGTTAAGGAGTGATCCGTCGCCAGGATCAACAAAGGAAACCGTTGTATCCTGATTATCTCTGGGAAAATGATTGATGAGGCCGTTGAGTTGAAAAACTTGGTTCGCTTCGCCTGAATAGGTAATCGAGCCTCTTGCCTCGATCTGCGACTGGTCTTGCCGCCGTTCCTCTTGAATGAGTGCAATTCTGTTCCCCGCAGAATCGACTAGGACATCAACCACATCCGTGGGCGTTAATCCGGGCCTTAGAGATAAAGACCCATTGTAATCGATCTGGCCCGCCGTTCCGCTGTAGGAGAGCGTGCCCATGGGGCGATACTGATCGCTCGGAAAATAAAATACGCCGGCCTGGGCGACGCCACTGCCCCGCCCCGCCCCCTCTTTGAGGACAACATTGATGACGCGCACGCCGACATCGGTATCGAGTTCCCGGACATTACCTGTGATCAATTCGATGCGTTCAACCGACTTCGCAGGAAGGCGCTCCAGGAAGGATGAACTTTGGTTTTCTTTGCCGGTTAAGCGCTTTCCATCTATGAGAATCTGATCGGTGTTGGACCGCAGCCCGCGGCGCTCCTCTTGGTCATTGCCAAATCCACCAACCAGCCCTTCGGCCCCGGGAATACGGTTGATCATATCTTCGGCGGTGATTGGATTGTATGGCGCGAAGTATTCGGCATCATAGACGACCACAGATGCGGTATCCGCCTCGTCCCGGGAGCGCACCTCGGGCTCTTGCGCGAATACCGGATAACTTTGGGTCGCTGAAAGAAGTGTCAGATACAGGCCAGAGATGGCCACCAAACCCCTGTACATCATGGGATACATGCTACCTGGGATTCGCCCTTTCACCTATGCGGAATAGGTGTGATGTCGAGGGGTGGACGTGTAAGGTCGGCAGCACTCGGATGCAAAAAAGTGGATCAGCACGATGAAACTCAGCCAAATGGTGCGCGCCGCGCTCCAAGTGTCAAATCTGGATCAATCCCGGGCGTTCTACAGTGAAGTTCTTGGCCTCACGGAGGTCTACAGTGAAGGAACAGCGCAAGGCGGCAATATGCATGACCTCATTGGCATGCCGGACGGCGTGACCACCCGGGTGTGCATCTTGAAGCAGCCGGATTTCACCGCCTACGGAATGGTAGGCCTGTTCGAGGTTACTAACCCCTCACCCCCCAAGATCGAGCGGCCCAGTCAGGGCTCGAACATCGGCGAGCTTTGTATGGTGTTTTATTGCAGCGACCTGGATGAGGTGATCCAGCGCGCAGAGAAACATCCGCATACCATTATTTGCGCACCGGTCCGGTTGCGGGTTCGGGGTTACGTCAAGCAACGGGAAATGGCGATGCGTGGCCCGGACGGCGAAAAAATCAATCTGATCGAGTGGGATCCCGACAAAGCCATTGAAGGGGACCGGCCCGAGAAATGGAAAGGGGAGCCGGAGTAAGCGGCTCCCCTGGTAAACGGCTTTGGTTCGCCCGACTCAGAAGGCGTAGGACAAGCGGCCGATAACGGCGTTGTCTTTGCCATCGGAATAGTCGATCGACCCTTGGTAGCTGACCTCTAGCGAAAGCCGATCACTCACGAGCGCAATCCCGGCATTCGCGGCAATCCGGTCATCAGAGGCGTTGCCGCGGCCAACGGATACGAGTTGGCCAGTGGACGTTTGAATCGTGGTGCCGTAGCCGACCTTGTCCAATTCTTTTTCATAGGCGACGCGCACCAAAGGAACGATACGCATACCATCGGACGAGTAGGTTCCGCCGAGCTCCACACCGATGGAACCGATAAGACCACTGGAGCGCTGATCCAACACCGTCAAATTCAGCATCGCAGCACCTGTTTCTTCGTAGGCGCTAACGTCGCTGGACACGAAGCGCACACCGGCAAAGGGCGCGGCCCGAAACCCGCCGGTCTCGAAGGACCAGCCCGCTTCGGCATTGATCATGGCGCTTTTGCCACTCGTGTCACCGAGCGCTTCGGGACGGGGTGTAAAGAGAGTGTTGCGGACCGTGTCGTAGCTCTCGGAACTCAATGCGGCGCTGAGATCCACGAACATGCCGCTTTCGCCGTTGAAACCGACGTAGGCTGATCCGCCGAAGGAATCGATATCTGCCTCGCCGCCGCCAACGAGTTCGATTTCGCCGGAGCCGTAGGTTGCAGAGGCACCGACAACCCAGCCCGAGCCAACGACCTTGTCGACACCAATCGTGATCATGTTGAGGTCGTAGTCGAAGCCGTTCAGGCTGGCCCGGTCGTCCCGGTCACCACTGCCGTGACGGTAAGACACATACACATTGGCCGGCGCGGAAGACCCATTGCTGGTTGACCGCACGGTCATCAGCCGTTGTTCAATAGACTGGCGATACCCATCCATGACGATGTTGCCGAAGTAGGACGTTGACGCGACAACCCGCGGCTGTTCAAACATCGCCAGCGTCGCCTGGGCAAATTCGGCAACAATACTATGCGCTGCCCGGGTCGGGTGGATGGCGTCCCAAAACAGGGCCGCGTCTGCTGCCGCATCGGTCGGGCACGCGCCGGTCGGCTGCGCCAGACCGTCCAGACACGGTATGGTGACGTTGGCGAACCCGTACACGGCCGGATTGGCGATCACGTCATCGAACAGACCTTCGATGTCCATGATGAAGATTTGCACGCCAAGCGATTGCTCAAGGCCAATCAGGGTCGTGTGTAAGTTGGAGTTATAAAAGGCCGCCAATTCATTCAGGCTGTCGGCCAATCCGGTTGCCGCCCCGCCCGGCGTATTGCCGAACTTGGGCAAATTCGGAATCAAGAAGGTATCTGCCCCGAACGCGTTCAGCGTACCAATCGCCGTACCGATGTTGGTGATGACCGTATTGGTCAATACAGAAGGCGGCGTGGTTGCGGCATTACGCAAAAAGTCGTTGTTGCCCGCCCAGACGATCGTCAGGGCGCCAGCGGGCACTGTGCCACCGCCGCCGACAAACCCGTTGACCTGATTGCCCACATCGATCGCGTTTGTTGTGCCCGTCTCGGCACCGGCAATCGCAAAATTTGTCGCCTGCACGTAGGGAAAGCCAAGCGCGGGCGCCAAGCTCTCAACCCAGACCGGACCGTTTGAAACGCGCCCATTGAAATAGGGCGGACTGGGCGGATTGGTGCCACCGGTCAAAGCGAACAGATTGCCTGAGTCGGACAGACTGTCGCCGAACACATACAGTCCGGAAAATTGCTGCGCGGCTGCTGGTTGAGCGACGCCAGCGAACCCAAGGGCCAACACTGACAAAAGCAATGTCTTGGTTCGTGTCATAACGAAGCACCTTCTTGGCTGGAACGGTCAGGCTACCTAACCGCACGTTTCAAGTGACTGTCTTCATTCAGTAAATCACAGATTGTTGGGTTTGAAAATTCCCCAGAACAGCACTCAGAATGCGAAAAGCCAAGGAAATGCAGGTATCTAGACGAGATACGCTGTCGTCCGCGTTACGGTATGGAAGCGAAGATCAGGGAAAGTGCGCAATGCTCATCAAGCGACTCCCGTATCTCCGTTTGGAGATTGGCGTGATCCGGCGAACTATCGTAAAAAGAACAGTAGGTATTGAGCTGAAGAGAGATGAGCCATGAAAGACGATCATCAGCGTGAAACAATGCTACCCGCTGTAGAGAAGTTTGTCTCGGCCGTGCGCGGTATGTTTGCAGATGGCTTAACCGCGGACGAAGTCTGGCCGCGTGCATGCGATCATCTCAAGGAAATGTTGCGTGACCCTGACGTCAGGGAACATGCCAAAACGTGGCCAACAAGTCCTGCCAAACTGGGGCTTGAGGGCAAACACGCCAACCTTCTGTTTTATGAAGATTCTGACTACGGCTTTGTCATCAACGGCCTTATCAAAAAGCCGGATGCCAAAACAACGGTGCACGACCATGGCAAGTCCTGGACGCTGTACGGTGTAGTTGAAGGCGGCGAGCGCGTGCTCAGATTTGAACGCACCGACGGCGGTGAACCCGGCGACTTACCGGAAAGCGCCGTGGTTGAGGAAACCGATGTCGTGACCGTAGGCCCAGGTTATGTCGACTTCATCAAGCCCTGGGAAATTCACGCGGAGTACAACGACAGCGCACCTACGGTCGCGGTTATCGTCCGCAGCCAACGCTGCGGTACCTACGTGCAAAACATCTTTTATCAAAAGGATAATTCCGTAGAGCAGTACTACGGGCCGGATCAAATTCCCTTCCGGTTTGGTTAGGCGACGTTAGAGCACGTCCAGGACTTCAAACGCACAGCGCTCGCCGGACTCCATCGCGCCCTCCATGCCGCGGTTCGATGTCGCCGTGTGCTCGCCGCAGAAATGAATGCGCCCGGCGGACTGAGCCAGAACCGGCTGGAACCTGTGAACCTGTCCCGGCTCCCACTCCATCCAAGTACCACCGGCAAACCTGTCCATTGCCCAAGATTTATACCCGGCAGCTCGAATTTTTCCTTTCGCTGCCGGACGGAGTTTCTCATATTCAGAGACGACCATCGCCTGCGCGGCCTCAGGACCAAGGCTATCGAGCCGGGCCGCGACATTGCCGCGGGACCGGGCAATCAATCCGGTGACTTCTGTGGACTCGGCATTCTGACGGAGGACACCGATCTGGCCGGCGGCTGTATCCGTCCACATGCCGGGGCCGAACCCGTCATCGTCCCAAAAAGGTTGCTCAGCAACGATAAATGTCTTGTTGATCATCATCGCCGGCAGAAGATCAATGGCCGCAGCTTTGCGCGGCGGCAGCAGCGGATCGAACCGCACCCAGCGGAGCGGTGGTAAAGGAGTAGAGTTAATTACGCGCGTCGCGTTGAACTTGGACCCATCCTCGCAATGCACCTCGACACCCGACGCGGTTTGGCGAAGTCCCGAGACCGCTTTGCCGAGATGGACATCGCCAGGCAGTTCCGCCGCCATGCGCTCGGGAATGCGTTGATTACCACCAACGGCCTTAAGGGCGACATTCTCGATTTCGGTCTGCACTTTGTCCCAGCCGATGCGGAAGAACCACGTGAGGATCGAGCAATCGTGCGCCGACGTCCCACGGCCGATATTGGTTTCATAGTTCTGCTGAATGGTTTGATCCGACCATCCCAGCCCGCGCAGAAACGCGTAGACCGAGCTGTCGTATTTTTCACTTTCCGGATCAGTCCAGTCTTCAAAGGCTGCAAGTGGATTGTTGGCCTCGACCACCGACTCAAAAAACCGCCGGCCGGGAAACGCGTTCTTAGCGTCCTCCGGCATATGATTGAGCGGATGGGACGGCCAGGCGTCGCGCGGAATGACGGATCCGCCCAACGCGATTTCGGTTTGTGAAAGACGACCACGCGCACGATGATCGACCAGGCGCAAACCCAACTGGTCAGCCATGTCGCGCATACGCCCGTAGCCGCCGAGGATGGAGTCACCACCGGCTTCAGGAGAACCTTCGAGATGGTTGTAACTCTCGATCCGGCCGCCGATGCGCTTGCGCCCTTCCAACACGGTGACGCGGACACCTTGCTCTGCCAGCAGCCGCGCCGCGTAAAGGCCGGACAGGCCCGCGCCTATGACGATGACATCGGCATCCGTTTGAGCGCGAGCAGGACGATGGCGAGTCACGACGCCCGCCGCCGCGAGCGAGCCAATAAATTCACGCCGCGCCAGGACCATCGGCTTAAATCGCGTCGAGAACTTCAAACGCGGCGCGTTCGCCGGACTCCATAGCGCCTTCCATACCGCGGTTCGATGTCGCGGTATGTTCACCGCAGAAATGCAGGCGGCTTGCGGGTTCCATGATCGCTTTGACCATCGTCGTCACGGTTCCGGGCGACCAGACCGCCCAATCACCCGCTGCGAAGGGGTCCGACTGCCACGACTTGATACCGGCCAACTCGAGTTTGCCTTTGGCAGCCGGGCGTATGGTCTCATAGTCCTCAAGCACCCGGGCCATCGCTTCCTCATCGCCCATCGCATCGAGTTTATCGGCCAAATGACCACGCCCCCAGGCCATCAGGCAGGTAATCTTGTTGGCGTCTTCCCCTTCCCGGAGGGCGCGGACCTCGCCGCAGTCTGTATCCGTCCACATGGCGGGGCTAAAGCCGTCTTCTTCCCAGAAAGGCTCTTTTGGCACCAGGATCACCTTGGTAATTTTCTGGACCGGGACCGTCTGAATGGCCTGCGATTTGAGAGATGGCAGAATCGGATCAAACTTAAGCCAGCGCATGGTTGGGATGGGCATTGAGCAAACGACACGCTTAGCGCGGTGCATGCTGCCATCCCGGCACTGAACTTCCGCCATGCCGCCATCCTGGCGAATGCCGATGACCTCTTTGCCGAGCAGAACCTCTCGCGACAATGAGGCCGCCATGGCTTCTGGAATACTTTGGTTCCCACCAGGTGCCTTGAAGGCCACCCGGTCTAGTTCGCCCTGCAGCTTGAACCACGCCTGGGTGAAGAACCACATCAGCGCCGAGATATCGTGGGCCGACGTGCCGTACTGAACATTAGTGTTGTAGTTCAGTTCAATGGCTTCATCGCTCCAGCCGATCTCCTTAAACACGTCGTATATCGACGTATCGAACTGAGCGCTGTCAGCGTCCAGCCAATCTTCAAAGGCATCCAGCGGATTGTGCTCGCCGATGACAGCCTGGAAATAACCACGACCGGGGAAACGATTCTTCGCCCCGTCGGGCATTTTGTTAAGCGGATGCGTCGGCCACTCTTCCATGGGAATGACCTGGCCCTGCAGCGCCAGCATGGTGTTGGTCGGATCCTTGTGGGCTTCCGGCGACAGGTCACGGCGGGCCTGATGGTCGACAAGTTCAACACCGAGGCGCGCGGACACATCTTGCATGCGCCCGTAACCACCTAAGATCGAGTCCCCGCCCCATTCTGGGTTTCCTTCGACGTCGCGCGCGCTGAACAGACGGCCACCTAGTCTATCCCGCCCTTCAAGGACTTGGACGGACACGCCAGATTCCTCAAGAAGCATGGCCGTATACAGACCCGATAATCCAGCGCCGATCACAATGACGTCCGTATCCGTGGCCGCCCTTGCATATCTGCTGCCCAGGGAACCCGCTACTGCCGCCGTCGCGCTGGTCTTGAGGATTGTCCGCCGAGAAATGGTCATAGTGCGCTCCTATCCGTTTGAACCATGGTACCGCTAGGGCTCAATCTTTGACCAGATGGCCATTTCGCTTACTCGCCTAGTGATATTAGGGGTTGGAAATCACCAGGCAGAACCGAGTAAGGTGCCCCCCTGCCTGAGGACACTGCCATCTATGACCCTAGCCGCCTGCTACAATATTGCCGACCTAAGAGCAAAAGCCCGCCGGCGCCTTCCCTCGCCGATCTTCAACTATCTGGACGGTGGTGCGGATGACGAAGTCACGCTCAGACGCAACACGAGCGCGTTCGATGACTATGAGCTTTTGCCAAATTATCTGACTGATACATCAGCGATCGACCTGAAAACAAAGGCACTGGGCGTGACGCTCGACATGCCGCTGTTCCTCTCTCCGACCGGAATGTCGAAGCTGTTCCATCACACCGGTGAACCGGCGGTCGCGCGCGCGGCGCACACCTTCGGCACCCTGTATGGCCTGTCGACGTTGTCGACAACTTCAATTGAGGATGTCGCAGCGGCGACGCCCGGCCCGAAGATGTTTCAAATCTACGTCTATAAAGACCGTGGCCTCACCAAAGAGTTCGTCGAGCGCTGCAAGGCGGCTGGCTATACCGCGATCTGTCTAACCGTTGACGTGCCCGTCCCGGGTAACCGGGAACGAGACTTCCGCACGGGCATGACCATTCCACCGAAGTTTGGGGTATCCAGCTTGATGAGTTTCGCGCTTCATCCCCGATGGAGTTGGCACGCCATACGCGATGCGAATTTCGACCTGGCCAACGTCACGGACCGTGGCGACCTCAGCGTCAAAGGGAAGCCGGTGTCGGTTATTCAGTACCTGAATGATCAGATCGACCGCACGGTGACATGGAAGGATGCCGAGTGGCTCGCCCAGGAATGGGGCGGACAATTTCTGATCAAAGGGGTGCACTCCGTTACCGATGCCAAACGTGCTTCAGAGATCGGCGCCCATGGGATCATGGTCTCCAACCATGGCGGCCGTCAGCTCGACGGCGTTCCTTCGTGCATTGATGCCCTGGGTCCAATCGCCGATGCCGTTGGCGGGGAGCTTGAGATCATCCTAGATGGTGGTGTACGGCGCGGCTCCCACGTCATCAAAGCCTTGGCGCAAGGCGCAACAGCGTGTTCAATCGGGCGATCCTACCTCTATGGCCTCAGCGCCGGCGGACAACCCGGCGTCGAGCGCGCCCTCACCCTTCTGCGCAGCGAAATTGAACGGTGTATGGCGTTGTTGGGCGTGACTAAGATCGAGCAGATCACATCCGACCTCATTCAAAGGCGATGGCAAGCTGGTTAGTGCTTCTGCGCGACAGCAATGAACCAGTGCAAGCTTTGATCGAGTTGCTGGAACTTACCTTCCCACACGTGGTCCGCATCAAAACCGGCGTCGATGAGCATCCGAGCAGGCTCATTTGTTGCGTAGACGCGCCAATACGGTTCGTTGTTGTTGATCTGGTCCCAACCGCGATGAAATTGCATCCACGGTGAGTACTCGTTGAACCGGATATTCACATCGAGATGAAAGGCGATCCCGCCTAGGCGTAGGAGCCGGAAGCTCTCGTGCATCATTCCCGCCGTTGTTTTGTGAGGGAACTCATGCATAGCGTTGTTTGACATCACCAGATCGAACGACCCGTCATCAAAACCGGTATCCGCAGCATCCCGTTGATGAAAATGCACCGGCGCGCCCATGGCCTCTGCACGCGCATGAGCGTACCTCAGAATAGACGGCGCTATATCGATGCCATGCACTTCAGCGTCCGGAAACGCCAGTGCATAGGGCACGGTCGAAGAGCCAGCAGAGCAGCCGATGTCGAGAATCCTCTTGGGCGTAAAATCGGGATACCGCTCACGCAAAAAACGGATGCCGACCTCTCCCTTACTCTCCGACTGCCCGACGCCGCGACCGGTGGTGTAGAGGTTCCCGCCGTATTCATAAAACGCTCCAGCCAGAACGTCGTCCTCGCCGTAATCGGCGCAGTAGCCGCCTGGCTGCAGGTGAATGTCGACCTCCCGCATGCCACGAGGCAGCTCCAAAGCGGGGTCAAGCTTAAGCGATCCAAGGCGCGCGTTCGATTTTGAGAGACGGCTGAACGTCCCGGAGAGACGATCCCGCTCGCGGTAGATTGTGTCCGCAGCGGCATCCCACATCATCTCCTGACCGGTGCGATGGAGCCGGCTGAACATTTGATAGGCCGGATCGGCCCACATGACGGAACCAATGTCCTGCTGGGATTTCGGTTCATGGCCGTGGCGCCGCATAAACTCTGGCCTTGCCCGGCGTTCGTAGATGTCCTCGTTGCGCGCGCGCACGTGATCACGGATGTAATCCTTGAGCGACAACGTGTAGTGCTGCCGGGCCCGTTCATCATGAACGGGACGCGCGAGCATTTCATGGACGGGGTTTCGTACCATCAGGCGTTTCCCAGCCGCGAGGATGACTTAAAAGGTAAGGAAATTCTTCAACGGGCTAAAGCTCCGTTAGTCCGTCTCGCTCAATAGCCGGACACGAGAAATGCGGTCACCGAACACTGTGCCAAAGTACAAGTCGCCGTCACGCTGAAGCGCTACGGACGCGCCGGGAATTTGCCCCGCATCGTGGGAAAAGATTACGTTTTGCTCATCGGTCTGGGGATCAACAGCCACGACCGCGAACGGGAAGCTGCAAGGCTTGCCTCCTGCGCCACGGCACCCACTGGTGCCAATCAAGGGCAGGCCGGTATGCCCGACCGCAAGAATGCGCCCATCTTCGGACCACGTGATGTTGTCGCTTTGAACAGGAATGCGAAGTTTGCGCCCGCCACTCCCATCTAGCTTGGCGATCGACAGAGTCTGCCCGTAGGTCGCTCCGACGAGTACGTCGCCAGTGCGTTCGTCATATTCGATTCCGTTGGGAAAGGACGCGTCGCTGCCGGGCACCTTCTGCCACCCGTTACCGGGACTCCACGCAACGGCATACCCCGTGTCCAGGCCGAGAAAAAACTTAACCGTCTGCCACGTCGAACGGGGCGGCGGATACATGTGGCTGAAAACGAAGCCGTTACCTTCAGTCGCTGCAACATCATTGGGCAGATAGGTGCCCGGAACAGTGACGCAGCTCTGCCACATGAGCTGCGGAACGTCGTCTCTAAGTTCGACCCTATAGCGCTCTATGCGCTGCGGCTCCGAGCCGTTGACGACGAGAAGGCGGAATCCTCCATCTGCCAGGTCAGACAGATGAAAACCACGGGGTCTAAAGATAGACGGCGGAGACTCACACGTCCCAGCTTGTGCGTCCGGCGCGATTTCTGCCTCCAGCCGAAGGACCTCACCATCGGCTGGGTCGAGCGCAACGATGGCGCCCGCCCTTTCACCCCCACCTAACTCGCTGACAAGGATCCAACGGGAATCGCCAAGAGATTCTAAATCCTCCGGCTTCCCGAACCCACAATAGGTTTGGACGGTATCGCTAGACTCGCAGCCATCGATCATCATCGGATCACAGGCCGCTAGTGCCATTAGCGCAACGAGTGCCGTTCCGGCACTAACGAATGTACGTGCCATGCTTCGCCTCCTAATCGGCGATGACAAGCTCTTCAAAAACGATTCCTGTGGGCCGGGACACGAGCCCTTCGATACGGCTGTTGAACGCTGTCGTATAAACCGCATTGGTCAGCCAGATCGCCGGCGCCAGGTCATGAAGCCGCGCCATAATATCTTGCAACAGGACCTCACGTTTCGCTGGGTCCATCTCAGCATTTGACTGATGAATGAGGTCGACCATGTCCGGTTCACAGAAGAACGGCTGGTTGCGGATGCAGGAGAAATATTCGATTGGCCGGATGGGATCCTGAAAAGCGGCGTTGTTCCAGATCAGATGAAAGGCGTCGACCTCACCCCATTCAGATACCGCGTATTTGCGCGAATACTCAGAAAACGGAATGGCTCTTAGAGTGACGTCCAGACCCACGGCCTGTAAATCCTGCGCGACTTTTTGGTACATCAGTCCGTCCGGAGTCGTGCTATCCGTGACGACTTCTACCAACAAATCAAACCCCTCCGGATAGCCCGCCTCGGCAAGAAGAGTCCGGGCGAGATCGGGATCATAGGTAAAAGGCTGTAAATTAGGATTGTACCCGACCGTATTGCGAGTCACTCCCTGGCTCGCCACGTCAGCATAGCCAAACATAATGAAGTCAGCGATCGCCTGCTTGTCGACCGCATGGTTGAGAGCACGCCGAACGCGCACATCATGCAAAGGATGATCTTCCCCATGTAGATTGTTGGGTAAAGCGATCGACTTCACCTGTGGATTGGGCTGCACATCAACGGTATAGCCCAAACCTTCAACCACGCTGACGTCATCAACGTGAAGGCCCGTCACGATATCGACTTGATCGGAGACGAGAGCCTGAATGCGTGATGTCTTATCAGCGACAAGGCGGTACTGGATTGACGTGACGGACTCGGGCGCGCGCCAGGAGCCGGAAAATGCCTCCAACTCGGCAGCTGCATTTCCGCGACCGAACGTTTTTAGCTTGTAGGGGCCGGTGCCAACGGGGGCTACGGTATATCCATCCACCCCGATCTCATCCCACAACTCGGTGTCGATGAGCATCAAGGTGGCCAGGCGTTTCGGAAGAATCGCATCTGGCAGAGATGTCGTGATTTCGACCGTATAGTCATCGACTGCGCGGGCGCCGGAGATCAGAGCCAATTCATTTGGAATGAGGTAACGGGCCATCTCCTCACGCTTGATCAACTCAATGAGCTTGACCACACTCTCCGCCTTAAACGGCTTGCCGGTGTGATAGGTCACGTTCCGGCGCAGGTTGAATACCCAGGTTGTCGGCGTGGTGTTTTCCCAGGATGTTGCAAGAGCAGGCTGCGGACCGCCCGTCCAATCAAGCCGGGTCAAACCATCGTAGATTGACCACCACAACTCCGCTGAGGGCTGGCTGGCTCCTGTAAATGGATTGCCAAGAGTCGGGGGGAAAGAAGCAACTGCAACGCGGAGTGAGGTTGCCGTGACGCTCAACGGAACAAGAAATACGAGGATAGCAAACGCGGCGATCACAAATCGAGGCATGCAAGGTTTCTTTCTTCTATGCGGCATGTCCAAAACCAACCAGAGGTTCGCCGAGCCGTCGTTCGCTGCTAAGTATAGCAATCCGTGTCTTTATTCTGGTTCTGCAGTCTAGATGTCCAAGGAGATGATGTCATGATCTCTCGCCGCACAACCGCTCAAGCAACAGCGACCGCTCTATTCGGTCTGCTTTCCGCAAACTCAATCGCGAAAAAAGCGCGGGCGCAAGAACGCCAGACATTTGTTTTGGTGCACGGCGCCTGGCACGGCGGGTGGTGCTGGCGGGACGTGCGGCAGATGCTGGAGAACCAAGGACACCGGGTCTTTACGCCGACACTCACCGGCTTAGGTGAGAAAAGCCACCTGCGCCCCCCCGATGTAACGCTGGACACCCACATCCAGGACATTGTCAACCTATTCACTTGGGAAGAACTGAGCGACGTCATCCTTGTTGGCCACAGCTATGGCGGGGTGGTCATAAGTGGTGTTTGCGACGCGATGAAAGACCGTATCAAGCATGCAGTTTTTCTCGACGCCATTGTCCCGAAAGACGGCGATACCGTATTGCCCGGCGGCACGAAGGAGATTGCTGAAGAACGCTTCGGACCACTGATCGATGGTTATCTTGCACCAGCGCGAGAACCTGTATCCTTTGGAATTCCGGACAATATGCCCGAGGCTTTGGCCTGGGTTCGCCGGCGGGTTACGCCCCAACTTCTTGGCACATGGATCACCCCCATCCGCCTGCCTAACGGTGGATCGGACGGTGTTCCCCGCACTTTCATTTATTGTTCGGACAAACCGGCGCTGTCACCAGCACAAGTCGTGAGACTGGACGGGTTCAAAGCAGATACTTCTTGGAACTATGCGGAACTGCCGTGCGGCCACGACGCAATGGTGATCCTGCCCACCGAGACAGCAGAGATGTTCGAGCAGATCGCGATCGCTGGCTAAGCTTTTCTTACGCCTGCCGGCGGTGCCGGCCCAGAATAAACAAAGCAATCAAGAGCGCTATGAATATGCCGGTGGACAACGCATAGCGCTGGACCCGCTGTTCCGGGCCGCCGGCGTAGTCAGGAGAGACATCCCAAGCGAGCTCGAAACTGGCGCCGTCGATTTGCGCAGGGACAGTAACAGTCTGAACAGTGTCCACGCCTGGTTCAGTCGGTCCTGCAATATGGCGCATCCCGGACATCTCGCCGCTATTTGGGAAAGACGCGCTTAGCCGAAGCGTCATGCCGTATGGAACCCATTCGTCATACATGCGCTCAATCAGGGCTTCATAGTTGATGAGGCTAAGGACCACACCAAATTGCCGCGTGTTTCGGATGGTGACAGCGTAGTAGGAATACTGCGCGCCCGACTCCCGCTGAAACGCGGGCCCGATCACCAGTTCATTTTCTTCCAACAGGGCGGCATCAATCGTCTCAACCATCGGCCCGAAGCGGGAGACGTCAGAACCGGGGCGTAGAACTCCGCTCTCGTCAGTGGAGTAGGCAACCATCCAGCAACCGCCCTCTTGGCCGCAACTCGCCGGCTGGGACTTGGTCACAAACCCCATCGACTCAGGAAACAAGCCGGACCGATGGCCCTTGAGGTAACCAATGGTGTTCTCAAACTCATCAGCAGCAACGCGTCCGGAACCGTTGAAGAGTGTCGCGAGACTCTGTAATGGGCCGTTGGAATGATCCAGGAGAAGAGTAAACGTCGCCGCCAGCCGATTGGCGTCGGCCTCGGCCTGCGCTTGCCACGACTGCACGGCTTGATCTCCGAGAGAGCGGCTAAAAAAGATCGATCCCACGATCCCGAGTACGAGCACGGCGACAAGGCTAGCCCTCCCCCGCTCACCAGCCCTCCCCTCTTCTGGTCTGAGCTGATCTTGGGTCATGTCTTGCTCCGCTATTGAAATGGACGTGTGTTGCCCGGTATTCGCCGCATGATCGCAATACCTAGCAAAAACTATAGGGCCTTGGCTGGTTTCGGATAGCCTTTATGGTGAAAGTCCTTAACACGGTCGTTTACGCCCTCAGGAAGAGTTGCCATGCGAAGTGCCATCTCGTTGTTGTTTTACTCAGCGGCTCTTGCGATTTCACTAGCCGTGTCACTGGCGGTTGCGGGACTGACCGCTGCCCAAGGGCAAACCTTGCTGAGCGAGACTGAGATCCAGATTCCGCCTCAGAACGGCCCCCTCACCCCGGTGAAAATGACGTTTGACCCTTCGGACCCCAATCGCTTCGCCGTGGTTGATGTGTCAGATGGCAGCATCTCAGTCTGGACACTCTCAGACGGTTTTGAACAGGAATTAGAAATAGATGCGAAGGCCGTGGCGGTGGCGATTTCCCCGGACGGGGAGATCATTGCCTCAAGCACGATTCACGGCCAGATCTTTCTGTGGGACCGCGACGGAGAGCAACGGCGATCGCCGTTTCTGGGGCATGAAGGCTCGATCCAGGATCTTGATTTCTCGCCGGATGGATCGCTGATTGCGTCCGCGGGCTATGACGGAACGGTGCGCGTTTGGAACCTAAGCGGCGAGCAGGTTGGGGACTCCTTCGAAGGCCATACAGCCTGGGTGCGCGGCGTCGCGTTTTCTCCTGACGGCAGACAGATCGCGTCTTCGAGCATCGATGGCACGGTCCGGGTGTGGACCCGCGAGGGCGCGCTTGTCGCCGGCCCCCTGTTAGGCCATGAGCGCTGGGTGGAAGCGGTAGAGTTTTCACCGGACGGCAGCTTCATCGCCTCTGCAGGAGACGACGGACTGGTCCGGCTGTGGAACCGGGACGGAACTCCGCGCCAAGACCCACTGTCAGGACACCGGGCTTGGGTGGTCGATTTCGCACCTGAAGGCGGGGTGATGGCATCTGCTGGTGACGACGGTTCGGTGCTGTTGCGAAATCTGGATGGAACCTTGCGCCGCCCGGCCCTGCGGGGCCATGCCGGTTCGGTTCAAGCGCTGGCTTTCTCGTCCGATGGCAGCTTTTTTGCCACCGGCGGGTACTACGACGGAACCGTAAGGTTCTGGAATATAGACGGCTCGCCGAGGGGTGAACCACTGCGCGCCCATGCCCCCTGGTTCCGCGCTCTTGCATTTGCACCGGACGGGCAGACCGTCGCCATGGCGGGGGACGACGGCAGCTTCCGGTTATATGCCAGCGACGGAACGCTCATCGACAAACCTTTCCTAGGGCATGGGGCCTGGATCGAAGCCATAGCGTTTTCTCCAGACGGCGAGCGTATCGCAACTGCCAGTTACGACGAGACCGTGCGCGTGTGGGCTCGCGACGGCGAAACACTCGCCGTCCTGCGCGGCCATGACGCCCGCGTGACCAGCGTTTCATTTTCTAACGATGGCACGAAGGTCGCCTCAGGTGACCAGGCAGGTGTGGTCAAGACTTGGTCCGCGGACACCGGTGAGGTCGCGTTCACACTTAATGTTGGTGACGGATCGGTCGGCGCGATCGCTTTTTCCCCCGGCGACAAAGCGGTTTTCGTCGGGAACGAGAATGGATCGGTGATTGCCTCGACAATGTCAGGTGATCTGATTGCGAATACGCAAGGCGCTCACACAGGACCGGTACGCGCGATCACCTTCGCCCCCAGCGGCGCGATCTATGCTTCCGCTGGGGAAGACGGCCAGGTTCGGTTTTGGAGCGGCGATCATGAACCCGCCGGAAAGCCCTTATCAGGACATCAGGCGTGGGTGCGCGCCTTGGCGTTTTCTCCTGACAGCAACATGCTTATCTCCGCTGGCGATGACGGCGCCGTGCGCGCTTGGTCTGTGGACGGCATCCCACTCGGCCTGCCGATGTTTGGCCATGACGGGTCCGCCAGCGCGATCGCGTTCACTGGAGACGGTACAGAAATCGTCAGTGGTGGATTCTTCGACGGGAAGATTCGCACGTGGTCACTCGACACCCCACCCAACGGCTAGCGGTTCGCAGGAACGTCCAAGGCTGACCGGTCAATCCACACACCCCCCTTGTAGGCGGCATGAATCTTTTGGGTATTGCTGATGTCGATTGAAGGATCGGCGTTCAGCAGCAGCATGTCCGCCAACTTACCCACTTCGATTGAGCCGATTTCGTCCTCTACGCCAATGTAGGCTGCGGCATTCAAAGTGCCGGTCCTGATGGCTTCAAGTGGGGTCAGACCGGCCTCGACAATTTGCTTGAGTTCCTGATGCGGGAACGGACCGATCGACCGGTCGGTCCCCATGGCCAAGATCACACCCGCATCGTGCAACGTCTTGATGTTGCGCATGATTGCTGGACGCAGAGAACTCAGCCACCCCGTATATGGTGACCCGTTAAACCGCTCGCTCTCCTTGATTTCGCGCCGTTGCTCTTCATCGATCACAGCCATAAAGAGCGGGGTATCCAAGAATGTTGTGTCAGCCTCGATGCGCGTCATAGTCGTAGAGAGAATGACGCCTTGGTCGGCAATCTCCTTAGCAAATTCGAGATTCGCATCGTCGAGGTATACAGTGTGGGCGAAGGCATCGGCCCCAGAGGCCATGGCCTCACGTGCCAATTCGACCTCGGATACGTGAACAGTCGTGCGAATGCCGTTATCATGGGCGTAGGCGACCAACTTGTTCATCAGGTCCTGGGACAGCATCGGCATGCTGCGGGCTCTCGGTCCCATGCCGCGCCGCTCACGTGTAAACTTCAACAGGTCCGGTTCAAGTTCAAATAGAGCGTCGAGCTTCTCTATCCCGTCGTCATAATCATAGACCACCGTGCCGCCGGCACAGCAGCCATGCCCCTCTGGTGGCGCGATTAGGCTTACGGTTGCATAGATGCGCGGACTTTGAATGCGCCCCGCTCTCTCATCAGAACGCATTTTTGTGATGAATTCAGCGTTGTTGCCCGAGTCATAGAAGGCCGTCACACCGCTGTACAAATAGCCATCGAGCATCCTTTGCCCAGCGGCGAGGTCGATCACCATTTCCCGGTTGCCTTGGCCGGCACGTCCGCCAGGCAGGTGAATGTGGCTGTCGATGATTCCCGGCATCAGATATTTGGCCGAACCATCAACCACCGGAACACCTGTTGGCGGTACAATCGACTCGCTTGAGATTTCAGCGAAGCGTCCATCCAGGACAAGCACAGAGGCGCCATTGACCGGGGAGGCACCGGTGCCATCAATCAATGTGACATTCTTGATGAGCAGCGACTGCGCAACGGCAGTCTGAGCCACGAAGGCCGTCAGCCCTGTCACAAGAAGCAATGCTACACGGACACTCTTTGTCATGACCTTTCCCCTTCGATCACGGATGTGGCATCGAAAGGGAGTCTAACCTGAGGCCGTTGGAAAGCGTCAGCCTGCAGATGCTCTAGCGCGCGCTACGTGGTCATAGGAGGTCCATGACCTCGAAGGCTGCCCGTTCCCCGGACTCCATCGCCCCTTCCATACCGCGGTTCGACAGGGCCGTGTGTTCGCCGCAGAAGTGCAGGCGCCCCTCTGGGCGGCCCACGTCAAGCAGGTAACTGGCGATCTGGCCGGGCTGCCAAACCACCCAATCGCCGCCTGAGAACGGATCGAGTTGCCAAGACTTAAATCCAAGCGCCTCGATTTTGCCTTTTGCGGCCGGGCGGAGTTTTTCAATCGCCCTCACCACCGCGGCCTTGGCACCGTCCTCGCCCAAAGTATCGAGGTACTGCGCGATATGACCCCGACCCCAGCACAGGAAGTTTGTAATTTCATCTTCCGACTCACCGAACCTTTGAGCCGTAACAACACCTGCAGGGGTATCGGTCCACATGGACGGATCCAAACCATCCTCTTCCCAAAATGGCTCCTTAGGGAACACATGCACTTGGGTGATCAGCATTTGCCCGACGTTGAGGATCGCGCCGCGCTTCTTCGGCGGCAAAATAGGGTCGAATTTCATCCAGCGAAGGGGCGGTAACGGAGTCGAACAGATCAATCGCTTCGCGGTGTACTTGGTGCCATCACTACAATGTACTTCCACCTGCTCTTTTTCGCTGCGCACACCTTCGACAATCTTGCCCAGGAGCACTTCACGCTTCAACGTGTTGGCCATCGCTTCTGGGATGAGCTGGTTTCCGCCGATCGCCGCGAGCGATACAGGGTCAATTTCATCCTGCGTGGCAAACCATTTCTGGATGAAGTACCACATGAGCAGCGACGCATCGTGTGCGGACGTCCCGTATTGCGCATTGGTATCGTAGACCTGCGCGATGGTCTCCTCTGACCAACCAAGATTCCGGAGAAGGCCGTACACGGGTCCGTCATACTTCCACGACCGCGGATCGTACCAGTCCTCAAACGAGTCCAACGGATTGTTGCGGGCGATGACGCCCCATATATAGCCGCTGGGACTGCGGTCGCGCGCACCGTCCGGCATCTTGTTGAGGGGATGAGACGGCCAATCCGCCTTGGGAATCACCGACCCGCCAATAGCGATCTCTGGGCTTGAGAGCGCGCCGCGGGGCTTGTAGTCCATCAGCGGGACATTCAACCGGTCCGCCATATCGCGCATACGGCCGTAGCCACCCAAAATCGAGTTTCCGCCAGCTTCAGGATTCCCCGGCAGGTCCTTAAGTGTGTACATTCGTCCGCCAATGCGGTCGCGGCCTTCAAGAACAGTGACGGTGTAACCCGTTTCCTCCAGCAGCATAGCGGCATAGAGGCCGGAGAGACCGGCACCGATGACGATGACATCGCTGTTGGTTTGAGCGTGGATAGGCCGCGGCAAAACTGCCGCAGCGCCACCCGCAGCAACGACATGACGACGCGAGAAACCTCTGGAAAAACTAGTCATTCTGATCCCTCAACGTTGGGTTCCCAAGCCTTGCCCGATCCTCAAGGACGGGCCGCGACATGTTGGCAATGAGACGCCAGCCGGTCTCCCGCTTGACCCAGACATGAATGTTCTCGAAGCGCTCATCGACTTCCTCTCCGCCCGCCCGGCGCGTGCGGTGTGTTTCGAAAAAGGCCAATGCCGTATCGCCGTCGAACGAAATGCCCTTTTTCGTGACGGAAATTTTCTCTCCCGGGGCAAACAAGCGGCCATCGCCGATCTGCTGAGACAGTCTCTCGTAGCTCAGAGGCGTCTCGGCCGGCGCCGGCCAGGCCATATATCCTGGGTTCGCAAGCGAGAGGTAATACCCCATGTCACCCTGCGCCCGTTGTTTGAAAATCTCCAGCTCCTGCGCCCAAATTTGCTCCGCATCTTTTTCGCGCTCCGGAGGGACAGAGAGCTGGGCGTGACCGTCGGCAAACGAAGAGGGTGTTGGCCCGAAGGCACAGAATACGAATACGAATGAGGCTAAGATGTATCTCATACCGGTCGAATCCTCAGGCTGGTGTCCATGGATGAAAGCGCTTCGTAACCATTCTCCCGCACGACAATCATGTCTTCAACATGGGTCGTACCCCAACCGATCTCACTGTAGGGCATATCAAGGGTGAAAACCGTACCGGCCTCGAAGACAAAATCGCGAATGTTTTCGCCGGGTTTCTCGGCCCCTGTCGGCCAGGGCTCATCCGCATGCTCCATCCCGACATTGTGTGGCGCGCCATAAGCACGTTCGACGCCTTCCTGACGCATCAGATCGGTAAACATGGCCGCAGCTTCGGCAAACTTCATACCCGGCTTGATCGCGTCGTAGATAATTTTAGCAACCTTAGTGTTTGCCTCTATCCGCTTAACCAGGCTGTCGGGCGGATCACCGACCATGACGGTGCGTCCGACATCGCCGAGGTAGCCTTTGTAAGCGCCAACACTGTCCAGCTTCATAAAGTCGCCAGGGGCGATACGGCCCGAGTTTAAGCCTCGGATGTTCGCGATCAGCCATTTGCTGCGCCCGCCAAGTTCAGCCCACTTTTTGGCGTGGTTGAACTCGATCTCCTCCAGCGGTTGGCCCGGCTCAATGAGGTTCATCGCGTAATCTAGTGCCTGCTCGTTACGTTGTGCCGCTTCCCGCAGAATGTCGATCTCATTCTCGGTTTTAACCATGCGGATCGACTTAAAGATATTCAACGCGTCGACACCGGTGACGTCCGGAACACCATTGTCTTGCAGCCAGGGTAGGATGCGGGGGTCGTCAAATCCCAGACGGCCCCTAGCTAAGCCAGCGTCTTTGAGTGCCTTGGCCAACGCCGCGAGCGGACTGGCACTGGTCTTGCCGTGATAGGTCTCCCCCAAGGCAATAAGGAGGTCATCACGCTCTGTTCGCTCGCCATCCCCCATCGGCCAGAACGCCGCCCTTGGATTGGCGACTGGCAGACCATCTGGGTCGAGGAGGACTTGGCCCTGATCGTCGACCTGCGGCATGCTGTAGACCTGGATTGTTTCGATCCATGTCGGACGGTAGTCCAAGTGGTAGAGCATCACGCTCGGCAATATCAGCGCCGGCGGTGCGTTTTCCTCGCGGGGAAGAAAGGCAAACGTCGAGAAGTGCCGGCCCATCCACTGCATGATGCCGCTGTGGCTTGAGAGATAATAAATGTTGGCCGGCGTCGCAGCGACCAGTCCATCAAGGCCGTGCTCATCCATAATGGTGTAAGCACGCTCGAGGTTCACCAAACGCTTCGCACTGAACATATGTTGGAGAGACTTTGGGACGCCTGTCATTGATGAGAATCCGGAAACCCAGTTTGAAAACGCATAAGGTTGACCCACATTAAACCACGATCGGGGAAATCCCACGGCTACGAAGCCGGCGCTTTGCCTGGCGGGAGCCTCCGGTCACCTAGCGATGAAACTGCTCTGCAGCACCTCCCTATGGAGCCTGCGGCGCGGTACCCATTAGACTGCAAGAATCGGCACAAGTAAGAACTGCCCAAGACGTAAACTTTTACCACTCTCAGGGACGGCTATGACACTCACACTCACGTCTACTCGCTCAATCGCGTTGGCCGCAGCATTCGCGATGGCAACCGGGCTTCAGTCCGGGAACAGTATCGCCGACGGCCACGACTCCACATCGGCATATCCCGCCGAAGCGGAGGAACTTTATCTCTCGCGTTTCAACGCCATGATGAGTGGTGCGCGCGGACAAAACGGTGGCTTCAGTTACGATCCACTGGAAGCTGTTCCGGGAGCAACGACATGGGGGCCACTGCCGGCGACGGATAACACTCAACAGAGCACAATCCGTGTTGAAGCGATTGATGAAGCCGAAGCCTATGCGGCCGAGCGCAACTCGCAGGCCTTTATCGTGTGGCGCAAAGGAAAATTGGAACGCGTTTCGTACTTCAACGGCGCGGACGAAAATACTTTGGTTGTCGGCCGGTCCTTGGCCAAACCCTTAACGGTGATCGCGGTCGGCCGTGCCATCCAAGAAGGCTACATTGAGTCTGTTGATCAGCCTGTCAGCGATTTCATTACCGAGTGGAAAGGTACCGATCGCGAACCAATGTTGATCCGTCACCTGTTGGACATGCGCACGGGCTTCCTGCGCCAGGCACTCGCCACCACTGCCGAAGACATCCTCAACCGTGCGTATCTTCACCCGTATCACATAGAAGTCATTATCAATGACTATCCCCTTACTCATGTACCAGGTGAGAGATACGACTATTCCAATGCGACTTCGGAGATGGTTGCTCCGGTCATCGAACGGGCCACCGGAGTGCGCTACGCGGAGTGGGTATCAGAAGAAGTGCTGAAACCGCTCGGCGCTAAGGGCGGAGAAGTGTGGATCAACCGGCCGGGCGGCACCGCCCACTCAGGGTGCTGCATCATGCTTCCGGCCCGGTCGTTCTTCCGGCTCGGCATGTTGTCTTATTTGGACGGCATGTGGGGTGACGAGCGGCTCCTGCCCGAGGGATACGTTAAAGAAACCAAGCAGGTCACGCCTCAAAATCCCTGGACGGGCATGGGACTATATGTCGCCGGCCCTTACAAGGAGCGGCGCGGCGCGGCGAATCCTGACCTCGAAAACATGCAGTTGAATATTCATTCCGAGCGGTATCTTGCTGAAGATTTGTACCTGTACGACGGCAATGCGAATCAAGTTGTCTACATCATCCCGTCCGAGGATTTGATTATCTTGCGTGTCGGCAACGCTCCGCCGCGGGACAAACCCTGGGACAACACCTTCGTGCCAAATACCATCATGCGCGGGATTATTCGCGCGCCCGGTGAAGTACCTCCTCAGCCCCAGTCTTAAGATTCGGCGAAAAGGACCTCGACCTATGAAAGCTTTATGTATTGCTCTCGTCGCCCTGACCGGGTTCAGCTTCGCAGTGCAGGCGCAAACCTCCGACGAATATGAGGCCGCTAAGGCCGCCATCTGGGCGAAAGAACTGGCGATCTATAAAGCCCGCGCCGAAACGGGGTTGGACTATTACATCGCGAATTCCTCTGAGAACTATGTCGGCTGGCCGCCCGGTATTCCAAGACCCTCACCTCTTTCCCAGCTTAAAATTAATAACGAGCGCATAACCGCGCCCAATTCCGAGAAGCTGGAGCTTTTCTTTGACGACCTCGCGCTCGACGGCGACACGGCGGTGATCTACTACAACACGCACCGCACCATGCTGCCGAACGGCACGCCCGTCGATCAGCGTTATCACATCACCCATGTCTGGGTGCGTGACGACACCGACGATTGGAAACTGCTGGGTGCGATGGGCCGGCTGGAAAGCGAGTAGAGACGAAAAGAGACGGTCAGGCCGCCTGCGGCTGCACGTCAACAGACACTTTTACGGTGTGCTCACCGCCGCCGATCATGAATCCGTTGATGGGGCTAACGTCACCGTAATCCCTGCCCCATCCGAGCGTGATGTGCTCGTCGCGAGGGATGAGGTTGTTTGTCGCGTCGAAATCGACCCAGCCGATCTCAGGGCACCACACTGAGATCCAGGCATGGGACTCATCTGCTCCGATAAGCTTTTCCTCACCCTCCGGCGGATGAGTCAGCAAGTAGCCGCTGACGTAACGGGCAGGTAATCCAAGACTGCGCAAACACGCCAACTGAACATGGGCGAAGTCCTGGCACACGCCGCGGCGGGCTTCGATGACCTCCACCACGGGTGTGGAAACGTCCGTTACGCCGCCCTCATAGTTGAATGTCTCGAAAATCCGGGTTGTCAAATCCATGGCCGCTTCGAGTAGCGGACGGCCGGGCGCAAACGACTCTTCCGCGAGAGTCCGGGCCTGCTCGATCCCAGTGACATAGGGTGAAGCGAACGCAAATTGATAGGCGTCCAGCAATTCCGGTTCCTTAGGAGCAGCAAATAGGGCAACCACCTCTTCCCAGGGGGGGCTCGCCGACAATTGAAGCTGCCCAGGCGCGGCCACCTCGATCTCGGAAAGGGCAGAAATCTGAAGAGTGTCATGCGGCTCTTGGATGGTCACATAGCTGACCTTGTTGCGGAAATAGTCCAGAGCTTCCGACCTGACCGATGGCATCGGATCAATCTGAATAAAAGACCGCAAGCACTGCTGCCGCTCGGCGCTGCGCGGCGCCATGTGGAGCAGATGGTGGGATATGGAAACAACCTGTGAATATTCGTAGGTCGTCGTGTGCTGTACCTTGTACTTCACACCTCGCCCTCCGACCAGCGCGGCCCTGAGACGCGGTGAGGCTGCGCATGAATGAAGTAGAGAAGACCGACAGCGTCAGAGAGATCCTCCAAAGCGCCGTCGAGCCGTTGCAGCAAGGTTTCCAGCTCCGCCCGTTTACCACTGTCTTCTTGCAGGGCACCAACCCGCTCGACGTCAACGAGTAGCAAATCTGTCTTGAGGCCGAGCGCGAGCTTCTTTGCACGGCCTAAGCCTTCACCCTCGTTTCGGGAGGGCAACGCGTCGATATGGTCATCCAGGCTTACACATTGATAGACGATAGAGCGTGGATTGGCGTCGTCTGCCATCAATAGGTCGAGCACACGCGGCACATCGGGTAACGCTTTGTAGCGCGTCCGGTAGGTCATGGTGCTGTCGGCAAGATCGAGGAGTAGGTCGAGCCAGTCCGTATGCTCCGCCTTGCCGTCGATGGCCAAGTTGCGAATCAGACTAACACCACGGTAGGCGCGCTCAAGCCGCCGGCCCATATCGAGAAAGCGCCAGCCACTGCCGCGGGTCATATTTTCCATCACCATGCCGTTCAAAGCGGACAAATGCTGGATCATATCGTCGAGAAGTTCCAACGCGTCGCTGAGTTCCTGGCCGTGGCGCAGTTCCACGTCATCCGCCGCGGTACACAGCTTTCCTATGATGCGCCATGTGTCCAGGGACAGGCGTTCGCGCACCAAATCCGCTGTGCGCTGTACGTTAGACAAGATCAACGCGAGGCCATCCGGACAATCCGGATCGAACAGAATCTTCCACAATTCCTTCTCGACCTCGGCGACGCCGCGTTCGGCCACTTCCTTCGCCCGGGCCTTTGACAGATGCTTTTGACTGACCAGCAGTTTGACCAGCATATGCAACGCCTGGGGATCTTCCGTTGGGCCGAATTCGCCACTCAGCCTCGCGACGAGGGCGCGGTACAGGCGAACGGCACCTTCGGCACGCTCGCTATAACGTCCCAGCCAAAAGAGATTGTCAGCGGTACGGCTTGGCAGGTCGCGGCCACTGCGCCGGATCGACAGCTCTGCGCGCTCCTTGGCGAGCAGGCTAAATGTATCGACCGGCTCATCACTGACAACCCAGGCGTCCTTGCTGAAGTCTCCCCGTCTGAGCGCTGAAGTTGCGGAATTCGTAATCTCAGACACACGCGCGAGCCCACCGGGCATGGCCTTGTACCCGTTCTGGGTTTTGGCCACAAACACTCGGAGCGACAGCTGTGCCGACTTCACTTCGTGTGGACTGCTCCACGCCGGTGTTGTTGAAAAGGAAACGATCTCCTGGGCGGCGAAGTTGTGGCCGTACTTGGAAATTTCGTCCCGCAACGCCGCCTTTTCAGACTCACTGAGTTCAGGGCCGATGTAAGTGTCCCGTTCCGGATTAAGAATCGATTTCGGGCGAAACGCCTTACGCACGACCAGATGGTCAAGATTTGCCAGCACATAGTCGCGTTCGCTCTGCTGGCCGCACCACCACGTTGCGACGTCGGGCATCAAGGGCTCTTCATTTAGAACGGCACGGCAGAGACCCGGGAAGAATCCATTAAGAGCGTCGTTCTCCAGCACGCCGCTACCCAGAGCATTCGCCACGGTAACATTCCCGGCGCGCACGGCCTTCACCAGGCTGGGCACACCAATGTAGGAGTCCGTGCGCAGCTCCAGGGGGTCACAGAAATCGGAATCGACGCGGCGCAAAAGTAGATCGACCGGTTTAAGACCCTCGACGGTCTTGAGATACACCCGGTCGTCGCGGACAGTGAGGTCCGCCCCCTCAACAACCGAATATCCCAGGTAGCGGGCAAGGAAGGCGTGTTCAAAATAAGTTTCGATACCCGGACCGGGCGACAAAATGCCGATCACCGGCTCGTCTTTGCCCGTCAAACTTTGCAGGTTGTGGTTAAACTCCTGGAAGAATGAGGCCAAACGGCGCACGTGATAGGACCCGAACAACTCCGGCAAACTGCGTGAGGTGATCAGCCTGTTTTCCAGCGAGAAGCCAAGCCCGGTCGGCGCCTGCGTACGGTCATTCAAGATCCACCATTGCCCGTCGGGAGACCGCGCCAAATCGAACGCCAGCAAGTGAAGATGGGTGCCACCTGCGACCTCAATGCCATGACAAGGCCGCAGAAACTGTGGATTGCCAAACACCAGGGCGGGCGGGATCAACCCGTCTTTGAGCAGGACTTGCTCACCGTACAAGTCTGTCATAACCGCGTTGAGCAAATGGGCACGCTGAATCAACGCCTTCTCAATCGCATCCCATTCACTCTGGTGAATGATGGCGGGCAACAGGTCAAGTTGCCACGGTGTATGGCTGCCGTCCGCGCTGTCTTGGGTGACATAGGTCACGCCGTCATTGGCGAGCATACGCGCAGCTGTATCGTGAGCAGACACACGATCCTGCACGGAATAGGTCCTAAAGTGATCAAACAGTCCTTGCCAGAGGGGGCGGACCGCACCGTCCGGGCCGACCATCTCGTCATAGGCGTCTGGCCGGTGAGTGTATGACGCCAACAGATCACCGCTGTCGCGGGGTGGCGGCAGGGTATCTGACTGTTGTGGTTCACTCATGTGGATGGCCTACACGGTGAGGCGCGCACTATACGGCTGAAGACCACCGCAAGTCCAAGGTGCAGGGAAACTCCGGCCGTGAAATGTCTTGCGGCCGCTCCTTCGGCCCCGGCGTATGGCCAATGGCTTCGAAGCGCGACAGGCGGCGGCTCTCAGCCTCGTAAGAGTTAACCGGGAAGTGCTCGAAGTTGCGCCCTCCCGGGTGGGCCACATGATAGGTGCAGCCGGCCACGGCGCGGCCTGTCCAGGTGTCATACAGGTCGATCGTCAGCGGCGCGTCGACGCCAATGGTCGGATGCAGACTGGAGGACGGCTGCCAGGCGCGGAACCGGATGCCGCCGACAAATTCACCGTTCGTCCCGGTCGGCGTCAGTGGCACACGTTTGCCGTTGCAGGCGATTTCGTACCGGGACTGCGTCAGACCGGTCGCGCGGACCTCCAGCCTCTCGACGGAAGAGTCAACGTAGCGGACGGTACCGCCGATGGCGCCCTCCTCGCCCATGACATGCCACGGCTCAAGCGCCTGGCGGACTTCAAGCTCAATGCCTTCGTGGACAATTGACCCATAGCGGGGAAAACGGAATTCGAAGTGCGGCGCAAACCAATCGAGATCGAGGTCATAGCCGTGCTGATTCATATCCTCGATCACGTCTTTGAAGTCCTGCCAGACGAAATACGGCAGCATGAATTTATCCGCCAACTGCGTGCCCCAGCGGACGAGTTTGCCCGAATAGGGTGTCTTCCAGAAACGCGCGACGAGGGACAACAGCAAAAGCTGCTGCGCCAATGACATACGTTCGTGCGGCGGCATCTCGAAAGCACGGAATTCCACCAGACCAAGGCGGCCGGTCGGTCCGTCCGGTGAATACAGTTTGTCGATACAAATTTCGGACCGGTGAGTGTTGCCGGTGACGTCGATCAGCAGATTGCGGAAGATGCGATCAACCAGCCAGGGCTGAACCGTCTCGCCGCTGGCCGGATCGGGCACCTGGGAGAACGCCAACTCCATCTCGTAGAGACTGTCATTGCGTGCTTCATCGATGCGCGGCGCCTGGCTGGTCGGACCTATGAACAATCCGGAGAACAGGTAAGACAAGGCCGGGTGGTGCTGCCAGTAGGTGACAAAACTTTGCAGCAGGTCGGGGCGGCGCAGGAACGGGCTCGACGCCGGTTCCGCGCCACCGAGCACGACGTGATTGCCGCCGCCCGTGCCGGTATGACGCCCGTCGAGCATGAACTTCTCGGTGCCAAGACGCAGTTGCCGCGCTTCTTCGTAAATCGCTTCGGTGATCTCGACCATCTCATCCCAGCTGGACGCCGGCTGAATGTTGACCTCCAGCACACCGGGGTCGGGTGTCACCTTGATTTCATTGAGGCGCGCGTCCTTGGGAGGCGCATATCCGCCTAGGTGAATGGGCACCTCCATCTCGGCGGCACAGTCTTCGATGGCCGAGACGAGTTCGAGGTAGTCACCCAGGCGCTCGACCGGCGGCATGAAAATACTGATGCGACCGTCCTTGGGCTCGACGGTCATGGCGGCGCGAACAAACCGCCCGCTGCCCTGGCCAACCTGTCCGACGACCTGCTGCGGTCCGCGCTGCTGCCGGTCGCGTCCCCGGCCACCGCGGAGGAACGGTTGCCGGCGCTCTGTGGCCTCGGGCAGTTCTTCGGCCTCCTCAAACGGGTCGGACGGCACGACATAGGGGTATTGCGACGGTGTGATATACGGCAACGACGGCAGCGGCAGGCGGTAGCCGACCGGTGAGTCACCGGGCACAAGAAAGAGATGCTTGGTGCGCGTCGACCAGGGCTCGCTGACCCAGCTGCGGGAACCGTCCTTGGCGTTCCAGCGCTGAATGGGCAGGACGAAGCCGCGCGGCGTTTCCAGCCCGCGCTCGTAGACATCGGCGAGACGCTTGCGGGCCAGTGGATCATCGAGCTTGTTGGTTTTGGGGTCCAGATTCTCGGGCAGCTTGCGTTCCTGGCCGATGAAATGCCACGGGTCTTCGAACGCCGGCACGATGGCCTCGGGATTGACTTCTAGTCGTTCGGCAACACCTTCAAGAAAAGCTTGAGCCTGCTCGACCGTGGGCTCGAGATCCTTGTCTTCCTGGGCGATCAGATTGGCGTCCGACCACAGCGGCTTGCCGTCCCGGCGCCAGTACAACGAGAACGCCCAACGCGGCAACTGTTCGCCCGGATACCACTTACCCTGACCGTAGTGCAGCATGCCGTTCGGGGCGAACTTCTCACGCAGGCGCTTGATGAGGGCCGCGCCCTTAGCCCGCTTGGTCGGGCCGACGGCAGCCGTGTTCCACTCATCGGCGTCCGGGTCTTCAATAGATACGAAAGTCGGTTCGCCGCCGATGGTCAGGCGGACATCGTTATCTTTGAGTTCTGTATCGAGCTTTTTACCGAGTGTGTTGATCGCCGCCCACTGCTCGTCGGTGTAGGGCATCGTCACCCGCGGCGATTCATAGATGCGCGTGACGGACATATCGAAACTGAAGTCCGTCTTGGCTTCACCGACGATCCCGCTGATCGGCGCCGCACTGGATGGGCGCGGCGTACAGGCCAGCGGGATATGCCCTTCTCCGGCGAGCAGCCCGGACGTAGGATCGAGACCAATCCAGCCCGCACCCGGCAGGTAGGCCTCGCACCAGGCGTGAAGGTCCGTGAAATCAACGTCGGTGCCGCTTGGCCCGTCGAGGGCTTTGACGTCCGGTTTCAACTGAATCAAATATCCAGATACGAACCGCGCGGCGACACCGAGATGGCGGAGAATCTGCACCAGCATCCAGCCGGTGTCGCGGCAGGAGCCCTTGCCGGACGCCAACGTTTCATCGGGTGTCTGCACACCCGGCTCCATGCGCACGACGTATTGAATCTCTTGCTGGAGGCGCTGGTTGAGTTCGACAAGAAAGTCGACCGTCTTTGCTTCTTTCGGAACGTCGAGCGTGTCCAGCCACTTCTGGAATAGCGGCCCGGGGTCATCGACATCCCGGTAGGGCTCAAGATCGCGGGCCAGGAGCTTGTCGTAGGTGAACGGATAGGTTTCCGCCTGCGGCTCAAGGAAAAAGTCGAAGGGGTTGTAAACCGCCATGTCGGCAACAAGATCAACCGTCACATGGAAAGAGGTAACCGGCTCCGGATAGACAATCCGAGCCAGATAGTTGCCGAACGGGTCCTGTTGCCAGTTGATGAAATAGCCGTCCGGCTCGATCTTCAGAGCGTAGCTCAGCACCGGCGTGCGGCTGTGGGGCGCTGGACGCAATCGGATGGTCTGCGGACCCATTTCGACCCGGCGGTCATAGGTGTAGTGAGTCTGATGATTTAACGCGGCGTGAATCGACATGCCCGGAGTCCTACACCAGACAGCCAGTTGCTGGCTACCAGACCGCCTACATTGCTCACACTAGATGAGCAGAAATGTGATCCCGCTAGACCGCGAACCCGTCCAGGGAGAGCGGAAGCGAGCGGATTCGACGGCCTGTCGCCTCATAGATCGCATTGGCCACCGCAGGGATCGCGGGCGGCAGGGCCGGCTCTCCAAGACCCGTCGGCTGGTGCTCCGATTGGATAAAGTGCACGTCGACATGGGGCGCATCTGCCATGCGCAACAACGGATACTGATCGAAGTTGCCTTCTTTAACGCGCCCGGCTTCAAAGGTCAGGGTTTGCCCGAACATAGTGCTGACGGCATCGACGACAGATCCTTCGATCTGGTTTTTAGCGCCGCTCATGTTGACGATCGGCCCAACATCGGCGGCGACAGTCGCCTTATGCACACGCACGTCCTGGGCGCTCTCGGCGCTGACTTCGGCTACCACAGCAACATGTGCCGCGTGACTAAAGTAAAACCCAAGGCCGAGGTGGTGTCCGTCGCTGCGCGGCTCACCCCACCCAGCCTTCTCCGCCGCAAGCGTGATCACGTCTGCCGTGCGCCCAGTATGCAGGGCGCGCAGGTTGCCGGGATCGAGCCAGCGCGGCTCGCCCAGAATGTCGAGCAGAAACGCGACATAGTCGCACCCCGCCGCTTCGGCGAGCTCATGCAGGAACGATTGGAAGACAAAGCCAAAGGCATTTGAGCGCGGCGCCCGCAATGCCCCGCAGGGAGTTTGCCACGGTAGCATCGTTTGTGTGATTTCCGAGTTGGCAATCAGTTGCATCGGAAACTCGTCGGCGCTGATGTTGCCACCACTCACGGTTTTTTCGCCATCGGCGGTGAAGGTAACGAAGTGATCGCTGATCGCCGTCAGTTTGCCATCGCCATCGACCGCGCCCTTGAGGTGATGGAACCCGCCGACCCGGTAGTGATCGTGGCGCGTGTCGTCTTCGCGGGTCCACTGCAGCTTGACCGGCGCGCCGACGCGCTGAGAGATGGCGACGGCCTCACAGACGAAGTCGTTATAGAGCCGCCGTCCGAACCCACCGCCGCCGCGGATTTGATGCAGCAGAACTTGCTCTTTTGGCAGATCGAAGATGCGCGAGACGAAGTCAACCGCGCCGGCGGGACGCTGGGTTCCCGACCAGATTTCGACATTGTCGCCCTTGTGCCAGGCCAGACAATTCTGCGGCTCCATCGGCACATGGGAGAGGAAGGGATAGGAGTAGGTCGCTTCGACTGTCGCCGCTGCGGACTGCAGCGCGCCGTCGACATCACCTTCACGATGAATGACGTCTTTACCCTTGGTCCCGGCCAGGCTGCCGGCGGTCGCTGCGGCAGAGGACCAGCTGTCCTTGGCGGCGTTGGTTTCATCCCACTCGATTTCGAGCGCCGACTTCGCGCGCATGGCGGCCCAGGTTGAGTCCGCGACGATGGCGACGCCGGACATGATTTCCGCTGGCTTGCCCGTGCCGTCGAGCAAAAAGGCGTCAAGCACACCGGGCATTTGACGAACTTCGTCGAGGTTCGCAGAAGCTACAGTGCCACCGAAAGCCGGGCACTTAGTGTATGTCGCATAGACCATGTCCGGATGAGACTGGTCAGCGGTGAACAAGGGCTGACCGGTGACCAGCTTGTCGTTGTCGACACCGCCGATCCAACTGCCGAGCAACGTGTATTCGTCACGCGACTTGAGCGCCACCTCGTCAGGGACCGGCATTTCCGACGCGCGGTCGGTGAGTTCGGCGTAGGCAATCTTTGTCGCACCGTCCGGGTGAATCACATGGCTGTCCGCGGTGGTGCAAGCCGCAGCCTCGACGTCCCAGGATTCGGCAGCAGCAGCGACAAGCATATGCCGCGCGGTCGCACCGGCCGTGCGCAGGTTATCCCAGCCGCGCAAGATCGAGAGCGACCCACCCGCCGCCTGCCAGCCATAGACCTCCGGCTTGATCGGCGCCTGTTCCGCATCGACATCGGCCCAAGCGGCATCGAGTTCCTCGGCAACGATCATCGGCAGGGAGGTCTTTACCCCCTGCCCGACTTCGGGGTTGGTTGAATAAATGCGGATACGGCCCGTCGGCTTCACTTCCAGATAGGCGTTGGGCTCGAAGGACCCTGTTGCCGCCTCAGCCTCACCGGGAAGGCCAACATGAAAGCCAAGGGCCAGGCCACCGCCCGCCGCGGCGGACATCTTGAGGACGGTCCGGCGTGAGGACTTGGGAGTCCGATCTGGCTTGGGCATGACGGTCATGTCTGGCTCTCCGATAGGGCTTAACGTGCTGCCGATGGGCGTGCCGGGAGTATACACGGAACTCAGACCGGACCTCGATTCACACACGAAAAATTTATACTTCCGGATTTTGCGAGGTTCGAGCCCATGCACGCGACGGATTTCTGCGGGTCTAGTCTGAATTCATAAACAAATTCAAGGGTTTAATTTTGAATCAAACGAGCCCATGCACAACATTGTTTCGTCCGCGAGCAACAAAAACAGGGATAGTAGGCAGGTGCGGGAAAATCGTGCTCATATGTCGCCGCAGGTCAGCAAGGGGACTTCACAGATGAGACGCGTCGCCGCAGCCAGTTTTATCGGCACGGCCCTGGAGGGGTATGATTTTCTTCTTTACGCCAGCGCGGCGGCTCTGGTGTTCGGGCAACTGTTCTTTCCGGTTTCCGAAGACCCGCTGATCGGCATCCTGCTGGCCTATTCCACCTTCGCGGTCGGATTCATCGCCCGGCCCATCGGCGGCATCATCGCCGGCCATTATGGCGACAGGATCGGGCGCAAACCGATGCTGGTGATCACCTTGATGGTGATGGGCGTCGTCACCACCGGCATCGGGTTGCTGCCGACCTATGCGACCATCGGCATCTGGGCGCCTATCCTGCTGACCCTGCTGCGGTTCATTCAGGGTTTGGCTTACGGCGGTGAATGGGGCGGCGCGATCCTGATGGTGATCGAATACGCCCCGGAAGATGAACGCGGCTTCTGGGGCAGTTTGCCGCAATCCGCCGTGCCCTTCGGCTTCCTGCTGGCGACAGCTGCCCTCAGCGCCTCCATCGCCATCAGCGGTGATGAGTTTCTGAACTGGGGCTGGCGTATTCCGTTCATCCTCAGCATCCTGCCGGTGCTTGTGGGGCTCTATATCCGGTTAAAGATCGACGAAACGCCCGAGTTTCAGGACATGCGGGATAGCGCTAAGGTCGAGAAAGCCCCGGTGGTGCGGGCGTTGACGGCCTACTGGAAGCAGATCGCTCTGGCGACCGGCGCTTTTGTCCTGGTCAGCGGCCCCTACTACATCATCATCTCTTTCATGCTGTCGTACGGCACGACGACCTTGGGCGTGCCCCGCGAAGTGATGCTCAACGGCGTCCTCATCGCATCGGCCATACAAATTTTCGCCTGCATCGGGTTCGCCTCATTGTCCGACAGAGTCGGTCGCAAACCGGTTCTGTTCGGCGGCGGTCTCTTTATGCTGGTTTATGCCTTTCCCCTGTTTTGGATGGTCAACGCCGCCGACCCGATGATCATTTGGTTCGCCCTGAGCCTCGGTCTACTGGCCTTCGGCGCTTTGTACGGACCAATTGCCGCCTATTTCGGCGAGTTGTTTGTCTCCAACGTGCGTTACACCGCTGCATCGCTGGGGTATCAGATCGGACAGGTGCTGGGGGGCGGCATCGCGCCGTTTATTTCCACGGCGCTTTTGTCCATAGCTGGCGGTGCCTATTGGCCCGTCGCGGTGTATATGATGGTCCTGACGGTGATCGGGCTCGCCAGCATTTGGGGACTGGCCGAGACCCGAAAGCCAGCGGCCGTGAGTTGAGTTAGAATAAGGTTATGAGCGTGCAGAAAAGGTTAGGTTTTGCAGGCGCCCTGGTGGCCCTCGCGTTGGTGTTGATTGGTCTGTCACAGGTGTTATCGACACCCGAGGGTCTTGCGGCGATCGAGCAGGTCACCCAGGACGAAGTGGCACTGTTTAAAGAGGTGTTTCCGCAGGGTGAGGCGTTCTCCACGAAAAGCGGCCGGCACCCGCACCACAAAGCCTATGTGACCGATGCCGATACAGGCGAAGCCGAGGTGGTGGGGTTTGTGTTCTATACCGTCGAAATCGAACCCGACGAATTCGGCTATGAAAGCCGGCTTGAGTTTCTGGTGGGGATGACGGTCGACGGCACCATCACGGGCATAAAACTGATCGATCATTTCGAACCCTTTGGCTACTTTTCTATTGAGCCGGAAGAGTTCGTCAGGCAGTTCGACGAAAAGAGCATTCTCGACCGCTTCGAGCAAGGCGACGACATCGAAGCGATTTCCCGGGCAACCATCACCATCGACAGCGCGGCCCGGGTCATTCGCCTGAGCGCGCGCAAAATCGCCCGACAATACCTGGAAGAACAGCAGCGGTGATACGCGTTGCCGTAAGTGGGCTTGCCGCTTTGGCGGTGGCGATGCTGTGCGAACCCGCTTTGGCGCAGCAAAGCGGGCTCTCGCTCTCCGACCTCGATGCACTGATGGAAGAAGACACGGTGACACGTCCCGTGTTCGACCGGGATACCGTGATCGAACTGACGGTGATGGCCGTGTTCTTCACCCTGGCCATGGTCAGTTTCTTCAAGAAAAGCCGGGTACTGAAATACGCGACCATGGTCTATGCCATCGCATACTTGGGATTCGTAAAAGCGAACCTGGTGTCGGTCGTGCATATTTTCGGGTTGTTGGAATGGAACTTCCCCATCTTCCAATACAACCTGCCTTGGTTTTTCCTGATCGGGTTCACGGTGATCACGACGGTGTTGTGGGGGCGAATTTATTGTGGGCGCATCTGTGCCTTCGGCGCCCTAACCCAACTGATGGATCGCATACTGCCATCAAGCTGGCGCTATGACCCGCCGGCCCACATTGACCGCAAAGCCAACTTGATCAAATACGGCATTCTGTTTGGCGCCATTGGCTACTTTCTGATCACCGGCAACAATCAGTTTTACCGCTACATCGAGCCGTTCTGGATTTTTACCCTGAGCGGCACCACGTTGATGTGGGTGATGGCCGGACTGCTGCTGCTGGCCTCCGTGTTCATCCGTAATTTCTATTGCCGCTATCTGTGCTCCCTAGGCGCCGGTTTGGGCATTCTGTCGCAACTGACCGTGTTCAAGATCAAGCGCTGGAAGCAATGCGACACCTGCAAACTGTGCGACAAGGAATGCGAATGGGGCGCCATTCAAGGGCCGAAAATTTCTCTGGCTGAATGTGTCCGCTGCGATGATTGCGAGATTCTCTACGACGACAAAGCACGCTGCGTGCATCACTTGATGATCGCCAAATGGGCGCGTCAAGAAACCGACAAAACAACACCTTCCCTCCCCTAGATGGGGAGGGGCTGCGTTGCGCATCGGCGTCACAGATATGAATAGAATTCTGGCGATCTTGGTGACACTCGTATTGCTGGCCGGATGCGACGGCAGCGATCCAGCCGCCTCTTTGTCCGCCCACAAGCGGGCCTGGGCCATCATGGGCACGACCCTAGAGATGACGGTCTACCGGCCTCAGCAGGCGGACGCCGCAGCGGACTTCGATGCAGCCTTCGCCGAAATCGAGACCATCGACCGGTTGATGAGTCTGTACCGCGCGGACAGTGAACTGTCAGTGCTGAACGGGTCCGCCGGCGGCGCAGAAATGTCCGTCAGCGCCCAAACCCGGGAGGTACTCGCGGCATCGCGGCACTTTTGGGAGATCAGCGGCGGCACCTTTGATGTATCCATGCAACCCGTGATCGAGCTTTGGGGTTTCTATGACATCGCCGTCGCGCGCCGCCCGTCCGAAAGCGACATCGCCGCAACTTCAGCGACGACGGGCATGGACCGCGTTGAGTTGAGTGAGGGCAGAGTGCGCCTGCGTCCAGGCACGGCTCTGGACTTCGGCGCCATCGCCAAAGGTTATGCGGTGGACCGTGCTGTTGCTGCCTTACAAGCGCGTGGCGCCTCAAGCGCGATGATCAATCTAGGGGGTACGATTGGAGTCACCGGCCCCCATCCGGACGGAACGCCATGGCGGATCGGTCTGCAGCATCCGCGCGACGCGGCACTGTTATCAACTGTCGAGTTGTCGACTGGTGCCGTGGCGACCTCGGGTGACTACGACCGCTTCTTCGAAGACGACGGCGTGCGCTATAGCCACATCATCGATCCGCGCACAGGACGGCCGGTGGCCGGTATGGCCTCGGTGTCCGTGATCGCGCCCAACGCCACCACAGCAGATGCGTTATCGACGGCGGCATTTGTGCTTGGTGCAGATGATGGCCTCGCGCTCCTCAATGACTGCGCCAGTGTGGCCGGTGTGGTTGCATCGGTTGATAGCGAAGGCCGCATCGGAGTGACAGCAACGGACTCTGCGGGCCTACTGTCTGTGGCAGTGCCGGTCGCCCCGTTGGCGGGTGCAGACCGCGCGTGTGTGTGGGCTGTGCCTTAAGTGCTGCGCAAAGCCACTATCGGATCAAGGCGCGCTGCCCGCAGCGCCGGGAAGGCCCCGAACAGGACGGCAATCCCAAGCGAGATGAGGAACGGGTAGGCCACCGCTTGCCAGGTCAGCACCATGGTCCAGCCGGTGAGTTGATTGCCGAGGAGAATCACGGCACCGCCGAACAGAATACCAGCGAACCCGCCGAGCAAGGCAAGCAAGACAGTCTCGGTAAGAAACTGTACCAAAATGTCGCGCGGCAGAGCGCCGATGGCCATGCGCAGACCGATCTCGCCATAGCGTTCCCGTACGCTGAGCAGCGACACGGCGAGAAGACCAACTCCGCCCAGTCCGAGCGCCAAGGCCGCCAGACCGAGGGTCAAACGGCCGAAGGAACCGCTCATTTCATCCTGCGTTGCGAGTAAGGCGTCCTGATCCTGGATCTCAAAATCATCGCGGTAGTTCGGGCGGCTGAAGCCATGTTCGTCGCGCAGCAGAGAGGCCACTTGGACATGGACGTCCTCGATGGCGGGCTTGGACACCGCCTGAACGAATATCCGCGACAAATGGTCGGTATTGAGGACGCGGCGCTGCGCCGTGGTCACAGGCACAACGATCTGGCCGTCATCGCTTGTGCCATCCGGGTTCAACCCCTTCTTCTTGAGAATACCGATAATGGTAAACGGCACATTGCCGATGCGCCGGTTTCCCCGAGCGGCCATTCGCCGAAATAAAGATCTTCAATCACATCGGCGCCGAGCACGGCAACACGGCGGCGGTCGGCGATGTCATCGTTGTCGATAAAGCGCCCGGCGACCAGCTCGAACTTCTTGGCCTCCTGGAACTCAGGCGTGGTGCCGATGATGGTGAAGGACTGGGCGATGCGCCCGACGCGCAAGGTGCGTCCGCCATCTGCAATAGGCGCGGCGCGCTTGACGCTGGGTAACTCGCGGATACGTTCCCAGTCCTGAAGGGTGAGCGTCTCGTACATGGTGCTGGCACCGCGCAGGGCGTCTGTCTCCGTGCGTGCGGCATTCACCGCAAGCAGGTTCTCTCCCAGCTTTTCAAGATTTTGCTGGAACGCCCGTTCAGCCCCGGCGCCAGCGCCGATGAGAATGGCGACCGCGGCGATGCCAATGGCAACGCCGCTGATCGACAAGAGCGCACGCGAACGGGCACGGTTCAGGGCCCTGACGGAAAAGCGAAGATTTTTGGCCCACCTCACTTTGGGCCCACCTCACCTGAGCGCGTGGACCGGATCCAGTCCGGAGGCCTGGCGCGCCGGCATAAACCCGGCGACAACACCGACAACCAGGGCCGCGCCCAGGCCGAGCGCCAGAGAGCCGAGAGTGACCACCATCGGTTGCCCGCTGATACTGCCGTATCCCATAGAGGCGATGATCCCCAAGCCCGCCCCGATAAGACCAGACGTCAAGGCGACGACGACGGTCTCACTCAGGAACTGGAAGTTGATTTGCCCGTCCTCGGCGCCGACAGCTTTGCGCACTCCGATTTCAGGCACCCGCTCTTTCACCGCGATCAGCATGATGTTGGCAATGACGATGCCGGCCACCAGCAGCGCGACACCTGCAGCGGCTGGCAGATATTGCAACAACACTCGGTTGGCATTGCTGACGATGTCCTGAACCAGCCGGGGTGTGATAACGACCACGTCGTCCGGCTCATTCTCGGCCAGGGAATGACGTTCGCGCATAATGCGCTTGATGTCGGCGGCGACACTTTCCATGTCGTCTGGACTATCAAGAACCAGGCGCCCGGCGAACACATGATCGACATTCATCAGACGGCGCATCAAGGTTGTGACGGGGACGTGTATTTCGTCGTCCTTATCGGCGCCGTGGGTGTCGATCCCCTGCAGTTCCAGCACACCTTTAATGCGCAAGGGAACAGACCCAACCTGGATTTGCTTGCCTATGGGATCTTCACTGCCGAAAAGTGCTTCGGCGGCCCGTTGCCCGATGACCGCGACACGTGATGCGGATTGCACATCGTCCTCGGTAAAATAGTCCCCGCTGACAACACCGCGTTGCCATACAATAGAGGGGTTCTCCGTGTAGCCGTAGATACTCATTTGCCGGGTATTGCCTTGATACCGAATGTCCTGGCCCGGCAGCCATTGCATCGCCCCCCACATCTGGATACGCGGAATCTCGTTGGCGAGAGCACGGAAGTCCTCGACTTTGAGCGACGTCACCGGCCCGCCCTGACGCGGCCCCATATGGCCACCACCGGCAACGACATTGATGGTCGACGTCGAAAACGTGCGGTTGACCGTTTCCATCATCTGCTGTTCGGCACCGACGCCCATGGCGCGCATAAAGACCAGAGCAGAAACACCGACAATGATGCCGATAGCCATAAAGAACGTGCGCATCTTATAGCGAAGCATCATCCGCGCACTGCCGGCGAAGAGAAGTTTCGTATTCATGCCACATCTCCAATTCTCGTTTCACGGGGTCCAATCTGAGAGGGTTCAGAAGTAACATCACGCAATTCGCTGAGGCGGCCGTCATCAATCCGCACCACCCGCTTCGCCCGCTTGGCGAGATTTTCATCATGGGTGATGACGATGATGGTCCGGCCACCTTCGTTTAGTTTTTCGAACAGATCCATAAGGTCTTCACCGGACGCTTTGTCCAGATTGCCAGTAGGTTCGTCGGCGAGGATAATTTCCGGATCGGTCACCAGGGCGCGGGCAATGGCGACCCGCTGCTGCTGTCCGCCCGAAAGTTCTTCCGGATAATGTTTCAGCCGTTCGCCAAGACCAACCTGCTTGAGGGCATCGATGGCGCGCTGTTCCGGATTGTCGGCGTTGGAATAGATCAATGGAATTTCGACGTTCTCAATGGCGTTGGTACGGGGCAGCAAGTGAAACTGCTGGAACACAAAGCCGATCTTGCTGTTGCGCAACTTGGCGAGGTTCGACGACGACAGGCCGGAGACCAGTTCTCCATCCAGCGTATACTCCCCGCTATCAGGTGTATCGAGCAGACCGAGAATGTTCATAAGGGTGGACTTACCCGAGCCGGACGGCCCGACAATGGCCACGTATTCTCCCTCATCAACATTGAGGTCGATGTTTTTAAGCACCTGGAGCGCGCCTTCATCCGGCCGCGCGTAGGACTTACAAATACCACGTAACTGTATCACCTGCCGCGTCCTTCCTCAGATCAGCTCGGATTGAGCTGGATACGTTCGCCTTCCCGCACGCCGTCGACAATCTCGACGCGCTGGTCCGTTCGCCATCCGGTCCTGACCGGCTGCTGCGACCAGCCGCCGTCGCGCTCGACAACCAGCACTTCCCTACCATTTTGCCGCCGCAGGGCACTTCGCGGCACGGTCAATACATTCTCCCGGGCCTCCATTTGCACGCGCACGTGGGCGGTCATCTCCGGGCGGAGAATGCGGCCATCCTGGCCTTCGAAGTCCAGCACCACGACATAGTTGACCACTGCGTTCTGCAACTCGGCCTTCGGATTGATCGCCGTGACAGTGGCTTCGAATTCGGTGTCTGAGTAGGTATCAACCTCGAATTTCGCCTTCTGCCCGACAAACACGCGGCCAATGTCGGTTTCATCGACATAGGCCTGAACTTCAAGCCGGTCGAGGTCGACGATGGAGACAAATGTGGGCGCGGCAAAATTGGCGGCGACGGTCTCGCCCTCGCGGGTGGTGACATCGGCGATCACGCCTTTGATCGGCGCTGTGATGCGGGTGTAGCCGAGATCGATTTTCGCTGATTCAAGTCTGGCTTGGTTCAGCGCCAAGCGCGCCCGGGCCACATTCAGATCACGCAACGCTGTCTGCAGATCGGCCTCAGGGCTGTAGCCTTGGGAGGCGAGATTTTGTTTGCGGCGAAGATTGCTCTCAGCCAGTTCGATCTCGGCGCGGGCCAACTGAATTTCCGCGTCGGCCTGAGCGACAACGGCTTCAAACGGTGTCGGGTCCAGCTCAGCCAACAAATCACCGGCTTCAACCGTGTCGCCGACCTTGACTGGCAGATTGCGGACGATGCCGGATACCCGGCTGCCGACGTTGATTTCGGCGCCCACGACCGGACGGATCACCCCGGTGGCGATGACTTCGCGGGTCAGGGTTTCACGCGAGATGCGGGTTGTTTGAACGTCAGCCTGGGCGGGCGCGGCAGGGTCGTCCTGCCACAGGTAGAGGCCGATGACCGCGGCCAGCGCGATCCCCAGCAACGCCCAGGTTTTTGCGGTTAGACGCATGGCCAGCCCTTGGTTTCCCTCTCCCCAGACTCGGGCGGATCAGATGCCCTGCCCGAGTCGGAAAAATCCTAGCCGCTCAATGTAACACGACGATGTCGGCCAGTTTTAGTGCAATCGGGCTCAGGACCCGTCGCTGTTGAGCCAACGGCTGTTGCGGTCGAGCAGGTCTTTCATGTCCATGCGCGACTGCGGCAGTTCGTCGGCCGGCATGTCGAGGTGGTTAAGCGGCACCTCCTGGACGTACTGATCGAACACCGGCGCGATGACTTCCATCGGGTAGCGCGGGATGCGCCGGTTCGCACGGAACTCGGCAATGGGAATTTCGGCCTCGATGAAGCTTTCGTTGTTGGACGGATCCTCGGCCAGCACTTTGCCGCTTGGATCGACGATCAGCGAACCGCCACCGAACTCAGCGGGCACGCCCGATTCCGGCGGGAAGGTGATGTTCGACATGGCGGAGTACATGTCGTTGTAGAACGCGATGGCGCGGACATCGAGGCGTGAGAACAGCGTTGCCGTACGCATCATGATCTCTGTGCCGCGCATGGCGAAGGCCGCGAAGACCATTGGGTCGATCTGCACGGTGGAAACCGCAATGTTGCCGAACTCGGTCATCAGAACGGGAAACTCTTCTTCGATGCCGTACATGGCGCGGTACTTGTCGCGCACGTTCTCCACCGTTGTGGTGGGAATTTCTCCGTCATCGCCCAGGCGGGTGATGTTGCGTGATTTCCAATAGACTTTCTTGACCTCGCCATCACGGCCGATGACCGGATTGAGGCTGAGAATGTGTCCTGGCCAATCTGGGTCCGTCGCGTAGCTGCCGAAGATGATGTAGGTGTCGCAGGCCTTGGCCAGCTCGCCGATGCGAGCCGTTTCAGGCCCCGGAATTTGAATGGTGAACTTGAGTTTTTCATCGCGCGACCCGGACGAATAGCCGGTAAGCGGAAATTCATTGAACAAGATGAAGTCGGGCTTTTTGCCGTTGGTGCACGCCTGATCAATCCAATAGGCCATGCGCTCAACATTGGTGGCGAGGCCCTCTTCGATGCTCGGCGCGTCTTGCAGATTGACCGGCGCGTTCTGGACCACCTTGACGACAACCACGTCTTTTTCCAGCGGCACGGTGGGATAGCTGCCGTCGGGCTGGACCAGCGTAGGTGTTTGTGCCGTAACGGCGGACGCCGCCACGCCAAGGCATAAGGCGGCGCCTAGTCCGATGGCGGACTTTCGAATGGAAAATGTCATGTGCGTTTCTCCCCAATATCGGCCCATGTGGTGGGCGTTCCTGGGAGAGTTTAACGGCAGCTTTTGCGTCCGCCAACGGCGTTTGGACCGGTGATTGTAGGGGCGTCTACTCGGCTTTGACCGTCACCTTGTCGAACAGCGAGCCGTCGATGCGGAAATTGGGGATGTCCAGCTCAGGCTTGTACGCGACCAGCCCTGAGAACTCGACCAGCCACAAGGCCGCACCTTGATCCCGCAGGCGCAGTACAAGCTCACGCATGAGGTCTTCCCGGCGCTCGGGGTCCATCTCGGTACGCGCGGCAGCGATCAGCGGCATGGCTCCTTCGTCGCAGTAAAATGGCGCGGTGTAACCGCAGGAGAACTGCTCATAGGAGCGCTGCGGGTCCCATAGGATGCGGTTCATCCAACCGATGGAAAAACCGTCCGCGTCATCCCAATCGGCGGCGAACAGACGGCGGACGTAGTCGGGGAAAGAAATCTGGCGCAGTTCGGTGCGCGCGCCCACCGCCGTGAGATCCTGCGCGACCTGTTGAAAGATCAACGTATCGCCCGGGAGCAGACCGCCGTAGACGTAGAACTTGAGATCGAAACCATCGGCATACCCGGCGTCGACCAACAGCTGCCTGGCCTTTTCAGGGTCGTAGTCGAACGGTTCCGCGTCCGGGTTGTAGCCGATCAATCCCGGGCTTGAGGGTTGGTGCGCCGGCCGGGTGGTACCGCCGAGAATGAAATCGACGATCGCCTGTTTGTTCACCGCGTAGTTCAAGGCGCGGCGGACCCGGGCATCTTTGATGGGCGAGTCATCATCGCGCACGGTGCGCAAGGCGATGGACAAAATATCCGGACTGCCGAGCACCTTGGCTTCGAACCCATTGGATTCAAGAAGCGGGATGTCGTCGCTGCCAAGACCGATGGCGATATCGAACTCTCCGGTGATCAGACCGGTCACACGGGCACTGACATCGGTCACCACTTTGACTTCGACACGGGTTATCTGCTGGGCCGGACGCCAGGCATGATCGCGGGCGGTGAGAACGGGACGGGTGTTGTTGCTGCCCCAGGACTCAATCACGTAGGGGCCCGTCCCCACCGGACTTTTTGAAAACTCTGCCTGGCCAACCTCCGCCCAGACATCGGGATCGATGATGGGCACCAGTGACAGGCGCTGTGGCAACAAAGGATCAGGCTCAGGCGTAACCACCTCAACGGTCATGGCATCGCGGGCCGCGAAACTCTCAAGCTGACCGACGTCGGCGGTGCGGGGATGATTGACGTCCGGGTCGTACATCGCCGCGAGCGTGCCGACGACAGCGTCCGCATCTACCGCCCGGCCATTGCTGAAGGTCACTCCGGGACGCAGTTTGAAGACCCAGACTGTCGGCGACTCATTTTCCCAACTCAGCGCGACCGCAGGCTCAAGGCCGCCTTCGAAATTAAGCCACGTGAGCGCATCGTAGATGGCAAAGCGCACGCCACCGCCTTCGTCACGGGCAAATGGGTAGGCCCCGGAAACGGCAGGTGTTGGATGTCCCACAACAAGGGTTTCGGCCTCGGCCACTTGGACAAGCGCCAAAAAGGCGATCACCCCCATAAACCATCGTGTCATAACGTTGCCTGCCACTGTTTTTTTTAAGCGGAGTTGGTCCCGCGCCGTGGCGGGGGATACCATGCGCCCATCCAAGTCTTCGATAATGCGCCGCGCTTTCGCCACCAGTTGACCGTTGCCCTCCAATTCGCCCCCTGCTCATTCACCCTCAGTGAAAAAAGGGGCGCCTTCAAGGCACTTCTGCCCGAAACCCACATGTTCACGATTCGATAGTCCGCCGAACGATGGGGTGAGAATGTCTGGACCAATTATCGCGGCCTTACCATAATCCGGCCTCGCGGCGGTACAGCTAAGGCAGAGACCACACCTGAAGACTGAGGCGGTTAGGACGGACATGAGCATGGAAAGACGGCAATTCATGGGCTCGGTGGCAGCGGCAGGGATGGCTGCGTCGACCAGCTCGCGGGCTCACAGCAGAGAAGCGGACAGGATGACCTACGATTTCTTGATTATCGGCGCGGGAACAGCCGGTTTGCCGGCAGCTATTTTTGCCTCCCGCCGGGGCGCGACCGTCCTTTTGATCGACGCTGCGGATGACGTGGGCGGCACCCTGCACCTCGCCAATGGACAAGTCAGTGGCGGCGGTACACGCATCCAACAGGAACAAGGCATCATCGACAGTCCCGATGCCCACTTCACCGACATCATGCGCATCACCGAAGGACTGTGTGACGAGGGCATCGTCCGGCGCACAGTAGATGAAGCGCCAGACACGCTGAATTGGCTGCTCGACAACGGCCTGACACCCCTGCCCGGCCACCCGGTGACGGGATCAGACCCTGGACGCCCAACCTATACGACAGCGCGCTACATCTGGGGTGAGAACGCCGGACGCGACATCCTCGCGGTCGTACGTGCGGAGCTGGAGCCGGAACTGGAAAGCGGGCGTGTGCAGACTCTATTGAATTCAACCGCTACCGCTTTGATCACGGATTCCTCCGGCGCGGTGACCGGGGTACGCGTTCAAACACCTGAGGGCGAAAAGGACTTCAGCGGCAAGCACATCCTGATCAGCACGGGTGGCTATGCCATGAACCCTGATCTGTTTGAGGACCTGATCGGGCAGCCTGCGTATTCCGTCGGGTCCTACCCCAGCAACCAAGGCAAAGGTCTGGAGTTGGCGACCTCCGTTGGCGGCACGTTGCGCGGCGTCGAACTGCATCGTTGCGGCACCGGATCGATTCTGACCGCGGCGGAATTTCCAGCCAACGTTTACGCACGCTTCGAGACCCGTCCGCAGGCGCGCCAACCCTTTGAGATTTGGGTCAATAACGCCGGCGAACGGTTCATCCGCGAAGACGAGTATTACCAAGAGGTGCGCGCGGCCGCTTTGGCGGCACAAGATAAGTTCCGCTACGCCATCGTTTTCGACGAACAAATTCTGCTGTCGAGCGAGCCCGGCCTATCAGGGTGGTCCTTGGAGAAGATGCATGAGCACTTCGCCAGTCACCCCATGTTCCACACCGCTGACACGCTGGAAGAACTGGCAGCGAAAGCAGAGATCGACCCCAGCGGCTTGGTGCGTACGGTCGCCAAGTACAATGCGGCAGTGGAAAGCGGTACAGATGAGGAGTTCGGTCGCTCATACATGCCGCGCAAGATCGAAAGTGCGCCGTACTATGCCATTATTCACCTGGGAAGCTCGGCAACATCGTCCGTGGGTATTGTTACTGACGACCAGTGCCGGGTTCTCAAAGAAAATGGCGAGCCCGTTCCCAATCTCTATGCGGCGGGTGAAGTCATGGGCAGCGGCGCCACACTTGGCGCGGTGTTTACCCCAGGCATGATGCTTACGCCAGCGCTGTCGCTGGGCCGCTGGTTGGGGCTGACTCTACCGGTTTAGCTCTTCGGTGCCTGATAGGGTGTCTGATTGGGCGTCTGAGATGACTCAGTCGGGCCCGTACCAGACGATTGCGATGACGGTGAGCACCAATGCGGCCATGATCCACAGGGGCACGGGATCGCGTTTCTTCTTGTTGGGGTCTTGGTTTGGATCGTCTGACATGTTTCGTCACCGTTTCTGCTGGCTCGCAGTGATCAATCACCTGCTTCGCCAGGCCATATACCAACTAGACTTGAGATTGCGCCAATTGAAAAGGCTGCGGAGAAAAAAGAACCGCCGCGCGGACAGCAGTCACGTCGACGCGAACTATAGATTCAACTCATCAACCTTGACTTTGTAGGACCTGCTCACCGGCACCTTGAGATCATTCTTTAGCGTGAGTTCGTAGCTACGCCCCGAGCGGTCAACAGAATAGATAGCGTCGGTATTCACCCAAAAAGACCGGTGAACTTGGAGGCCTTGCCCGGGCGCCATCTCCTTCACCGCGTCTCCAAACCGATACAGTATGAGCGCTGTTCCTTCCCCGGTGTAGACCTGGGTGTAGTGCTCCTGCGCTTCGAGGGCGACAATGTCTTTGCCGATCTCAGGTGGCAAACGATCAAAGAATGCGGGTGCGTGGCCGCGGGACACCGAAAGGGTTTCGTCACCGACAGGTGGGTCAACTGGCGCTGGCACCGCAGCCGGCGGCGCATATCCGTAAAGGCGAAAACCTAACCCACGCCACAGCGCAAGATTGAAGGACACCCAAATAACCTCGTTTGTCAGAAGCGCAAGCAAACCTTCGGTGAGATAGTCCGGGTCGGTATAGCGCCATGGCCAGAGCTGATAGAATTGGGACCCTTCGGCTAGGTAAGGCGCGAACAAAGGTTGCCAGATTAGGGATAGGGGTGCGTTCAGCACGATGGTGAACACGGGCACGATCAACAATAGGGTAATGAAGCGCGGATTCCATGGCTTCAAAACCGCGACCAACACATACATAACGCTGATCGACACCCACCAGGACAAAATGCCACGGAAAATGTAGCGCAGGATATACCACTCCTTGGAGACCATGCGCGCGCTACCGCCCTCGTTGACACCTGAGACAAAGCCGATAACGACCGGAACGGCCAATGCGTAGACCGCAATCCAAAACGGCGTCATGCGCCGCCCGGAAGAATGATCTATGTCAGTGCCAGTGCCCATAGCCGATTCGATCTGCTCAAAGCCCTAAGAAAGGGGTGACTTTGTTGACCCATTCACGCTTCTTGAAGGGGACTCGTTCAGTAATCCGCCCCATTTTGCCATTTCACGATACTTGAAACGGCACAAAGTAATTGAAATTGCCGCTCATCTTCGTCAGCAGCCAAATACGCTCGCCTAAATAGGGCTGATATTCAATTAGGGGAATGGCGATGACGAAAACTTTTTCAGGGATCTCTAAGACGCGGTTATCCGGAAACGTGAGTGCTCTGGCGCTGACAGCCTTGCTGATGGTGCCCGAAGTGGCTCTCGCCCAACAGACGGCTCTGGAGGAAATCGTTGTCACAGCACGTAAGCGCGAGGAATCGCTGCAGGACGTGCCGCTGAGCATCACGGCCTTTTCCGCCGACTTTATCGAGAAAAACGGCATCCGCTCCATTGATGACGTCGCCAAACTGACTCCGAGCTTGGTGTTCGAAACAGCCTTCGTGCCGCAAGATACCCGCCCGGTGATCCGTGGCTTGTCGGCAACCCGCGGCCGCCAGCCCATTGGCGTACTGCTGGATGGCATTGATGTGTCGTCAGAATCCCTGCTGACCGGTGGTGGTGGGATCGGAGTCAACCTGCGCCTCGTTGATGTCGAACGCATTGAGGTTGTTAAAGGTCCCCAGAGCGCTCTTTACGGCCGCGTCGCGTTTGGCGGCGCCATCAACTAGGTGTCGAAGAAACCGTCCGATGAATTCGAGGGCCGCGTGTTTACTGACGTTGGCAACAACGGTCAGTTTGAATTCACCGGCAGTGTCAGCGGCCCTGTTGTGGAAGACACTCTGGCCCTTCGCGTCAACGCGTCCTACGCCCAGCACGACGGCTTTTACACCAATAGTATTTCGGGTGAAAAAGTCGGTGATTATGAAAGCATCGGCGGTGCCATTGCGGCCCGGTTTACGCCCAACGAGCAGTTCACAGTCGACGCGCGTGTGTCGTACTCGGAAGATGAGGCAGGACCAGCAGCGCAGTATTACGTGGGCTTTGCCAACGGCGGTACGGCTCCCCTGCCCATGCCGGCCGGCGCGCAGCCACTGATCGACCAGGGCATTTTCCCGGCCGTTCTAAACCAAGCGCCGCCGGGCGAACTGCTGGCGCCAACATCGATCGCCCTGAGCTTGGATCCCCTAACAGGGGAAGATTACGAAGGTTCAGAGACAGAAGCTCTCTACACCAGCTTGCTCACCGAGTACGACCTCGGCGGTATTAGGCTGAACACTTGGACCGGCTACAGCAAGGTGGACGGTGAGTACCGCGTCGATACCGATTTCTTCGGACTTCCAGCCGCTCCGGTGCTCTTCCCGACCCCTGGCGGAGTAGCCGAGCCCCTCGGCAGCAGTTTTTTGTCTGACGCCAGCACGACAGCCGAACAGTTCAACCAGGAAATCCGCATCGGCGACCTTGAGTCCGATGGCCTCCGCTGGGCTATAGGCGGATTGTACTGGGATGAAAACTACGACATGGATGCGCGGAACGTCATCACGGTCGTGGTCGGTCTGCCCGGCCTGTCATCTGCCGAATTGAATACCCAGTTGGCCAACCCGCAGGTGTCTCAGCCAGTCTTCCGAAACACGGAACACTGGTCTGTGTATGGCATCGTCGAATACGACATCAGCGACCAATTTGCGGTGTCGCTCGAAGCCCGGTATTCCGATGAATCCTTTGACTACCAGTGGTTTTCCGGAGGCACTGTGGCCGTCTCAGTGTTCGGGCCCGCGGGTGGGATCACGGGTCCTGGAACCCAGTTCAATGCCTCGGCCTCGGAAGACTTTTTTGCCCCGAAGCTAACCCTGGAGTACGAAGCGACGGATGATGCGTTGCTGTACGCAACGATCTCAAAGGGAGTGAAACCGGGTGGTTTCTCGACCGTGGCAGCACCGGACTTGAACAACGCCCGGTATATTCGCGAGAAACTTTGGAACTATGAACTTGGCGCTAAAACAACCTGGGCCGACGGGCGCTTGCAGCTGAATGGATCGGTGTTCTTGCTAGACTACACCGACAAGCAGTTCCAGACGTTGATCCCGGATGATGACTCTCCGAACGGTGTTACCGGCAAAACTGTCAACGCGGCTGACTCGGAAGTTCTGGGTTTGGAGATCGACCTGACTGCAGCTCCAACCGACAATCTGTCGCTTGGTTTCGGCTACACCTTGCTCGACAGCGAGTACAAGGATTTCACCAACTTCGCGACGTCTGCCGTTTCAGTCGCTTTAGCCGGGGTGTGTGAAGCGACCACCGTTAACGGAGCGCCAGGATGTAACATCATCGCTGACGGGAATTCGATCGAGCGTTCGCCCAAACACAGCTTACGCGGCACGATTGGCTATACGGTCCCCATTACAAGCGATATGGATGCGTTTGCCGAAGTTGATGCCCAGTACCAAGCCAAACGTTACATCGATGTGAACGAACTGCATTGGTTCGGCTCCTATTGGAATGTCGACACGCGCATTGGTGTCGAAACGGAAGAGTGGTCGATCTTCGCCTACGGCCGCAACATACTCGACGATGACACGCCGCGCGGTGGCACTGGCACAGGCGATTTCCACCCATTCGGCAGTGCTGCGTTTGCCCTGAACGCGGCGCCAAAATCGCAATATGGAGTGCGCGCCAGCTACGCCTGGTAACACTCTAAGCGCCATCTCCCCTCGCTCCTGACCAGGAGCGAATTTTCCCGCCGCCCAAACCACACTGGGCGGCGGGCCTCCTTTCAGGAATAATGCGGTATGGCCCGATTACATGTCCTCTTATCATGCCTCGTGCTTTCCAGCCCTGCTTTCGCCACTGATGCGGCAGATGTCTTGCAAGCCTGGGCGACGCAAGAGGGCGAGTGGCGTGGCTATATCGACATATATTCTGCAGAGTCTTCTGATCCGACGACGGTGATATTACTGTCTTCGTGGGATGCGGTGCCCAGCGGGACGCGCCTCACCCGCATTGAAACGTTTGTCTCCGATCAGGGCGAGAACAGCTCGGTGACGGTGATGTACGCCGACCCGGAAACCGGACACATCGTAACCCCTTACTTTGCCGGCGGGCCACAGCGGGACTACCGCTTCGCCGTCATATCCGCTGATTTGATCGATGACACGCATTGGACAACCGTTATCGCCTCACCCGAAGGTCGAGAGGAATACGAGGGACGGCCGGCGGTTCTGCGCTACGTCCGAACGCGCACCGGCGACACCCTTGTCAGCACAAAGGAAGTCGATTTTCTCGACGACAATGAAGACGCATATGAATTGCGCTCTTATATCGAACAAACACTCATAGCAGGGACTCAAGCTCTCAAATGACAGAGACAAACACACACATCTCACGTCGCAGCGCGCTCACCGCTGCGGCTGGCCTCACGGCGACTGCGGCCGCTGGAACAGAAGTTCATGCCGCGACATCGGCTTCATTGACCGGCCCTTATCTCGACCTCACCACCGGCGAAGGCAATATGCTGGCGATGGCCCGCATCGTCGGCGACCTGGACCTGTCGAAGCAAAAGCATGGCTGGTACCGCGGCGTTGGCATGGGGTTCCGCCCCAGCGAAGCTGGGCGGGACCTGTTTGGCATCATGGGACTGGGATCGAGCCGCTTGATCCCCTTCGAAGACAAGCCGGGCTTCACCAACGTGCGGCGCGAGTGCGGCTACTATTATGACCTCGACACCGGAGAAGTGCTCGACACCTGGGTCAATCCATATACCGACGAGGAAGTCGAAGTCCTGCACATTGCCAATCCGCAGATCAATCGGCCACTGGAACCCGTTCTGCGAGGTGCACGGTTGTACGACGACCCGGTTGAAGCTGAGAAAGAACCAGAACCTTATCTGCTCGACTGGCAAGTCGCGGGCGACATGCTGTTCGCCGAACAGCATGCCCATCTGTATGCAAAGAATCCGCTCGACCCGGAAGTGTGGGTGCGTGAAAGCGCTGGACCGATGGTACGCATCACCGACAGCACCAGCTATGTGTGCTCCCTCGCCGATATGCAGAACCCAGACCTGACGTCGATCGATGAGTCGGGCAAGTGGGTTCACGTGCGGCCTTGGCAGCCCTTCATGCTGATGGGCAATGCGCCAGGCTTCTTTATGTTCCGCTGCTTTACCGGGAGCGCCTCGCGATTGGATGATTTGCCGCAAGATATTGTGGCGACAGTCGAAGAGCGGAATCCCGACTTCCTCACTGCGCCAACAGAAATTAAACCCAGCGTGCCCGGATTGGTGCGCTTCATGCGTGATCGCACCCCTGCCCCGCCGCGCGCCGAATAGGAGGCTCAAATGACTCTGTCCCGCAGAACGCTCTTCGCCGCTGGGGCGGCATCACTGTCCGTCGCGGCCACGCGATCCCATGCTGCAAGCTCGATCGACTTCAGCGACCCACAGCAAAACCTGGATGCCTATGTGCGGATGCGGAACCGCGGGGATGGCAAGAGGTCTTTCACCCGGTACTCGGGCACATTCTTTGTAAAACCGGAAGGCGAGAATGCGATTCCAGCGATGGGAATCGAGGGTATGAGCTGGGGCAAGTGCGAACGCCAACCGGACGGAACGTATCTCTATACGATGCAAGAGGCCGGCTATCACACGGCTTACGGCACGACAGATATTCTTGACGAGTGGGACAACCCGATTAATGGCCTGACCGTGCAGCCGCAGCATTACCGGTCGGGTCAGTCGAGCATCTTCACGACCACGTCGGTGCTGCCGCAGCTGAGCCGCCGGCCTGAGGGTCTGGAATACAACGGTGTGATTACGCCTGCGACGGTCGTGGGCGATACCGCCTGGGGCAGCGAAGAACTCTATGTAAAGTTTCCGAACCCAAAAGAGCGGTACGAGGATGAGCGAGAGTGGAGCGGGCCTTTTCGCATTTCCAACTCACTGGCCAGTCATGCGGCACTGATCGCAGACCTGGAAGATATGGACAAAGCCTTCGTTCCATCGACCTTGTCTTACACGACTCTGAACAGCTGGAGGTCGTGGATGAAGATGGGCCGAACACCGGGCATCATCAGCTGGCGGCTGCATGGACGGAAGTTCGAGCGTGCGGATGATATCAATGACTGGTTGTTGGACCGCGTCGCGCAGGATCATCCAGACCTGCTGGCATAGATTGGTCTGGCCGGGTCAACGCCAGGTGATGCCGTCGATCTTCTTGAGGCGTTCCTCGACTTTGCTACGGGCGTAGTAGGGTTCGTCTTGATCCTCCCGGGGCGGATAGGTGCCGCCGTCCGGCCGCTTGGCACCATCGTCTCGATCTCCAGCCGTCGCTTTGATGATATCCGCAAGCCAGTCCTGCGGAATCACCACGACACCGTCTTCATCACCCAGGATGACATCGCCGGGATTGACGATCACGCCGCCGCAGATTGCCGGCACGTTGATCCATCCTGGCTTCTCGGATTTGTTGGCGCGCGGAATTGTGCCCCGGCAAAACAGAGGAATGTTCTCACGCTTGCGGATGACTTCAGAGGTGAGGACGTAACCATCGACAATGATGCCAACGCCACCCACTTCTCTTATGCCGTTGGCCATTGACGCGCCAAATGCTGCAGCGCGCGTGTCACCAGCGGCGTCGACCACGAGTACGTCGCCAGGTTTGACGTACTTTCCGGCCATGATTGACATCATCACATCGTCGGTATGCTCGGGACGGACCGTCACCGCCGGCCCGCACACCCGCCACTCCCGTTCAAGCGGCTTGATGCCGGGATCCATGACATAACGGGGGCCGACTTCGCAGCCGACCAGACAAACGTAAAGATCCTTCGCCTGCGCGATGAGGTCCGCAGACGGCCGCTCAATCTCGGAAACGATCTCGTACATTCTCGAACCCATCACCGCCAGCCGCGCACTTGATCTGAATAGGTTTGTTGGCCCACGCCAACTCAACCTAGATGCGATGGTTCATACAGGTTTACCGCTAAAAAAGCTATACATGGCATAGGGTTATGGGTTTGGGACGAGCGAACCTCGCCGATAGCCTAAGTTTGGCGCGGCCCGGCGTTGCGTCGCTTGTTCGAAGGCGTAGGCAAGCGCCAGAAGGCGGGGCTCGCTGCACGCTGTGCCGCTGAACGTCACGCCCAGCGGCGCCGGTTTGGGGTCAAAGCCCTCTGGAAAGCCTGAGCCATTTTCGACAAGTCCAAACGGCACAGTGACAGAGGGATAGCCCGCTTTCGCCAGAAAACTGCTGCCGCGGCTGCCGGCAAAGATAAGGGCATCGAGATTGTGTGCCTTGAGGGCGGCGTCAGCGCCCTCCTCGCCGGCAAGCCGGATGTCGTCGGCGCGGTCGCGCGCATAACGCTGGCGGTCTTCCAAAAGGTCGGGGTCCATCTCATCTGAGATGTCCATCGAACCTTGGCCATAGCGCAATGTGCCCAGGTTCTCATTGGTGAGGTTCCAGGCGCGCATTTCAGTGAGATTAGCGAACGGCGCGGCATCGCCGAGACTTGCCAGCCAGTCATTGATATCGCGTTTGAATCCGTACTTGAGAACGACCGAACACTCATCGTCGTTGCCCTTGAATAATGGTCCGCGCGAACAGGAGCTACGCACAAGGACGTTTTCATTCCAGTCCTCGGCAACGGCGCTCGGAATGTCAGCGGGATCAACGACCGTCGCGCCGAGATCGCGCAGGATGGCGATCGCCTCGGTCATCATAGCGATCTGATCAGCGGGCAGTCCGCCGCTGGGACCTCCAGCCCGCGGCAAGGTGTACCGCTCGATGAACCAGGCGCGGGGCACACCGATGCGAGCGCTCTTGAGAGCATCTTTGTCGAGAAACTGCGTGTAGTCGCGGTTGGGCGGTGGCGCGCAAATGCCTGTCGCGGGATCGTTGGGGTCGGGGGACGCGCTTTCCATGGCGCCGAGCATGATGGCGGCATCGGTCACGGTACGCGTCATCGGGCCGGCGGTATCCTGATCGTAGGTGACAGGAATCACGCCCCAGCGGCTGACCCGGCCAACGGTGGGTTTAACTGCAGCGAGCATCGCAGCAGACGCAGGCCCAATGATGGAAGTGGTCGTTTCCGTACCGACGTTCGCGGCCCAAAAGCTGGCAGCAGTACCGCTGCCCGACGACGAGCTGCCTGTTGGCAGCACGCCACGGCCGTCGTTGAAAGGCGGACGAACTTCACGCCGTATGTCATAGGGGTTGAAGGCATAGCCACCGATAGCCGAGTAATTATTGGCCATACCCAGCACCATCCAATTGGCCATTTCCGTCAACACGGTCTTGGCAATGATGATCGCCCCGGCCTCCCGCAAATTAGCGACGAGCGTTGCGTCGTAAGGAGGCATAAATCCCGCCAGGGCCAACGTGCCCGCAGTTGTGGGCATATCGGTGGTGTGAATGTTGTCCTTGATGGCAATGGGAATGCCGTGCAGCGGCCCCCGCACCTGACCGGCGGCGCGTTCTTGGTCACGCTCAGCGGCAACGTCGAGGGCACGATGATTGACCGCAAGCGATGCATTGATCTCGTTTTCATACTTTCCCATGCGGACAAGATACTGAGTGACCAGCTCATGAGAGGTGACCTCCCCTGCCTCCAGAGCCTGTTGGATGTCCTCGATGCTGGCCTCAACAATCGAGAACCGCTCTGCTTGGGCAGGCACCACGAAGACGAAAAATGCAATCGAAGTTGTTATGCGTAGAAGTTTTGACATGAGCCCCCCGTCTCGATCATCGCGCGCGCTGCGAACTGCGCAAGACTGCGCCGAACGCGTCAACGAGGGCAAGGGATCAGGGGTTTTTAGCTCAGTCTATTGAAAGATCGCGAGGAAGGTCGCGGCGGCGTCACGCTGAAGAGCGTCAAGCTCCTCCTCGGAGACCGTTTGGATACCGATGGGGAGGTTGACTTGCCCCCCGACCGAAATAGGAGATGGACCATCTTGCGAAACGGTCAGCACAGGCTCGTCCAGACCGCTGCAAGCCGTTGCGGCGTCCGCTATGCCCTGACTCACTAATACGTTTAGCGAAAAGAAATCGTCTGAATCAGCCAGAAGGGTTTCGAAATCGCAGGCGATATCCACAGCAGTGCCATTCGCCCCGGTGACATCGAACTGGCCATTCGCTGGCAATGGCACGGAGGTGAAAGACTGTGGATCAATAGTGAATTGTCCGTCAGCCCCGATGGTCAGCACCCCATTGGCAGCAAGGACGTCGGCGAGATCGCCGAATTCGAAGACGACGCTGGGCTGGATGGATACGATCTGCCGGAGGGAGACTGATGCCTGAACTTGGGCGGATGACACCCCGTTATCTTGGCCGAATGAGGGACCGCTGGCACCGGTGAGGAAAGCCCCGAAAAGTGCCGTTAATCGCCAAAGTCGATAAGCGGATAAATTCATGAGCCTAGATACTAACAAATTTAAGATTTGGTTAAGTATCTTGTCGACTCAAAAATATCTACTGTTGCGAGAATGTAGCGTTCGCTAGGCGTTCAACATAAGCCCAGTATTTTGCGTTTTTATGGAGCCTCAAAGTTGATATCGGCCACAAATGGTTGCTCTGCGGTAAGAGAGATGTCCCTATATTGCAAGGCTTTACCAGACACTTCGGCAATTTGTCCGGACTGAGTTGCCCGCGAAGCGGGCACATTGAATTGAACCCGGTAGTCCCCGAGCGGCAGCTCGGAAAAATAGTAATAGCCGTCGAACTCGGTGCGGGTCCGGGCGACCACTTGGCGCGACTCGTCAAGCAACAGCACTTCCGCGCGCGCAACACCCACCTCACTGGCCAGATCAGCGGTGATGTCCTCAAGCACGAAGCCGTCTACCTCGCCGGATACCTTTACCGGGAAATCGATAATCGGCAGCACCCCGGGCCGGGTTTGCACAACGACGTGGCTGTCGGCGGGACGGTAGGTCACGTCCGGCAGCGTGCGCTGATCCACAGTGATAAAAGTTTGCGGACCGGGGAGAAGATTCGGCACCCAGGCGACACCTTCAAAATTCGTCGTTGCTTCCGCCCGCCGGCGGGTTCCCGACACGACAATATTGGGCAACGGCGCTTCTCCGTCGTCGTATACACCATCGCCGTCGGTATCGACGAAGACCCGCACGCCAAGGATGGTTGCGCCAGTGCGCTCTTGCGCTCCAGCGAAGCGGTAACTGAGAGCCTGGTCTTTTGGCAACAGCGTGGTCCGCAAGTTTAGCCCGACGGCATAGTTGCCCCGGGTGTCGATTGACGGTTCGAATCCGACAGAGACCTTGGCAAACGCAATGCTGAGGTCGAGACCGAACAAAGTGTTCTTGCTGACGAACTCCCTGTCGATATCCATCGTCGCCGTAAAATCCCGCCCGAAACGCTTGCGCGCCTGGAACGATGCCGTTTGCAAAAACTTATCTTGGGTCGGGCTGTAGTCGGCCTGTAAACGGTACAAAACCCCTTTCGCCTGACCGCGTACTGCAAAGGTCCCTGAAATCACCTTCGGCACGCCGGTACCGCTAAACCAATTGAATCCAATTGAGTTGCTCGCGCTCCATCCCAGTAAGTTCAGGGACAGGCGGTGGTCGACGCCGTATGTGGTTGGTTGGCCCAGACTTTTTTCGCGAGACGCTTCGAGCCGCTGACCAATACCGAGACGCGAAATTTTGATTGGACGATGGCCAAAGCCGATCACAGTTTCGGATTTAAGGGCCGCGCCGTCAGCCGGCGGGTCAAACCGCTGAAGGTGTGCCGCGGATACATCGATCTCGCCAAATCGCGTTTGCAGTTCGGTGGCGACGGAGTAGCTCCCCTGCTCTTCCGCGGCAGCATCGATCGACGTGTACACATTGCCGAGGCTCGCGCGCACGCCGGTGAATAAGGCAACCTGGCCGGAGCGACGGCCAACGGTGCCGAATGACCCCCCGGCAACGACTGAAAACATATCGGTTACACCGTACTCGAAACGCGCAACCACAGCCGGCTCATCATCCAACGCTTGGCTGCCGCCGACACTCAGCAACGTATCTGAGGATTCAACGACCCCAATCTCGTAGGCAAGCGCCCCAGCGGACAAAAGGCCGGGCCCCAGAAACACGCGCTCTATACGCTCGTCGACTTCACCGTTAGGTCCGTAAGCAACGATACGGAATTCATTGGCCCCGAGGCGCAGAAACAAGGTCGAAAATTCATACTGCCCGTCACCGCCGATGGTTTGGAATCCGACCAGCCGGTCATCCTGATAAAGTTCGACATCCCACCCGGGCGGCACCGTGCCGATGAGCACAAAGTCATCGGCCTGCGACACCCGATTGGACCCGATATTTGAAACGTAAGCCCCCCGGCCACGACGCACGGTGGCGAGGATCGGGACGGCAGGCATGAGAATGTCGCCCAGCGCGACGGTCGATGCTTTGAGCGGACCTAAAAGTTTAGCCGACGGATCTTCCCGTTGCAGAAGGACGTCGAACGTGTCGAGACTGAAGCGCCGGTTGTCACTGTATGTCGCGAAGGCGTTTAGTGAGGACGAGAACCCGAGCAAGTCGCCTTGACTTTGAACGCTGAAGGTACCGAATGTCGACGTTTCCCCACCGCTCTCGGAGACGGATCCCGACGTCGTGATGTTAATGGCCGGGACGGCAGCCCACTGATAGGGCACTTTAATGGCACCCGTTTCATCACGGTCGGGACCGCTCCCACTGGCCAGGAGACTCCCCTGAGCCTGGCGCTGCTGAGCCTGCTGGAACGCGAGCGGCTCGTCAGGATCGATCAACAGCACTTGTCGCAACAGATCGGGTTGAACCTCGAAAGGAAACCATTCTGCAAGCTGAGCGACGGTGACATAGATGTCGTCATCATGCAGTTCTATGTCGCCGCCAGCATAGGGAAGAACTTGGCCGTCAGAGACAACAATTTCACCCCCAACGCTCAAACGGAAAGTCCGGTCTTCAGCCAGGAACCAGCCTTCGGCCGTGCCAGCGTAGGGATCGACCTGAATGGGAAAGGATAAGACGGAGCTTATCGCCCCGAGCCCCACCACAACGTCGCCGCGCTGCCGTTTGTATCCGAATACGAACTCGCCATCGAACAACGTGCGGCCAACCCTTACCGCGAGAATGACGGACTGTTCATCCGGCCGAAAAACTCGGGTCAGACCTGACGTTTCATCAAACGTGCGCTCGACCTCCGGCACGGCGAAGGCCTGCGCGTACAAAGCGTCGCCTGACGCAGGGTCAATTGCAGGCAATTGCTGTGCCTGGAGCGGCATATTCAATAGCTGCAGGCTGGCCGAAAGGCACAGAGCCCGAACACTGGCAAGACGTTTTAGTGTTTCAGAAAGCCGATGCAAATTACTGCAAAGAGACGACAAATTCGTCGAGTACATCGGTATCGCTCCGCGATTCCGGCATCAGCTTGATTTTGAGATTGCCTTCCTTTGGTTGGCGCTCATTGGGCCATGCTGGCTCGAAACTTCTCAGGATCCAATCACGTTCACGATATATGCGTATGACGGATTCGGGCACAACTTCTCGAGTCACTCCGTCCGGCATAACCCATTCTGCAGACATGCGCACGGCGGCATCAGCGTTACCTTCTCGGCGGAGTTTTACCTGTAATTCATTCGCTTCAATACTTGCTGACTCGACATCGATAGCGCCGCTGTACTCACCAACGGAAACGACTACAGGAATAGCGACATTAAACCGGAAGCCGATTCCAAAACTTGTGCCCCCAGGCGCCGGTGAGCGATCCGTTGGCCCTACTTCGGGAACTTCGACTTCGCGGAAGACCATGTGGGTGCGATAGGTACCGTCATTTAATTGGGTAGTTCGACGTCCAAGGACCCGAATCGTTTGCGTCTCACCGGGCTGCAACACGAACTGGCGAGGTGAGAAGCGGATCATGCGCCTGGCCGAATTCTCAAGAGCATCAACTCTCTGCGTGATGCCCGTTTCCGACATCGAGTAGTCTTCAAGACCGAGTTCATAGGCAGCCGCACGTTCAGTGCGGTTTGTCACGGTGAGAACTTCCGACCGGCGGTTATCAAACAATTCCACCCGCTGTGGAGAAATGAACAGCGGTGCCTGCGCAAATGCCTCCAGCGCGATGGCCATTGTGAGAAGCGCCGAAGCAATAAATACCAAGGCGTTCCTGAAAATCAAATTTGTGTGAGTGATCATGGGATCACCATTTCAATAAGAATTGGGACTCCACCCGAATTGGCAGTGTCGTATTCCCCGTCGGACTCGACACCGGTGGTTTCGAGTGTCGCCCCGATATATCCCCAATTCAAGTTTCCGTTGCCAGAAATCAATCGCACGACGTTCATACCTATTCCCTCGCAATCCCGGGTATTTCTGCGGGGGCCGTCACGGGTACCGCGCGAAATGCGGATATTCGTTAGATCAATTGTGTGGCTGCCATTCGACAATGTCGCGGAAGTTGAACAAGATATTTGGACCGGTGTCCCGCTCCGACCAGCGATACGAATCTCTCCGGTTGATCCAAAGCCATCCCCGATCAACCCGCCAGAGTACGCAATTGAGGCGTCTGTCCCGAGGCTCGCAGTTCCCGGAAGGGCCGCGATATCCATCAGGCCGAAGTCCAAATCCTCGCGAACCTGAAGATTTTGGGCGGCGGCTGGGGTTGCCGCACTAATAGCGGCGATCAGCGCTAGCAGCCCCATGGGTAACATCAGTCCATTCAGTTTCGCGTGGAAGAGAAATGTGAACATCGCAGATCACCGATTCTAGTCCTTTGCGCCAGTCCCATCACATTGTTGTTTGGAGGCCGGAACGCACGCGCCGAAGCGCGTGCGTTGGAGACCAGCCAATGTGACAGGAACCTTCTATAGAATGGCTGGCCTGGTTATTACTGGTAGACGGCCTGGATGTTCGCCGCACTGCCGTTGGTGTTGGTTGTGCTAAACGCACCCGTCGACGACACGCCACTCATGTTGGCGATGTCGAGTGTGGCGCCCATGTTGATGGACGTGGACCCGGACGTCAGGGACACCGTAACGGCGGTGGTACCAACTCCGGCGCATGTCGTGCCGGACGCGGATGCACCCTCGGCAATGCTGGTCGGAACCGAGATGGTCTGACCGGCGCTGTTCGCCACTGTGGCGGTCGAACAAGATACGTCGATGTTCACACCGTTGGAGCCGGACACGGTGATAACACCCGCAGATGTTGTCCCACCAGCTGAGGTGATATCTGTTCCGGAAGCGGCGAAGGTGCCATCCGGGCGGAGTTCCAGAGTCCCGGAACCGGATAAATTGACGTCCACGTCACCGAAGGCAATGTCGTTCTGGGTGGAAACGGTCACCGCCTGACGCAGAGTTGCCGTCACTTCGACGGTATCGCTTTGCGCCAGGGCTGATTCGCTCACCAGAGCAACGAACAAGCCGATAACGGCGGAGAACTGCCATTTCTTAAGATTAAAGTTGGTCATTTCGAAGGTCCTTTCCTGTTGATCACGTTTGTGACAGCCAGGGTTTTAAGGACCACGCGTATCAGTAGAATAAATCACTTGTAAAAATCTTGTAAAACCTAATAATGTATTAATTCCAGCGGGTTAGGAACTCCCGGTAGAAAAGCCGCCGAAGGTGTTTATGGCAGGATCAAAGCGGATTTTGGCCGTCGAGGACGATGTTTTTATCCTCGACTTGATTTCGCACATATTGGAGGCCGCCGGACATAAGACGACGCGCGCCACGTCCGCTGCAGAAGCAAGCGCGCTGTTCTCGACGTCCAAGTTCGACCTGGTGATCCTCGACCTCAATCTGCCGGATGAGGATGGACTGACCGTTGCGCGCCAATTGAGGGCCAAATCTGACGTGCCCATCATCGTCTTAAGCGGGCGATCCGAGAGGGACAGCCGCATTGCCGCGCTGGAGATCGGTGTCGATGATTACGTCTTGAAGCCGGCTGACCCTCAGGAATTACTGCTGCGCGTCAAGAATCAGCTTGAGCGCCGTGGCAGCGGGAGGAATCCGAACCTGCCAGCTCAGGATATTTTCAAGTTTGGCGACTGGCGGGTCGATACCGGCGCACGGGCCCTCAAAGACCCGAGCGGCGAAACGGTTCACTTGACCAAAGCGGAATTTGATCTTCTCAGCGCGCCTGTGTCGTCGTCCAATCGCGTACTGGAACGCGACTTCTTACTCGATGCGATAGGCAGAACAGACTCCCCTGCGACAGACCGCACCATCGATGTCTTAATCGGGCGGCTTCGTGCCAAGATTGAGATAGACGTGAAGAATCCGGATCACATACATACCGTATTTGGTGTTGGATACCGGTTCGCCACACCCGTCGAGCGCACCCAGACCGCAAACTGAATCTGCGATTCTCCCCGCGTTCGGGTTAGGACAAGAACGCGGCCTGGTCGATCAGCTCGGTCACGGGAACTTCACCCTCACCGACATCACCGCCGTTTAACTGATTGAGGGCCTGCCAAGCCGCATTGGCCACGGATCCCATTACCACGTATGGGAATAAGACAACGCTATAGCCTTCATCCTGCAGGTCAGATGGAGAAGGCGTTCCCTCGGCTCCAGGCTTCATGGTGTTGAACAGCAGCGGTACTTTGTCGGATAGCAATGAACACAGGCGCGTCCGGTGTTCCGCGCTCTTAATACCTTCAACGAACACCATGTCTGCGCCGGCTTCGGCATAGAGCTCGGCACGTTCGAGCGCATCTTCCAGACCGTTACTGAACATGGCATCGGTTCGGGCGCTGATCACCGTCTCCGGCGACAAACGCGAGTCCAGAGCCGCTTTCAGCTTGCCAACCATGGCTTCAGGCGAAACCAGAGGCCGCGTCAGCACCTCATCCACAGGCTTTGAATCGAGTTGGTCCTCAATCTGAATGCCTGAGGCTCCGGCGCGCTCAAACGCACGTACGGTGCGGGCGACGTTGAGCGCGTTCCCAAACCCCGAGTCCGCGTCGACAAACAGATGAATGCCAACCCGGTCGCGGATGCGGGCAACGGTGTCGGCCATCTCGCTCATGGAGACCAAACCGATGTCGGGCCGGGCGAGCTGGCTGTAGGCAACCGCCGAGCCGGACACGAACACCGCCTCAAACCCCGCTTTTTCCGCCAGCGCCGCGGTGAGCGCATCGTAAACACCCGGCGCGCGGAGGATCTCGCGTTGCGCCAGACGCTGCTTGAGAGTCACAGTGTTACTCACCACTCCACCTCTACCCCGATGTCTTTGTCCGCCGCATTGCGGGCTACGGTCACCGCCGCAGCCAAGTCCTGCGCCGACACGCCGAGGGACTTGTAGACCGTGATGTCGTTGTCGGACTGACGTCCGGCAGCGTCACCAAGCAGAACACCGCCAATTTCACCGGCGATATGCTCTTCAGTCACCAGGCCGGCTTCGACCGCGTTGACGAACTCTCCAGCCTGTTCGACCGCCGATGGAATGTAGTCAACGAAGAACCGGCTGCGGGTCACGACGTCGATGTCTGCTTCCGCAAACGCCCGCACGGCCGCGCCAACCAGATTGACGTGGACTCCTGGGGACAACCACGACCCTCGCAAGATCGGCTCAGGCGACGACGTCACCGTGCATAATATCTCGGCTTCCTGCGCCGCTTTCTCAGCACTCGGCTCGACCGAGATGGTCACCCCGGCCGGCAAATCCTGCTCATCGGCGAACGCCCGCGCGCGATCTGCATTGCGGGCCCAGACGATGATGTGTTCAATCGGTTGGACCGCCAGAATAGCCTTGATGTGGTGATGTGCTTCCTCACCCGCGCCGAACAGGGTAAGCGACTTTGCTTCTTTGCGGGCGAAAGTGCGGGTTGCCAACGCGGTTGTTGCCGATGTGCGTATGGCTGTGAGCTCACTGCCATCCATCAGGGCGAGCGGTAGACCTTCATTGGTGTCGAACACCATGACCGCGCCGACATGGCTGGAATGCGGGCTCTCGGGCGCCCGGGGAAATTTGCTCACGATCTTGATGCCAAACACGGGTTCGTTTTGTTCCGTGCCGCCGAGGTAACCGGGCATCATGCCGAGCTTGCCCTTCGTATCCGGCACGGCCATGAACTGGCGCAGGGGCATTTCGACGTCGCGGCGAGTGACCGCGCGCATGGCGCCGTCCATTAACTCGACGCACTCAGCATGAGTGAGGCTGGCCGCCACGGCGGCGCGGTTAAGAACTCTCATCGGAAACCTTGGCTACTGGGGTTGAATTACTTGGCGTCAGGGCGCGGCGGAATGAACTTCATGTTCTTCATCACGTCCATCACATCGTCAGGCCGGGAGAAGGTATCGGGCATGGGATCACCGGGTGTACGTGGACGACCGATAGCCCGGAACCAATCTTCGAGAGCCGGCGGGAAGAACACCCAAAACAGCTTCATGTCGACGTCGCCGGTATTCTCCAGGAGGTGCCTGGCGTAACGGCCGAACAGGACGGTGGAACCCGGACCGATGTCATAGGTGTCATCCTCAATTTCGCAGCGGCCAGTGCCTTCATAGATGAAGAGCAACTCATGGTTCTGGCGGTGGCCATGCTCGCGCACGTGGCACCCGGGCGGCAGCACCTGAATGCCGGAGGAAAAACCGTCATAGGGCATGTTGTCCGGGGTCAGGTTCACTGTGACGTAACCCCGGGAGGGTTCTGGTTGCCAGATGCTCTCTCCTTCATCTGGTCCAATAACCTTCCACCACGGCGCTTTGACATCTACGGATGTGGGCATCTCTCTAGGCCCCCTTGCCTACGGATTTGAGAAACGAAACGACTGCAGCGTTATACTCTTGCGTTGAGACATGCGGCACAAAATGTCCGCCGCGCGGCAGAATAACAGCTTGCGCGTTTGGAATAAGCCGGGACAACTCGTGCGAATATCCAACGGGCGTAATTTGGTCGTCTGCCGCCGCGATGACCAGAGTTGGCAGATCAACACCGGAAACACGATCCCGCAGATCATGCGCCATCACCGCATTAACGCGGGACGTCTCGATCGCCTCACCAGGAAACGCAGCGAGCCGTTGCTCACGTGTATCCGTCAGGATCTTCGGATGGTCACTCAGGTGGTCGGGGGGGTAGGCGCGCAAGATACCATCCGTGAGATAGGCATCTGGCCCCGTATTCTGAAGCAGAGCCAGGCGCATTTCGAACAACGTCTGGAAATAGATGTCAGGACCCGCCCAGGTCGCGCTTAATACGATTCCTGCGAGGCGGTCTTTGTGATCCAACGCAAGTGTTTGCGCGATGGCACCCCCGGTAGAGTGACCCACCATCAGCGCGCGGTCGAGACCAAGCGCATCCATGAGACTCAACACGTCGGCGGCCATCTGCGGCACCGAGTATTCGATATCTGACTTGGTGCTTGCGCCGGTGCCCCGGTGATCGTGGGTGACGATGTTGAAATGCGGGGTGAGCGCGGGCATGACCGGGTCCCAAAAGACAGCACGGCCGCCTAGGCCGGAGACCAGGAGCACGGTGGGACTGTCCTGTGCCGGACCAGGATAACGCCAAACGGCTAGCTCGGCGTCACCGATATTCACCATTTCCATGCCTGTTGCCCCGAGCGTTACAGTTCCTGATTTTGCAGCAAAAATTAATACGAATCAGGAAGATAAGACCAATTCAATCCCCGAAAGGAACCATCACATTATTTTATACAAAGCTGTCTATTTGTGATTTGTGATTATATATACTCCTATCCATACTTCGCCGCGATTCGAGTGGGATGGGGCGATGGAACTCAAGCACTTACGGCACTTTGTGGCAGTGGTCGACTGCGGCACGCTCTCAGCAGCGACCGCGGTGCTTCATATCACTCAGCCCGCCTTGACCCGCAGCATTAAGACCCTTGAGCACCAGCTGGATGCCCAACTGCTTGAGCGGCGTGCCCGTGGTGTCGTGCCCACCGAAGCGGGCGCCCGGCTTTACCGGCAAGCACAGACCATCCTTAATCAAGCGGCCCGCACCGCCGAGGACATCAGGGCCACGGCAAAAGGCGAGCGGGGATCGCTCAGCGTCGGCGTCGCAGCCATGTTCAGTGGCGACGTGATGGCCGCAGTGCTGACCAAATTGGGTCGGGAGGTGCCGGAACTCAGGGTCAACGTGAGTGAGGGCTACTTCGAAGAGCTTATCGACGGTTTGAAAACATCGGCCATTGAAGTGTTGGTCACTAATTTTCCGCCAGGCCCGGCGGAGCCCGACCTGACGTATGAGCCATTGATCAAAGTTCAGACTCAGTTTTTGGCCGGGGCCGATCATCCACTGGCCAAAATAAAAGAGGTCACCATCTCTGATCTCGCCGATGCCCGAATGGCGATGGTTCGACAGACACATGTGCAAGTGCTTGTTGCCGAACTGTTCGCGGCAAAAAACGTCGGCCTCACCTACCCGGCGATTGAGACGAACGCGTTGCCTTTGCTGCGTTCCCTAGTGCTGTCAGGCGAATACGTGTCTTTGCTGCCCGGCCATTTGCTGGAAGAGGATATTAAAGCCGGACGTATAGTGACTCTGCCGGTTGCTGGCGCGCCGTTCGAACGATCGGCCGGACTGGTCTTGCGTGACCTTGAGGTTCAGCGGCCGGCGGTGCTGCGGTTTGCTGAAACCGTAAGGCACGCGTTGTCGGCTTGGCCGGAGATCAAAACTTGAACGCTGTAGATCATATCGTTGTCGGCGGCGGTTCCTCCGGTTCTGCACTGGCCTATAGACTTGCCAAGCTGCGTCCCCAGGACCGTGTCTTGCTGCTTGAGGCAGGTGGCCGTGACATATCTCCGTTTATTCACGTTCCAGCTGCGATCATTAAAGCGATCGGAAACAAAAACCTCGACTGGATGCATGTGGCCGAGCCAGACAAAAGCCGGGCCGGGCGCAGCGACCTCTGGCCGGCGGGAAAAGTGCTCGGTGGATCCAGTTCGATAAACGGCATGCTGTTCGTCCGCGGTCAAAAAAGCGATTACGACCGCTGGGCTGCGAACGGATGCGATGGCTGGGCCTACGAAGACGTGTTGCCGGTTTTTAAACGCCTGGAGCGTACGGCCATCGGCGATCCCGACCTCCGTGGACGCGCGGGTCCCATGCATATCGACAGGCTACGCACTATTCACCCCCTGGCTCATACCTATATCTCTGCAGCCAAGGAGAATGGGCTGGCGTTCAACGCCGATTACAATGGCGAAAGCCAGTTGGGGGTTGCCTATAGTCAGGTAACCCAGGCGCGGGGATGGCGGTATCACGCGGCCCGGGCCTACCTCTGGCCGGGACGGAAACCACGCAACCTAAAGATTGTCACCAGTGCGGTGGTCAATGAACTCATGTTTGAGGACAAGCGATGCACCGGCGTCACTTACCGGCGAGGCGGCGATACGCACGCGGTAAATGCGCGCTTCGGTGTCACGCTCAGCGCCGGGACTATGGCGAGCCCCAAACTTCTTATGCTGAACGGGATTGGCCCCGCAGAGCACCTCAATGAGCTCGGTATTTCGGTTCGTCATGACAGTCCAGAGGTGGGTAAAAACCTGCAGGAGCATCCAGAGGGGATGGTCAGCATCGAGGTCAATCAATCGACTTTCAATACCGAAATCAACAGCTGGAAAATCGTCAAACACGCCCTGAATTGGTTCGTTTTCGGCCGCGGGCCGGCGACGAGCCCCTACCCGCACGCGGTATCGTTTATGGCATCAGGCCGACATGGCGGTGAGGCAGATATCCAGGTTCAGCTTGGACCTTACGCCTTCACGTTTGACGAGAACGGCGTGCTGCCGCACGACAAGCCAGCAATCTCGGCCGCAGTGAACATCGCCTACCCTAAGTCTCGTGGTCAGGTCACTCTAAGGTCGAGCCAAGCGGACAATGCCATAAGAATTGACCATGAAATGTTCGGCGACGAAGACGACCTGACACAGTTGATCGCGGCATGCCGGTCGGTTCGAGAAATACTCGCAAGCGACGCCTTTGCGGCTACACGCGTCGCTGAGCGCATGCCCGGACCGGAGGTGCAAAGCGATGACGAATGGGCAGACTTTCTGCGCCGCACCGCGTTTCTTGGGTATCATCCTGTCGGGACCTGCCGCATGGGCCAGAATGGGTCTGACGTTGTCACCCCGTCACTGAAAGTGCGAAGTGTAGAGGGACTGCGGGTGGCTGACGCATCGATCATGCCGGACCTGATCAGCGGCAATACCAACGGCACCGCTCTGATGATCGGAGAAAAGGCCGCCGATCTCATCGCGGCGGAGTGTTGACCGATGAGTGACGCGACATATAAGGCCGAGCCAGACGGCACCTTTGCCTTCCGTAGTAACGGTTATGCGTGGCTCGTTGTCTTTATCCTCTGCTTGGCGCAGATCGTTTCTTTCATCGACCGGCAAGTCATTAGCCTACTGGTCGAACCGATCAAACAAGATCTAGGGATTTCAGATACCCAGATCAGCCTTCTTCAAGGCTTTGCATTCGCACTGTTTTACAGTCTGGTCGCAATCCCAATTGGACGCCTGGTGGATGCCCGCCATCGCAAAGGCATTATCGCCATTGGTATCGCGCTCTGGTCGATCGCCACCTTTGTATGCGGATTAGCCAAGGTGTTCTGGCAACTTTTTGTAGCAAGGATGTTTGTCGGCATTGGCGAAGCGACACTGACTCCCGCCGGCGTTTCGATGCTGTCGGACTACTTCCCGCGGCGAAGCCTGACCCGGGCGCTGAGTGTATTCACTGGAGCCGGTTTTTTGGGCTCTGGACTTGCACTGATTCTGGGCGGCTTGGTCTTCGGCCAAATGGCGGCGATCGGCCCAGTCGAGTTGGGTATTTTGGGCACCATTCGCCCCTGGCAATTAACGTTTATAGCTGTTTCTTTGCCAGGCTTTTTTCTCGTCATCATTTTGTGGCTCGTTGTGCGGGAGCCGCCAAGAATTGGCGCTGCAGGCACCGCCACCGATGAACCGCTGTCGCTTAGAGACGCCTGGACGTACGTCACGGATCACAAGGCTGTCCTTGGACCGGTGGTGATCGGCTTCACCTTCATGGCCATGATGATGTTCTCGGTGGTCAACTGGACGCCGACACTTTTTGTCCGCACATTTGATATGCCGATCGCGGAGATCGGGGGCATCATCGGCCTGTATTTCATGACGCTTGGGTCGGCGGGCGTGGTGGCGGGCGGTATGTTATCTGACTGGCTTAAAGCGCGCGGGCACCAGGATTCAAATGTGCGCGCGGGGCTACTCGCAGCGCTTATGACTGTTCCGTTCCTAGCGACGTTTCCGATTGTCGAAGACCAGACCCTCTCTCTCATTCTTCTGGCACCGGTGATCTTCTTCGGAACTATGCCTTTCGGAGCTGGCCCCTCTGCACTTCCTCTTATTGTGCCCAATCGCTTGAGAGGGCAGGTTATGGCGCTATATCTGTTGCTAGGTAATCTGATTGGCCAGGGCTGCGGCCCATTGCTGGTTGCGGTGTTTACCGACTTTGTACTGAAGGACCCTGCACAAGTACGATATTCGATCAGCATTGTTTGCACAGCCATCGCGTTGATCGGTGCAATCATTTTGTTCATAGGACTTAAACCCTTCGCCCGGCACGTCCAGGCGATTGAAACAAACCAAACCTGACGATACCTGACCCTGAGGAGACACAGGATATGGATACGAACACCTCAAATGAAATGATCAGCCCGGATACCCAGGACAGCCGTGCATCGGCTTTGGGTGAAGAGATAAACGGAAATGGCAAGCAGTTCTTCGACAATGTTGTACTCGACAATATTCTCGAGGCCATGGTGGAACTCACCGCCCAAGTTTGGACGTACCGGGATCGGTCCATCATTCTGGAGCGGGTTCTCCAGGATGTTGTTGGCAATGGCAAAGATGTCGCTGCGATGATCGAATCCTACCGGCCAACGGAAGAAGACAATGCAGCACGTGCGGCAGAACGCGCGGAACTCGTCTCCAACGTGTTCCGCAGTTTCTCGCGCCGGCCCATTTCAACAAAAGACTGAGGAGTACACTCATGAGCAACGTAACCCTCCCCCGCGGATACACAGGTATTTTGCCCCGCACCACCAAGCTATCAGATGAGAGCTATCTGGATTTCGTCGAGACATTCCGTGGGATTGCTGGCTACGGCACCTACCCGCTGGTCGCCCAAACGGGCGATGCTGCCGTTCAGGAGCAGTTAGGTAAGACCGACGACAAAACAGATATCGAGAGCATAAAAGGCGTCATCAACGGCCTGCCACTGCCAGCCACCTGGCAGCGGTTTATGCGCTCCCACCAGGAAATGATGTGGCGGCGCACTCGCAGCTCCTTCGAACCCTTCTTGGCCGATCTAGAAGCGGCAATGGACGCGGCTGAAACCAAGGGCCCGGGCAAACTTGTCTACGATAAGGATTTTCATGTTCCCGACTACGCCCGCCGGGAAATTCACCTTCAGCCCGGCGGCTACACAGACGATCCCTTGGGGGGAATCGTCTATCACTACGGCACGAAAGTTTTCTATGCCGGCATGAACGATCAGGATGAGCTACACGCCGAAATCGTTGACAGCCTGACACCGCCTGAAGATGGCAAGGTGGATCGCATTCTCGACCTCGCCTGCAGTATTGGCCAGGCGACGATGATCCTCAAAGACAGGTATCCCGATGCCGACGTCACAGGGTTCGACGTGGCCCTTCCTTTGCTGCGCTATGCCCACTGGCAGGCGGTTGAACGCGGTGTCGATGTGAATTTCGTTCAGGGACTCTCGGAGGATACACAGCTCGATAGCGACAGCTTTGACATGGTGCTGGCTTACATCCTGTTCCATGAGATTCCCGTCGACGTCATCCATAAGACGATATCCGAGATGTTCCGCGTTCTCCGTCCGGGCGGAACGTTCTGCATTTACGAATTCCCGAGCGCCGGTCCTAACATGCCGCCGTCGCAACGCTGGATGATCGACTACGACTCCAACAACAACTGCGAACCCTATTCTCCGGGCTTTGTGTACCTAGACTTCCACCAAGCGTTGAAGGATGTCGGGTTCGACATCAAGCCGGGACCAAAAAATTCAAACGGGTTCCTGCAAACCATAGTCGCGACCAAACCGGCCTAGAAGACGACCTAGATGTCTGAACCTGCTGTGACTCTCCCGGACGATGCAGCGCACGACACCGTTGTCAAAGCGCTGTCAGAGATCGTCGGTCCAGACGCGGTCCTGGCCGACGAAGAGAGCCGTGCGTATTTTTCTCAGGATGTCTATGCCCACGGCGCGCTCACGACGGCCGTCGTCAAGCCAGCAACAGTGGAACAGCTGGCTGACGTCGTCCGGACCGCAACATCTAGAGGGTACGCGGTGTTCCCGCGCGGCGGGGGATATTCTTACACCGATGCCTATCTGCCAACGACCGAGAAAGGCATCACCTTAGATTTGACGGCGTTGGATAAGGTTGTCGAAATCAGTGCCCAGGATATGTACGTCACGGTGGAAGCAGGATGCACGTGGCAAGCCTTGGATGAGGCGCTGAAACCCCACGGCGTGCGCGCTGAATTCTGGGGGCCGCTTTCCGGGTTTCAGGCAACCATCGGCGGCGGCATGTCTCAAGGCGCGGCCAGTCTGGGGTCAGCCAAGGACGGCATTTCGGCAGAAGCCGTGTTGGGCATGGATATCGTAACGGCGGATGGCCGTGTCATCGCGACAGGGTCGAATGCACAAGACAGTAAGCAGCCGTTTTTTCGCTACTACGGCCCCGATCTGACCGGCCTGTTCTGCGGTGACGCGGGCGCTCTAGGCATCAAAGCGCGTATCACACTGCGCCTTCAGCGCCGTGCACCGCTCAATCAGGGCCTATCCTTCGGGTTCGAGACCTTCGAGGCCATGCACGAGGCCATGCAACGCATCGCTGCATCCAACCGGGCGACAGAATGTTTCGGCTTCACCGCCAGGGCGATGGAAGATGCAATCGCCAGCAAAGGATTCTGGACGGACATTAAACTGATGTTCGCCGTTGGCCGGGCCGCAGGCGGTGCCATAGGGGGACTGATCCAAATGGCCCGCATGGCCTTTGCCGGACGGCGCTTCGCCCGCCGCGCCAAGTTCTTCGCGCACTGTGTTGTCGAAGCCTACAACACCACCGAACTGCGTGGACATATCAAGACCATAAGGTCCGTGGCCGGCACGCTCGGACGAGACTTTCCCAACACCATGCCGTCCGTCATGCGGGCCGAGCCGTTTATGCCGTATCCCGTGATCGGAATTGGCGGAAGGCGGATGCTCCCCCTCCATAGCATCCTGCCGTTTTCGCAGGTCCCTGCCTTTCACACCGCGTTAGAGCAGTTACTCGAAGATCGAAAAGATGAACTTGATGCCGTAGGCATGAAAGTCCCCGCAATCTACACCACACTCAGCACCAATGGATTCTTATACGAACCGGTTTTGTACTGGCCGGATCAACCCGAGCTTTTCCACTTGAAGCATACGCCGGATGAATTGATCGCGCCGATGAAGGATCAAGCGGAAAACCGTCAGGGCCGCGACTTATCGAAACAAATGTTTAACGAGATCGTGAATTTAATGCACGAGCATGGTGGGGTACACCTGCAAATCGGTAAGGCGTATCCGTATGTCTTGGACCGCACGCCAGAACACACAGGACTTTTGCGGCAGATCAAAGCTCAGATCGATCCCAATAACTTATTGAATCCAGGCGCTTTAGGCTTAGCAGCAGAACAGGTGAAAAACATACCCTAGGCGCATATCTCCGATCCCTCTTTCTATTGGATTGGCAGAGGCGGCAGCGTCAAAGTGGCCGGACACACAGCAGGAAAAAGAAAAATGGCTCTCAATACCAAACCGCTTAGAGACATCACTGACGAGGATCGTGAGACCTACGCCCGTGATGGCGTTGTATGTCTGCGCCAGGTTTTCGATCCGGAGTGGCTGGAGACCTTGAAGCCGGTTGCACGCCGCATCACCATTGACGAGGAGGATGTCGGCCTATTGCCGTCGGCGCCCGGCCGTTACATGTCCCGCGTTATTCCGGAGTTCCGCCGCTTCGTTTTTGAGTCCCCCATGGCCGAAGCGGCTGCCAAAGCGATTGGGTCCAGCAAAGCCACGTATTTCTTTGAAGAAATCTTCGCTAAGCCACCAAACTCGGACTCCAAAACGATTTGGCACTGTGATCGCATGGGATGGCCCGTCGCCGGACAAATGGTGCCATCAATTTGGATTCCGCTTCATGATGTGAAGCAAGAGAACGCCTTAGAAGTTATCGCTGGTTCGCATAAACAAGATGTGAAGTACTGGCTGTTCTCCCCGAACGCGCGGCAGATGATTAAGCCAGACGACCGGGCAGCGCACCCGGATGAAGCAGCGTTGCGTGCCGATCCAAATAACAAGTTTCTGCAATGGGACTTGGAAGCCGGCGACATGCTCGTGCTGCATCCCTGGGCCCTACATTACTCATCGGGCAATACCGCGGATGACTGGCGCATTGCCATCTCCGCCAGGATTTTCGGCGACGACATTGTTTGGGACCCCCGGCCGGATTGTGTCAACTTAGCCGGCGTGTCCTTCGATGAGATGGTGCCAGGGTGCAAGCCGGAAGGGCCGCTCTTCCCCGTTTTGTGGTCTGAAGATGGGGAACGCGACTCGGATGATGATTACCCACGCGGTTTCGCGACAACGTGGAGTGGCCAGCGCCGCGACACAGTCAACGAAGACGCGCTGTTCAATGACTTGTTGAAGAAGAGCGCTTAGGCCGTTAGGCGTTCTGTGCGAAGTCGGCGGCCCAGTCCGTTCCGTCCGCCCATTCCCGCGTGACGCATCTTTCGTCGATGAGTGTTCTCATCACAAGACGGCCATCAAGAGTGTATTGCGCGGCGCGCGCACGGTACGTCCCGCAACTGCTGAGATTCACCAACTCGTAACAGATCGTACCCTTGGCGAGCTGAGGAGTTGCAGTGTGTACAGCCATATACAGAAGACAACTGTTGCCGTGGACGTCTGTGGAGTCGTCAGCCGCCCAGCCTGAGATATCGCGGTCGCTGCCAAAATGCAGGCGCTCTCCATCGAACCACCCCGTCGACTCAATCACTTGGTTTTGCCCATTGGGGAACCGGTACAGGTTGGTCTGGTGATACATCTCTTTTTCCGGCGCATCTTCACGAAAGCGCATGATGACGCGGGACGCGAACTCACCCATCAGCACTCCGTCCGGACCGTAGCGGCGATACATGCCGTCCCATACCCCCTCGTTGCGCGCAAGTATGGGAAGCTTGGCTTTTAGCGCAGCCGCGTCATTGGGCATCGGATACCTCGATATCGTGAAAGGATGTATATCCGAACGGTGCGCGATAAGACGTGATCCGTGACCCTAGCGCATCGAAGCGCGCCCGTTCGTAAAGGTAGAGACCGATCGGTTCGTCGTACGTGACCTTCAACAGCTTCTCGACAATGCCGCGGCGCGTGTCGCGGTCGAATTCAGCCAGCCCGCGTTCGATTAAGTCCGTCTGCTGAGGGTTACAGTTCCACGGCTTAAGCCAGAGGCATGAGTGATACTGATAGCCGATCAGGGGGTCGAGAGCGGGGAGAGACCCGTAGTTCATGCCGAACGCCTCGCCAGTCCACGTGCCCTGGTACATGCCTTGGATGTAGCGACTGAAGGTCATCACGTTGACGGTCATGCGAATGCCGACCTTGGCGAGGTCGCCGGCGACCTGTTGCCAGACCAAGGCATCGGTGGGCTGGGGTGTTACCACATCGGCTGTGAAAGCGAAGCCATTAGGGTATCCAGCTTCAGCGAGCAGCGCCCTGGCCCGGTCAGGATCGTATGGATAACCCTCTAGATCAGTATTGTAGCCGAACGTCAGGCGAGACGCGCCTTGAGTCGCCGGTTGAGTTTGACCATCGAAAATCACCGCCGCAATCAGATCGCGGTTGACGGCATAGGTCATCGCCTGGCGGATCTTAGGATCATCGAAGACGGACTCATTGACCAAAATGTACGATAGGCCAATCACTCCCCCTTGCGGATACGCGGCGATACGCCCCCCGGCGGCTTCAACCATGGGAAAATCTTCCGGCCCCATAAACAAAGAGATGTCGACAGCATCGGTTTGCAAGGCCGCCAGCCGCGAAGAGGACTCGGGCACGACAAGCATCTCAAGCGCGTTGGTCGGGCCAGGACGCCATGCGTATTCATTGGCGGTCAGATCGATACCTTGGGCCGCCCAGCTCTCAACAACGTAGGGGCCGGTTCCCATGGGTCTGCGGGCAAAAGCCTCGGCGCCGACATCCGTCCAATAGCCTGGCTCAACCATCAGCAACGCGGCGAAACGGGCCGGTAACATGAGATCAGGCGACTTGGTCGTCACCCTCACAAGGGTTGGCGAGACAGCCTCGACGCTTTCAAGCTTGCTGACCTCACGGATCATCGACCAGGTGGCCGCTTGCGGGGTAGAGAGAATCTCAAACACGCGCTCAACGGTCGCTGCCGTGAAGGGTTCGCCATTGGCGAAACGCACGCCCTCTCGCAACGCGAATTCCCACGTCAGTTCATCGGTCGCCTCCCAAGAGGTCGCCAAAGCGGGCCGAAGCTCGCCACTCTCGTGGAGTTCGGCGAGGCCATCGAACATCGCCATGTAGATGTCGATACCGGGAATGCTGCCGGTCGTGAACGGATTGCCTAAACCTGGCGGAAGCGCGGGCACAGCGACACGGAGCGGGTCGGCGGCAAAACTCGGGCCAGATAAAGTGATGCAGAGAAAAACGGCGAGGCGCCACACATGCGTCACAACTTGCCCTCCTCTTTCAAGGCGCGCATCTGCGCAAGTGTCCCATACGGCGCGCCATCCATACCGAACGGGTCATCAAGGAAACCGGAATGGTATTCGTCCACGCGCCGCCGGACCTTGTCTGGCAGATTGGTCGCGTCCGACGTTTTAAGCCCTGTACCGGACCACAACATATGTCCTGGGGCATCTCCCATAAACATCCACTGAATCCACGGAATGTCGGCGACAAAAGTAAGTTGTGCGGGCGCGAACGCGATGTCGGAGTTAAGGACTTGGTCAGCCTTGCTACGGTAGGTCGCGAGATCAACCGACTTTCGGCTGCGGCCCTCAGGCGCTGCGCCGGGAAACTCGCTGCTGCGCGTGCCGGTCATGAATTCGTTGCGGCGCCACTCAGTGGTCCAAATATCGTCAGCGACTGACTCGAGATCGGGACACAGCCGGCTTTCACGCAGAGGTGTCTTTCCTTTCCCCAAGGGCGCCGTGCCATCGGCAAAGAAGCGGAATGCAAAAATCGGCGACACATAGCCGATCATCGGATTCGGCTTGCCCGTATAAGGATTGTTGAACACGCCCCCAGTTTCACCCGGCTGAACATCAGAAAAGAGGCAGGACTCGCGCTGCCGGAACGTATAGCCACCCTCTTCGCCGGCCTCGTAGACCATCCACAAGACAGACTGAAACTGAAAAAGCGGCTCTATCGCCTCATCTGCAGGCCGTCCATACACGAGCCCCCCGAACCACAGCCAACAGCCACCTTCCTCGGCGCCGCGCAGACGTACGATGGCGCGCAGACGCTCTTGCGGGTTATCGAGGTTCAGGAGAGACATGGCGCCGATATACTTTATTCGCCGCAGCACGGGGTCAATGATAATCTCCCCACATCGATCCTATACCCATTGCAAGAGTGGTTCGAATGACACTGGACAATATAGTTGAAGTGCTGGGACAGTTTGCCGCGGCCACGCTCTCGGAATCCACGACCGCGCCATGCGACCTGCCACCCGAGATTCAAAGCATGGTGCCCGGCGCGCGCGTGACCGGCCCTGCCTTCACGGTGCGGTGTCCGCTGGGTGACAACACCGCCGTAACCCGGGCCGTGGATGAGGCGCCGCCCGGAAGCGTAATCGTCATTGATTGTGGCGGCCCACCGCGAACGGCCGTATGGGGTGAAAACGCAACGTTTGCCTGCAGTGTCAAAGGGGTGGCTGGCTGCGTCACCAATGGCATGATCAGAGATATCGATGCGGTACGGGACTCTGGGTTTCCGCTGTTCGCGGTTGGACGGTCGCTCCGCGGATCACGTAAAGGTCAGCCCGGCGAACTTGGCGTTGATATTGTGATCGGCGACGTTTCTATCAGCCCGGGCGACTTCATCTGCGGTGACTCCGATGGCGTTGTGGTTATTCCAGCAGACGAAGCGGAACAGGTGATCGCTGCCGCCAAAGCGAAAGAGGCCGAAGAACAGACCCGCAATGAACGCGTAAAGGCGGGGGTGCCGCTGGCGGAAATCCTCAAAGACTCGGGAAATCGGACCTAAGATCAGTTCGTAATCAGTCCGTTACAGCTTCAGGACACCAAGGTAGACGCTCTCGTCACCCACGTCGACGGTTTGCGATAGGGGCGAACTGGCCTCGAAGGAAACGTTGATTTCATAGGCGCCGCTGTTGGGCGCAAGATGATCTATTTTGAACTCGCCGAATGCGTCCGTTGTCGCTTGCCCGACCTCTTTGCCGTCTTTCTTGAGCACGACTCTGGCCCCCTCGGCGCATTCTTCGACGCCGTCAATTGTCGCCACAACAGACCCGCCAACGAAACACATGTTCATCAAGTGCATGTTCTTGTAGTACACGCGCGGCTTGGTGTTTTCTTCCGGTTTGAGAACCTCTAGGTCCTCTTCGTCCGCGATGCTAGCCATCTCGGCGTCGGAAACCTTTAGCGCCCTGAACGCCTGTGTCGGGCAGCTTTGTTGAACGCGCGGCTCACTCCAGCCGTCATCAATCAGGTGGGCATCAAAGATCCAGTGCTGAGGAATCTGTTTCTCTTCGTTCCAATACACAGCGCCGTACGGACACGCATCGACGATCTCCTTCTGCCCTTTGGACTTCTCCGGGTCAATAATCACGATGCCGTCGTCGCGCTTTGTAATGGCCCCATCTTTCGCGGCCTTCATGCAGGGGGCGTCGTCGCAGTGGTTGCACATCACTGGCATGAAATTGGCTTCGACGATGGGGTACGAGCCACGTTCATGGCGGACGATATCGACCCAGCTGTGCTCTTTCTCCGGTTGCGACGCGGCGTAGCCGGGAAAGTCGTTGCCGATGTGCTCGTCTTTGGTCGCCAGAAAGCAGTTGCGGCAATTGTCACACCGCGCAACGTCGACGATCAGATTCCATTTCGCCGTCATTCCGCGGCCTCCATCCGGCGCCAGGTATCGACCCCGGTCCATTTTTCCATCTGCACCAAAGTCGTATTGGGCTTAATGCTGTGGGTGGCTTCCGTCATGTTTTCACTGGGATTGAGCATGTTCATGCAGCCGCCGAGGTCCGTTGAGTTTCCGGGCTCACCGACCGGCCGGTATTCGGCAGACGCCGTGGGTGCGCTGATCACGCCGGGACGGACCCGATCCGTCGGATAGGCAGCGCATACGACTGATCCGCGATGATTCCAGACCCGGATCAAATCATCCCGCTCAATCCCGCGCGCCTTGGCATCTTCCTGGCTGACAATGGCAACAAGATATTCATGACCATCGACGCGGACGCGGTGATCCTTGATATCGCGGATCGTACAGCCCCGTTCATCCCCCATGATGTGGAAGGGATAGCGTGTATGGGGCGTCAACAGTTGCAGCGGGAAATCCTTAAACTGCTCATCGCGCTCCGGGCTTTCGTAGGTCGGCATATATTTGTTGAGCGGCGGCCGGCCTGAGTCGTCGATATTATTCAACGTGCTGGCGACAAACTCGAACTTACCCGACGGCGTTTGCAGCCCCTCGCCCCAGTCGCCGACGTAGTCCGCCGGCAATGGGTAGGGTTCCGGCGTGTCCTTCTTGCGCCCTTCATAGAACCAGCGGTTGCCCACCGGTGCCCGCGCACCCTCTGTCACGGGTGGAACGACGTAGTAGCCTTTGCGCAGGAACTCTTTCCAGGAGATGTGCTTAGCCATGTCCGAGGAATCAAATGCGCGCTTACACCAATCGAGTTCGGTGTTGCCGCCCTCGGAGTAGATCGCGCCCAGATCTAGGCGCTTGGCGATTTCAAAGAAAATATCGTGGTCGGACTTGGACTCACCCAGTGGCTCGATACACTTGTGTTGCAAAGAGATGACCCGGTGATTGTTCATGGAATACATGTGGTGCACGTATCCCGCACCGACGTTGTACCACTCGCCGATATCCCAGTGCTCGAACACGGTACACGCCGGCAGAATGACATCGGCGTATTTGGTCTCACCCTCCCACCAAATCGACTGATTGACGACAAACGGCAAGTTTTCCGACTGGTACATCTCGACGTACCGGTTCGAATCCACCTGCGTTCCCATAGAGGAACTACCGTATTTGTACATCATGTAGATCTTGGCGTGGCCCGGTGCGGGGTAGCCGACCTTCATGAACTGGCCTTGCACGGTCGAGACGTCGGTTAGGTAGCCGACGGCTTGACCCTTCAATATCGCTTCCGGAATGAACTTGCGCGGAATGGCCTGGCGCACGTTGCTCATGGTGACGATGTGCGGCATGCGCTGATAGTTGTTCGCGGCGTTTGCGCTTTGCGTCAACTCGCCTGACATACCGCCTTCGGCGTACCCTGGGAAATAGAACGAGAAATCGAGCGGAGCGCCGAACTGCAGGTTGCCGAAGTTCACGCCCGGACGGCCATAGCCTTGCATCGCCCCGAGGATGGTCATCATCCGCGCCCACTGCGCGCCCATTGGGCCACGCCCAGCGCCCCCCAAACCGCAGCCCCAACTGCCGGCGCCAAGATAGGTTTTCTTCTTGCCCCACTCGCGCGCTAAGGCCCGCACGTCGCGGGCCGGGATGCCCGTCTCTTTCTCCTGCCACTCCGGCGACTTTGGTTCGTTGTCCGTGCGGCCGAGGATGTAATCCTTCCATTCGTCGAACCCGACCGTGCGATTCTCGACGAAGTCTTTGTCGTAGAGATCCTCGGTGATCCAGACATGGCATAACGCCTGCGCCAGTGCTGCGTCTGTGCCGGGCTTCGGCGCGAACCACTTGCCGCCCAGGTGCGCCGCGGTGTGATTGAGGAACGGATCGATGTGCACCATCTTGATGCCCAGTTCCTTCGCCCACTGACGGCGGATGGTACCTTCGTAGCCGTAGGTCTTGTCGGGATCGCTGGACCAGAACACCATCATCTCGGCCTCTTGCAGGCAGTCCTCGACGGTGCCATAGAACTCCGGCGTGCCGAGGCGCATGCTGTTGCCCCAATGGTGCATTGCCCCCCAGAACCAGCCCTCCCAACTATCGGGGCTGCCCATCATCTTGGTGCAGCCCAGTAGGTTGGTCAGGCGACCGAAAGCGCTGAGGTAGTGACCGAAGTTACCCCATTGGTGGTGCGACCCGGTGTTGGCGAAGATGGCGCCTCGGCCCCGTGCCTTGGCGCGCTTCATTTCCTTGACGACGATGTCGAGCGCTTCGTCCCAACTGATCGGGACGAATTCCGACTTACCCCGGTTCTGGATGTTGCGTTCCCCTTCCGGATCGAAATCGACCCGCTTCATGGGCTGGAGAATGCGGTCCTCGGAATAGACCATCGATTTGAGGCAGAGCCCGTGCGCGGCAAGAGACGTCTTGCGCGGCGGCGTGAACGTTTTGCCGCGCGCGGTGATCGACCACGAGGGAGGATCTTTTTCATCGAAATCGATCGGTGTGATGCGAACAATCTTGCCGTCTTTCACGTAAACAAAAATCGGGCCGCCGTTGGTACCGTTGGTGTACCGGGTCACACCGTTGCCCATGTCGGTCCCGGACGTCCATCCGACGGTCGTCATGTAAGTCAACGCTGCGGCAAACCAGCAGACCAAATCGTCGGGCCCGTCCATGCCCACCTTAAAGTTCTTGGCGGCGTCGATGCGAGTGAGCTGGTCGAATGGAGGCGTCAAGAAGTCGGCCGCAATTTCCTTATTGTGAAACCAAAGCGTCAGGTCAGGGCTGGCATGAAGACCGCTTCCGGAAAATATTCTGCCGCTTCTAAACTGGATCCAACGGCCAGCCGAGTTATCCTTGAGCTTAAACTGTGCGGTGACATCCCGTTCTTTGATCCGGGCCGCGAAGTCAGGGTAAATTTTTGCAGTTACGCGCAGGGCCTGGACCAGCCCCCATAGGATAATCGAAAACTTCATGCATCTCTCCCGGTTAACGCGTCAGCACCCTGAGCATTTTTGCTCTGGGTATGGTCGCATTTACTGCGTTTTTCAGTCCAGCCTTAAACCGCAGCCAGGCAAATCGCAACACGCCGTGGCTGCCAAAATGACGCAAAATCACAGGGCCTTGCGTGAGGAACATGCCGGATATGCGGTGAGGGCATAAAAACGAGGCGTTCGTGCGCACCCGCAGGTTTGTTGCGAGGTCCAGCAGGACACTCACCTCCGGACCCCGTCAGTCGCCGTAGACGGTAAAGCCCTCCGGCTGTCCGGTCATGGTGTAGGACTGGTAGCGATTGCCGCCGAGATCGTAGTAGACGGCACAACTTTCACGGCCATCACGCAGTGTCGTCCAGGATGTGCAAAGGGCGTTGCCCTTCAGAGCCCATGACCCAACCGCCTCACCTCGGCCAAATGTGACCCGCGCTGAGCCGTCATCATTCCACTCGGAAATACCGCCTGTCGTGCTGCCGAAAGCTTGCCACGTGCCGCTCAGGCCACCCTGGAGAAGCTTTTGAAAATCAGCGCGATCCATAGGCTCGGCCCCGGCCTCAAAAAACTCAACCCATTGGTTGCCGCCGCCTGGATTGCGGACCGCGAGTAACTTGACCTGACCATAGGGCGCGAGATCGACGATCTGACGTTCCGCCGCCAACGGGATGTCTGCTTCCATGATTCGGTCCGCCAAGGCGTCGACATCGCCGACAGGCAAACGAATGGCCGCGATACCTTTGTTGGGCGGTGCCGCACGATCAGAGAAGTCGTACCCCGTCGCCTGAAGTTGTGCCCGCACGCCCAACAACTGCTCGCCGTCGAACGGCCGGGCCCCGCCGAGTTCGCTCAAGTCGAGTCCGGTCGAATTGTGAGGTAAGCCGAAGTCGTTTGGACCAATTGGGCCCTCACTCCCACCGCGCGTGGAAATGTCACGCACCTCGAACCCGACGACATCACGATAGAAAGCTGTCCAGGCCCGGACGTCCGGTGCCATCTCGTAGCCAACCTCAATATGGGTCGCCCCGTCAAAATCTGGCCAGCCCGTGAGAGGCGGCGAGCGGCGCTCCTGAAACGACAGCATCAAATCGTCAGGGCCGATCATAATCATGCTCGAGCCTCTGACATTGCCCGGATAGATGTACTCTTCCGGAAACGCGCGCGCGTACCAGCCCAGGGCGCGCAATCCATCGACGGTAGCCTGGAGGTCTTTAACGAGGACGTTGATATTGAGCGTGCCGCCGGTATCCCACCACCGCGCGCCGGGGCGGATGAGCTGCTGATCAACATCAGACAACTCAACCAGCCGCACAAATCCGTAGTCAGAGGCATCGTTGCCGAGGAGTACCTCACGCCCTTCTAGCTTGGTCGAGAGTCCCCATGCGTTTAGGACCGTTCGGTCAATCGGTCCTTCAAGTTTGACTTTCCACTTCAACACGTCTCTGAAGGCTGGCAGCACTTGATCGAGGTCGGAAACGATCACGACAAATTCCTGAATACGGGACTCGTCACCGACATCAATGGTGATTGCATCTTCTGCGACCGCATGCAGGCCCATACGCCCCAACGAAAGCGTGACGAGAAGTGCGGCGAAAACTGCTTTTTTCATTTCCCTCCCCCCGGAGTGTTTTGCTTATTGCCGTCCAGACGTACTTCAAGTCTTATCTATGGTGATCTTGACAATGCTGTTATCGCGGCCACAACTCACAAAAATCGCGCCCGTGCTATCGACAGCGATTCCAATTGTCGTGTTGGTGGGTACGTCGTGATGATCGAGCGACAACGGCAACCCATGGGCGAGGACCGAGCGCTCACCCGTGTCCAGATCAATCGCCGTCACTGTACCCCGCGCCGCCTCAGCGACGACGATGCGCCCATCGGGCAATCTGGCCAGGCCGGCTGGATCGACCAGACCGGTTACGATCTCAGTCCGCTTGCCAGTCTTCAAATTGACCCGGCTAATTGTGTCGGAGCCGAACTCGCCGACGAGAACTGAGTCATCGTCTTCCAGCAAAAGGGGCACGGGTTCGTTCAGACCTGAGGCCACGTCGCTGAATGTGTCACCACTGAGTCGAAGCAGCTTACCGCTATCCGCTTCAGCGATGATCGCATCGCCTGTACTCGCGAGCACCACACCGCGTGGCGAGGGGAAGTCACCACGGCTTTGGAACATGATTTCGTTGCTGGAGCGATCGATCTTGCGGATCGAGCCGTAGTTCCCGTAGGTCGTGACAACGATGTCGTCATTCGCCGCAAGGGCCGACGACGCGCCAGGGCTCCACATTTCCGGCTCGCGTGTGATCTCAGCCGTCTCGGGGTCCAGGAATCGGTATCCGAACGGGTCCGCGATCAAGATCGCTTCCTCGCCATTCAGCGTCGTCGTCGCCATGCCGAGCGGGACGGTGAAGGACCCAGCGGTCACGGTCCAGCTTTCCATCGTCTCCGGATTGAATCCAGTGATTCCGCTGATCGCCAGATCGGCCATGTAAATGATCCCCTCGTCTGAGATCGTCAGGTTATCCAGCGGCGGCGGAAAGGATGCGTATATGCTGGACGTCCCGGTCTTCATATCCGTCACCCATAGATCGCCGGTCATGTAGTCGACGTTCCACACATTGCCCGCGGCATCGACCTTGGTTGCCGCGGTTGTGCCGACGTCGTCGGCAATGACTTCAAAGTCTCCGGTATCTACATCAATGGCGAAGAGCTCGTTTGTTCCGAAATGCGGCGAATAAAGGCGCCCATCGGGGCCAAACCCAAAGCCGTTCAGGCGGCCCTTATTTTTCGCGACGATGCGCGGTGGGTTATTGCCGATAACGTCGAGTTCCCACAGTTCGTTTTCACCTGCACCCGATTGGGCAGTAAACAGACGCCCTTCTTTGTTGAAAGCGATCGGGTTCACCCGCGGCGCGTTGGGCAGAATGACCTCGGGCATGCCGCCCGGCCGCTGAATACGAATCTCGCCCGTGCTTTGCGCCGTCCATGCGAGAATGCCTTCCGCCGGCGTGCCGGCTGGACCTACGGCAACGTCATCCGACTCACCATAGGGCGACGCGACCGCAATACTTACGAAGCCGGTCTTTGGATCGATGCGGTACACTGCCAAGGCATGAATGCTGGTGCCGTAAATCATACCGTCCGGCCCGATGTCGATCCCTTCGATCGCCTGAATGACTGAGCCCGGCACGAAGATTTCGACTGTGGTATCTTCTCCGTGACTGTCAGCCGTGGCGATCCGCGCGGCAGCCAGCACTGCCAGGCTCACAACCGTCCCGAAAACCTTGAATACTCGCATGGCACCCCACCTCCGCCTCTTGACCAAATAAGCTCGTATTCTGTTCCATCCGGGAGGCCCAGAAAAGAGGCCCGGCCGACTATTCGCCAGCCGAACCACCACGTGACGCCCCTTCCGCGCGTTTTCATTGTGTGAAAACGTGAAGCACCAACCCGGCGTAAGATCGCCGGACATTGAGGGGGAGCTCTAAACCAATGCTGTTTCCAAGTATCTGGGTGGACGACCAAGGCCACAGTTATCTGGGCGAGGTCGATTTACCCCAGTCAGGCAATGAACGGCGGGTCGGTGCGGCACCGCAGAACGTCAAGTACTGGCGCGTGGCCAAGTATTTGCCCGGCCATTATGTCGATTTCTCAACCGTCGAAGATATTCAGTTCGTCTCGGTTATGTCGGGACGCATGGAATTGACCGTGAGCAACGGCGAAAAGCGAAACCTGGCCCGTGGTGACATGATTTTACTTCAGGACACGTCTGGCCAAGGACACTGCACACGCGTTCTCGGCCATGAACCTTGCCAGGTTTTGATAGTCGCTATGCCGGACACAGGGGATTTTGTCCTATGACGAAGCAAGCTGTACTCGCCATCGTGTCGGCGGTCATGATGACCAAGACCGCTTTAGCCCAGCAGACTGATCTGATGCACATCCCGTCGGAGGATGCTCCGGTTTATGCGCAGGCGGAATGGGACTTACCGGTATCGGATGAAAACGGACCCGTCTATGCCCGTTCTTTCCTCGCGGAAGGCGACGCCGCACAGACAGCACCGGACGGCGCCAGTCACTACACGGCACAAGAGTTCAATTTTCCTATGGGCACGCTGCGTGTGCTGCGGTGGGAGAAAGGTCCTGTCATTCACCAGGTCACTTTCGAAACGCAGCTCTATATGTTGAAAGGCTCGGCCTCGGTTGGTGTCGCGGGTGAAGTGGTTGAGGTGAAGGAAGGTGATGCTGTGTTCCTGCCCTCTGGGATTCTCCGCAATCCGGATCCGAACGGTGAGACCGTCGTCCTCAGTTACATTGTATCGGCCAATGCCGACGCTCCGCAGGCCAAAGTCGTGCGGGGTGAAGGTCTACCCGTTATGGCCATTGCGCAATGGATGGACGGCGAGGAGCCAGTCACCGCGACCAATCATGACGACATCCTTAAGGCACCAGACGGGGCCGCCAAATTTACCGTGAAGCGCTATTCGGGCGACGGGAATTCCTTTCGTCACGCGGTGCTTGAAGCTGGCGGCCGCACCACACCCGCTAGGAATGGGCGGGATATTCTGATTTACGTCAATAAAGGTCTGATGAAGCGTACTGAGGACGGCATCGAATATATGGTGAAGGCTGGAGACGCGATCCGTGAGGAACTCGATAAAAGTGGATATTGGGAGATCCTGGAAGACTCCGAGTTCATCGCCACGGACATGCCGCTCATCCCCTCAAAACCCCGTTTCAATTTGCAGCGCTCGCCCGACGCGGTGGTGGGTGCTGGCTATCGCCAAGATTAGAGCTGCGGGAGGATAAAGACGATGAAACTCTGCGCTATGGAAATGGATGCCAACGACCGCTCGTACACCACGAGCGTCGAAGTGCCGATGAAACAAGTGAGCGAAACGGAATGGGTTTCTGAAAAGCAGGATGCCAGATACTGGGGTATTGCCATCAGCCAGCCAGGTGAACCCTTCCCGGGCGGACCGACGGAGATGCACCTGACCAACGCGCCGCGCATCGTGTGGTGCATGCAAGGTCATGCAGAGATCACGCAGCAAAATGGTGAGACCTGCCGCCTTGCAACCGGAGACGGTATCTATGTGGATGGCCGGGCGCTGCACCATTCCACGTTTGGCCCGAGCCGGACACCGGTTATCACGCTCAACGTCACTTTCGACGGAACAGTGGACTACGAATTCAAGTAGGCCGGTGAGTCTAAGGGCTGAGGATTAGAATTCCGCCAGCAAACGGCCGAAGCCCGGAACCTTGTCCTGGAAACCGTTGGCTCTGAGCGCATGCCAATAGGTCGCGGCGTTGATGGCGATGACCGGTTTCTTGAGCCACACCTCAGCGAACGCGGCCAGGCGCATCATGCTGAGGTTCGTGCCAACCTGCACGATGGCATCCACATCCGGACCGTCGAGTTCCTGTAGAACATCGACTAGACGGCTTTCCTGAACTTCGGAAATCGCGATCGCGCTCGGACACTGCAAACAGATATTGCGCACTGTCTCAAAACCGTTGTCCGCGAAAAACTGCTGCACTTCCACATTGGCAGACGGGTAGTACGGCGACACAAACGAGATTTTTTTGATGCCGCCATAGGCCTTTAGCGCCGCCACGCAGGACTGTGACCCGATTGACGCTTTAATTCCCGATTCAGACTGGATCCGGTCGAGAAATTCTTCGGACCCCTTCTGCCCCCCGTAGAACGTCACAGCAGACATGCCCATCACAAGATAATCGGGCTCACACGTCATCACGCTGCGCACGGCATCGATAACGTTGTCCGCGATCCCGCGGGTCAGCTTCATAAATTGCTCGTCACTTTCGATCTTTCCGTCTCGCACCAGAATACGGCTGTAGTGATTGGTGACACCGGGAACGCGCAGGTCGTCGAAGTCCGGCTGAACGATGGTGTTTGTCGACGGCCCCATAACGCCGAACTTGGCGCGCCACGCGAGTGCATCGGTCATTTTGAAACTCCAACAGTATACCTGAGCGACGATAGAATTAATGATAGACCACTGCAAAGTCGGGCGGACATACGCACCAACGACAGTCACTGGCCATTTATCCTGAACGCTCACATCGCGGACAAAAATATGTAAGGGCTGTCGGGCCGTACAGATGCCGACAATGATCGCGTGCGACAAGGTTATGGGGAATTTGGGGAGTTCGACGTAGTGACAAAGGGTATGGAGTTTCAAAGGGGGTGGCGCACTCTATTGGCATGCGTGACAGGCAATGGGTTTGGCCTCAGCGGGTTTGCCTTTTACACCTTTGGTGTATTCGTGATTCCGCTCGTCAACGCGTTCGGGTGGGAACGTGGTGACGTTTCCACCGCTGCGAGCTTCCTGCTGCTCGGCACGTTTATTACCGCACCGATCATCGGCACCATCATCGACAAATATGGCGCCAAGCGCGTCGGCCTGATCTCGTTAGCAGGTCTGAGCCTCGGGTATGCAGCCCTCACCCAACTCAACGGCAATATTCTTGTGTTCTATGCCATGTGGCTAATCATGGCGCTGGTCGGTGGCGGAACGACTCCAGTGGTTTGGACACGCGCTGTCAACCTATGGTTCGACAAAGGCCGTGGCTTGGCGCTGGGAATCGCCCTGGCCGGTGCAGGTGTGGCTGGTGTTGTCGCCCCGGCGTTTGCTACAGCTTTGGTTCAGCAGTTTGGATGGCAAGGGGCGTATCTTGGCATCGGCCTACTGATCCTTCTTATTGCACTGCCCTTGGTCGCTTTGCTCTTCGATGACCATGCGCCTTCGAGTGTGTCCGCGCAAAACGTATCTGCGCAAGACGATACCGAGGCGCCTACCGGAACGTCCATCGCGGCGCATGAAGCTGGCATGTCCCTGAGTGAAAGCATCCGCACCACCGTATTCTGGAAAATTGCAATCGGGTTCTTCTTTATCTCGGCAATTATCGCGGGCCTTTTGATCAATCTCGTCCCACTTCTTGTTGACCGTGACATGACCCAAATGGCGGCGGCGGGCGTTGCAGGTGTGCTGGGATTTGCGGTTCTGTTCGGCCGCATCGGGGTCGGTTACCTGCTTGACCGCTTCCGCGCGCCCCTGGTGAGTGCGGTGATGTTCTCCATCACAGCCGGTGGATGTTTTCTGCTGTCGATTGATGCCGCACCGACCTGGGTGATTCAGTTGGCCGTGATTAGCCTTGGGTTCGCCGCGGCGGCAGAGATCGACCTGGTCGCCTTTTTGGTCAGTCGGTTCTTTGGCTTGAAGGCCTACGGCAAGGTCTACGGGGTTCAACTCTCGATCTTTTACCTGGGAGCCGCCCTCGGCCCCCTCGCCGTCGGCCAGTCGTTCGATTTAACTGGGAATTACCAAGCTGCGCTTCTGTCCGGGATCATTATTTTTATAGCGGGCGCTGCGGTGATTGGAAGCTTAGGAACCCCGCCAGACTTTTCGAAGCAGGAGAATGCGGCCTCAGCATAACAACACGAATAAATGTCCAGCCGAGGGTCATGCTTTACACGCGCGAATGCTTGCATCATGACCCAACGCCCATAGAATGATGCCAAACCTGAAGCCAAAGGACTGATCGTGATCCGCGTATTGCCAAACTTGCTCCTCACTTGCTTGCTGTCGATATCCCCTGCCGCAACTCTTCCCGTTTCGGCGCAAGAGAGCGCCGCTATCAGCGAGATGGCGTCGAGCGACAACCCTATTCAGCGGGGCCTATATTTAGCGACGGCGGGCAATTGCATGGCCTGTCACACGCGAGAAAATGGTGATGCATTTGCCGGCGGCGTCGCCTTTCACACCGACTTCGGGGTAATTTACTCCACGAACATCACGTCAGATGACGAAGCCGGAATCGGTGGCTGGACCGAAGAGCAATTCGTCGCGGCGATGCGGCAAGGTAAATCCGCTGACGGGACCAACCTCTACCCCGCGTTCCCTTACCCATCCTTCACCAAAGTTTCAGATCAGGATCTGTCGGACCTTTACGCATTCTTTCAATCCATAGCCCCATCTGACTACGCACCGCCTGAGAACGAAATGGGCTTTCCGTTTAATCAACGGGCGCTGATGGGCATATGGAACGCCTTATTCCTTGATGATGGACGCTTTGAGGCAGACTCGGCTCAGTCGGACGAATGGAACCGGGGCGCGTATTTAGTCGAGGGGCTGGGACACTGCGGAACGTGTCACACCCCCCGGAACGCGCTTGGTGGTTTGCAAATGGATCAGGCCCTAAGTGGCGGCACGTATAACGACAAGGTTGACGATGACAAGATTCGGCCTTGGTCGGCCGTGAATTTGACATCCGCTCCGGATGGCCTGGCAGCCTGGTCAGAGGACGATTTGTATTCCTATCTCAAGACCGGTCACGGCGGCATGGGCGGAACGTTTGGCCCGATGAACGATGTGATTACCCTGAGCACATCTCAGCTCAGTGAGAGCGATGTACGTGCCATGGCGGTCTACATCAAGAGTCTGCCGCCGATTGAACGCGCTCCGGAGTACAAAATGAGTGACGCGGATTTTCGCGCTGGCGAACTGGTATACACCATCCATTGCGGCACCTGCCATTTGCCCACTGGACTTGGCGACCCCAGCATTGGACCGGCGGTAGCCGGGAGTGCTGTCGTGCAGGCCGAGGATCCCGCATCTCTTATCAACGTCATTATTTACGGTGCGGAAGTACCTGCCCCCGCGCCACCCGGTGCATGGAAGACCATGGAAGCCTTTGGTGACAAGTTAGACGACGACGAGATCGCCTTACTGAGCACCTACATGCGCACCAACTGGGGCAACCGGGGTGGCCCGGTCACTGAAGCGGATGTGGCCAAGCAAAGGTAGAGTGGTTAGCTCTGCCTACCCTTGCCCGGTGTCTTTCGTGCTCCACGAGTCGCAGTAGCCGTCCTTGCTGGCTAATCCTTCGAAGATACTGCAGTCACCACAGTTGGCAACCTCGCCCTCGGCGCCATGCTCTTCAGGAGTGAAGAACGCGCAATTCAAACAGTTCATGTCGGCGTGAGGAGAGGCTTCGGTATACTTGTTAGCCTGGCGAATACTGTTCTCACTGAAACTCAACACATTCGGGTCAGCGCACAAAGCGACAGCCTCTTCGCCTTCGCCGCAGGACGCGAGCAGCCCTCCGGCAGCAGCTGCGACCGGCAGCTGAACCCCCAACTTGACGGCTGACCGTCGGCTCATCACGTTATCCTTGGCCATCCCCGACCCCTCATTTCACTAGACAGACAGAACGAGACTGTCGCACGGCTCGGCAAGACTGCAAAACTGATTTTGTGTGAAAGACGCCTAATGGTCACCGCTGGAAATAGGACTCGCCGGGCGGCCAAGTCTGCCTAATATGGCCGCAAACAGAGCAAAAGGGTCCGTATGTTACGCCGTATCATTACCGTCAGCTTCGCGCTCTCGCTGGTCTTGCTAAGCCAGTCGGCGGCCGCACAAATGACGTCACGGGTCTTTCACGCGGACCTGTCCGCCTATAACCAGACGCGCCTAACCGAAAGCCCAGCCGTAGGCAAAGCCGACCTGATCCTTGACCTGACGACCTTGACCTTATCTTGGGAAGTGCACTTCGAGGGCTTGATCTCGCCTCCTATCGCCGCAAGCCTTCATGGGCCAGCTCAGCCGGGTGCCAATGGGCTACCCTTTATCAATCTCGCGCCGGAAGGGATTGTCAGCCCCCTTACAGGCTCCTCGCCGGTGACCGAGGCGGAAATACAATACCTGCTGGCCGGTTGGACGTACGTCAACATAACGACAGAGCGCTGGCCGTACGGAGAAGCACGTGGCCAGGTGGACGTAGGACCGCGAGAAGAGTAATCAGCCGGCGTCTGGCGGTGTCGGTCTAGGTGCCATCTGCGACACCGTAAATGTCACCGCGATACTGACGAGCACCCCAACCGCGGCAATCGAAAACGAGTTGCTGGAGTCACGTTCAAGAAACGCGGTGATGGTGTTAATAATGCCACCGGGCTCGCCGACAGTCCGGACGCCGCCCGAAACGACACTGATAAAGAGCGTACCACCAGCGAAGAAACCCGCATACGCACCGGCCTTCGAGACCTTTGGCCAGAGAATACCGAGGATCAAAGGCCCGGCAAATGCGGATGACATGCCGCCGAACCCGATTGCCCCCAGCAAAGTAATATTCAGGTCCTGTCCCATCCAGGCGACGGCTGCGGCAGCAAGAAGAATGACGATCGTAGCGATCCGGCCGATCTTAAGTGCGGTCCGATCAATATCTTCTGGATGACGCTCTGGTTGGAACCTTGGAGCGTAGGTAAGCCGGTAGATGTCGTTGGCAAAAATCTGGCTCATGGTGATGACCACACCGTCTGCTGTAGACATCACCGCCGCGAGGATTCCAACTCCCAAGAACGCCGCCAGCCAGGTCGGTAACAACTCAATAAACAGCCGCGGCACGACGTCGTTCGCCGCCGTTCCAACTAAATCGTCCCCCAAGACAGCGCGGCCCAGAATACCGCCGAAGGCCATACACGGCAGGGTCAGGCCGATAAGGAAGGCGGCAATGACAAAGCGGGAACGCTGACTCTCATCTTTGAGGGCCCACAGCTTGTTGCCGACATGCGGCAATAGTCCGAGCGGTATAAACGAGATGAAGAAAGCGATCGCATGCCAAGCGTTGGCAGTTATTGGAGACACAGGATTGAACGTCATCACCGTTTTGGCGTCCAAGCTCTCTATATGGCTGATGACGGCGGATAAACCTCCGTCGACGCCGAACCCAACAAGGAACATGATTAGCACAGCTACGGACAACAGCAACATGATGAAGCCTTGCACTCCGTCGGTGAACACGTCGGCATGGGCACCACCCATCACGACATATCCGAGCAGCACTGCAGTGGTGATCACCAAAGCCGACACCTGGGACAATCCCAACATGACTTCGAACATGACCAGGCCGGATACAAGCTGGCTGGCGAGGTAGAACAACAGAATCAACGTGTATAGCGACGTCATCACCCGGATCACGTCAGACTGATACTTTTCGCCCAAATACTCTGGAATGGAGCGCGCCCCAAAACTCGTCCCGGCGTGGGCGATGGCGTGCTGACACAGCCAAACACCGGCATAGAGACCACATGGGTAAACGAACATGAACCACATGTTCGAGAGGCCGAAGTGGTAGGACAAAGCTGGCATCCCCAGGAAGGTTGCGCCAGATGCCGCTGTCGAGGTGAACGCGAGGGCGAGAAAGATAGGACCGTAGCCACCGCGTGCGGTCGCGTAGTCGTCTGCGTTGGCGACACGGCGGCTGCCGATGACGCCAAACGCCACCATCATCGCGATATAGAAGATCAGAAAAATCCAGGAGTAGGTAACGAGGGACATGACCGCTTAGTATTCCTCGTCCTGGCTCAACCCAGAGGGCCTCAAAAACGCTCTACGGACGCCGCAATGTCCCCTGAAGCGCATCTCCGGAATGCATGATAACGTTCCAGGCGCGGTTGCCGCCATGACGGTATCCGAGAAACGCTCCCTGAGTGACGTCACGGGTATTGGTGAATAACCGCCGCCCTTTGTAGGCCCACTGCCTGCGGCCATCGGATAGGGTCATGATTGCCCAATTTCCACCGGGCGCGACGTCATCCGCGTCGGCAAAAATGGGAATCCACTCTTCTTCCATACACTCCAATTCGCACCCGTCGAAAGCTGCCGCTTGGGAAACACGGCGGAGTCTGCTGGGATCCCATGTATAGATCGTCTTGTAATTTTCGTCAGCGAGCATTTCACCGGCGTCGGTGTCCTGAACCCGCACCCAATCCGGATACGGCGGCCGTGGCTCTAAGACCATCGCTTTCATTTCACGGCCATTGCCGTCCAGACTCGCGCCGTGGCCGGCAAACTCGCCAATCAATACGTCACCGGAATAGTGAAACAAGGGCCGATCCTGAAAGGCCCACTGTTTGAGGCCATCTTCTCGGGTCACGACGCTCCAGTCGCCGAGGCCTCGCGCAATGCGAGGAGCGACGACCGGTTTCCATGTATCCAGACACACCGCATCCTCAACACACAAAGACGCCACTTCTACTTCGCCTTTAGGCGTGTAGAGCGTCTTCTGATGCCGGTCTGCAGCGACATGGCCTAGCAACGTGTTTTCGATGCGAATGCCTGGCGGCGTGGGAAGCTCAATAAATGCGATGTCCCACAGCAGTCCAATGCCCTCGCCGTAGGTGTCACCGGGACCTTGATCGACGCTGTAGCGATAGAGTGGTTTTCCGTTGTATGCCCATTGTAAACGCTCGACTTGCTCCATGCCGACTTCATCAACCCGCTTGAGTGTCGACCAGCCGTTGCCAACTACGGCATCTTTAGGCGCGAGGTACGGTGGCCATTCCTTTGCGCACACGTCGATACAATTCGACTTGCCCGGCTCCACATCGCTCTTGGATGTGTACAGGGTCATCTGCTCAACGTCAGTGATGCTCCACCCGTGACCTTTCGCAACGAGCACAAAGGCATCCGGAGCAGTCGGCGCAGACACGTCCGATTTCGCTGCCGAGACACCGAATGCCGCGATGGCCATGCAGGCAGAAGCACATGTTTTGAGAAAAGTGCTCATACGTACAGAACCTATCATCGAACTAAAGCAACGCCACGAGAAACCCTAGACGAGGATTTCAGTAATCGGCTTGGACGTCTGAAGCGAATTGGTGCCCCAGGTCTGAATTGGCACACCCATAATCTGCATGGTCGTCAACCCAACGCGGGTAATGGGATCACCACCACCGACAACATGCATGCCTTGCTTGACGCGGCCACCGGCGCCGCCGATCAAGTAAACCGGCACGCCGTCGATGGTGTGCAGACGGGCATAGTTGGTTTCGCTGGACGCGAACACCAGGCAGTTATCCAGAAGCGTTCCGTTGCCTTCCGGGATACTCTCAAGCGTCTCAATGAAAGTCGCCATACCTTCCATCGCACGGACATTGAACCAATAGGTCAACGGCTGATATCCCAGTTCAGCATCGATAGCTTCTTCGTGCGTCAGCAGATGATGGGTAAACGTTTCACCGACGCGGCGCACGTTAGCGAAGTTGTCCGTGAACACCATGTTGAACACACGGGTCTGATTACATGCCACAGCCATTGCCAAGATCTTCGACATGATCTTGTGCGTTTCGACGACGGAATCCATCTCGCGCACTTTAATCACTTCGTCTTCTTCTGGCGCCCCAGGCCGCTGCGGCACAACACATGCCTCATTAGGTTCAGGCTTCTGCAATTGCAGTTCCAGCTGATTTTCTATCTCACGGATCGACGTGTAGTACTGGTCCATGCGCGCTTTGTCGGCCGCACCCAGGGTCTTCATGTAATCCTTACTCTGTTCAGAAAACTCTGACAGCACGCTCTTGCGCAACCGAACGAGCGGGTCGGGCTTGAAGTCCGCCTTGTTTGGATCAGCAAACTCTGGTCCGTAAATCCGGTCATAGACAGACACCGGATCAACCTCTGCTGCCGCGCGGTTGTAGGTGTTGCGGGCGCTATAGTTTTCACGCGCGAGCGACACACTGGTTACGTCGAGGGTGCGGAAACGCGTGCCATTGCCGATGACATCCGCGATCAGCAAATCCAGTGTCGGCGCTGGAATATCGCCGCCAGCTTCTGGCGCAGAGCCCGTGCGGTTGATCACCCAGCCAGAGTGGTGGGTGTAGTTCGACCGGCCATCCAACGGCATGTTGAAGTTGCCGAAATAACTCAGCTTGTCCTTATGCGGAATGAGCGCTTTGGTTTCGTCGAGAAACTCGATACCCGGGCTGGTCGCGGTCTTGGGTACGATTGCACGCTCCGGCGTATGACCCATGCCCCAATACCAGGTGCCAAACCGCACTGGAATTGGCGCGCCATTGGCGAGCGCCGTACCGTGATCGTTCAAGAAGCAATCCAGTATGGGCATCGATAAGGAAACAACGCCTCCACCCATCATGCTGCGCAGAACGGTGCGGCGAGTGGTTTTTTTGGGGAGAAGAACGCTCATGATCCACGCTCCGTGTTAGTGGTTTCCTCAAGAGAGGCCGACCGGACATCATCCGACGGACGATCGGGTTGCGACACCGCATAGAACGCGTCGCTGGTCGCGATATCACGCAACAACGCCCGCAGGCGGTATCCAGACTCGGCGAAACCGGCTTCGAGCCATCGGACGTATTCGCGTTCGTCACGCTGAGGCGCGCGGCCGGTTCCATAAGAGTACAATTGGTTGGTCAAACACGCCGGGACACCCGGGTGCTCTGCCATAGCTTGTCCGAGACCTTTTGCGGTGTCGAATGGCACGCCATCGACGTCACCCGACACGTCGATAACAGCCCCCTGCTCGGTCGTGCGAAACTGGCCGACACCGTCAAAGTGCTCAAAGCCCAGTCCGATGGGATCGGTAATCTTGTGGCACCCGGCGCAGGACGGCACGGTCGAGTGCGCGGTTAGTCTTTCGCGCGCCGTGCGGCTCGGTGCGTCGGGGTCGTTAAACAAAGAAAAGTCGACGTCGCTGGGCGGATCCGGAACTTTCTGACACAGCAGCAACTCACGCACGGCCATGCCACGTAGCGTCGCTGAACTGCGGCCCGGGTGCGAAAACAGCGAGAGGAAACCCATTTGGGTCAGAATACCTGAGCGCACGTCATCCTCGGGGAATTCATACGCTTCCCATCCGCCATCAGGGCGGGTCACGGGAATTCGATAGATGCGCCCAAGGTGAGAGTCGATGAAAGTCTCGCGCGTTGTAAAGATGCCGGGATATGGCTCGTCTTTACTGATAGTGTGATGAACGATGGTGCGGAGCAGTTGCTCCTTTGCGCTCTCGGCCACATTGATCGTGTACGCCGGATAGATGGTTGTATCTTTTTCCAGTGTCTCGAATTTTTCGAGGTCGAGAAAATCTTCGAAGAAGGCTCGGACCCCACGGGCGAGCAAAACCTTGGAGCCCATCATACGCTCGACCTGTTCTTCTAAGCCCTGCGCCGTATGCAAATCGCCGGACGCGGCTGCGTCCAGCAGCATCTGGTCGGGTCCTGAGTCCCATAGCAAGAAGCTCAGACGCGCGGCTTTGGCGTAGCCGGTCAGGCGTACCCCGGTAGGTGACGATGAATCTGGCTCTGTTTCGTCGATAATGAACAAGAAGTTCGGCGTGACCAAGAGACCGGTCAGGCCAAACTCAATCCCAGCGTAAAAGTCACCCAGTTCATCTGCGACGGTACCCGCAGCGGCCACGGCTGTTTCGAGTTCATTTTCCGTCAAAGGGCGGCGGTAGAGTTGAATGCCAACACCTTCAAAAAATTGCCGGCTGCACGCTGCGTCAGCTGCGGAACTATCCGCCGGACTGCAGGGTAGAAGCACCGCACGATTGTCCTCATTCACCACCTGCGCCGCGATGGACCGGGCTTTCTCATAGAACCGTTCGAAGCCCGCAACCGTGATCGGCGCTTTGCGCGCCCCAACGGCGAATAGGCCGTCTGTTCGCACGAGCGGATCAAACCGACCGGCAATTTCAATGTGATCGCCAAACACGTCGTGGATGACATGGCGGTACTGCTCAGCCGTGAGGCGGCGCATATCGGCTGGCGCGCCATTTGTCGCCGGCTCGGGTTCGCCACAAGCCGTCAAAGCCACGGCGGCAATCCCGGCGGCTGCAGCGGTGCGAAAGATCTTGGTAAACGTAGACGTCAACATTTTGCTCCTGAACTTCGGGCGTCTCACCCGATGGCCTTACCTGCCAGCTGTTTGAAGTTCGTCCGCCCCGTCAGGATGGACGACAAACGCGGCATGGGCGCCGATTTCAAAGGCCGAAGAAATATGAGTACATTCGCCTGTCTCGGGATCAGGGTAGCCGTCAGCCAGACGCTTCGCCGCCTCGAAAAATGCGGGGCAACTGAAATAGCCCGTCACGATCACAGGGCCTAAACCGCCCGTCAGATAAAGATACTGATCGAGGTCATAGTAGCCAGCGATCATCCCTTTCGCGGTCGTGCCGTCGTCACTGATGTCGAGTTCAATTTGAAGATCCCGGATAACGGGATGCATGTAATTGTAGTTGCCGTAGTAGGGCAATTGGACATCGCCTGACCCAGCCTTGATCACACCGTCAACAATTGAGCCCTTAATTGAGTCGCCGTAACGTGGGCCGTCATCGGTGTAGTCGACGCGGTAGCTTGAGTACGGAATGACCTCGCCCTGACTGTCGAGCGGGAACTGGTCTACCGAGCGATAGAACGTGACGGTGACGTCGTCATCGTTAAGTGTGTCATCCACATCTGTAACTTCGATGAGAATCATCGCCAGACCGCTGGTCCGCCGCATCTCGTTGGCATTGATGTCAATCACGCCTTGCTCACGGTAGCCGTAGATGCAGCCGATAAGACGGTAGAGTTGGTTATCGATGCCAGGAACGCCGTCGGGGCTTGTGAAGTTCTCGTGGGCGCATGTCTTGGGCATCGCGCTTCCGTCAACATTTCCGTCCAAGTTGACACCGAATGACGTGGGGCCTTCGACAGTCAGCAGTGGCGGATCGTCTGTGATCAGGTGGGGATTGATACACACGTCCTCTCCGTTCGGCCCGCGGCGCACGGATTTGAACCAACGGTCCAAGGATTGGATTAGGCCGTCTTGAGTTTCCTTACTCCGCTCCTCCTTCGACATTTTACGCCACCAGATCTCATCGTTGCCGATGTTCAGACCTGCCGGGCATTCATCCATGAACTTGGTTTCATAGACGGCCGGCATGAAATCCTTAACCACAAAGCCAAGTGAGCGATTAGGCGGTGCGATACCTTGTGCCTCCGCACTTTGATAGGCAGGCGTAACCATTGAGGCGACGGCTATTGCCGTAGCGGCCAGCAGAGGTTTAACGGCGCGTTTGGAACGATAAGCGTGTGATTTCATTTCGATTTCCGCGACTTAACAGCGTTGCTAAGACCCTTGATTTTGATGTGTTTTTCAAACTCTTTTCCTACGCGGTTCATCCTTGAGAGGCCACTTGGCTGTCTGACCGTGAGCGCCGTGCGAACACAGTATTTCCAGCCCATCCGGAGCGGGTCTTAAGGCTCCTCTGGGCGCAACCGCATGACCTGCCCTCTCAGTTCGCCGGGCGGGTACCTCGTGGTGTGGATGTTGACGTACATCCGACCCGTCAGGAGATACTCCAGCTCACCGTCATTCAGCACCACAGAGCCTTCGAGCGGGCTCGAAATGCTATTTGGCGCCAGATCGAACAAGACGCCTGCATTCCCGCCTGGCGTTTGCGGACCGTGAATGTGCGCCGCTATAGCTTCCGAAGTCAGGCCCGAAAAGGTCACTTTCCATTCAAAACGCTGGGTTGGCCGGTCCAGAACAAACTCCGCCAGTCCCGTCCCTGGGCTTTCCGTCGGAGCGCTCTGCTCATCGGCCGACAACTCGGCGCGGAAGCGAATTGGCGGCCCCTCGGTACCCATGTAGTCAGGGGCAGCACTACCTGCAGTCGAGCCAAAAAGAGCCAGCATTGAGAACCAGAAGGCGGCGGACTTAGAGATCATAATTTTCCAAATTCCCAGCCAGAGCGTTGCAGTCGTCATTAATCTGGCATGGGCCATACCCAGCGGACTTATTCGTGTCCAGAAGCGGGCATTGGGTTGTCCAAAAACGATAGGGATTCCAGAGTATTTTACCATATCACGTTCGCTTAATGACCAAATTATGGGGTTCATTCCGGCCTGCCCGGTCCCCCTCGTGTATAAGGAGTGCAACACGTGGCCATCACGGCGAAACGCGTTTTGAAATCCCAGCTTTTTTAAGCAAGTTGACGGCCTAACCAGCTTTACCGAGACCTCGACCGACACCCGCAGCATGATGGGGAAGTATGACTGACCGTTTACGACATCACGTCCTTTCGGCATTCGGCGCATTGGCGCTTTGCGCGACTGCATCCGCAGCAGCGGAAGTAGATACGGAACGCACCATTGGCCTTGTTGTCGTATCGTTTTACACGGCGGTCTATGAAACCAAATACATGGAAGAATGCCCGCGGGGTCTTGCCATCGGAAACGATGAAATCTGGTGGAAAAGTTTGGACCCAGCGGTGCGGGACGAATTGACTGATGGCGGCGAGATTGAACCGGTGACCGGCATTCGCCGCGCCATGTCGGCGAAACGCGGGCCAAACGGCGAAGATGTCTGCGCTATGCCGACCATTGTCGAAGACCCGCCTCATAAGATCGTCCAAGGTTCCATATCCTATGGTATGAATCTCGATGGGAACGCAGACGGCAGCGCGACGCCGAAAACATGCGCTCATAAGAATTTCACAACGCCGGACGGCGTCGCGGGTATCGACAACCAAATGTACCGGCTTTTAGGGTGCACCTTCGGCTGGCGTGACAGCGGCTACATCGAAACTAACGCCAACGGAGAACTCATCGACACATCGCAAGGCGTGACGCTTATTGAGATCAGCGAAGTTGACGACCGGATGAATGACGACGACGTCACGGTGCGCATGTTCCGCGCCAATGACGTTCTGCCGAAGGACGCGCAGGGCAATGTGCTGCCCTATGCGAGCTATCGGATCCATGACATTCCCGGCTATGGTGCCCCCGCGCAGGGCCGCATCGTCGATGGCATTCTGAAGACCGAGCCTATTGAGGCGTTCCTACCTTACTACGGCAACCTCGCCCACTCAGAGATTCACCTCCGAGACATGCGGGTCGAGCTCAATCTGAATGCGAGTGAGACCCGTGCCAAAGGCATGATCGCCGGCTATCGCGACGTGGACAATTTCTGGAGCTATTTCCGCAAAGGTGGATACATGGCGGTGACCGGCCAATTCAGTTGCCCGGCCATGTATGTCGCCGCTCACGAACTGGCCGATGGCTACCCGGATCCTGAGACAGGCGAATGCACCGCTCTTTCATCGGCTTACAAAATCGAAGCCATTCCGGCGTTCATTGTGAAACCTGAATCCGATGACATGAAAGTGTCTGAAATGGCGCCAGGACCGACACAGACTCGCCTCGCCGCGAACCAATAGTAGATACCGAAAGTTATGATCAAGACAGTGACCAAAATCGTTTCCGGTCTGGCTCTCGCGCTTGTTGCGTTCGGATTGAGCGCGTGCGGCGAAGATGAACCCCTGACACAGGGTAATGATCCGCAACTCAGACGCCTGACTGAACAACAGTACCGCAACACCGTCCGCGACGTATTTGGCGGCAACATCAGCATCGCGGGACGGTTCGACCCCCTTGAACGCATCGACGGCCTTCTAGCCGTCGGCGCGAGTAGCGCAACCATCACACCCGCAGCTCTGGAACGATACGAAGCGCTCGGGCGTTCGATTGCTCTGCAAGTCGTCAATGAGCGCAATAGAAAGGTTCTCGTGCCGTGCACGCCGGCATCGGAGGCAGGGCGCGACGATTCCTGCGCGGCTGAGTTTGTGACCTCAACCGGCCGGTTTCTGTTTCGCCGGCCGCTGACAGATGCGGAACAGACTCTTTACGTCAGCATCTCAGGGGACGCGGCCGATACCTTAGGCGACTTCTACCAAGGTCTTGCCTACGGTCTGACAGGAATGCTGGTCTCGCCGAAGTTCCTCTACATCACCGAAACCAGTGAGCCTGATCCCGATAGTGACGGCCTGCACCGGCTCGACGCCTATTCGAAAGCCTCGCGGATCAGCTTCCTTCTGTGGAACACAACGCCTGACGCCATGCTGTTGGACGCCGCAGCATCGGGAGACTTGCATACGGAAGATGGGCTGGAGCAGCAGTTTGAGCGGATGATCTCTTCACCGCGGGCCGAAGACGGATTGGCGGCGTTTTTCGAAGATATGCTCGAGTTTGAGCGGTTTGAAATTCTCGAGAAAGATCCGGTGATCTATCCCACCTTCGTGCTTGACGTTGCCGACGATGCGCGGGAGCAAACCATTCGCACGCTCACATACCTGCTGTTGGATGAGGGTGGGGACTACAGAGATATCTTCACAACGCGCAAAACGTTCATGAGCGGAGCGCTCGGCCCCGTTTACCGGGTGCCGGTTATCAATCCCGTCGGCTGGGTGCCCTACGAGTTTCCAGACAGCAGCCCGTGGGCTGGCATTCATACCCATCTGAGTTTCCAGGCGTTGTTTTCGCATCCGGGAAAGAGTTCGCCAACGCTGCGCGGGCAAGCAGTGCGTGAACATCTGCTGTGCCAGAAGATTCCCGAGCCACCAGGCGACGTGGACTTTTCAGATTTCAATGATGACTCCAATCCCATTCTTCGTACCGCCCGTCAGCGGCTGGATGTTCACAACGAGGAGCCGAGTTGCGCTGGATGCCACAAGCTGATGGACCCAATCGGTCTCGCAATGGAAACGTTCGACGGCGCCGGTCAAATTCGCACCATGGAAAACGGTATGGTGATTGATACGTCGGGAGAGCTCGATGGAGTCGCCTACGAAGACTCAATCGGATTGGGTGCTGCTCTACGTGAAAACCCGTCCGCCCCGGCCTGCTTTGCGAACCGTATGTTCGCTTACGGCACGGGCCACACACCAACGCCAGCGGAACGCCAATGGATGGGGTATCTTGAAGGCAAGTTTGCGGAGGCGGGATACCGCGTCCCTGTGTTGCTGCGCGAAATGGTTTTGAGCGATGCGTTTTATAGGGTCACCCCACCAGATCTGACTCAATCGACTGCAGATGCGAACGACACGTTTGCTGAGGAGACAAAATCATGAGTATGACCCGCCGATCCTTCCTGCGCGGGACCGTCGCCGGTACGGCCGTTACAGTCGGACTTCCGTTTCTCGACTACTTCTTGAACGACAGCGGCACAGCGCTCGCCAACGGTGCACCGATCCCAGTGCGTTTTGGCACATGGTTTTGGGGTCTGGGACATACCCCGGGCCGCGGCGTCGCGATGGACGGCACACCCGACATCACGTTCCTGGAAGAGACCCAGCCGCTCGTTCCCTACAAGAACGATCTGACGTATTTCAACGCGTTCAACACCCCGCTTGATGGCAAGCCAAGCGCAGTTCATTTCACAGGCTGGGTTGCCGCGAAAACCGGCAATGTGCCAAGGACCTTCGGTGACACACCGGAACCGACCATTGACGTCATCGTTGCCGATCAGATCGGGGGCGACACGCGCTTCCGGTCTTTGGACTTGTCCAGCACCGGTAATCCGCGTGACAGCTACACGTTCCGCAATTCCACCAGCCGCAACGCAGCCGATATCTCACCGTTGGCATTCTATCAGCGCGTCTTTGGGGCGGGCTTTGTCGACCCCAATCAAGCCGACTTCACGCCGGCGCCGAGTGTGATGGTCCGCAGCAGCGTTCTGTCTGCCGTGCATGAAGAGAGCAAAGACTTCATGCGTAAACTGGGCACAGCCGATCGCGCACGGATGGACGAATACTTCACCTCAATCCGCCAGCTCGAACACCAACTCGCACTCCAGATGGAAAAGCCAGAGGTGTCTGAAGCCTGCGGTATTCCCGTTCCGCCGCCGGAAGAGGAAGAACTTGGCATTGAGATCGAGGTCGCGCAGCGGAATCACAAGCTCCTTACGGACATCCTGGTGATGGCGCTGGCGTGCAATCAGACACGCGTGTTCAACATGCTGTATTCACAAGCGTTGTCGCTCTTGCGGCGGCGCGGTGAATCCTTCACCCACCACACCCTCACCCATGAGGAGCCGATAGATGCCAGCCTCGGGTATCAGCGCGAGGTGGCTGAACTGCATGTGACAAGCATGGAAGCGCTCGCGACATTTATTCAGGCTTTCAAAGACATCCGCGAGGGCGACGGCACGTTGCTGGATAACACGCTCATCTTTGCCAATTCAGATACAGGAAACTCGCGCATCCACTCGGTTGACGACATTCCAGTGATGCTGATCGGATCCGGTGGCGGGCGCATCAAAAACGGGCTGCACATCGCCGGTAACGGCGACCCGATCACGCGTATCGGTCTCACAGCTCTTCAGGTTATGGGAATCCCTGTGGAACGCTGGGGCACCGGCTCCCTCGAAACCACGAAGACAATCTCAGACGTGCTGGTCTAATTCGGTTATGAGAAAGAGTGCGTTTTTAAACTTAGCTGCCGTCTGCGCATTTGCTGGCAGCGCTGTAGCAGCGGTCGATGGCCCTCATCCTGAAGTAGTCGGCATTAAAGAGATCGGCAGCGGGCACTTGTTTGTCACCGCTGACGGCATGTCGCTGTACACACATAAGAATGATGCCACGCAGCCCGGCACGTCGGTCTGCGTCGAAGAGTGTGAAGAACTCTGGCCGCCCCTGTCCGCGTCATCTGCCGACAGCGCCATAGGGGACTGGAGCGTCATTACCCGGCAAGACGGATCACTCCAGTGGGCCTACCAAGACAAACCTGTTTACACTTATGTGCGCGACAGCCACGCAGGCGCTATCATCGGCGAAAAAGCTGGCGGTGTTTGGGATGTACTGTATCGACCCATCGATACGCCGCCGAACGTTCAGATTACTGCAGCGGTTCAAGGCCAGATTTTCGCCGACCTGAGGGGGCACACCATTTACGCAGGCCCGTCCAAGAATTGCGACGCAAGTTGCCTAAAGGATTGGCAGCCCGTTGAGGCGCCATGGGCCGCCCGGCCAATAAATGGCGACTGGTCCATTGTCCAACGGGATGACGGAGTGCGCCAGTGGGCGTTCAAAGGAGACTCCCTTTATACGTACTCGGGCGACTTCAACCCGACGGACACCAATGGCATCTCTGCGCAGGGAGGCTGGGACGTCGCCGTCTTGGAGGACCCACCCGCGGTTCCAGATTGGATCACCATCCAGGAAACCGACCTAGGCCCGGTTATGGCGACGCCGGACCGGATGACTCTGTACTATTTGGTGACGGACTGGGAAAAAGTCCGCGCGACGACATGCGACGAGGCTTGCGTCGAGAAGAATTGGAATCCTGCGGTCGCCGAGCCAGGCACCCAGCCAATCGGCAATTGGTCAACCCGCGCCTTGGCGGATGGCACTTTGCAATGGATGTACCTGGGTCTTCCGGTCTACACGTTTAAACGTGATCGCATGCCGGGCGATACCTACGGCGATAAATTCGGCACCGGTTCGGAAATCCGCGGTGGCTGGGGGGCGATCCTGGAAGAAACGTTGGTCCAGAAGCTATCCGGCTGAAGCCGAACGACATTCGGCGCGGCACTATGACAAACGGCGGCTAAGACATAGCCGCCGTTTGTGCTTTGCAGTCAGCGCTCTGGGGGCCTGTCCGTAGCCTCATCAGGGTTAATCTGTTCCATATCGAGCGGCTTGCCACTGGTGGTGACAAATCCTGAGTCGGACGTGATCGTCCAGTTGTGCATCAGTCCGGCGATCTCGCGAATGAAATCCCCCTCATTGACGACAAAGCTCTGCCCGTTCTGATGAAATGTCATGGGCCCGCTGGTGACATAGATCAGCGAGTCTGTCTTGGCGCTATTGGGATTGGTGCTATTGCCTCCAGCCAGTTTGACGGCGCGAACAGAGTTACCAGGAAATTCATAGCGTTTTAGCTTAATGGCACCGCCGCCTCCTTCCGGCACATCTGCGCCCCTAACAAGCGTGGGCGTTTCCTCGCCAGTAAGGCTTGGGGCCGTCCATGTCACGATTTTCGCATCCTTGGCGGCGCCAGCATTCAGCAAAACACCGGAGGGAAAACTCACGACGTCACCTGCGGTGATGGACTCGACCCGGTCACCCACCCCGACCTCGGCTGAGCCAGATAAGACATAGAGCAACGTCTCGTCGGTGATCGGGTGCAGCACGCCACCTGTGTCCTTGTCGAAAGACATCACGCGAACGCGGGCGGTCGGCCATTGCACTTGCTTCGCCGTATACCTGACGGCCCCAGCCGGCGCAGTGGCAGCGCTCATTCCTGCCGCGGTTTTCACCGCACCTCCATCCTGCCATGCCGCCATGGGTATAGCGGGCAGAGAAGAATCGTTCATAACGTAGATGTCATCGCTGACCGGTGATTGCGCGTTCGCCGGCAGCGGCAGCGCAAGCGTGGCCGCAAAAATCATTACAAGTGGTCGCATCGGAGCACCCCTTCCATTGGACTTTTGATCAAGCTCTCAGGTTGGGAGGCAGTGTGCCGCCTCAGGCCCGCAAATGGCAACACGTCTCACACAGGATGTTCGCTCATGACCGTAGCTTGAATGGTCGTCAATCTGCACTTATCGCAAACATAGACGGTCGCCCCCAGGATGGTCCCGCGCTATGAACCCTGACGCCGCACGTCCCATTCCGGGGGAGCGAAAATGGCCTGCATTTTGCCACCTGGCCCCTTTGCGCTGCGAGCTTTCTGGATCAGGCGATACACCCCGTGAAGCCAGACCACGACAGGATTGACCGAGTTTATGGGCTCAACGAGGCCATAGGTAACCTGCTGTTGTTCTTCCTCAAAGGTACCGAACAGTCTGTCCCAGATGATAAGAATTCCGCCGTAGTTTTTATCGAGGTACTGTGGATTTGATCCGTGATGCACACGATGATGCGAAGGTGTGTTGAATAGAGCTTCGATTGGCCGGGGCAATTTCTTTACGGCTTCAGTATGGATGAATGTCTGATATTCCTGGACGATAACTTCAGCAAACAGGACCAGAAGCGGATCGAATCCTAACAGTAGAATGGGAATATGAAAGGGTATGGGCCAGACCGCATCCATCGGCCCGAAACGATACGCCACCGAGAAATTAAAGTTTGGCGAGGAGTGATGCACCGTATGCGTCGCCCACGCCAAGTTGACCCGATGGGTAAACCGGTGCTCCCAATAGTACGCAAAATCAGCCAGAACCAGGCAGGCCAGCATTGCCAGCCAATTGGTCTCAAATTCAAAAAGACCGAACTCAGCGACAACGTAGTAAACGTTGATATACACCGCAGCTATTAAAGCGGCTGTCAGCAGCAAGTAGAACATGAGCGTGACATAGTTGGTAAGCGAGTCGCCAATAAGTGACCACGTCATCTCTTTTCTGGCCGCATAGCGCAGAAATTCCACCCCGAGAAGAACGAACGCGATGACGAACACAGATTCGCCAATGCTCGTCTCCCAAGCTTCCAGCTGCGCAGCGTCTATGACTTCATAAAGTGCGTTTATTGCAATTCCCCCTATCCACGCCCGTCACCAAAACAGGCCGCAAGCGCGCCTGGCAAAGCGAAGATCGTCCGTCCATTTGCCTACGTGTGCGCGCTGCGACGAGTTCCAAATCTCTATGTCCCCTGATATGTTTGAGGTTGAAAGGTCTGTTCCAGGCTACCACCCTAAACCAATGAGATACACCATGACTCTTCCTACCCGCCGAGACGTCCTCAAGTACACTGCCGCTACCTTGGCTGTTCCCGCCATCGTCAGGGCGCAGGCCAAGCCTGCACTGGCAGACGGTCATGAGCGGCGCTTGGGCCGCGATGGCCCGGTCGTATCGCCGGTCGGCGTCGGCTGTAACAACTTTGGCACACGCCTTGATTACGAGGGAACGGAACGGGTCGTCCATGCGGCCGTTGACAACGGGATCACGCTCTTCGATACCGCGGATGTCTACAGCCGTGGCGTATCGGAAGAGTATCTTGGACGCGCGTTAGGTCCCCGCAGAAGTAAGGTTCTTATCGCGACAAAGTTTGGCGGCTCAATGGGTGCCGGACCGTCACCCGAGGGCGGCGGCTCACGCGAGAATATCGTATTTGCCGTTGAGGAATCGCTGCGGCGCCTCAATACCGATGTTATCGACCTCTATCAGTACCACCGCCCAGATAACGTCACGCCGCTGGATGAAACGCTACGGGCGCTTGATGATCTGGTACAGCAAGGGAAGGTCCGATACATCGGTCACTCAAATTTCGACGCCGCCCAAACCAAGGCCAGCGCTGAGATCTCCGCGACGAATGATCTGGCGCACTTCGTGACCGCACAGAACCACTACAGTTTGCTCACCCGTGATATCGAAGATGAGCTGGTACCTGCCTGCGAAGAGCTTGGCTTAACCGTATTACCTTACTTTCCTCTGGAAAGCGGCACTCTCACCGGTAAGTACAAGCGCGGTGAAGAGTTCCCTGAGGACTCCCGCATGGCCGCCTTCGCAGCTCGGTCTCCGCAACTGACCGATCGCTTCCTCAACGATGACCGATTCACAAAGATCGAGAGATTGACAGAGCTGGCTGAAGCCTCGGGCGCCACCCTGCTTGATTTCGCGTTCGGGTGGCTGCTCAGCAGGCCCTATATCGCCGGTGTAATCGCCGGCGCGTCCCGCCCTGGACACATCGAGTCAAACGTGAAGGCAGCGGAATGGCGGCCATCGGCAGACATTAGCCGTGAGATCGATCGTATTACGCGGCCGGCGTAACCTCGCGGGGCGCTTAGTCTGTCACGCTCCTTCGTGCCTCAGTTTGCGCTCTCCTCAACGCGGATGCGCTCGAACAATATAGCACCTGTGCGTGACCTGAACTCCACGATCCGTGGACTATGAGCTGTAACGCTGACATATCGAGCCAAAGGAATTGAAGGGACTTGATTGTGTAACCGGGCCATCAAGTCTTGCAGCTTCTGGTCACGCCGCTCTTCATTCGTCTCGGAATCAGTCGCGAAGACGTCGTCGACCAGCTCGGGGGCACAGAACAATGGAGCGGCATGGGCACCAGCGTACCTCTTTAAAGACCGGCTAACATCACCCAGCTGATAATGGCTCCAAACGGCCGACATAATATCTATGCCGTCCCAATCACCTGACTCAAATCTGCGGATGTACTCGGGAAAGGCCAGGCGACGAATCTCAGACTTTACCCCAACCGCAGACCAGTATTGTGCAACCAACTGGTAAATGAGGGCGTCGGACAGGAACTGGCCGGTGAATACACCAACTACGAGTGGGTCGTCGTAGTTAAAGCCGGCATCGTTTAGAAGTGCTTTCGCCCGTTCCGGATCGAAATCCAGGGGCGCAAGGTCCGGGTTATATCCGAGCAGTCCCGGTGTCCCGCCCTGACGGATGAGGGCCTCGTCGGACCCCATCAAACTCTCGATTATGCTCCGCCTATCGACTGCCAGCGTTAGGGCCTGACGGACCCTTACATCCTGCATTACCGGGCGCGCCCCGTCACAATTCCGAAGGGCGAGAGCCAGGACAATAGATCCAAGTTGGGTGCGCACACGATAGCCTGCCTCTTCCACCGTGGAAATCGAGTCCAGATCAATAGCGATCGATATGTCCACGGAGTTACTCAACAAGCTTTGCAGCCGCGCAGACGGATCAGTAAGAACCACGTACTCCACGGTGTCGACATCTTTGGGCCGGCGCCAGGACCCCTCGGCGCCAGTTAGCGTCACGCCCGACGCGCCCCCCGCTCCCCACTGATCAACAACGTAGGGACCTGTGCCGACAGGCGCTTTTGAGAACTCCGTGCGGCCCATCTCTTTCCACACATCTATTGGGATTATTGGGATGCGGCTGAGCTTACGGGCGAGAACTGCGTCAGGCCGACGAGTTGTTACTTCAATAGTCAGTGGACCCAAGGCGCGGACCCCTTCAATAGTATCCGCCTCCCTGACAACCGGATAAATCAGGGCCTCCGGGGACGCCAAAAAGTTCAGAAAGTCCGCGACGATTTCTGCATCGAGCGTAACACCATTGCTAAACACAACGCCGGGCCGCAATTGAAAGTGCCATGTGGTGGCATTCACAAGCTCCCATCGCAGAGCCAGAGACGGAGTTAACGTGCCGTCGTCATCAACCACCGTAAGCGAGTCAAAGATGGCCGGTATCAAACCATTGCCAGAGTCGATGGCCAATGGGTCGGCATAGGATGGCATCGGTGTCGACGCCGCGAGCCGTATCGTCTCCGCACCGCTCTGAGGTGCCAAACTGCAGAGTGCAATCAGAAAAAGGGACAACAGTCGAGCGTTCATGCGCGAACCCATTCGAATTTAGGCGCTACTCTTTTTGTTATCCGTCAGCCACTTAAAGTGATTTTGGTCATCGGGAATATCGGCGTTGTCGTATAAACCACCGAAGATGCGCTGAACAAACTGAAGCCGCAGCTGTTCGCAACGCTCTTCAAAGTCTTCGTCGGGCTTAAATGTCTCAATCAGGTCTGGCGTCACGACGCCCTCTGTCGCCAGCAAATGCTCCATCACCATTTGACGATCCCGATTGGTCCAAATTTCACCGCCGAGCAGCAGCGTGATCTCAAGTAGCTTATCAATCATCGGATCGCGGAAGAACTGTGGATTTGTTGTTTCGAATCCGGGCAGGTCTTTGACGTACTCGGTCTCCTCTTCAAGTTTACGCCGATCACCCATTTGCCCCTCCGCTACGCCGGCTTATCACAAACACGGCCGTAGACTTGCATGTCTTCCGGGTCTTCATAACGGAGCACAAAACCAAGCTTGCGCAGCTTATCTTCAATATTGCTGCGAACAAACTCGGGCGCATAGGGCTCATTGTTATCAGCGGAGTCAATTGACCCGAGGAAGTTGGTGTAGCTCAACCCCGCCTGACCCGGCTTGAGAGTTGGAAAATCTGAAATCCAGAACGTGCCGCCGGGCCGCAACATGCGATATACGTTGGCGATGGTGCGATCAACGACCGGTGTCGGAACTTCATGGAACAAAATATGGACTGTCACCAGGTCGAAATGATTTTCAGGTAGCTCATCCAAATCCTCAGACGCCTTCTGCAGGAAGTGGACGTCCACGTTATCCTGGATAGCCCGGTAGTGGGCATAGCGCACCATGGGAGCGGATATATCACTGCCCCATACCTCCGCATCCGGGAAGCGCCTCTTCAACTGACACGTCAGCCGCCCGACCGAGCAAGCCAGATCCATAATCCGCTCCACCTTGCCGTCCTTGGGCGGTGAGATTTTCTCCGCCATAGCTTTGTGGAGTTGGTCATTCTTACTGATATTCCCAGAGAATACCCGGGTCCCATAGTCATAGTGCAGACCCGCGAGTGGGTGGCCGACATAGCCGCCCTGCTGACGATGGGTCTCGACCTTCGCGTACTCCGGATACGCGTAGTCTGGATCCCAGGTGACTGACCCCGGACCCTCTTTGTCGGATACATCCAGCATCCTTAAGAAGTCATCCTCGCGCATCCCATAGGACTCCGCCACACGCGCCCAGAACGCGTCTTGAGTCGAACGGTAAACGCGCGCCCACACGCCCGCCTCGGGAAATTTCTCCCGGGCCAGTGTCCGCACCGCTTCAACCGACTCCTTGGTCGGTTCGATGGGCAGTCCCTGTTCTTCGATTGCCGCGTTAATTTTGGGATGAATCTCTTTCGACCGGCCCCACATCATCACGCTGCGCAGATCTTTGATGTAGTTGAGGAATGTCTCGTCAGCCCGGGTTGTCATGGCCGGCGTCGGACCGACGGTGCCACGATCTGGGAATTGATTGTGCGTTGCCATTCTTAAACCACCCCGCTGCTTACTGAATATTTTTGGGATAGTGCCCAAGGAATAGTTGAGAGATACCGCCTATCACAAACAGGAACGCGGCGGTTATCAGGACAGGCCCATAAGACCCCAGAATATCGAAGCCAAAGCCAAACATCAGTGGCCCGATCGCCGCGCCGGCAATCACCGACGAAAACAAGATGCCGTAAAGCTTACCGTAATGCCGCAGACCAAAATACCGTGACGTCATATAGGCCACGAGATCGAACTCGGCCCCACCGGCCAATCCCACAAAGATGGCCGCGATCAAAGCGCCGTTCGGACCGGTGTAGCCTGCTCCCCACAAGAAACAGCCGATGGCCGGCAAAGCCATGACAACGGTGGATAGAACCGATGCTCGCACATGATCGAGCAGAAAGCCCGTGACAACACGGCCAATGAGCACGGAAATTCCGATCGCGCCTATAATACCGCCGACAAGCAGATAGGGCCTGCGACGCCCCCACCGACTCTGCGTTCTATCGCTGACCATTCCCATAAGCGGGTCGGTCACCATATCGTAAAGTTTGGATACGAGAAAAAGAGTGGCAACCGTCCCGGCACCGATGCCAAGAAAATTTGTCATGAACGGGGCCAGAATGCCTGCCGGCGTATTCAAAACGATCGCCATACCGAGTGCACCAACCCCAAAGTTAATGCTCAACCGGCGGGGTACATATCCACTCTCTTCTGTGCCAGCCTGATGCGCCTCAGATTGGGGCGCACTGCCGTTGTTGGTCGCATCAACCATTGCCCTCACCTGCCATTTGCCCCCCTCTGCCGTCTCTTGGTGGCCGTCACTTTGCAACGAGTCGCTTCACGTACTGCTCAAACGTCGTCGCTGAACGTCCGATGACCATCTCGAGTACTTTTGAATTTCCCAGAAATCCATGATGAGTGTAGTGGCCGTTCATGATTTTCATTTGCTCGATGCGGTCATCGGGCAAACCTTTTTCACGCCCTGTCCGCTCGAGGTCATCCAGCAAAATCTCCTTGGCCATGACATCTCTGCCGATTGCATCAGAGATTGCCTTAGCCATGTCCTCCTGTGACAGGGACTCCGGGCCCGCAAGCTCATAGGTGGCATAAAGGTGGTCGGACGAACCACATACAGCCGCAACAGCATCGGCAAGATCAAGAAGATCGACCACGTTGAACTTTTTGGTCACGTCGAATGGCATGGCATGAACGCCCGTCTCAACCACTTTTGCCCAAATGGGCTCAAGATGCTGCATGTAGCGGCAGGGTTGAAGGATTGTATAGGGAAGACCGGACTCGATGACCTTTTCTTCTACATCCAGTTTGAGTCGGTGATGCCTAACCTCCCGTCGTAAAGGATGCATCACAGAATAATAGACCAAATGGTCAAGGCTGTGTGCTTGGGCACATTCAATGACGTACTCGCTGATCTCAATTTCTTTTGGATGCATGGGCGGTCCTATATGGACGACTTTGTCACACCCATCCATAGCCGCCATCAGCGTGTCTTTAGCCTCTAAATTGCCGGTCGCGCACTCCGCAGCACCCAACTGCTTGAGATCGGCATCTTGACTAGAATCTCGGATGAATGCACGTACGCTCAGCCCACATGATGCCAAAGCCTTAACAACCGGCCGGCCCGTCCGGCCGTTTGCCGATGTCACCAGAATCTTCATAGCCCTCTCCCCAGCCTTGATCGAGGTCTGCGAGAAAGACTCATAATATTATGTGTGAATAATACCCTTTTATGATGGACGTATAGACTCTCCGCATGACTTCATTGATGCTATAACGTGTGTCGTACAGTCCGTTCTTGCATACGATACTCTTTCAAGTTTGACCCCGCGTATCCACTGGTCACGGTACATTTTGAGATTGTCTTGAACATCCTTTGATCTGCATACTCTCTGAGCAGAGGAACGCAGCAACGTGGTATGAGAACCGGTATGGATATCCGGCAATTAACGCATTTCATGGGAGTGGCCACGCACGGCGGCTTTTCCAAAGCATCACGTATGATGCACATTTCGCAGCCGGCCTTGACCCGAAGCGTTCAGATGCTTGAAGACAGGCTTCAGGTCGATCTCTTTGAGCGCAGCTACCAAGGAATCGAGCTTACAGAAAACGGCCATATACTCTTTCGCTATGCCAGCCTCATACTAAATTCGCTAGAGGCCGCGCAAAGCGAACTTGCAGCAGTAAAGTCGGGAACCTTTGCCGAAGTACATATCGGCTTGGCCAATCTCTTTACCAATATGCTAGTCGATACAGCGGTCACCGAGCTTGTTAAGGAGAATGAGCATGTGACTGTTGATGTGCGGGTGGGTTTATATGAGGACCTCGCCGAACTCCTGCTTGAAGGCGCTTTGGATCTCATAGTCTCAACCAACGCGGAAACCGAAAACGCTCAGAACGTTACGTTTGAGCCGCTGTGTGAGATTTCTTCTGTCCTTGTCGTAGGTGAACAGCACCCCCTGGCAAAGAAGCGAAACATCTCAATGTCCCAGCTCAAGGAACAAGCATGGGCAACGCTCAATCAGCCGCATATGGAAGTCTTTCTTGCGTCTTTTTTTGCACAGGAGGGGCTTACTGCGCCCAAACGGCGCGTGAAGGCGACATCGCTTGAGATGCTCCGCAGCCTCGTCCGCAAGCAGTACTTTATCGCCTTTCTCCCGTCACATTGGGTCGCAGAGGATGTCAAGCAAGGCCGATTGGCGATACTTGACGTGCCCGGAATGCCTATAAGACGCACTTCCGGGATGGTCACACGTCAGACGCCGGTCATAAATCCCGCGGTCGGAATGCTGATGGATCAGCTAAGGCGCGCCGCGTCCGATTTGCCCCAACCGGGCTAGCTGCCCGAAGCCCGCAAGCGTGACGGCAGAATATCTGATTGGCGAGATACGCTCCCGCTATAACAATAAATTCTGCTGATAGGGGTAGTTGAAGTTTCTATTTGATGTCGCACCTTGCCCTTACCCAAGATCACGCTCCACAGTTGTGCGGAGAAAGTCACCGTGGCGTTTAACACCACCCCCATACGGGACATTGACGATACCGATAGATTGGCATGGAAAACTGACGGAGTCGTATGCCTCCGGCAGGTTTTTGACCATGATTGGATAAAAAGCATAGAACCCGTCATTAGACGCGTCGCGGCAGACGGAGAAGATGTCGGTTTACTGCCCACGTCGCCGGGCAGATATATCGCTCGTGTGGATGACGCGTTCAGAAGATTCGTTTTCGAATCTCCGCTCGGACAAGCTGCGGGCGAGGTTATGGAATCAAAAGAAATTCGATTCTACTTCGATGAGATTTTTGCAAAGCCACCAAAGTCTGATTCAATAACGCTCTGGCATTCCGATCGAATGGGATGGCCAGTCGTTGGCAGCATGGTACCTTCACTGTGGATTCCCATGCACGACGTTGCGAAGGAGAATTGCCTGGAAGTCATTTTGGGCTCCCATAGAATTGACTATCCACATTGGTTGTTCTCACCAAATGCGAGGAAGATGATCCGCCCAGGCGACCGGCCCAAACACCCAGATGAAGAAAAATTGAGGGCAGATCCGAACAATCGGTTTGCGTCGTGGGACATGCAAGCAGGCGACATGCTTGTCGTGCATCCATGGTTGCTACACTACTCTTCAGGCAACTCCGCCGATGACTGGAGGCTCGCAACTTCGATCCGGGTCTTTGGGGACGACATTCGTTGGGCGCCAAGACCGGACTGCGTCAATCTGGCCGGAATCAGCTTCGATGAAATGGTGGAAGGTGAAGCTCCCGCAGGCTCGCTATTTCCCCTCTTGTGGTCCGAAGATGGTCGAAAAGACGACGACAGCCAGTATCCACGTGGGTTCGCGGCGACATGGACAGCCGGGCGGCGCACAGACGTGAATGAGGACGCACTGTTCCACCAGCTGCTTGCAAAAGAAGCCTAGCTCTTAATTCGTTTGGACCGGATCCCCCGCGTTGTCCATTGACCAACCTAAGTACCTGATCATAGGTGCCGGAATCGGAGGGCTGGCACTTGGACTGGCCCTGTTGCGTTCTGGGCATTCCGTAAAGATTTTAGAATCAGCACCTGCATTAAAAGAAGTAGGTGCTGGAATTTCTTTGAGCCCAAACGCTTTTCACGCCCTGAGCTATATTGGATTGAAGGATTTCATCGTTTCTAAGGCAGACATGCCAACGAAGACTGCTGTCCTTCACTATCAGACGGGCGATGTATTAGCCGAAGTTCCATTCGGCGAAAACTTCGAAGAGCGATACGGATCCAAATATTATCAGATTCACCGTGCCGACCTACATGAGGGCATGTTGTCGGCTGTCCAGGACCTGGACGAAACTTGCATTACCGTCGACCATCATGTTGCTGAAGTACACCAAACTGATGACGGCACAACGGCGATTTGCGCAAATGGCATCAAGTTTGATGCGGATTTCATTGTCGGCTGCGACGGTTCACGCTCGATAGTGCGCGATGTGGTCTTCGGTGCACCGGACCTTAAGTGGACAGGCCAAGTCGCTTATCGTGCAATCATACCGTCTGACTCTGTTGCGGACTTCATTGCGACAGCGCCAACAGCGGTGACGATCGGACCAGCTCATACGGTCACCCGGTACCCTATTCGCCACGGAGAGTTGGTTAACTTTGTCGCCATTGCGCAATCCGATGCGTGGAAAGCGGAAGGGTGGAATCACCCGGCAACGGTCGAAGAGGTTAGGAATGAGCATATGGGGTGGAACGATGATATTCAGGGGATTATTCACGCCATTCCTGAAGACCACCTGATCAAATGGGCACTTTTTGACCGAGAGCCTCTAATGTCTTGGGTGAACGGACGAATCGCGTTGCTCGGGGACGCGGCCCATCCCATGCTTCCCTTTTTGGGTATGGGGGCAGCTATGGGGCTTGAAGACGCCGTGGTGCTTGCTCGCTGCATCGACACTTACGGCGACACCCACTTGGCCCTCAAGAGGTATGAACTTGCCCGTATGGACCGGGCAAATGGAACACTTCTGGCATCCCGCAGGCAGGGTCAACTCTTGCAAAACTCCAACCCTGATCAACAAAATTGGGGGAAAGATGAGTCGTTGGATGGCGAAGAGTGGATCAGATATTCGTACGATCCAGCGACCGTTCAGATATAGCTTTTCTTGGCGCAGTCGCTAGCTTCTTTAACAGGTATAGGCTCATCGAACACGACCGCACCGAGGCTCTAATACCAAGATCGAAACCCCTTCGATGAGCGTTCTGTTAGCCAAGAAAAAGATTCTAAAACTCTCTACAGAGAACAACTTGTGACAACGCATACAAAGACCAGCAAGCAAGATATGGGACGCATTTTTGCGCCTCTATTGAACGAGCAAGGTATCGTTACCGATGACCGTGAGCTGGAGTACTTTTCACAAGACTACTTCAGAGCGGGAAGGCAAGCACTCTGCGTAATAGCACCCAGAAATATTGACGAATTAGCTAACGCGATCAGAGCCGCAACAGAAAACGACTTAGCCATTTATCCGCGTGGTGCCGGATATTCCTACACTGACGGTTACCTTCATACCAAGCCTGGCATAACTATCGATATGCGTTCCATGTCGAATGTGTTGGACGTTAACGAGATCGACATGTATGTCACCGTTGAGGCGGGTTGCACGTGGGCTGACCTAGATGATGCCCTGAGACCACTCAATCTCAGAACGCCCTTCTGGGGGCCCTTGTCGGGAAAACGCGCCACTGTAGGAGGCGGGGTCTCGCAAGGCGCGGCCAGTTTGGGTTCGTCCAAGTATGGCCTATCCGCCGATAGCGTTTTGAGCGCCGAGGTGGTTACTGCCAACGGCAAGGTAGTTCGCACCGGTTCTCTAGGTTCATCTAATACATCCCCGTTCTTCCGCAACTATGGGCCTGATATGACCGGTTTGTTTTGTGGCGATTGCGGTGCTTTGGGAGTTAAAGCACACGTAACGCTTAGACTGGTCCGCCGGCCTTCACATATCGCCGGACTGTCCTTTGGTTTTGACTCCTTTGAGTCCATGACTGAAGCAAGCGCCGCCATTGCGCGCGAAGGATTGGCTTCTGAAAGTTTCGGCATGCCGGCGTCCTATGCCTTGGCGGCCTCTCAAAGCGCTGACCTAACGGACGATCTGCGTTTGCTGCTGAAAATTGGGAGATCAAGCTCCGGGCCTATGACTGGCCTGATACGCATGGCGAAGGTCGCGCTGTCCGGGCGCAGGTTTCTCAATGACTTGCAGCAGACATGGCATTGGGTCGTGGAAGGGCCCAGTCAGCAAAGTGTGAACGTTCAAGCTATGGAAATTCGACGATTGGCAGCAGGTTTTGGCAGGGAGCTACCTAATACCATTCCCACCGCAATGCTGGCTGATCCTTTCCCTGACCACGATATGTTGTCACCCACGGGTCAACGGCAGCTACCGCCGAGCGTAGTTCTCCCCTTCTCCAAAGTTATGCCATTCCATTCAGAATTCATAAAGCGCCTCGCGTCTCATAAACCTGAAATGGCAAAACACAATATGTCCGTGACCCCGGTTTTCGCGACCATCAGCACAAATGGCTTCCTCTATGAACCGGTGATCGCGTGGGACGACACGCCTGAAGAATTCCACAAAAGACACACCGCCGATCCAACAATAGAGAAATCAGCGGCTTTCCGTTCCAATCCAAAGGGGCGCGAGTTGGCCGCCATAATTCGCGACGAGATGATCGATTTGGCCCAAAAATACGGCGGTATCCACCTGCAGATTGGCAAGGTTTATCCTTACCTAAACAGTCGAGATGAGAATTCAGTGGTACTTCTGTCCCAGCTCAAAAACGCTCTTGATCCGCGCGGCCTCATGAACCCAGGCGCCCTGAGTTTGTAGGCCGGTATCGCACGAGAGCGGCCCAATACCATGGTGATCTGTTCTTGGAACCAGGTATTAACTAATACGCCGGTTCACGCCGAATGATCCAGATAAGTTCGCACTGACGGGTCAAACCCCACAGTCCATTTAAAAGGCATTGAACCTGCCGGAGCTGCTCAACCTATCTATAGGATTGACGGCCTAAAGACCTAGTTGGGTTGGATTGAAATAGGCCCCTATTTCTGTGACTGAGAACAACGGAACCGTGTCAGGCTAGGCTAACGCGCCTTTTGCGTCGTCCAGTGCCACCGTCCACGTAGCTGACCGCCGGCAGGGCGAGATCGGTGTCAATAAAGCCATAGATTCCAGCACTTTATGCCGCCCGTGCATCCAATTGACCCTAAACTTCGTAAGCATTTTATGGGTGTTGGTTCTTTCCTGCCCTGACCGCCATTAATACCCATAAATCGATGTAGGGAGCCGTTCGGTGACACCGATACAAAGCAAAAATGCGGCGTCTACTTACTCTTCGAATTCCGAAGGTCATGCTCCGTCGCTGCCGGCGGACCACCCCTTGCGCAGCCAGTTGAATGACGAGATACACGCGCGGCCGCCCGAGCCGATAGCGGCTCCATGCCGCGTTTCGTACCTGGCTCTGTGGTCTGACGATGCAGCTAGCGAAAACGACATTGAGCCCATCGTTGATTTGGCCCAGCGCTTTGGCGCCACCCCACCACAGCCGGGCGCGAACCACTATGTCGCAGATTTGGGTCCATTTCGCGTCAAGTGGGAACGGCATACCGAGTTTTCCCGCTATACCTTTTTTGTAAGCGGAAACGGGGAGGACATTTTTTCAGAACCGGCCATAAAAATAGTGCCGACCGACTGGCTGTCTGCCCTGATGGGGCAGGTCATCGTTGCAGCGCATGTCGCTGTGGTCGGGAGTGAAATTCAACTGCCCGAGTACGACACACTATCGCGAGAGTATTTCAACGGTAACGTCCTGGTCGGCGCCTCAATAGCCGGCAATCAAGGACGCGCGCTCACGGACTTCCGCGTCAGCACTGACGGGTTCAGCCGGTTTATTGTCCAGAATCGCGACATGACTGAACGCCAACTCGGTCGCAACGTTCAAAGACTACTTGAGATGGACACGTATCGTATCATGGCGCTGCTCGCGCTTCCGGTTGCGCGGGATTTAAATCCCTTTTTGACCAGTAGCGAGAAAGAGATCGCGTCCATTATCACGAATATGGCTACCATAAGTGAGGACCAAGAACCCGCCCTTCTCGACCAGTTGACCCTTCTCCAAGCGGCGATCGAAAGCCGTCACGCCGAGACACACTTTCGCTTCAGCGCTGCGGCTGCCTACTACAGGCTGGTCAAACACCGGATCGAGGAAATTCGCGAACATCGCATTGAAGGTCTCCCAACGTTCGAAGAATTCACGGGGCGGCGCCTGGCTCCGGCCATGAACACATGCGACTCAACTGTGCAGCGCCAAGACGCGCTGTCCGAGCGAGTGGCACGCGCAACTCAACTGTTGTCGACGCGTGTCGAAATGGGAAGCCGTGCGCAAAACCAAGCGGTTCTAAATTCACTTAACAGACGCGCCAAACTGCAGCTCCGCCTACAAGAAACAGTGGAAGGGTTGTCCATTGCGGCCATCACATATTATGGCGTTGGTCTGGTTGGCTACGCCGTAAAAGGTCTGAAGGCCTCCGGGGTCGAGATAGATACGGACTTGGCGACGGGGATTAGCGTTCCGGTTGTCGTGATACTGGCAGCCTGGTCCGTGCGAAAAATTCGCCGCATGGTTGCCCAACGAGAAGACTAAAGACCAAGCTTCTTCCAATTCTGGGCGTATAGAAGAAACCATGGTGCGTAAGCACCAGGGTTGGTTTTTATGTCGGCCTGCAAGGCGTCTAAGCGCACCCAACGTGTTCCTGCCACTTCTCTTGGATTGGGAGAGATTGGCGTTGTGAGTTGGTCAACTTCACCACGAAAAATATGTACGCGTTCATGCTCAATGAGACCACATGTCACATCGACACGATATTCAAATATATTTGCCTCAGTTAGCTCAACCTTAAGGCCGAGCTCTTCGACAAGGCGGCGGTGAGCCGCATCGGCCACATCTTCAGCCCAGCGCGGGTGAGTACAGCAGGTATTCGCCCACAACAGTCCGCTGTGATATTTCGTCGCCGCGCGCTGTTGGATGAGCAAGCATCCGTTTGAGAATACAAATGTCGAAACAGCCGCATGCAGCTGGCCAGACTGATGCGCGGCAATTTTCTCTATCGGAAACAAGGTGCCGTCGTCAGCTATGGCAGGAATATAGATCTTATCGTCAGCGTCTGAGTGTTCTAATGCCACCGGTTTTCTAGTCATGCCTCTGTTTCGACGCGATTGCCTGATTCGCCCAGCTCCACAGTGCTGCATCGCGAAACGGTATCACCATAAACAAATGCTCCAGGACCGCTAACGCCATCAGCGTACAACCAAGTACATATCCGACAGGACTGGCTCCACTCTGCATAGCCTGACCGGCCTCAACAGCGAGGAAACCCGCAACGACGATCCCGCCAACGACAGAGAATGGAAACAGCGGATTGAGTTTGCGGCGACGAAAGTAAGTTTTCAGATAAGCGAGGTGAACCGGTATCAATTCATCGTTTATGTATGGGACACCTAGAAAAATATTGAGCTTGGCACTGATGCGCATGCCCATGAGAACCAAGAATGTGACGGCAGCAGTCTCGTTGGCGCCGTCCATAGTCAGGCCGATGATCACAACAGCACCAGAGACAATGGCGATTTCATGATAAAGCAACGTTTGTGTTGCATACCAAAACCGACGCCAGCCACGAATACCAGAGGAACATGGTAAACGGCGCGGCCCCGTGACATAGCCAAGCAGGAAACTTGTCTCTATCCAGGCCCAGGCCAACAACACACAGACGAAAGCCAGATAGGCCCCCGCTGCACTCTGATCTGCTGCGCTAGTGTAAACGCCGTATATTGCGAGAGGAAGCAGCCCACTGATGCCGGCCATGGTCCATTTATGGGTAGAACGCCGGAGGCCGCCAAGCGCAAGAATAATACCGGTGCTGGCATACCATAGAATGACCGCTGCCAACGCAGTCAGCGCATGTTCAATCACGGTGCACCACTACAAGCTATCTGGCAAAAAACGCTCAAACACGGCCTTGTTCGCAGGACCAAAAGCGCCGAGATTAATCACGACGCCGGTTTCCACATCTTGAATAGAAATACGAGCGTCTTCCCAGCGCACAAGTCTGAACACCGGATCACCCTCATAGCCATCACGGCGACGGTTAAAGGACATGCTCATAAGCACGGTCTTAACAAACCCATCACTGGGTTCGAGGACAGCAATCCGCTCCCCCGTCTCTGCGTCGACAACTGCTATCGCTTCGCCCTGGGCATTGACAGGAAACCGAACCATGCGCTCATCAACTGCAGAAACTTCAGCGAACATTCCCGGGTCTGGCGGACTAACGCTTTTCTGGTACTGATTGAATCCGACAATAATGATCGTCGTCGCGATCAGTATTCCCGCGCCGATGATGGCACCACGCGGGACCATTTGTTGATGGTGATGATGATGTCCTGACATTTCCGGATCCCTCGATCAGGCCATGGCGCCCGCGCTGGCCTTTCCGTCCTCAACGGTGGATCCTGAACTTTCCGGTTGAGGGTCCGTAGCGGCCCCTCCTTCGGCGTCAACCAGGGCTCTAGATAAGATACCCGCCACCGAGGCGGCGTCCGGCACGGCACGCAGCATTGGCTCCGGTATACGGTATCGCCACGGCCTCACGTGAGGCCACAAATGAACGTAGCCGAGCCGCTCCGGCCCTTTTAGCGTCAGTGGAATATCCCCCGTCCCCAGCATACGGGACCGCAACGCGGCGGATGCGACAGCTTTAAAAGGAACATTTATGGTCGTCGATAAAGCAATGCCAATACGCATCACGACGCGGCGATTGGTGATGGTGTACAAAGTTGTCTTGGCAGAATACCAGCCAATGATCGATAGAATCAGAACGGCAGACACCAGAAGCGGCCAGAGCGAGAGCGCCGCAACCATGGCCTCGGTGATCGTATCGCCTGCCTGAGTACGAGCATACAAGCGCCATGCCATGAGAAGCACGAAGTAGACGAGCACACCGCCGACGTAGAAGGCACTGAGGGTCAGTACCTTCCAGTTCGGCGCACCTTGCCAAAGAATCCGTTCGCCATCTGGCAGCTCTTCTGGCAGGCCGGGAACGGGTTCAAAATCAAAGTGATCGTCTTCCGCGTGACTCACAGCAGAGGTTCAGCCCGATCCGGTGTCGCATAGAGGAACCCTCCACCGTAGTAGGCTACGATGCGCTCTTCCTCATACAACGTGACCTGGTCCGGGTTCGCCGTGCCAGGCACCTGAGCGAATTGCGCACCGGTGATGGCATCTACGGCGACATAGCTACGCGCACCTTTTATCAACGCCATTGTCATCGGCAGCAGCACTTTGCGGCCACCAGTTTCGACCTCCAGATAGCGGATCATCGCTTCCGGTTTGTCGATCCAAACATCGCTGACTGTCCCAGCCTCAGCGCCGTCACACCCGACGACTTTCATACCACGCGGGTCTTTATCACCCGGCGCGATTGAAAAATTAGGCACGGTCCGCATCGGAACAATCTTTGGGGATCCGTCATTGCAGACATCAACCACATTGCTGCGTTCAGCCCACGCTCCCGGGCCGACACCGTCAACCATCGGATTGCCCGTTGGTTCGGACGGAGAGCCAGGTGAAGGCGCCGTGCGCTTCAACGCCAGGTCTCGCGTCTCTCTGGCACCACTAGGTGCGGACACAGTCCCATGACCATGGGCCAGGGAGAATGTCTTGGGTGACGGGAAGAATATAAAAGACCCGGGATTTTGTAGCCGCCCGGAATCATCTGCTTCTAGCGGATAACCCTCGCGGCGATCTTCTCGCCGCAGATACAGGATCAGCGCAGCAAAAAACAAAAAGAACAGACAGACCACGATGAAGGCAAAATCCATCTCAGCCAGTGTCGTATACATGTCTTTCTCCCTCCACCATTTTGGCCTTTAAGCCGAATGCGTCACAGTTCGAAATGAATCAGTTTCCGGTTTTCCAGTCTCGGGCCGCCGCCGCACCATCGGTCCGATAGCTGCGAGGGCTGCGAACAGCAAAAAAATCTCGATATGATAGACAATCCCGTACGCGTTCGTTGGCGTTGATAATACCTCGCCAAGCATACCTTTGTCTGCCAATACATTCATCAGGTCCCGAATCAAGCCCCCAAGGGCGATGGCTACACCTGCGGCTGTCGCCTGCACCGATCCCCAGGCACCAAGCGCTAACCCATTGCGTTTCTTAGTGTCTATGCTCATGGCAGCGGTTAATGTTGCAACTGCGAACAAGCCGGTTCCAAAGCCAATAAACACCGTGCCAACCCGGAAAATCCACCCGGACTCCAGAGGCGCAGCAAATATGATCGCGGCAAATCCTGGAACGCCGATCAACAGCCCGTACGCTGCGAGCCGGTAAGGGTCGGATCCGCGCAGCAACATTCTCGCTGCGAAGGCAAAAGCTAGAATGGAACTAAAACCGAGAAGGCCGGTCAGCAAGGACGTCTGCGCGACAGACAGACCCAATATCTCACCGCCATAGGGCTCCAACAAAACGTCTTGCATGCTGAATGCCATTGTCCCGAGACCAATCGCGATGAGAAACCGTTTGGCTCCGGGAATGCTGACAAAGGTACGCCATTCCGTCCAAAAATCAGGATCGTCTTTTCTCGACGGCAAAGTGTCTTGCGGATTGCGAGCCTCTTGTTTCCACAAGGCGATGACGTTGAACACCATTGTTAACAGTGCTGCGCCTTGCACCACTTGAATGAGGCGTAGTGGACTGAAGTCGGTTAACAAGACAAAAAATGCCAGGCCGCTGATAAACATGCCGACCAGCTGCATGACCAGCATGAGTGCGACAATGCGCGGCCGATCTTCTGTTTTGACGAGGTCGGTCGACAGTGCAAATCCTGCGGTCTGAGTGACCTGCATACCGGCGCCGACCATGAGGAACGCTAACGCCGCGGCGACCATCCCGACTTGCACTGGAGCGCCGTTGTCACCGGACAAAACCATTAATGCAAACGGCATAAAGGCGAAGCCGCCAAACTGGATCAGCGTCCCGAACCAAATGTATGGAACGCGCCGCCAACCCAAAAAAGATTTGTGATGATCAGACTTAAATCCGATGAGGGCTCTGAACGGCGCGAACACAAGCGGCAATGCGACCATGACGGCCACCAGAGCGGCGGGGACGTTGAGCTCGACAATCATGACACGATTAAGCGTGCCTACCGTGAGCGCCATCGCCATTCCAACCGACACTTGGAACAGCGACAAACGGAGCAGCCTGGACAGGGGAAGTTCATCTGTCGCTGCATCGGCAAACGGCAAGAAAACAGTGCTGACGTTTTTCCAGATCAGCTTGAACTCAGTCACGCCGCCTTCGCGTCCGTGTCTGTCCATTTAGCGCCTCGTTACCTAGGACACATGCTTGCGCGCGCGCCCCTTTTTTCGCAGTTATCCCTTGGTAAAAAGTATATCCTCAAGGGACGGAAGGCCAGAAAAGATCAAATATTACTGGGGCTTTTGCGCTGCAACGCAGTTTCTTTCGCATCTGCGCAAAGGTTGCGCCAGCCCGTCATGCGCAGAGTTTCTTTGTCACGGCAGCCCACCCCGACTGCATGTCCCCGTCACAGCACTAATAGTCATTCTCTTATTGGGGTTTTTACGGGTTGTTCCCTCATGCCGGACCTTAAACCTATTGCCAATGGGCAGGCGCCGCATACCGCTTTAACTGAATTGACAGGTTTGCATCAGCGCTTAGGCTGAGCGTCGATGGAAAAAGCAGCAACGATTGAACCGGTTCATCTCATACCTGCACCCAAGGCGGTACTTGAGCTCACCAAACCCGTAACGTGGTTCCCACCCATGTGGGCGTTCATGTGTGGTGTGGTGTCGTCCGGCCTTCCAATAGCCGATATCTGGCATCTCGCGTTGCTGGGTGCAGTGCTTGCAGGACCTCTGGCATGTGGTGCCAGCCAGATCATGAATGACTGGTGCGACCGGAGTGTCGACAGCATTAACGAGCCAACGCGCCCAATACCGTCCGGTCGCATCCCAGGCCAGTGGGGATTTTATCTCGCGCTCCTATGGTCAGGCATGGCGCTGGCCTTTTCATCCTTGTTGGGAGAATGGGTTCTGGGAGCCACAGCCCTGGGATTGGTATTTGGTTGGTTGTATAGCGCCCCGCCCTTTCGTTTGAAGCGCAGCGGCTGGTGGGGCCCTGGCATCGTGGGTTTCTCCTATGAGGGCCTAGCCTGGTTTACCGGGGCGGCCGTTGTGGTTGGCGCTTTACCCGACCTCCGCATCGTCGCCCTTGCCGTGCTCTATAGCCTTGGCGCCCACGGCATCATGACCTTGAACGATTTCAAGGCTGTCGAAGGTGACCGGCGGATGGGCATTCGCACGCTCCCGGCTGAACTCGGCGTCGAAAACGCAGCCTTTCTGTCCTGCATGGTGATGGGGGCACCGCAAATCGTGGTTGTCGCATTGATGCTGGACTGGGGAGTGATGTGGGCGGCGCTCACCATCGGGCTCTCAATCCTTGTGCAAATCGGATTGATGGTACGCTGGATGCAGGAGCCGGCGCGACTGGCTCCTTGGTTCAACTTAACGGGGGTTCTGATGTACGTGTCCGGTATGCTGGTTGCCGCCTTTGCGGTACGGACTGTGGTGTGAGTACGACACGATGACGGCATCATCTCACCCAACATGGCCTGAACCATTCGATGTCGCCGTGATCGGCGGTGGACCCGCCGGTGCGACCGTGGCACATGAAATTGCCCTCCAGGGTAAGCGGGTTGCCTTATTGGAGCGCGGCGGTCGCATCAAACCCTGCGGTGGCGCTATCCCTCCACGGCTGATCAGAGATTTCGATATTCCCGAACATCTGCTGGTCGCAAAAGCGACGTCGGCCCGGATATTCTCCCCGTCCAACCGGTCTGTCGACATGCCCATTGAGGGCGGGTTCGTCGGCATGGTTGACCGCGACACGTTTGACGAATGGCTGCGTAACCGGGCAGCAGAGGCTGGGGCAGTCCGGGTCACAGCTGTGTTTGACCGCATTGATCGTGAAGATGGCGATTTATTGAGCGTGCGCTACCGCCCCGCCCGAAGTGAAGACGAAGCAACCTTGAAAGCGAGGTTCGTTGTCGGCGCGGACGGCGCGAACTCGACCGTAGCCCGGCAAGAACTGAGGTCCGGCGCCCGCGCTAAGCATGTCTTCGCGTATCATGAGATTATCGAGTCACCACCCAGCAGTGATGCATTCGATGGCAACCGCTGCGATATCTACTATCAAGGCGAATTATCACCGGATTTTTATGCTTGGGTGTTCCCGCACGGCAGAACAGCGAGCATAGGTGTGGGTAGCGCGAACAAAGGGTTTTCGCTGCGAAATGCCGTCGAGCAGTTGCGTGCCTCAACAGGGTTGTCGGACTGCACGACCGTCCGGGTTGAGGGTGCGCCGATTCCGCTCAAGCCCATGAAAAAATGGGACAACGGCAAAGATGTCATCGTCGTCGGGGATGCGTCAGGAATCGTTGCACCTGCCTCTGGCGAAGGAATCTATTATGCGATGCTGGGCGGTCGGTATACCGCCGAAGCGGTCCTGTCGTATTTGACCTCCGGCAAGTCGAGGGACCTGGCGAAGGCACGCAAACGTTTTATGCGCCAGAATGGGCTCGTGTTCTGGATTCTCGGTGTCATGCAATATTTCTGGTACTCTAGCGATAAGCGGCGCGAACGCTTCGTTACGATGTGTGCCGACCCAGATGTGCAGCGCCTCACATGGGAAGCCTACATGAACAAGAAGCTGGTTTTTGCAAACCCCCTTGGGCACATAAAAATCTTCTTCAAGGACCTTGGTCACCTGCTTGGGATCGGGCGTGCAAAGTGAGATCTAACCCTAGGCGTTTGGATGCCGTTTTGGTCGCTGCGATGGCGGCGGTGCTGGTCGCGGCCGTTGGTGCCACTCTCACCGATCTCGGGCCTTGGTACCAAAACCTGACGCAGCCGTCTTGGAAGATCCCGGACCCGGCTTTCGGTGTAATTTGGACGGTTATTTTTTCTTTGTGCGCGCTTTCCGCTGCCGACAGCTGGCGTAACACACGTAGTCTGACGCGCCGGCAAACCCTCGTCGGCCTTTTTGCCTTCAACGGATTCCTGAATGTGGTGTGGAGTCTGTTGTTTTTTAAATTGCAGCGGCCCGACTTGGCACTATACGAGGTTGCCGTTCTGTGGCTGTCGATCGCGGTTTTAATCGCTTACATGTGGCCCACGGCCAAGAGGGCCAGTTTAATGTTGCTCCCCTATCTGGCGTGGGTCTCGACAGCAGCGTTGCTCAACTATCAGGTGGTACAGCTGAACGGCCCGTTCGGCTGAGCACAGACCTTACGAATGGAAGAGTGGCTAGCCTCCGGCCTGATTGTAGAAGTGATTCTCGGGATCATTGCCATCGAAGCTGCGGTCTTGGTGTACTGGGCGAAACATGACGCATTGCGGCTAGGCGTGTCTCTTGCCGCTGGCGCCTGTTTACTGATGGCGCTGCGCCAAGCCCTTGTGGACGCGTCATCGGCCAGCATTTTGATCTGGCTTGGTCTCGCCTTGCCGTTTCACCTTGCAGATCTTTGGTTCAGGCAAAAAAAATGACCGGTGCGATGATAAGCACCGGTCACTGTCGATTCGGTTTTAAGCGGTTCTTTTTGGTATGTCTTTCAGACTCTATTCAGAAGCGGCTTCCGTTGCCTCTGCAGCGTCTGCTTCATAGCCGTAGGCAGTCGGACCTTGCTCAAGGTCCGGCATGTTCTCCTCAACCCACGGCCCACCAGCGTTGACGGCAAGGAACGCAATGACGTCTGCGCGGTCTTGAGGGTCACGCAGACCGACGAATGACATAGTGGTGCGACGGATGGTCCGGCGGGGATTCTGCAAGTAATCGAACATCTGCTGTGGGGTCCATACGATGCCTGATTCGCGGTTCGCGCGGGAATACGTAAAGCCCTCGATCGTGCCGGCCTCACGTCCGAGGATCCCATGCTGGGACGGCCCAGTATGATTGTCTCCCTTCGCCAGGCGATGGCATTCCTCGCACTTCTTGAAGACTTCTGCGCCGCGTTCGACATTACCAACGAAGGAAGTCCCCCGGTTGTCTACGAGACCGAGATCAACATCCTGCGCATAAGCGGAACTGACCGTCATCGCCATTGCGGTGCAAACCAGGGTTAAAAGCGTCCTTACCAACATCATTTTAAAGCCTCCACACATGGGTTCGGTGTGATTGAAAATTGTGGCGAAATTAGCGCCCGATTTCTTTATCTACGGGCAAGCGCCCGCTGTTTCGGCCCAAAATCACCGCGGTTTCCGGAATGTTTACGGAATGCAATCGCCCTTGGATTACTGGGTATTTTGCGACGTTCCTGGAACGAACGTATCCACACGGGTGCGTTTCGCAGTCTTTCGCGCTAGCGTGGCAGGGCGTAGCTATGCTCAACGGCCCAATCGTACCAGTTGTTCACCACGGTTCCCGTCAGCAATATCCCGATACCCCCGGTCAGCGGCGTGAGAACGGCGAACCACCAGGCCCAACGGTGAATGGATTCCATAGATGCGTTAAAGCCCATCGTCCAGCGCCAGAACAGGCCAGCCCGCTCAGAAGCTGTGCCGCGATCGACGATCTGGTCAAGCTCACGGTCGCCACCGTAACGGGAGACCGCAAGAATCGTTGCCCCGTGCATCGCAAACAAGAGCGCAGAGCCATAGAGGAAGGCAATCGAAAGCGCATGGAACGGGTTGTAGAAAAGGTTGCCGTGGACCAACGAGAAGTTATTCGTCCAATCCAGGTGAGTGAAGATGCCGAAGGGAACGGCTTCCGCCCAACTTCCCATCATGACAGGGCGGATAAAGCCGAGAACGAGGTAAAGCCAGATCGCGGACGCAAACGCCCAAGCAACATGAGTTCCCATACCGAGAGCAAGGGCCCTGCGATAGGTGCGAACCCACCACAGCAATAGCGAGGCTGTCAGAAAGAAGCCGGCAATGACCCACCAGCCACCCTCATTCAAAGGCGGCAAAATTTTGAGCCCATGCTCGGGACCCGGCGGATTGAGAGTCAGCCACGGCAATTGCACGACGAAACGAACCGGATCCCAACCGACCGATGCCAGCATGTTGAGACCGATAATCTCAATCGCGAAGAAGAAGCAGATCAGGGACGCGACACCGGTCCAGCCAAGATAGACCGGTCCTAACTGAGCGTTACCAATCTTTCCTAGCAAGGAGGAGAACGCGGTCGTCTGCGTGCGGTCAAAATCTCCGGGTGGCAGATCCACCCCCATTTCTGGCGCCGCACGCACCTGGACCTGAGTGAAGATATTCTGATAACGCGCCACTATACAGTACTCCTAAACCTACGGTCCGAGCGGTCCATCGTAAGGCAGCGGCGGAAACTCCTCGCCGCCGACGAGTGCCCACAGGGGATCCCACCAGGCTTCCCATGGCTCACCTTCGGCCCAGTAGGTGCCGGAGATAACGATACACAGTGCAGAGAAGAGGCCCGCACTCAGTGCGAGGAACAATCCCAGCCGGTGAATGCCCAGCGGACCGACCGAGTAGCCGATCAAATCGCGGAAGAAGGTGTCTTCATGCTCCGGCGTCTTAACGGTCTGACCTTTTTGCGGATTAGCAGCCGACAGGATCAGCGCGCCGTGTAAGGCGAGCGCCAGACATGTCGTGAAAAAGAATGATACGGCAATCATATGTGCCGGGTTGTAGTGGAAATTACCGTAGCTGTAGCCAGTCTCCGATACCCAATCGAGGTGAGTCCAGATACCGTACGGGAAAGCATGGCCCCACGCCCCCATCAGGGCGGGGCGGATCACGACCAAGGTGAAGTAGGCGAAGATGGCCACGCCGAACGCGATCGGCACGTGATATCCGATGCCTAGTTTACGGCAGATTTCAACCTCTCTGAGTGCCCAGGACACGAAAGCGCCCATCGCGCAAATCGTGATGAGCTGCCATAAACCGCCTTCTTTCAAAGGGGCAAATGCCATCCCCAACTCAATAGCTGGCGGCCGAATATCGATGAGCCAGGGGTTAAATGTCCCCTGTAATGCTGCACCGTAGATGATTAAGGCGGTGCCGAGTGCCGTGAAGAAAATTGTCGTGACACCGAAAAAGCCGACGAAGAACGGTCCGACCCAAAAATCGAACAAATCTCCGCCGATTAGAGTACCACCACGAACACGGTACTTTCTCTCAAAGCTCAGTAGTGCCATGACGCTCCCTCAACCGATCAAAAGTCAGCACCAACTCGGCCGGGTCTGTCGGTAACCGTTATCAGCGGTCCTACCAGCCCATTGACCCCCAAACATCAGACAACTTGCCCGCTGCCGTAATACGACAGCGGCAAGCCCTGATGATGTCTAGGTCAAAGCGGTCGGGTCTTCGATGGTAACTGCCGCAGGCTGCGCAGAGGCTTCAATCCAGTTGAAGCGTTCGTTGCTGAGCAGAATGAAATGGATGAGCAGCGCCAGAACAAACAGGAAGATTGACAGAGCAACCAACACACGGCGCGGGTCAAAAAGCAGCCAAATCTTGTACATGATCTCGATCTCCTAAAACGGTCTCAATTGACCTGGGCCCAACTCGCGTTGAACCTAACTTTCACTCGCCGATTAGACGAACCAGGGCGTCCACATCCAGACAAGAATGTGAGCCACGATCGCAATGATCGTGAACGTCACGAAACTCGTCATGAAAATACCGTGAAATTCCTTGGCTTCATTGTCAGTGAGCCCCGTAAGGCTTCCGGAACGATCTTCAGCCATCACTTTAACCTCCTTCTAAAGTGCACCGCAGAAAGCATGAGCCATCTTGGCTGGCGCATATGCATGGCGCGGTTCACCATGCGGTAACGAGAAATCTGTGAGGGATCGCAGTTTGGCTACTCCCCCCAAACCTATCGCCGACAGCACAAGCTCATACCTAACGTGGGGTTTTGTCAATGATGCAAGTATACTGCAGCGCAGTATAGAATGGCGTGATTGGCTATCTTCTGCGCCTTTCTCAGCCCCTTAGAGGCGCCCGGCGGGCCGTGCGGTAAGCACTCTGACCATCATGGGATTGGGTGTCGGGTGCTCCCTTATGTGGGTAAATCCGGCCCGATTGAGCAGCTCCACAAGCTCGGTTTTCCGCCGAGGTCTGCCACTTCCCATGGCGTGAAGGTAAAATCCGAAATAGGCCGCTCCGGACGGTTCTGCCCCTGCGGTACCGGCCATAGGTTCGGCGATAAGCAAAACCCCCTTTTCTTTTAAGGAGTTATGTGCGCCACACAATATCTGTTCAACTTTTTCATCGTCGTGGTCATGGAGTACACGAATGAGCGTGATTAAGGCCGCTCCAGCAGGCCAAGACTCGGTCAGGAAGCTTCCGGCGTGAATCGAGACCCGCTCCATCAAGCCAGCCTGCGACAGCCGCGCTTCCGCCCGGGCGGCAACCTCCGGCAGCTCAAAAATCATACCGCGCACCTTCGTTTCACGGGTCAGCAAGGTCTCTAGAAAGGCTCCCTCTCCGCCGCCAACATCGAGAACTTTTTCATGCCGCGCGAAAGGGTAGCTATCGATGACATCATTTGCGATCGCCGCTTGGGACTGCGCCATGAGCCGCGAGTAGTTTTCCGCGTCTTGAGCTGAAGGTCTGCTGTGTGCGCCGCCTTCGGCATACGGCCAGAATGCGGCCAGATGTCCTGTCGTATTGCGATTGCGCAGCATCACGACGGGATCCTCAAGGTCCCGGTACAACAACTTGTGATGCTTCACCATGCTGTACAGCCAAGGGTGCGCTTTTAAGGCAGCCCCATGGCGACCGAGAATAAACAGGTCCTCACCGATCTCATCAGCCAGTTGCAGTGCTGCCGCAGCGTTTAACAACACACGGGCGGACCGGGCCGGCAAATTCGCCTGCTTGGCAAAATCCGCCACAGACAGTGGTACGCTATCAAGACGCTCAAAAACATCGAGCTCCACGCACGCGTAGAGCACTTGGGAATAGACGAAGCCGGCAACAATATCGAACAGGTCGTTGGCTTGGCGGCGGGCGATATTGCGCGCGACGGGCAGGCGAAACGCCCAGCGTTGAAAGACGGGGCTCGCGATCAAGCTGTTCCGGGTAGCGCGTAGGGTGCCGATAAGGCGACCACCAAACGATAGCATCAGCCGCTTTGGCGGCTATACCGCCACTCCGTCTTATGCCCTGTTTTACGCTGCACTCTGACGCAGAACGCTGGGCACCAGACGTTCGGACTGCGTGCGTACTAACTCACGCAGGGAGTCTGCGTGGTCGCACTCGGGGACAGCTGCAACCGCTTCGTCGACGAGCGCCTTAAGCCGGTCTCGGGCTCCCGAAACCCCCAGCTCAGCGACCGCACTAGGGCGATTCAGAGCTGCATCCCGGCCGACTGGCTTGTCGCTTTGCCCTTCTCGAGTGACAGCATCAAGGAGGTCGTCGGCAACCTGATAGGCTTCACCAACCTTTTCCCCGAGCTTGCGCCAAGGGTCGGGATCAGCGCCGGCAGACAGTGCGCCGGACGTTGTGGCCGCGACAAATAGAGCTCCCGTTTTCGATTGCCGGTACAACTCCTCAGATACGGTCGGCTCACTCTCCCAAGCTTGGCCAGCCACGATTCCATTTGGCAGCCCCACGCCTTTGATCACCACATCCAGGACCTTGAGAACTCTGTCGGGATCAGCGGATGCCGCACGAACAAGGGTGTCGAATGCCAGAATGATAAGCCCGTCACCGGCCAAAACAGCAAGCGCTTCCCCAAATTCACTGTGAACTGATGCTCTGCAACGGCGGATGTCAGCGTCGTCAAAGCAGGGTAAATCGTCGTGAACGAGAGACGCACAATGCAGCAACTCAATGGCACTCGCAGCGGCATCGGTAACGGCGGGAGAACTGTTGCCGCAAGCACTTGCAACCGCCTGGCACAGCGACGGTCGAACGCGCGCACCGCCGGGAAAAACTGCGTGGCGCATAGCCTGGAGAACGCGCGGTGGCGTATTGGCCGACTGCGCCGGTTCAAAGGCAGCCTCAAGCGCCTTTTCGATGCGCTCTATAAGCTCCATAACAACAAAACCCCTCATTTCCTTGCGCGAAACGATACCATGACACGAATCGCAGCGATAGACAGAGAGCGAACGAAATAACCATCGATGACCTCTAAGGAGCGAGAAGACACCTAATGCCGTCCAGAAAAAGAGTCGTCATCGTCGGCGGTGGCATCGCCGGACTTGCCTGCGCGATCGATCTTGCACGGCACGATTGCGATGTGAGTGTGGTCGAGCGCGCCAGCGAAGTGGGCGGAAAGATTCGTGCCGTCGATGTGGGTGGACAGCGCATCGATTCCGGCCCAACAGTATTCACCATGAAATGGGTGTTCGATGCTCTGTTCAGGGACGCCGGCCTCGACTTCGATGACTATGTATCCGTTTCCCCCCTAAAGGTTCTTGCGCGCCATGCCTGGAGCGACCACGAGCAGATGGATCTGCGTGCCGATCTGAATGAAACGTTGGGCGAAATTTCCAGCTTCTCGGGTGCAGAAGAAGCACGCCGATACGCTGAGTTTTGTCAAACCAGCCAACACAAATTTCAGGTGTTGCGGGATACTTTTTTGACCGCAAGCCGGCCGAATCCGTTGAGTTTGGCCTGGCGCATAGGGCTGCACCGTCCTCTCGATCTTCTAGCATTGCGTCCCTTTTCTACTTTGTGGTCAGACCTCTCCCGGCATTTCACTGACCCTCGCCTGATTCAACTCTTCGGGCGGTACGCTACCTATGTTGGGTCGTCCCCGTTCTCCGCTCCCGCAACCCTGGCCCTTATTGCCCATGTGGAACAGGAAGGTGTCTGGACTGTAGACGGAGGAATGCGCCAACTCCCGAAAGCCCTGGCCGAAGCGGCAACGGCGCTGGGCGCAAACGTTAAGGTTTCTGCTGAGGTCACCCGTATCACGGCCAAAAATGGCGCCGTGACTGGTGTGGAGGTGGACTCCGGAGAGCGTTACACGGCGGACGCCGTGATTTTCAACGGTGACCCCAGCGCAGTCGCCCAGGGTTTGCTTGGCCCGTCTGTTGTCGAGGCCGTAAAGCCGACGAGAGCGTCGCACCGGTCTTTGTCCGCACTTACGTGGTCTATGACCGCGTCGACACAGGGATTTCCGTTGGTTCGCCATAACGTGTTCTTCGGACCCGATTACCACGCAGAGTTTGAAGACCTAATGACCTACAGAGAACTCAACAGCAGGCCGACAATCTATGTTTGTGCGCAGGACCGGGATGATACTGCTACCTCCCGTTCAGACCAAAGTGAGCGGTTGTTCGTCCTGGTCAACGCACCTGCAAATGGAAACTTAGGATCGAGAGGCAGGGCGGACCTTGAGCAATACGGATCGTTGATATTCGCCAGACTAAGAGACTGCGGCCTGAAGGTTGACGTTGATCCCGAGCATGTCATCGTTACCGAGCCATCCGATTTTCATCGCCTATTCCCTGGCTCGAGTGGAGCCTTGTATGGTGAAGTGACCCATGGTTGGGCATCATCCTTCGGGAGGACGACATCTCGGACCAAGACCAAGGGCCTTTACCTAGCGGGGGGAGCGACACACCCGGGAGCAGGCGTGCCCATGGCGACCCTTTCCGGCCGCCTAGCAGCCCAAACCGTGCTCACGGACCTGCATTTGACACGGATGTAGGGCCCGGCGGCTACCTTTGGTGGTACCTTGATGCCATTAGTTCCGACCAGCGGTTCGCGCTTACCATCATTGCGTTCATCGGCAGCGTGTTCTCTCCATATTACGCATGGTCTGGCCGCAAGACTCCGCTTAACTACTGCGCCTTGAACGTCGCCTTATATGGCCGCGTGGGGTCGCGCTGGGCAATGACCGAGCGCACGCAGCATCAAGTTGAGCGCACCACTGACACGTTGGGAATTGGCAAGAGTGGTCTGCAGTGGCGCCAGGACGCGCTGACCATCGAGATCAACGAAGTCGGCTGCCCGCTCCCGCGCCGCGTCGTCGGAACGGTGAAAATAATGCCGTCGGCATTTACCGAACAGGCATTCACTTTGCACCCAAACGGGCGCCATCAGTGGTTTCCCATTAGCCCAATGAGTGACGTCACCGTTGAAATGTCCGAACCCTCCTTGTCTTGGAGTGGGGCAGGATATTTGGACGCGAACTCCGGATCCGAACCTTTGGAAGACGCTTTTGATTTCTGGACGTGGAGTCGAACGCACCGAAACGGCGAAAGCATAATCCTCTACGAAACACTGTTTAGGGATAAGAAGGGCGGCGCGCTAGGTGTAGTTGTGGACGACAAGGGACAGTTTCACCCGGTCCCTCCGCCGCCGATGAGTCCGCTGCCAAGGGCATTGTGGCGTGTAAAGCGCGATGCCCACGCCGACGAAGGGTCCAGTGCATCGCTGGTGCAGACGCTAGAAGACACGCCGTTCTATACCCGGTCGATCGTGTCGTCTCAGCTCTTAGGCAGTCCGGCAACGACACTGCACGAAAGCCTGTCTCTCGACCGCCTGCGCAAGCCCTGGGTCAAGAGTCTACTGCCGTTTCGAATGCCCAGGCGATTCATCTAGGACTGGCGGCTCGTCATTTTTTTCAGATTCATTCGGCCTGTCCCGTCTGACGGTCCAGATTTGCCAGAGGCCCCAACCGACGGCGGCTCCCGCAAACAACAAGAACTCGATAAGAAACAGCGGGGTCGGCTCCATCGAGGCTTACAGCCTAGAGACGTTGGTTGTGGGTCTGCTGACGTTGCTCTAAGTCGGCAAACAGGGCCGCAACCCACACCAATCTGTCAGTAAAGCGATCCGTTCTGTGAGGCGCCACACTAAAATCCTGATCGGGGTCAGCATGGACCGCGTTGACGAGGAAGGCCGTTTCTTGGAGCGGCGGCGAATGATCAATAGCCTTCGCAAATGGGCGTGAGTCGAGCAGAGCACGGGCCATCAACTTTACCTTTGTCGACATGTCCGTGTAGGCCCGCGTGGACACGCTGTCATATCCATTCTGCGCCACGACCGCACCGATACCACGATAGATGTGGCGCGCCCCGTAGATGCCAGGCCGGCAAGACAACGGCAATGCGGAGATTCCAGCGTCGGCGCGGCTATACAGAACGTCCGCCGCCACTAAAACGCGCTGCACCACTCGACCAAGCGCGTCATTGAACTTAGGGTCGTGCAACCAAGCATCTGGATCGATCCCCTCCTCCCTCATCCATTGACGGGGAAGATACAGGCGGCCAATACGTGCATCTTCGCCAACGTCTCTTGCAATGTTGGTCAACTGCATCGCAACGCCAAGGTCACATGCGCGTGCCAATTGGGCTGGAGACCGGGCCCCCATTAACAGGGCCATCATTGCACCGACCGACGCCGCGACTCTTGCGCTATACGCGTAAAGATCACTCGGTGTTTCGCAGGCAACGCCATTGACATCCCACTCCATACCATCGAGCAGAGCGTTGGGGAGCGCTTTTGGGATACCGTGGGTGCGAACAACATCAGAAAGTGCTCTTTCAATGGCATCGTCCGCGGGCGCACCGTCGTAGACACGGTCTAGCCTTGCGCGTAATTGAGTAACGGATGTGGAATCTCCGCCTTCTACATCGACTGCGTCGTCGGAGAGGCGGCAAAACGCGTAAAGAGCGCACGCATCTCGCCTCAGCCACGACGGTAAAATACGTGAAGCAGAATAAAATGAGCTGGAACCGTGCCTAATCGCGTCTTCGCAGGCACGCCAATCAGTGGCCTCAGCGAAACGTGTCGGGGTCTGGAACCACGGCATCGAGAACACGGGCTGACGAGAGAACCCCGGGGACTCCCGCCCCTGGGTGTGTTCCGGCGCCGACAAGGAATAAGTTTTCGACATCTTCACTTCTGTTATGCGGCCTAAACCACGCGCTCTGGGTCAAGATCGGCTCCAAACCGAAGGCGGCCCCTTTAACCGAGAGGAAGCGATCCTGAAAATCCAACGGTGTCATCACTTTGCTTGTAACGATCGACGTTTGCAACCCGGGAAGCAATCGGTCCGACAAACGCTGCTCGATGGCTCTGCGATATGACTCCGCTTCATGGGTCCAGTCGACGCCGCTGTCCAGATGTGGGACAGGCGACAGAACATAAAAAGCGTCACAGCCCTCAGGCGCCAAAGATGGGTCTGTTTCTGTTGGACGGTGTAGGTACACACTGAAATCGTCCGCAAGCACTTTGCGGTCAAAAATATCTTGAATGAGCTCTTTGTAGCGCGGGCCCAACAGGATGGTGTGGTGCGGCACGTCTGGGTATTGCCGGTTGGTGCCGAAGTACCAAACAAACAGACCCATCGAGTACTTTGACCGAGCCAACCGGCTAGGTGACCAGCGGCGGCGGTTTGCCAGACCGCGCACAGCACTGTAGGTCCATGCAGTATCCGCATTAGAAACAACGACGTCAGCCGCCACTTCTTCACCGGACTGCAGCGTAACTCCGGTAACACGGCCGTGCTCCGTTTCAATAGAGTCGACTGTGGTGTTGCAGAGAATCTGATTGCCCTGATGCTCGATGAGCTTCTGCAAACCCGTTACCAAGGCGCCGGTACCTCCCATGGCGAAGTGCACGCCCCAATGGCGCTCAAGATAGGAGATAAGGCAATACACGGATGTCGATCTGAACGGATTACCTCCAACAAACAACGGGTGAAAACTGAGAGCAAAGCGGAGTTTGGGATCACGGACGAACTTGGACACCGTGCTGTAGACACTGCGATGCCCGCCAAGCTTGATCAGGTCCGGCGCGACCTTAAGCATGTCCCATAGCGTATTGAAGGGAACATGACCGAGTTCCTCAAATCCGACCCGAAAAACCTGTTCGCTGTAGTTAAGATACCGGTCATAACCTTCCAGATCTTCAGGCGAAACACGCGCAACCTCATCGCGCATCTCTTGCGCATCAGCTTTGCAGTCTAAGACGGAGTGATCATCGAAAACGATGCGGTAGAACGGATCAACGGGGACGAGCGTCACATCCTCGCTGAACGTCCGGCCACACAAAGTCCACAAATCTTCGAATAAGTGGGGAGCGGTGATAATCGTGGGACCGGCGTCAAAAACAAAACCGTCTTGACGATACACACTGGCCCGCCCGCCGCATTGGTCTGTGCGTTCGAGCACAGTAACCCGGTACCCTCGCGCACTTAGGCGGACGGCAGCTGCGAGTCCGCCAAAGCCTGATCCAATAACAATTGCGTGCGGCCGGCTATCTCGGTTCGGCTCTGATTGTGAACGGTCCAAATTCATTGATGAACATGTATTCCGGTTCTTATCGTTTGGGAACCAGTTATTGGGAACCGGTTAAAACCCCAACTTCTTTCGCGAAATCTAATACCATCCGGCAAACCTTGTTTGGCTGTTCCTCATGAGCGATGTGGCCGCAATCTGGGATGATATTTATCTGCGCGTGCGGCACCATTCGCTGAACAGAGTCCACAACCCACGCCGGAACAGCTAAGTCTTTTTCGCCAGATACCATCATGAGAGGAAGTTTGAAGGCCGGGAGGTCCCGACGCAGCGCGTGCAGATCCCATCGCGCCATCATGTTAATGGCGGCAGAAACATGGGTGCGGTCTTTCAGCAGACGGGCGTAAAAAGAAAGAGCCTCCGGAGGCAGGTAGGTGCCGGTTCTTTCAATCATCCGCCTCACGTTGTCGGGGTCTGATGCTAGCCGCGCAGCGATGGGTACCGAGACTGGATTGAGGAATAAGATTTTCGCGAGAATTGGAAACATGACTGATGCCGCTCCGGGAAATGGCAACAGCGCCCCATTGAGACTGACGACGGCTTTGGGGCTCATACCTCCATCAAGCACCATTCGCAGCGCAATCGCTGCCCCGGCGGAATGCCCGATCACAAGGTCCGGACGCAAAGCTTTTGTTTCGACCAGTTTCGAAAGCGAACGGGCCATGGCGGGGAGCGTCATGTCGCGCTCAGACGCAGCGCGGGAGAAGCCATGCCCAGGCAAGTCTGGGATCACAAGTGTGAATGAGTCGGCCAGATGCGGCACACAATCCCGCCAAGAGTGTGTCGAGGCACCGGTACCATGCAACAGCAGCGCGACGGGACCGGTGCCGATGACCTGGATGTGCCAGCGCGTTTGACCGATGGTTTCAAATGAGCTGTGGGCTGAGTGCGGCCAATCGGATTTGTCCCGGTCCCAGTCGAGAGGGCAACGCGCGCTAGGCCTCATGTTGGATCACGTTCATCAGACAATAGGGGAAAGGCACAAATTAATCACCTAATTTTAAAGTGGTCTTTTGATTCATGTTGCAATGCACCAATGCAGAATTGGTCATGCAGCTTCAGGAAATCCAACTCCACACATCACACCACACGTTATCTTCCTTGATAAATACCGATTATTGCTCGCCTCAAAACATTTCTTGCAGAATTGCTTCATCAGTTCCTAAAATGTTTTAGAGAGTTTGGGGGGAAAGTTGATTGGGTAAAAGCGTATTGGTCGTTATCCAGACGCTGCGTTTGGCGTTGCCAAAGGCAGGCGTCGGTTGGATGTTCGCTCTCCTGACAATCGATTTTAACAGAATAGCGATTGTTGAACTTGGCGTTGCCGCCGTTCTCGTAACGACAATGCTGGCGATGCACTACTTCCTCTCGCCGTTTCAGGTCATCGTCGGACGGTTTGCAGACAAGTATCCAATTGCTGGGTATCGCCGCACTCCGATCATGATTGTCAGTGGGCTCGTTTCGAGTTTGTTGTTCGTGGCGTTGCCAACCGTGGCAGAGGCGATGGGGGCCGGTTCTGTCGGCGCTATTATCATTGGCTTTACGCTGTTTGTTGTGTTCGGCATTTCGATGGCGGCGTTGGGAGATTCCTATCACGCGCTGATTGCCGAAGTGACGACGGAGCGAAGCCGCAGCACCGTCATTTCTGTTGTTTGGATCTTTGCTATTTTAAGCACAATCTTCGCGGCGGTTGTCATGAATGCGGTGCGGCCCGAGTACACGCCCGAGGCTATGCAAACGCTTTACAATCTGTCTCCCCCCATTGTTATGGGAACCATACTCCTCGGCATTTTGGGGATGGAGCGCAGACTGAAAGCGCATGAGATCGAAGCGGCACAAGAACGTGCCAAACAGGTCACTCCTGAGGGTAATCCGTTATCGGCTGCCTATCAGTTGCTTCAGGAGAATCCTGAAACACGCGGTTTCTTTATCTTCATCCTTGTCTCCATTTTTGCCATTTTCTTGCAAGACAACATCCTTGAAGTGTTTGGTGCCGAAGTGTTCGGCATGTCTGTCGCCGAAACGACGCGCTTCCAGCCGACATGGGGTGGCGGTGTATTACTAGGAATGCTGGTGATGGGGGCAGCCAGCGCCTTTGTTTCGATCGACAAGAAGAAAATGGCGATCACGGGATGCATCGGGACTGCCGTTGGCATGGGCGTGCTCGCCCTGGCCGCACTGTTGCAGCTGGACGTTGTCATCCTGCCGTCTCTGTTCATCATGGGCATATTCACGGGCATGTTTAACGTGGGCTCGTTGTCCATGATGATGGACATGACGGTGGAAGGCGCGACCGGGCTCTACATGGGCCTGTGGGGAGTCGCACAGGCCTTTGGGACGGGCATCTCGTCTATCTCTAGCGGCGCACTTCACACAAGCCTTATCGGTTCTGGACTCGTGGCCCCACAGTCCGCCTACGGAATGATCTTCCTCTTTGAAGCCTTTTGCCTTGTTGCGGCGGGGGTCGTTTTGTCTCGCGTCAGCATACAGCGCTTTAGGGAGTCTCACGGCATTGGCGTCAAACAGGAAGATTTGACAAGAGCGATGGAAGTCGGCTCAACGGCATAAATGCCCGACCAAAAACTTGATTTTTCGTTCGATAGACGCGTCTCGGAAACCTACGACAAGGTTCGTGCGCACCCTCCAAACGTTTCAAATAAGATTGGCCAGGCTATCTGTGCGGTCACGGGCAAGAATGCTCGAATATTGGAACTCGGTGTTGGCACTGGACGAATTGCCCTACCGGTCGTGGCTGCGGGGTGCGACGTTGTTGGCGTTGACATTTCCCGCGACATGCTGAGACACGTTTCAGCCAGCGCGGCTGAACGGAACTTAGAGATTCACACGGTACAGGCAGATATCGCCAAACTGCCGTTTGCCTCGAATGCGTTTGACGCCGTAACGACAGTTCATGTGCTCCATTTGGTGGCAGATTGGCAAAGCGCCCTTTCAGGTGCCGCGCAGTCACTCAAACCCAATGGGTGCTTGATATTGGGACGGGATTGGGTGGATCCAGAGTCGGTCGCGGGCGAACTACAGAATGTGTTCCGCAAAACAGTGGTTGACCTCATGGGGCCACAGCTAAAAGCGCCGACAGGCGCATCTGTGATCGCGGACTACATCGAAGACGTTGCCGGCAGGCCAGAGCATTTTGGGCCGACGGATATCGTCGCCGCGGAATGGTCTACGTCGGATAGTCCCGCCGGCATCATCAACTCAATACGCACGCGAACGTTTCCCGAGAGCTGGATTTTGACCGACGAATTTATGGAACCGGTTATCGAGAGGATAAATGCGTACGCAGAGGAACGGTGGGCCGACACGCAGGCGCCGATCGATGTTACGAGACGTTTTCTGTTGTCTGTTTTCAGAAAGAGGGGCTAAGAGACCACTCTTGAAGATATCGATGCAGTCGCCGAAGAGTTGACGCCGACTAACTAAGGCTCTCTGAATACCTTAAATCGACTGGATTGATGGCGCGCGCATCAGCGCATGTCGATGCATATTCATACTGCCCCTGTCACTCAGAGGGTACAGTCGCGAAATACAGTCGGCCGTCCCACTGCCGCAAGCCGAATCCGGGGATGATTCTGGATTTATGCGATGCCTGGCCGGTTCGTAAAGACAAAAGCATTTTGATCGACGACACACAGACCGACATAGACGCGGCGACAGCGAGCAGCATTCCCGGTTTCCTCTTTCCAGGTGGCAATTTGCTGGAGTTCATCAAAGTGGGCGGTATATCGAAGTATATCGAGACCTCGTGACTTATCCGCGGCCCTTTGCAACGTCTCACAACACACAAAGATTGGTGCGTTCGCCTTCTTATCGGATATGATCGTCAGTCTTGATCTGATCAGATTTCTAACAGCGGATAGGCTAGAGATACGGTGCGGCACACCCGCTCCATGTTTGCTCCACTCCCTTTATGAAAAAGCAAGACGTAGACTCAACTGCATTGATCAAGCAAGCCGTAGCTTTTTTGAACGCTGGAGAGTTCGAAAAGAGCAAGCACCTTGCAGAAAAGATCATCTTAGTTAATGCAAACGACTTCTCGGCACGCCTCATACTCGGCGCTTCATACGCCAGCCTTGGGCAACCAGAAAAAGCGGTACGCGAACTATCGGCTGCCGTGCACTTGAATCCAAAGTCCGGTCAGGCCAAGTCACAGCTGGCGGCCGCGCTGATGAACGCCGATCGATACCGCGATGCAGTAAAGGTTCTTCTCGACATCACCCGTGCCGACCCATCCAATGCTCAAGCGTTCAACAACCTTGGTCTAGCTTACTTTAACAGCGAACAATTTGAACTTGCTGAAACAGCTTTCGAGCGCGCAACGGAACTGGCGCCTGACACGTTAAGTAGCCTCGTCGGCCTTATCCAAACCTATGCCAAAACGGGAAATAGGAAAGGTGCAGAGCGCTGGCACACCGCTCTCGCCATGCCTGCCTTTAAGAAGCCCATTACGGCCGATACTCTCGACATCATGGGGGAGGTGCTCGACGCGTACTACGACTATCAGAGAATTGAGGATTCGGAAGATCGTTATACGGGCGCAGTCGTTCCCGCGATTCAGGCCTATTCAAAAAACGTTCGTGCCTTTGTCGGCGCTCAAGCCCAAGCAAAACGAGATAGCCGCAGTTCACTGTCTGAGGCCGGCGAGCCGATCAAAGTCGCGTTCTTCATAGACTATGCGAATAACCTCGCGCACTCAAAGAATCTGTATATGTATCTGACGGCGCTGTTGCGCCAAACCGACTACAAGATAGAACCTACGCTGATCTACTATAAGAAAAGTGACGCCCTGAATTTCGAAGACTATGGCATTGAGAACATTGATAGGCTTGAGCTTCCCAAGGGAATGTCGCGCATCGAACTGATATTATGGTTAAAAGGAGAGATCGACCGCCGGGGCATATCTGTTTGCGTGACCCTCGGCACCATATCGAGTCTTTTTGCCTTAAGCTTCGTCTGCAAGATAGCACCGGTCATGATGTGGTGGTCGCAAAAGCATCACGGCCTGACCTTGGATAGTATCGACGGATACCTGACTCTCGGAAGCGTCGCACCGACTAGAATGATAGACGGACGGGAATGGCGAACAATTGTTGGCTTGTTCGGCCCCAGCACATTTAAAGTTCAATCGGAAGACGTTCGGGCCAAAGCTTTGAGTATTCGCACACAGTTGTTGGGTGCAGAATATAAACAAATCCTGGGCGTCTTCGGGCGTGAAGAAAAGCTCGACAATGATGCGTACTGGGATTGTGTTTCTTCCATCATTGAGCGCTTTCCGGAGGCCCTGTTTATTTGGTCGGGGCGCCATGAGCGCAAATCGATCATAGATAGAATGTCTGCCCGCAATCTCGAACACCGCTGCAAATTTGCCGGTTGGGTCGACACACAAGTTTATGTGAACGTAATAGATCTTTACGTAGACTCCTTCCCTTTCCCAGGTGGACACACTGTCGTTGAAGCAATGCTCGCTGATACGCCGGTCGTATCCCTCGTCACCGACGACGCACGACGCATCACGGCATCAATATTCGCCGAACCTTGGATTGACGAAACTTCTTCCCACGCAGAAGAACTGGGGCTTGAGCCCATATTTACGGACAGCGACGGTAATGACTTATCGCCGTTTGTGTTTGACATAGACGCATACGTAGGCTGCGCAATATCAATTCTTAGCGACACGCCTACGAGGCAGAAGAGAACGAACGCCAGCCGCGTGTTTGTTGAAAAGTACCTAACCAACTTCGAATTGGCGGGCACCATGCTGGCGCAGCATATCATTGACGTGCGCAATCAACATGTATCTACCTGATCCGGATACCGGTTTAGGACCCGAATGTACATTCCCAAAGTTCGGTGATAGAAAACCTTACTTGCATCGACCGTTTACCAGCACTCTGTGACCAGCCTCCCCCATCATCGCACCCGAGATCAGTGCCGGCTTTGCGGCTCTACCGACCTTGTAGTGGCATTAGAACTCCAGGCGACTCCGCCGGCAAATGCCCTGTTGAGCAAAGACCTTCTAAGCCAGAAAGAATACTTCTATCCATTGCGCGTCAGCGTTTGCGGGGACTGTCATCACGCGCAACTTATCGATGTCATAAATCCCAACGTTTTGTTCGGGGACTACAGGTATAGGTCCGGCATTTCACCGATGTTCGTATCGCATCTTTCAGACCTCGCGAGCGAATTACTGCAATGCTCCAATGTGTCCGCACCGTTTGTGGTTGAAATTGGATCGAATGACGGAACGTTGATCGAAGTCCTCACTAAATTGGGCGCACGGACCTTAGGGGTAGAGCCGTCCTCACGCTTGGCGCGTTATGCCAATGACAGAAACCGTGAGACCATGAATGCATTTTTCGGATCCGAAAGCGCGGCCGATATCCGGCAACTCCATGGCCCCGCCGATATCATCTGCGCGAACAACGTTCTCGCTCATATTGACAACCTACGTGACGTCTTTTCAGGGATTAGCTCTCTTCTAAGCGACGGCGGGCTATTCGTTTTTGAAGTCTCTTATCTCGTCGATGTACTGAAAAAAGGTCTGTTTGACACGATCTACCACGAACACTTGAGCTACCACTCGGTCATGCCGATGCAGCGGTTCCTGCAGACTTTCGGCTTGAAACTTTTCGCTGCGAAAAAGGTCGATACCCAAGGCGGAAGCATCCGTTTTTACGTTGAGCATGAAAGCGGAGACAGACCTGTTGAACAATCGGTCGGCGACCTAGCGGCAGCCGAGGCACAAATGGGACTGGAGTGTTTGCAGCCATATCGAGATTTGATGGCGCATATCTCCGCGACCGGCTCCGCCTTTCGCGACCGGCTCCACCAGTACCGAATGGAGCGCAAATCGATCGCCGGGTTCGGTGCGCCCGCCAAAATAACGACACTGCTTCACGAATTCAGGATATCCGGTGACGATTTTGCTTTCATCGCAGAAGAGAATGAATTTAAGAAAAACCTATACACACCCGGAACTCATATTGAGATCCGTGGACCGGACAGCCTTTATGGCGCAGGCATTGATATCGTCGTCATATTCGCATGGAATTTCGCCCCCAATATCATCAAAAGACATCGCGCTCTGTTGGATGAAGGAGTCATCTTTATCATCCCCCTTCCGAGCCTGATTGAAGTCAACCGGGATAATATCGATGCCTATCTGAGCGCGAACTCAGCCGGATCGTCAGGATGAATAAGCATAGGCTCATTCTATGCGGCGCTGGGCCATGGGCAGAAAACATTGCGGCCACCATCGCTCGCCGTTCGGATTCTGTTATTACGGCGCAATTGGTAAAAAGAACGGGCATTGCGAGAAACCGTTCGGTTGACGCACCGCTATATCACGACGTTGCCGACTTGCTCGCCAGTCAAGACTTCGATGGCGCGATTGTATGTACCGCCCCGGAAGCGCATGCGTCTCTATGCGCTGCATTCATACGCCGGGGACTTCCATGCTTCGTCGAGAAGCCGGTGGCAATGGAGGCCAGCACAATAGCCGACCTTCACGCACTGGCTCTCAAACACAGCATTCCGGTGACAGTGGACTATATCCATCTTTTCAGCGACCCATTCCTGGAAATGGCGCAGCAGGTCAGACAACGCGGCTACCCGCGCAAACTAGTGGGTGTGGCGGGCAACTCCCGGGCAACTGCCGCTCGACGGCCAATCCTCTGGGACTGGGGCCCGCATGACTTTGCCATGGCACTCACCTGCCTTGGCCTTGAAGCGTGGGCGTCAGACCAGACATGGGAATCGGAAAAAGCATCGAAACAGGACGATGTGAGGATAGAGGGACATGTCGGGCGGACGCATACCCTCTTCCACTTCTCGAATGCCTTTCGCAGGAAGACCAGGACCTTCATCGCAGCGTATGAAGACGAGGTTTTTGTCTATGACGGTGCATCACGCCCTTCCACAACGCAGTGGCATCGTCAGTCTAGAAACGAGCGGACGGGGTTTAAAAAGGTGGGGTATTCTGAAGCAAGAACACTGCCATTGGACGTGTCGGTCGGCGCGTTCATAAACTCGATAGAGCGGCGCCAATCGACAAAAACCGGACTTGAACTTACACTGGCGGTGACGGACGCCTTGGTTTATTGCAGCCGTCAGTTGTCCGCTTCTGGAACATAAGAGATGAAGATTGTTATTACGGGCGGTGCTGGTTTCTTCGGATCCCACATCTTAGACGCTGCGATTGAACGCTATCCGGACGCCCGATTTATCGTCTTCGATAAGCTGACATACGCTGGCGACCTACGGAATATTGAAGAGGCTGAGCAACGTGCGGACGTCGAAGTTGTTGTCGGCGACATCTGTGATCTCAGCACCTGCCGCAAAACGTTGTCCGGCGCCGACCTAGTTATACATGCCGCGGCGGAAAGTCATGTTGACAACTCTTTTGGAAATTCTCTGGAATTTACGCGGACAAATGTATATGGGACACACGTCCTCATCGAAGCCAGCCGATTTGAGAACGTCCCCAGGTTCATCCATGTGTCAACGGACGAGGTTTATGGTGAGATTGCAACGGGTTTGGCTGACGAGTCTTTCCCGATAGCACCGACAAACCCGTACTCGTCGAGCAAAGCTGCGGCCGAGAATATGGTCTTGGGATATTGGAAGTCATACAAATCGCCAATCATAATAGTCCGGCCCAACAATATTTTTGGTATTCGGCAATACCCGGAAAAAATTATCCCGCTCTTTGTGGGGCGGCTCCTGGCGGGCCGGAAAGCGCCCCTTCATGGCAACGGCCTCAACAGCCGACACTATCTGGCTGTTCGCGACGCTGCACAGGCAATCATTTGCGTGTGCGACCGAGGGGAACTCATGTCAACCTACAATGTTGGATCGGAAGACGAGTACACCAACTTGGAAGTCGCGGAAATGATTTGCCGTTACTTCGAGGTTGACCCGAAGGAGGGTATCGAATTCGTTCCCGACCGGCCGTATAACGACTGCCGCTACGGCATCACGTCAGAAAAAATAAAAGCCCTCGACTGGGCACCGACCTCAAAACTAGAGGACGAGTTACCATCCGTGGTGGAATGGTATCGCGCTAACATAAATCGATACATTCCGGTCGATTGACCATCTACGCCACGGGATGCTCTACCCATCAAAAACCGGACAGATCAACCAACTTCTCAAGCGGCTCTATTCGGACGATGTCTGCTTCATATAGAGCCTGACCACGAGGATTACGCGACAACGTCAGCATTGACGACTCTTCGGTAAACACAACTGCGTGCTCCATCATAGGAGGCGTGAAGATCATTTGACCCGCTTCAACGCGTGTCACATGCGGCGTAGCCCGTGAACCGACCGGGCGATAAATATACTCTGCTCGTCCCTTCGTGAAATAGCAGTAGTGCCAGTCCGTCTTGTGATAGTGATTCGCCCTTATTGCGCCGCGAACCGAGTTAATAAGCAGAGCGCTTTTCATCATCGTATCGAGTATTGGAACGATTTGCCCCCGATCGTCTTCGAACTCTGGGTGTACATCCAGCACTGCATCGGTTGGCCAATGGCGCCGCTCCTCCTCCGTCACGGGAGGAAGAACTTGATGCTCGTTGGGAGTCTTGGAATTCGAAGGCATAAGTCGGAAGCAGCTCAACCAGTTGAAGACGTAATGAAGGTCGCAGGTTATGCTCAGCTCTCGGAAACTTTCAAGTGCGCGGAAGACCGGGTTTCGCGGCTAGCGGAACTGTCCAACCCAATGCCGCGGTCATCTACAGATCGACTCGAGAGAAGCCTGGCGATTTAGGAAATATCCAGACCTCACATCAATGCTAACGGCAGCCGCATTTGTTTCGTAATTTGTAGGCTTCCAATCGGCACCAGAACGGCAAGGCAGTGAGAATCATGCCAGCCAAGGCTTAAATCTGTCTCCGGGCTAAGCAGCAAGAGATCTTTAAACCTATCGCGGATAAGAAAAACATTCTCCACCCCCTTCTCCACACCCTCAAAGTCGTCGACAACAAAGATTGATTTCGGCGTGCAAAGCTGTTCGATCAATTCTAGATCGGAGACCGTGATTCGTCCGTCCAACATAAACAGGTCGATCTTGGCCCCTTCATCGACGAGCGCCTTGAACATCTCCTGGCTGCCTGTTTTTCCAAAGTAGCGGATCTTTGACCTTGCGTCTTCGTCGGGCGCGCGCCATGCGTCAAAGCTAATGTCACATGTCGAAAGGGACGCCAGAGTCCGCTGGGCACCCTTGTAGAGAGACAGTGTAGAGCGCCCAATATACGTACCGACTTCAGCGATATTTTTGGGTTCGAAATAACGGGCAAGCAACCAAATTAACTCCGCAGACTTGCGGGAGATAGAACCGGACTTTGAGGGATAGGATTGGGCAATAGCTTCGGAATGAGGAAACACACCTTCATCAAGATCGCGTGCAGCCATTTGCGATAGGTTTTCAGACTGCAACTCCGACCAAAATGCTTTTGCAATCATAGCTTCCGACAACAACAAACTGTTCATTTTCCTTCTCTCTCCCGAAGACACGTTGCTTCATCAACATATTATCTGAGATATGGTTTCTAAAACGGAACTAATACCGACCTCATTCGACTGATGCGCTTTGCGCAGTCTAGGCGCGGCTTGGTGATAAAGGTCAGGGCCATCTCCTCAAGAGCTACGGAGACCTTGCGCCGGTCGGGCGTTGACCATGTATCGAGATCGATCACTTTGCAGGATCACGACTCAATATGCAGAGTGAAACCGAATTGATTTTCGATATTGCGCTTCGACAAGTCTCCGCCCTCGCACTCGCCTTTAGCGTCTCCCTCTTCGAGATTTGTGTTGGTTTCGTTGGTGCAAATGCAAACGAAATGGGTTGGACCGTCTATGGGGAAAGGCACCTCATGCCACGTGCCCACGTTCATCACCAGGCCACCTGTTCCGTCGAATTCAAAGGCCTGTATCGTGTCCGGGTTAGGTAAATTGGGTTGGCTACCGTCCCAGGCACCGTCGGGTTTGCGGGCCGTCGGCTTTCCCAGAGCCATGTAGAACGGTTTTCCCGATAGCGGGATAAAGGTTTGGGTGTGTTTGGTATGATATTCCATCCATTTCACCTGGAAAGGCCGCGGATTAAAAGAGACCAGGTTGAGGCACAGGTCGTCGTTGCCATGGAAGTCCGCCGGCTGGGTGACAACAACGTCGGAGCCGTAGAAGTCGATCTTGTCGAGCACGCTCGAGTCAGGTTCACCGATCAAGTAACCATACCCCTCAAGACTTTCAGGCGTTGCTTTGACCGGTTTCAGAACCCGCCGGCCGGCTGATACTGCAGCTTCTGCCATCATACCCTCCCATTCTTTACCACTGTTTCTTGAGGCTGAATTTGCCGCGCGCTTCGTCCGGTGTCAGAACACGGCCGCCCAGCTCTTCGACGATCGTCTTTGCCTTAGCCACGAGCTGACCGTTTGTCGCCAGAATCCCCTTGGACAGGTAGAGATTGTCTTCAAGGCCCACGCGGCAGTTGCCGCCCAGCAGCATCGCCTGAGCCACCATGGCCATCTCTGATTTGGAGATACCGAACGCAGCCCAGTTGGCCCCGGCGGGCAGCATGTTCTTCAGAGCGATCATGGCCTCCGCGGTTGCAGGCGCACCACTAGGTACACCAAGCACAAACTGGAACAACGGCGGATCGTCGATAAGCCCCTCACGGATGAGCGTCAGTGCATGCTGCATCTGGCCCATGTCAAACACTTCCAGTTCGGGTTTGACCCCAAGTTCTTGCGCCCGCTTGGCCATATACCGGAGGTCCATGAGCCGGTTGATGACCACCAAGTCTTCACCAAAATTCATGGAGCCGCAATCGAGGGTGCAAATCTCTGGCTTCAATTCTTCGATGTGCCGGAAGCGTTCTTCTGCTGAAACCAGGTCCGTTTCAATGCCAGTTTTACGCGGGTCCTCCTCAACCAGCTGCAACTGCGCACCCATACCGACAGTCAAATTGAGAACGATATCCGTGCCGGAGTCTTTGATGCGCTCGACAACGTCACGGAAATGAGCTGGGTCTCGCCCGCCCTTGCCACTCTCCACGTCGCGCACGTGGACATGGACGATAGACGCACCGGCCTCGGCTGCCTCGATCGCCGCATCAGCGATTTCCTGCGGCGTGACGGGGACATGCTTGCTCTTGTCGACCGTATCCCCTGCCCCCGTCAAAGCGCAGGTTAGGACCACTTCGCGATTCATGCTGAAAGAACTCCAATGTCACAAGTATGCCGACAGGTAACAAACCCAACGGATCTCCATCAATCCGCATTGCGTGCCGCATCTGAGGATATACCAGGAGGAGCCATACCCTTGCAGACGTAAAATTCAAAAGCCTTGGCGAACGCCCCGGCACCCTAAGTCTTTGCGCTGAAAACAAAAAAGCTGCCGATCAAGCGGCCGGCAGCAGAGAACAAATAAAGATGGTTGCGGGGGTCCGTAACCAGCGCCGCCTAGGCCTGGATGACGTGGGGCTGCAACGGCTCCGACATAGTCTCGCTGACTGGCATTCCGTCTAATAAACAGGGCTGATTGGCATAGACGCAGGTCGCACATGGTCAAAGGCCCCTTGCCGCGCACCTATAGCGCTGTATCGCCTGTGTTTCTCTTAACAATCACGCAAACGTCACGTGACCGTAATAAAACACCTTTAGACTCATCACGATTGAGTCTTAAGGTTGTAAAATTTATGCAATCCTCTTCGAAGGATACGGGCACGAGTCATACGTGGATTGAGGCCACTGGAGTGCCGCACGCTGGCTATCCAGATGCACTCAACGACGTGTTCAGCAATAAAGTCGTTGCACGCATCGCGTCCGCGCATGGTTTATCAGCTTTTTCCGAGTCATTGGCGTCTACGTTGAAGCACGCGGGGGGGCTTTATGTTCGATACAGTCCCGCCAAGACATCTTTTGTTCACGAACTCGCCCCGAAGTGCCGTGCCGTATCGCGCACAGCAGAACTCGCGCGGCAGCTTCAAACACAGCTAGGCGAACTGGATTTCTGGGACCGATGGCAAATTTTCAAACGGTTGGAAGAAACAGGCCATCCGATCGCAACATCATTTGACAGCTACGCCCAGATCAACCCCCTACTCGCGGGGGATATGGTTATGGAAGAGATCCAACTGATCCTAAAAGCGGCTGCGAGGTACGAGGGTGACTTCTTTAAAGCTCTAGAAACGCAGCCAGAAGGCGGATCAGACATCGGTCTATTCTTCTTCGTGCAGGTCATTGGCGCGTTTTGGACTTCCATAACAGGAAAGAAGGTCTTGGAGCAGGAGGGCGACATATCACCTGAGGCACATTCTTTCGTGAATGACTGCTTGGAACCGCTCGGAACGGTCGAGGAAGAACAGATCACGGCCGCAATTGTCACAGCATTTAAATAAAAACAGGCCCAATGTGGGCCTGTTTTCTAATGTGTATATGCGGAGTGAGTGGCAGGCTATTTGGTGTCAACCATACTTGCCAATGCATCTCGAGCGATTTTCTTGGCCCTTAAGTCCTGGCTAGAAACACCTGAATCGGACTCTAAATCGAGGACTTTCTGATAAACCGCGATTGCGTCCTCTGATTTTTCAGTCTTCGTATAAACATATGCGAGATTGAGAAGCCGGAACGGGTCTCCGGGGTGCTGCTCGACTTCCGAAGCGAGTTTAGCCTCAGCGGTTTTCCAGTCTTCCTGGACGACCTCGTTATAAGCCCAGCCTTTGTCAGTGTACGTCATACCGCCATTTGACGCGACGTCCGTGCCGGAACACCCAGACAGAGCGGCAACGGCAATGATGGCCAGCGCGGTTGATGCCTTTCCAGTCATAACTCAAACCCTCCAACGTAGAAATCTCGACCTGTGATCGATTGGATGAAGGATATGTGACGATTCCGCGTCAACGCCATAGGAAATATGTTAAATTACGCATAACTATAGTTGTATAAATTATAAGATGCATCTTTTAGTAATATGTTGCGACATACAAGTGTAACAAAGGGACAAGGGCGATAAATGGGCAACGGCGCCTACGCCGACATCACACAGGCTGGCAGGCCACTAAGCCGGCGACGGGGATCACTAAATTCCACCCCCCCGTTTGCTCAAACCGAAGGGAGCCCCGCGGCACCACGGCTCCGTCAGACATATTCGGCCGGGCCTCAAACTCGAGGGTAAGGTAGACCGTCAGATCGTCTCGCTGGTAGGTCTGGACCGGATACTGGCCAAGAACCACGTCTCCCTCAGCCGATATCCTTTTCAGGATGATCTCTTGCTTGGCGACCTGCATTTTCCCCTCGGCCTGGCGCCCACGGCCGAAGAACACGAGTTCACGTTCCTCGGACCTTTCCCAAAGGAATAACCCGCATTCGCCCTCGAACAGGCGTTGAGGCCGAAGCTCACCGACAAGAGACGCAAACTCGTCTTCATCAATCGAGTTAGGCGTGTCAGTGAAACGCCCGGGAGATGTCGCGCAAGCGGCAATAAGGAGCATCACGGCCAGGGGACCGATGACTTTGGAGACGATCCGGGGCATGTGTGAGTCCCTCGTGACGGCTGGTGTTTGGTTCAACATCGAACCCCATGCTAGAATAATCGCAGAAATTGTCCCAATTCGTATTGACCACGTGCACCCTTAAAGCCAAGTGCGGACAATACGCGGCCGGTGTCTTGGGAGACTTCGGACACCCACACATGCAAGTGCACACCAGTATAGTCGTCGCTGCGGACATCCAATAGCGCGGGATATGGCCCTATCGTCCCCTCCAGGGCGGCAGCCGCAGATCCAGCGTCGCACTCTAAGGGACCGGACAACCTAACAGGCAAGCGATCGGATAGGCTGAGCGCTCCCGAGATCATTACGGTGCCATCTGCATGCTGGCATGAGCGCCCTTCGAAAAGCGCAGACACTATGGATATTTCCGTGCGCCCGCTCATAGGCAAGTCTCCGCCCAGAGCATCCAGATACGTAACAATTTCAACGTCAGATAACTCACTTCGACCACCGAGCCCAAGATCTGCATGTCCCTGACTGCGAAAATCGGAAGCCGTCGATGTCCACTTTAAATGAAGCCCTAAAGGGGAGAGTTCGAATACAACGTTGCCAAAAGGGATATGGGTGATCCGTACGCCCCGTAGAACGCCAGACCAGACGGTGCCTGCGCTGCCGCCGGCTGATACGTCCACTCCAGTCCCGCGCAAAACGCCAGGAAATACGCTGGCCGGCAACTGCGCCAACAGGGCAAGCCCAAACGAAGCTAGGAAAAATGTGACCGGCAATTTCCAGAGCGACAGCCTCACGGCGCGCTCCTTAAGATAACTTGAGCCTGCACCGCATCGGCGTCCAGGTGTTTCAGCACTTCTATTCTGGGGAAAGACACGCCGGCCTCCGCCTCCAGAGTTACAATCCAGTTGAACAGATCTCTGACCGCGACAGCATCAAACCAAAACGCGACGTCCGTTTCATTGACAGGCTGAATGCGGGTGATACCTAAACCCAGTTGCTGCGCCGTCGCACTGGCAAAAATGCGCACCGGCTCGCCATTCGGTTCGGGCCCACGCCGGGGTGATACCGCAATCTGCTCCAGTTGCGCCGCGGCCGAGGAAACCTCATCGAACACGTTTTGAGCGGCATAAAAACTCGCCCGTGCGGAGTCCCGATAGGATTTCATGGGGAGAATGGCGAAGAAATACACGGCGACGCATAGGCACAGAACAGCCATTGCAGACAGCATGATCTGCTCACGCGCCGTCCGGTCCGCCCACCAAGCCCTCATCGCGCCACCTTCAGTTCGCTGACGATACGGCGTTCGGATGTCCGCGAAGCTCCTTCCTCAAGCTCGAAGCCGCGGCGCGCGATGTCTGCGCGCAACTTGTCAATGTCTTGATAGGATTCCATAGAAATCGTCGCTGAGAGTGTGCCCCGCGCCTGATCAAATACTAGGGCCTCCAGCCGGGTGTCTGCGGTTGCATTCAACGCGGCATACAGAGCCGAAGCCATTGGAAGAAAAGACGCTTGCTGTGCGCCCCCAAGACCATTGAGACGTGCAAGTACTTGTGTTCGTGGATTGACGATACGCTGCACATCGGGAAGGGCCTGACGTGCAATGGCCTCCGTGCGCTCGAAATACTCGTCCGTCGCGCGGGAGTAATACACGGCTTCCGATACAAGCGAGAGACAGTACGAAATCAGCAAAAGTGCCGCGCATGCTAGAACAGCCCGCCAGCTGCGCAGGGCCGCCGACCATGGCGTTCGAAACGCATATGGACCCTGAAGCAGTGACAGGTTTGCCTTGACGGCACCTTCCGCGATCAACGCGGTGTAGCGTGCCTCGCTTAAAGCGGGCTGCACCTCTACTTTGCATTGCGCGGGCAGCGCCTTTGGAACGATGCGCTCCGGGCGACCGGTGTACACGGTCAGCTCACTGAGATCGTGCTCGACAAACAGCGGCCCCGCAATGCGTTGAAACACATCCGTTTCGACGGCAAAGCCCGTTCCGTCCGTAAATGCGACAATGACATGCCCTTGGCGATCGACCACCACAGGGGGTGACAGGGCTGCTGCAAGGGCGCTCACTTCAGGCACAAGTTTTTGGCCGTCATCCAGCGTGGGTAGCGCACCAGCCCAGGACTCCATCTTGGCTCTTGAGACCACGGCGAGGACCCGCGCGCCAGTCTCTGTCGCCAGCCCAACTGCGACATGCGTGCCCGCTAGGTCGACCGCAATCTCATCTTCTATTGCGAACGGTGCCGCGCGCCGGGCTTGAGATTCGTTGCGGACCGGCAGGTCGATGCAATGCAATGCGACAGCAGCAGCAGGCACGACAGCGTAACCGCCCTGCTCGGAAACTCCGGTGACGACGAACGGACTTTGTGAGTCCGGTTCAACGTCTTTTGAATCCGGATACTGATCGTCGGTATTTACAATGCGGGGCATCGTCATGACCGATCCCCGAAGCGACGTGAAATCCTGTGAATTGACCCATCCGCGCGTTGTTCGAATACGGTCTGGAGGGGCAAGTAAACGCGGTCCAACGTCACCGTGGCATCAAGGGCAAAGAACCGCGTGCGGATGGATACTTGCCTCTGCACTTCAGGCGGAATTCCCATACCAGCGAATGCCGGATGCGACCAAAACTCCTGGAGCGAAGTAAACCCAGCGCGGGGCCGGTCAGCAATCACGCGCCGGGCAGCGCTGACTTCAAGATCAGGACCCACAAGCATGACCAGCAATGGAGCGTGATGGGCCAGCAAGGTGTTGACGTTGATCGGGCTCAATTGGGTATTCGGTAGGGCGCAAACGTAGTCCCGCACACGTTGATATACATCTTCAGTGTATCGATAAATCGCCCGCAGTTCTGTTGTATCGGACAGCAGTGTATTACCCGCGCGATAGGGAACGGAGAGCGACCTGTAATAGGCGTCCTCGGCCCCGCCGTTGCTGGGCGAGGAATCCGCATCAATCCAGTCGGTCAGGCTGTTGGCCAACGTATCGGCCTGACCTTCGCCAAACCCAATTGCGCGGAGCAGGTTGATATATTGCTGGCGGCCCAGCGGACTCGCGACAAACTGCGTGCCACCGTCTGTCTCGACAACACTGTTGAGATTGAAGCAGTTTGAGTGGTCGGAAATCTGCCCCTCGATCAGACCGCCGTCGATTGGAAACGACATAGGGGCGACGGCCCAGGCATCCTGCAACGTCGACCGCCCAGGGTCAGCATCATAACTTTGCTTGATGGCATAGGCAGCGAGATCCTCGGCCCCATACGTATACCAACTGGCTTGATCCAAAAGTCCGCTGTTCGTCGCGCGCCGAATACCAAATCGAATGTCGTCCATCATGCCCACGGCCAGCGACGCCACAATGGTCACGAGAACGAGCACCGTAAGTAGAACGGCGCCCTTTTCCGACCGTTTGGGCTTGAATAGCGTCATAGCTGCCCGCCCGGGGCGAGGAATAACTGGCGCACATTGCCCAACGCCTGGGACGAGAACTCGATGGCAACCGCCTCTGGGTAAAGCGCAGCCAGGCGGCGGCCGCTCATCCACCCTGCCTGCCACACACCGTCCGAGAAAAACGATAAAGTGACCTCTGATACACCGGATATGAGGACCTGTTCGAATGCGTCGATTTCGGCGCTGCCATCGACATAGGGAAACGCGCGACGGATAAGGTTGCCATCCGTGATGACGTATTCCACCTTTTGCAAAGAACTCCGCGCCGCTAGACCGCCCGGATTTTCCCAACCATTCCGTACCAGCGATACGAGCGGCTGGTTCGGTCCGCTCAAGGTCACGCCAATACCCATACGCGCACCGGACTCGTCTCGCGGCGTACGGCGCACCATCTGGCCAAAATCAGCACGCATCAGGGAATTAGCGATCTGCAGTCCTTTGATCGCCTGATTGATCTCGTCGGATTGATCTTTTGCTCTCAAGCTTTGCCCCAGGATTGCTGTTCCGGCGACAGAGAGCATTGCGAATATCGTCAGCGTAACGAGCACTTCAACGAGCGTAAAACCGGCGGTGGGACGGGTCATAGCGCCCCCTTAAAAGCAGAGACAGCGCGGAGCACACGATCTTCCCCGTGCCGGCGAACATCGACATCGATACGACGGACGGCGTTGGAAGCGTTGACGATACGTCCTGACCACTGCCACGAGTCTCCAGCCAGGTCGACGGTGCCGCCGACCGTGCTATTGGGTAACCCGTCGGCACGTGTGTACAGGTCAACCAGAGCGTTTTGCGCCACGATTTGAGCGAGCGTGCGGTCACGCAGCTCTGCGGCCGCGCGTGAACTCTCGGCCTGAATGTGGATCAGCGCGGCCATAGTCATCCCGAAGATACCAAGCGCGACGACAACCTCGACCAAGGTAAACCCCTTGCTGGACCTCTGTTTGAAGTTATGAGGCCGAAACATACGTGACCTCGATCTGACCAAGACGCGAGCTGCTTACCGAAGCTTGCGCAATGCCATCCGTTATGCTGATCGAAAAATTGGGGGGCGCACCGATCGGTGAGAACACAAGAGACGGGATATTCAATACATCTGCGCGGTCGCGTTCAGATGAAAGTTCCTGAAACGCGTTTGCACCGCTACTGAACTGGACTCTTTGGCTGAGCGTACGGGGCCGAAGCTGATCTATATCGTCGATCAGGATCCAATTCCCGCGGCGATAACGGTAAAAGGCATAAGATTGAACGCCACCGGCAACGCCAACCGACTCCCCGGACAACACGCTCTCGTCTATGGCGACATTGAGTCGGGCCGCAAAACGGCTGGCTTCTTCATGAGCCGCTGTTTTTTCACCTGGCAGTGTCCAAACGACCGCGCCCGTCACCAAGCCGATGATGAAAAGACTCATCACCAGTTCGATCAGGGTAAAGCCTCGCGAGGTGCCGGTGGATTGGGACATCAGCTATCCCAATTCCCGATATCGGCGTTATCACCTTCGCCGCCCAGACGTCCGTCGGCGCCCAGCGAATACACGTCAAATGGCCCGCTCTCGCCGGGTTGCACATACTGATACGGATTTCCCCACGGATCGTCCGGGAGCCGCTTGATGTAGCCACCCGGGCGATACCTCTCGGGGTTCGCAACGCCATTGGGCGCGGTGATCAGGGCATCCAGACCTTGATCGACGGTGGGATAAGACAGTTGATCCATCCGGTACATCTCCAGCGCCTGCTCGAGCAGCGCGACATCGGCCCTGGCTTTTTCAGTCATGGCTCGATCCTGGCTCGGCAGCACGTTCACGACAACGACCGTCGCCAGCAATCCGATGATGACGATCACCACCATCAACTCGATTAGCGTGAAACCGCGTTGTTGCCGGTATGGGCGACGAGATTTTGAATGGCGTGCAAGCATGATGCGCCTCACATAAGGGCTAAGGAATTTAAGCGAAGGATGGGCAGTAAAATCGCTAACACGATTGTCGCGACGACGCCCCCCATCAGAACGATGATCAGCGGTTCGAGCAGACTCAGGGCTGTCGACGTAAACATCTCGAATTCACTTTCCAGGTGATCCGCAGCCCTGGACAACATGTCGTCGAGACTCCCGCTGCTTTCTCCAATCGCGACCATATAAATGAGCAACGGGGGGAAGGCCTTTGTGGCTTTGAGGGCAGACGATAGGCTTACGCCCTCTTGGACGCGGCGTAACACCTGATCGATTGCGTCGAGAAGCACCGTATTGCTTAGGGTCTCGCGGGCAGCGTTCAGGCCCTCGACCACCGGCGCACCGCAAGATATGAGCGTGCTGAGTGTTCTTGCCAGCCGGGCCGCTTGCAGATCGCGGGTCAGTTTGCCGATTAAAGGAAGCTTGAGCAGGGTGACGTCAACCGTTCTGCGCACTGTGGGGATGGACAGGGCCCGTCCGGCCAGCCCGACACCGACAAGACCGGCCAGCCCAACAATCACGCCATATGATCGAATAAATTCGGACATTGCGATGACGAACTGCGTCAGCCCGGGCAACTCCTGGCCCATGCTGTCGAACTGATCGACCACTTTGGGGACGACGAAGGCAATCAACAGCGTGACGACGACAAGCGCGGTTACGGCCAGCGCCGCCGGATAGACGCACGCGGTTATGACCTTGGAACGTATGTCCCGAGCGCGCTCCAAGTGGACAGCAAGGCGCTCCAACACGGCGCCCAAGCTGCCGGAGGACTCACCGGCCCTAACGAGAGCCCGATAGAACGGCGTGAACGCGGTTCCTTGCCGCGCCAAGGCTTCGGCAAAGGGATAACCCTCCGTTACGTCGGCCCGCACGGCCAAAAGCAACCGGCGCAGCCTTGGTGTATCCGACTGTTCCGCCAGGGTCTCCAGTGCGCCTTCCAGAGGTGCCCCGGCACTCAGCATGGTCGCTAGCTGACGCGTGAGCACCGCCAAATCGCGGCCCGGCACTGCAGACGGCCGCCTCGTCCATTTGAAATTGAACGGCAACTTCAAGGATCTGTTGACGGCAGGCGTTATCGCCAGTGGGATTAGGTTGCGAAGCTTTAGTTCCTGCTGGGCGCGGCGAGCGGATTCGGCAGACACAACGCCAGTCAGCCGTTGGCCCTGCCGGTCAAGCGCCTCATACTCAAAGGCCGACATCGACTTGTCCCCCCTGACGACAGACACGCAGAACTTCATCAATGCAGGTTTGGCCAGCGGCAACGTGGCGCAATCCACTCACCATCAAGGTGTCGTTGGCGGCAAATGCATGCTCCGCGATTTCTTCTTCCGGCGCATCGTTATGAATGAGGCGGCGGATAGAGTCGTCAACCGACACCAATTCGTACAAGCCGAGACGGCCGCTGTATCCGGTTTGCGCACAGGCCTCGCAACCGACAGGCTGGAAGATTTCTGTGACGCCGTCTGCCAATGGTCCGAGAACACGTTTTTCCCGCTCTCCGGCAGGCACGGCTGACTTGCACTGCTCACAGAGCCGGCGGACGAGGCGCTGCGCAACGATGGCTTTGACCGTGGACGACAACAGAAACGGCTCGACACCCATATCTCTGAGCCGCGTAATGGCGCTGACGGCACTGTTGGTGTGAATGGTCGAGAGGACGAGGTGACCGGTGAGACTCGCCTGCACGGCGATTGATGCGGTTTCCGGATCACGGATTTCCCCGACCATGACCACGTCCGGGTCTTGACGGAGAATCGCCCGCAACCCGGCCGCAAACGTCATCCCGACCTTGCTGTTCACCTGGGTTTGTCCCACGCCCTCAAGGGCGTATTCGACGGGGTCCTCGACAGTCAAAATATTCCGGGATTGATCATTGAGGAAACTCAGGCCTGCATACAGAGACGTGGTTTTTCCGGAGCCCGTTGGCCCGGATACCAGTATAATTCCATTCGGCTCTGTGATCGCGCGACGAAAGGCCTCGCGCACGGGCAGAGTCATGCCGAGTTGATCAATACCAAAGTGGCGTTGCGTCTTGTCGAGCAAACGGAGAACGACCCGCTCGCCATACTGAGCCGGAAGGGTCGAGACGCGCACATCCAGACTCGTGCCGCCAATGGTGAGCGAAATTCGGCCATCCTGGGGTACGCGCCGTTCCGCGATATCCAGACGCGCCATCACCTTGACGCGCGACACCAATCGGGACGCAACCCGATTTGGCAAAGACAGAATTTCCTGAAGCACACCGTCAATGCGAATACGGACAGACAGGCGCGACTCAAAAGGTTCGATATGAATGTCGGATGCTTTGCGCTTGGCGGCTTCCGCGATCAAGCCGTTGATCAGACGAATGATCGGCGCGTCATCGGCCGAGTCGAGTAGATCAGCCGCCTGCGGCAAGCCATCGGCCAGAGACGTGACACCCTCTTCCGCCGCCAGTTCATCGGAAATCGCATCAGAGTCGATTTCGTGAGCGGCATAGGTCTCTGAAAGAAACTTTTCGAAGTCCTGGGCACTTAGCGGTTCGACACTAAGAGGTTTGCCAACGACCCGCCGCACTTCAATGAGTGATTTCGACGCCGCTCCATCGCGCATGCCCACACGTGCGACGTCATCGACATCCAAGACCAATACACCGTGGTCCTTGGCGAAATTGTAGGTCAGCGCGGGTTGAGGCGTCGCCACCATGTCGATCAGCGCTTGCCGCTCTGAACCGGTACGGACACGCCCATCACACGACCGAGGATGCTGTCCATGCTGGTTTCCCCACTGCGCGTTTTCAGCGCCTGTTCGGCCCGCATGTAGTTGTACTTCTCTCCAGTGACCGAGCGCACATCCTCTACATTGCGGAGGATCGTCGGGCGAATGAAGACCATGAGATTGGTTTTTTGGTTCGATCGCCCTTCACTGCGGAAAGCACGACCGATGACAGGAACGTCGCCAAGGATTGGCACCTTATCGACCGTCGATTGACGATCGTCTTCGATGAGGCCGCCCAGAACGATGACTTCGCCATCATCGACCATCACCGTGGTCTCGATCTCGCGCTTATTCGTGACGAGCTCGGTAAATCCGTCGCTGACCGGGCCGAAAACGCTCGACACTTCCTGGCGAATGAACAGTTTGATGGTATCGCCGTCATTGATCTGTGGGCGCACTTCGAGCTGAATGCCGACATCCTGCCGTTCGATCTGCCTGAAGGGGTTTGTGTTGGCGCTGCCAAGAACCTCACCGGTCGTGATTGGAATTTCCTGGCCGACGATTATGCTGGCCGCCTCATTGTCCATGGTCATGATCGACGGCGTGGACAGAACATTCGATCCGACATCCTGATCCACAGCGTTCAAGATGACGCCAAAGAGCGTGCCGCCATCTGTGATGCCGGCACCGCCAAGGGCAAACCCGTTAAGGCCGAGCAGGCTGTTCAATGCCTGAGTCTGAAGCTGCTCGATAACCTGACTATCTTCGCCGGAGGATTCGCGGTCCGCGACGACCGCGCCCGTAAGCGCCAAAATGTTCGGAGCGGTGCTGGAGTAGTTCGCCACCGTAAACGGCACCGCGCTGCCCCGGCTGCCCGACAAGATATATTGCAGACCAAGCTCGCGGGCTGCTGTATCCGATACTTCTACAATGATCGCTTCGACCAACACCTGCGCGCGCGCCACATCCAGTTGCCGGATAACACCATCGAGAGCTTGCTGCATCTCAGGATCAGCGCTGATGACGAGGGCGTTGGTTCCGCGATGATACGTAATGCTGGTGCGCGATCCGGCCTCGGCGCCAGATGTCCGGCTCAGAGACGCACTGATCTGTTCTAGCATCGGCACCAGTTCTTCCCCGGCGGCGTGCTTTAGGTATATGACGCGCACGTCTTCCTTCACTTTGTTGCCGTCATCCAGCTCGGATACGACCTGGAGCATGCGCTCGATGACCAGTGGATCGCCTTTTAACAAAAGGGTGTTGCTGCGCTCGACCGGTATCGCTGTGACATTGGGGCGTCCGCCATCTTCGCCGCGCTGCGTGCCTGCCAGGCCGGTGACGATTTGGCTCATTTCAATTGCAGACGTGTTGAGCAGTTGAACCGGAACGATTGTCTCCATGTCACGGTCCAGCTCCGCCAACACGGCTTGTATGCGTGCCATGTTATCGGCGAAGTCAACGACGATAATTGCGCCGGAACCAGGCGTTGCGATCACCCGTCCTTTCTGACTTGCGATCGGCCTGACGGCATTGAGCGCCGTGGTCGTATCGATGTGATGCAGGGTGAAAACCTCTGTCACCACTTGGTCACCGGTGCGGCCATCGCGCCCAACCGGTGTAAAATTATCAGCGGCAGAGTCATCAGGAACGATTTTGTAGGCGCCGGACCCCGTCGAAACGGCGGTGAAACCGTTGACGCGCAGGGTCGACAGGAACACCTGAAACACAGTCTCTGGACCGATGGGCTCGCGTGAAATGACCGTTACCTCGCCCTTAACCCGGGGATCGACGATGAATGAACGGCCAGTCAGCATCGAGACATCGTCAATGAAGGCGCGGATATCGGCATCACGCAAGTTCAGAACCTGTTCTTGTGAACTCGCGTGGCTAGCCGGCCAGATCAGCGCGGTAACGAACAACAGCGCGATCGGGCGAGCAAGGTAAATAAGTTTTCCTAGTGTTCGCATGTTTATTGGACCCCGCTCAGGTCGAATGCCATGGTTTCCAAGATGCCATCACGCTCGACTTGCACCTCGACGGATGTAGCAGCCTGCAGTTCATCGACGACGTCGGTGATCCGCTCCGCACTGGCAAGGCGAACACCATTGACTGACATCACAACGTCGTTCTGTTGCAGCCCACTCAGGCGCAGAACAGCGGGGTCACTTTCCGGAGTGATGTAAAAGCCACTAATCGTATTGCCGATGACCCGCGGGCGCAGCTGGAGCCGTTGAAACGCGTCTGAGATGGACAGGCGACTGGCCGACGGACTCGCGAGACTCCCACCCGCAGCTGGCCGGACGAGACTGCTTCCGCTTTCGGACCCGGGATCAAGCAAGAGACTTTCCCGCACGCCAGCCCGTGAAATGACGATCCGGTCGGGCAACACCTGGTCCAAGCGGACTCCGGCCATAACTTGATCGCCGACGCGGAAGCTGCCCTGCTGCTTATCGGGCGTGCGCACAATTGCGCTGCCTTCTTCGGGGTTCTGTCCGGCGCGCACACCAAAAAGCTTGAGGTCCAGCTTGGTTTCGGGCGCGGCAACCTGAGTGGCAAGGGCGGATGACTGACTTGCGACGGTGGCAAAAAACGGATCGCTATTCACCAACACCGAGAAGTCGGTTTCAGCGACCCGGGCTCCGCTGGCGATATTTTGCTCAGGGAGACGGAATTCTGACTCAGGCAGGACCGGTCCGACTGTCCACGTCAGCACCAATTGCGACCAAACAACACCGAGAAGCCCCGCAAGAATGGTCAGGACGGTGACCTGCAATGACAACGGCGGACGGGCAATCGCACGGACTACATCCGCAGAGTCCAGACGCGGCAACCGCAGCCCTGACGGCAGGCGCATAGACGACTGGCGTTTCGACCCTCCATCTGCTGGGCCGTCGCTAAAGTCTTGCATACTCTCCACCCATTTTTGTTGCCGGCACGGTCCGGCAACAGAGTTTGCAAAAATGTGAAATCTAGAACCGTGTCTTCAAACCAATAGAGAACGTCATTCCCAGGTCGTATTTCTCGGCAACTTGATTGCCCTGTTTGATCAGGAAATCGTCATTGAGAAGGTTCTGCGCCTTGAAGCTGACCTCATACTCACCGCCCCAGACATCAAAGGTCCGTGCATAGTTCAGGTCTAAGCTGATCGGCGGTTTTTCAACCTCGTTCGGCGCGCCCAGACGTCCGACACCGATGATCCGTGATCCCGTGTAGTTGAGCAAAATAGAGAAGCGCTCGCGGTCTTCCACTTCATCCCAGCCCAACTGGATATTCCCCAACCAATCTGACTGCCCTTCCAGGCTTCTTTGAGAATCGGTCTCTTGAGTGGCGACGGTCGGGTCCAGGCTTACACTAGAGTCGATATACGACCCGTTGACCTTCACATAGAACTCACGCCGGTTAGCCCAGTTGCTGTCTATCCAATTAGAAACAGGGATAACCTTCTCAATCTCGGCTTCAACACCCTTAACTTCCGCGCTAAGCGCGTTCGCCCAGGAACGCAAGGGCGTGTTACCGATGAACTGATAAGTCTGCTCAATGGGGTTAGTGAAGTCTTTGTAGAACACGCCGACGGTCGCAAACTCTCCGGGTCCGAAATACCACTCCCAGCGGGCGTCGTAGTTGTCAATCTGCGCAATCTGCAGTTCCGGGTTGCCGCGGGTCTGTTGCCCGCGATCGTCCAAGAAGAATGCCGAAGACGTTTCACGCAAATCAGGGCGAGATAGGGTTTGACTGAAGGCAAACCGCATCTGCATGTTGTCATAGAATTCCCAGGTCAGAGTCGCGGCCGGCAACACGAATTCACCCCGCTGCGTAACCGTGATGGGGTCAAGGCTGACACGATCAACGGTGTCAGTGATCTGCTTTGAATCTTCATAGCGGAAACCACCGGCAAACCGCACAAAGTCAGTTAGCTGGACATCGACACCGGCATAAAGCTGGATGTTCTCGAGGCTCGCCGTAAAGGTATCTGATGCGTCAAAGAACTCTCTGAGCTCGAAGCCGCCGGGCCCGATATTCACCGGCCCGAAGATGATTTCGGGGATAAGTTCACGAAGCTCTAGGTTCGCTCCAGCCGGCGGATTAAAGCCGTACTGAACGAACCCTGAATCTCTGCTTTTGTCTAGGTATGCAGCTCCAAGCTTAATGTCGACTGCCATATCGCCAACAAGCATCGGCTGCAGAATATCGAAGCCGAGATCATAGGTGTCATCTTTCAAGTCATTCCAACTCGTCAGGGCAGAGTCTGTCCGCAGGGGCAGACGGAACACACTATCAAAATCGTCGAAGATGTAACGGTATTGGCGCCGCAAAGGAACTTCACGAGATGCCTTCGAATAAGACGCCCGCCAATTCAATTGAGTTTGTTCAAAGCTGGAGCTGGAATTGAACGCATCGAAGAAGTGCTCGCCGGACACCTGATTAGTCCAGAGGTAGTTCTCGATGTACTCGTTGCGAACTGATGTCCGCAGCGTTCCTGGATCAGCGGCAAACTCACCTTTCTCGATCTGAACGCGCTTTATACTCTTACGCAGAACCAACGATGTCGCCTTAACGGTGCTTTGATCGAACTCCCAGCCGAGGGAGAAGATGCCATTCAGGCCAACTTCCCATTCGGTCCGTCGCAATCCGCAGTCCGTTCCTCCGCCATCAAAATTATCGCAAATCTCTGGAGCAAGCTCGGTGCTTGGGGTCAGCTCACCAGCAGAAATCTCAAACGTTCTGAATTCGCCGAATTCGTTTCTGATTTGACTGCCGTAGTCGACCACTGCAAGCACGCCCATGCTAGAGTCAGCAAAATCAAAGCGATTGCCATAAGCCGCGTTAAAACTGGCGTCAGGCGCGTTGGGTTCGCGGTCGACCGACCAGATATTGGGAATAGATTCACCTGCCGCTTCTAGCTGAGCCGGCGTAAAACCTTCGAGCAACGGGTTGCTGTCGATAATGTCCGGGATAGACCTCGACTTTCCAGGAAAACCAAACAGCTCTGCAGTATTGGGCCCATCGAACGTCAGACCATCTTCTAGTGTGCTGGTGGTATTGAACCCACCAGATACACCAACCTCATAGAACTCTTCGTCGGGAACCGCTTTGGTGCGTAGTTCGATCAAGCCGCCACCGAATTCGCCCTGGAACTGGGGAGAGTAAGTTTTCTGAACCAAAACACCGCCGAGCAAACTTGTCGGGAAGATGTCCAATGGAACAACACGGCGAAGGGGCTCCGGGCTCGGTATCGTCGCTCCGTCAAGAGTTGCATACGAATACCGTCCACCGAGCCCACGAACGTAAACGAACTTTCCAGAAACAAGGCTCAAGCCAGTGACACGCTGCAAAATGCCTGTGACTTCAGAGTCGCCGGACTGGGCAAAGTCAACCTCGTCTAGCAGGCTTGAGATTTCTGAAGTGGCGCGCTTTTCATCCGGGATATAAATTCCTTGGACGACGATTTCTTCGACGTCCTGTTGTTGCGCGCTGACAGGAACAGCCATGGTGACCATAGCGGAGGTGAGGAGCGCAGCTTTGAGGCCGTAACGTTTCGATATCATTTTGGGTCCACCCACAAAGTCATGAGCAAGTGCAAAGAAAGCGCCGCAACGACTGGAAGAGACGGTGCTCGTCCTTGTCGCCGCGGCGTCTATACACGTGTCTAGTCGTTCAGCCAGACAGTCCAGCCGTCCGTCCAGTTGCCTGCTTCATTCTGAACCGCACCGGCGTAGGTGGTGGCATCGAAAAAGCTGTCAACTGCACTGACATCGGTCGCCGTAATGGCGTTCTCGTTGGCACCGTTGATGAAGGCGCGACTGCCGCCTGATGGAGCCACCAGAGTGCTGGACGATGTGATGTCGTTGTTGGCTTGGTTCGTCACGAAGGTCTCCAAGACAAACGGGTCGCCATCTTCATCATCAGTCGGGTCTGTACAGGCAAGCAACGAGGATTCAATCGTTGTGTCTCCTGTCAGGTCCGTTGCTGAACTTCCCGCAGCCGTGAAAGTTGCAGTGCTATCGAGGTCGTAACACGCGTCACGCCAGTTCGTAGCAACAAGGTTCCAAATCCGACCCGCCGTGCCGCGGCGAAGAACCACACCGGTATCACCGACTGAGGTTCCACCAACGAACGTGGCATTGGCGATTAAGCCCTGTGAGCGTGGAAGGAAGTCGTTGTTTCCTTCCAGACCATCAGCTTCGATGGCCCGGTCTGAGTTCGCCTGGTTATCGTTCTGATAAACGATAACGTGCTGGAGCTTGCCACGCCAACCTTGGGTCCAATCGATGGAGTCATCATCGGCGCCAGTCACAACCAGGTATTTGGCATTCACTGTGCCGCCGAAGAATTCGATGCCATCGTCGGCCCCGTTATGCACTTGCACGTAGTTAACTTCGGTGCCGGAACCGACGCCTTGGAACGCAATGCCGTTCAACTCGTCGGTCGAGGTAATCGGGTTACCTGCGTACTTCACAACGGTGTAGAGCAAGTTACCGCTGTTGTCCGTATCGTCGACGCCGCCGTACAAGCCGCTGTCGCCTTCACCTTCTTCCTCACAGGTTCCAGTTTGGTTACACGTGTTCAAGGTCGCACGACCATTGATCACGAGACCACCCCACAGACTGGTGTCCGTATCGAGGTTGGCCGTGTCATCGTCAACTGAGCTGAAGATCACAGGGGCCGTTGCGGTGCCATTGGCGCGCAGCTGGGAACCGCGCGTGACGACCAAGTAGGAGGACACATCTTCACCGAGCACCCGCACACCAGAGTCAATTGTCATGACGGCGGTGTCACCGGAAGCTAGAGGCGCGGCAGGATCTGGCCCCGCATCGATACCAACATCGACACGACCGCTGAGAATATAGTCAAACCCAGCGACGAGGCGAATGTCAGAAGTATAAACCCCCGACAGGACACATTGGTCATCCCCCTGTGCTGTCGTACCAGTTGGGCAAACCGGATCTTCGTTCAAGCCGAAGGTCCAGCCGAGAGTCCAGTTTCCAGGAGCTGTCGCGGTCGGAACGGCGCCAATGTAGTCAACACTGTCGAAGAAAGAGTCGATTTGGCTGACGTCCGTGGCGGTAACGGCCGCTTCCGCTGTTCCATTCACGAAGCCGGACAGCGACGAATTACCGAATACGTTGTTGGACTGGTTTAGAACGAATGTTGCAAGATCAAACGGGTCGCCGGTCTCATCATCGGTCGGGTCGTCACAGTCGAACAGTGAAGATTGGATTGTGATGTCGCCGGTAATGTTTGTGGCTGACGTTCCTGCAACGGTGAATGTCGCGTCACTGTCAAGATCGTAACACGCATCTCGCCAACCGGTGGCAACGATATTCCAAAGGCGGGCCGCTGTGCCACGGCGCAGCACGATTCCCGTATCACCAACGTCAGGCGCACCACCGATAAAGGTCGCATTCGCGATCATCGGGGCGGAGCGCGGCAGGAAGTCGTTGTTGCCTTCCAGATTGTCCGCCTCAATCGCCCGGTCTGAGTTGGCCTGATTAGGGTTCTGGATCACCAGCAAATACTGAACCTTACCTCGCCATCCTTGAGTCCAGTCTAGGGAGTCATCGTCTGCACCGGTAATCACCACGTGTTTGGCGTTAACGGTACCTCCGAAGAATTCGACACCATCATCGGCACCATTGTGAACCTGCAGAAAATCAATCGTGGTTCCGCTGCCAACACCTTGGAACGCAATACCGTTCAACTCGTCGGTCGAGGTGATCGGGTTTCCGGCATACTTCACCTGGACATAGCGAAGTGTACCGCTATCGTCCGTGTTGTTGCTGCCGCCATACAGACCGCTATCGCCTTCCCCCTCTTCTTCACAAACACCTACTTGGTTACAGGTATTGAGCTCGGCGAGGCCGTTGATAACGATACCGCCCCACTCGGATGTATTGGGGTCGCCCGTTACGTCGCCAGTATAGACGGTGCGCTGAGTTTGGCCGAATTCGGCAGCGACATTCAGGTCTTGGGCACTGGTAAATACAATCGGGCTTGACTGTGTGCCAGACGCCTCAAGGCGCGATCCCCGTGAAACAACCAAGTAGGAGTCGAGGTCTTGCCCGTAAACTGTCGTACCCGCTTGAATGGTCAAAGTGGCAGGTGTGCCGCCAGTGCCATCGGCGGCCGTGTTCTCACCAACGACGACTTTTCCGTTGAGCGAATAGAGGTTCCCAGAGGTGAGCGTGACGTCCGACGTAATCGTACCTGTGAGTTCGCAGTGCGTCGCCGACCCAACGGTCAGTGCAGTCGTACCGGTGGGGCAATTACCCTCACTGTCCGGAGTTTCACCACCGCCGCCATCGCCGCCGTTGCCGCCGCCGCCGACGCCGGGATTGGGGCCTTCACTGCCAGGCGAGGCAATCTCGGTCGAACTGTCGCTACAGGCGGCTATGAAAAGAGATAGAACCGCGACTGTTAAGAGGCGGAGGAAATTTGAAACACTGATCATGTCGTCCCCGTTGATTTCACGATGGTAGGCAGGCGCGTGTCGGCACCCGAATTCGGAAGTCTCGGAGGCGAAGTATCAAAGAATAATTTTGCTGTATAGCGGTCGAGTAAATATGTAAACGAACTGTCATACGTGCAGTAAATATGCCGGTATTACTTATTTTTTACGTATTTGTTTCATTTTGAGAACACTAACATTGCATTAGTGTGACCATGGTCGAGAGCATGGCGGCGGTGGCGCGCTCAAGGAGATATTTTTCAGCGCAGCGTAAGCGTGAAAGGCGATATCGATTGGATGTCGGCTTCATGACACTTCAGTGAAGATTGGAGTGCATGCGTTGATGTTCGATGCATTCGGAGCGAAAGTCCGCTCGAGTTTTTTGGCGCAACAAACCCGGCCCGCGGATAGGAAAGTAAATGGCTTCGATTGGATTAAAACAGGTCGCGATCTCTTTTTGTGCCGTGGCAGCAATGACCTTTATGACTCTAAGCTCACCCAGCGCGGCGATCGGCGGCGGCGATGAGCAATTGGCCAGCACACCTCGAGCCCAAGCTAGCCAATCCACCTCTCTCGATTTCAATGTGTACTCTAATTGGTGCGTTGCCGATGAGACCCAACCTGAAAACTGGCAGGTGCAACTTGGTTACTGCCTTGGGTACTTGCAGGGACTATATTGGGGACAAGTGATCGGCTCTCCTGTCGCTGAGCGCCCATTCTGCTTGCCACCAGCTTTTCAAAAGACCGACATGGTCGCAGCACTCAGTTCGTATGCGTCTAAGTATCCGATGCAAGTTGCAGGCACTATGACCGCCGACCAAACCGCCCGTCATGTCGCTGAGGCGTTCAAAACGTATTTTGAATGTGAGTAGCAACGGCGCAAATTATAATTAGTCAATAGACCAATCAGCCGTTCGCATATTTTTCCAGAAGTTGGTTGCGGGGGCACGCAACCAGCGTTGTCTGTACCTGGATGAGGTGTGGCCGTGAAGGGATCCAGTAACGTCTCTAGAGCGGATCTCAAGCCTCCTTAACGGCAAAATGACTTAGGTTACATACAGCGACTCAACTTATGCGCGGCACGCTTAAACGAGCTTTGACAATGTCGGACTTAAGCTTGGCCAAATTGACTGCCGAGGCACCGCCCTCATCTTCTAGAATCTTTTGAAAGCCACCTTTGGGCCGTGCAGCCGACGCAAGGCGGTCATACGCTTCTTTCGGCCACGTCGTCGCGAAACCGCGGGGATAGTCTTCGCCGCCGTCGCAGGGCCCATCTTCATTATAGATGAGGGGAAAAAGCGGACCCTCCGGCGGCTCTCCTGGAACCATTTCATCAAGGCTGACGCCAGCTAGACTGACGCAGTCCGGACGCGGCTGCCAACGGATATCATCGCCGAACACACGCGTGGATATGGCAAAACGCCAGTCATCAGTCGGGTTGCCAGATGAAAAATGCAGCGTCCATGGATGGACGATCAGTGCATCGCCGGGCTCCATATCCCAGGACAAAAATTCGATTCCTTCTTCACCGCGCAAAGCCTCGCCATCCGGCTGAATGGGCCGGTCTTCCGGTCGAATCATCTGCCGGGCATTTGGCGAGAACAGCCAATACAGCTGGTCGTGACGGTGAGAGCCCGCAATACACTCTAGGCTATTGGCCTTGGTGATCGGTGTCAGAGCCGTCCAAAAGGAAGGCACCATATGGCCGGTTACGGGCCACCCGGCCCGGTCACTGTGCCAGATTGTTTGCGTGGTTGAATGCGGCTCTTTGGAAAACAACTCGTCGAAGAAGAAGCGCAACCTCTTCGACTGCATGACCTTTCCGGCCGCCTCACCTAGTGGAGATTCAAACGCGTAGGCCCGGAATTCAGGAATGGTCCGCGCCATGTAGCGCGCGCTGCCCACCGTCGGCAGCAGGCCGAACTTGGAGCGATCCATCCGTGCCTCCTTGGCGATCGGGCGCAGAAGCTCGATCCAATCAGGATCAAACACCTGACGGAGGCAAACGACACCATCGCGATTGTACGTGTCGATATCTTCCTGAGTAATCGCCCTCAGCGGGGACCGGTTGAGTGGCATTGTGCGCCTCCTTGATCAGGTGAACACGGTATCCTGAGCATCGCAGGGACTCGTATCAGCATTATCGTCTCTGGGGTTGGGATGTCCCGCGATCTTTTTCGATTCCCCGAATGATGACATTTGGCAGATAAGTATTGTCCCACTCGGCATCAACGACACGTACCGTGGGGAGCCCCGTGCGCAGGATCACCAAGTTTTGAGACGGGACGATGTAAACGACTTGGTTCCCGTTGCCGTCGAATAAGTAGAGGTCGTCGGCCAGATAGGGCTCGCTGTGCAGAACTTTTCGCGTATCCCGATCGGGATGGGCAAATCCGCGCCGTTCCGTATATCGACCTGCTACCCAAACGCTCAATCCGAAATACGGATTCTGTTCCGTCGGCGTAATCATTTCCTGAACGTATCCGACCGGCAGCAACCGCCGTGCATTCCAGGTGCCATCCTGCAACATCAAAATTGCCAACCGCACGAAAACTTCAGGCGGGACCATCATGCAGCATCCACCATGAGCCATGCCGCCCGGCCTGTTGACCCAAATCGTTCCGCCCTGAGATCCGACTTTTTGGAAGAGTTCTGTACTCAAAAATTCAGCATACCTTCGGCCGGAGGCGCGTTCGATCACCACCGGCACCATCTCGCTTGCGGCATTGTTGTATTCATAGCGCGTTCCCGGCTCATCGATGACCGGGTAATCCGCAATAATGATTTCATCGTGGTGAGGATGCAAAAATGTGCGTGAAATCACGTCGTCCGGACCTTGCGCCGGCAGCTGCGGCAGAAAACCGACCCGCATATCCAGGAGGTGGCGGATGAGAATCTTCTCGCGCCGGGCGTCGCCTGTCCATTCGGGTACGAAATCAGCAACGGGCTGATCAAGCGACTCAATCAGGCCCAGCTGCAAGGCCCGGCCAATCGCAAGAGCGGCAACCGGTTTGGATAAAGAATAGGAAAGAACCGGCTTTGTCCGGGCGAAGGGCCCGAAGTAGGTCTCTTTTTCGATTTGCCCGTTGCGCCAAACGATGAAGGCACTTGAGTTGTTAGCCCTGGCGTAAGCTTCCGCAGCATCCAAAGCTGCAGCAGAAATCGTGCGCTCGCCAGGACTAGCTTCTGGAATTGGCGTCCACGCGGGCGCACCGGGGATATCGTCTCGGTCGATGTATATTTCATCGCCAGACACCCGCGTCTGCGCCATCTCGTACCGTTCCATATAGGTGGCCTCGACCTCAGGGGAGAACTGAAGTTCGCCGCGAAAATAGTCTGTGTCATTGGACGACTGGGCACAGGCTGACAATCCGGCCACTGCGCACAGCAGAGCGCCGGCACGATGCGTTAGAGCATTGACGAACATGCGGATGCCAGCGCCTCTCCAATTGGTTTTGCTCATCAATATGTGCTCAGCGTCATTTCAGGTTGCTGCATCGCGGCCTCAAAGCTAAGCCCTCCCGCTCTGCATCCGGAACCACATTGCTTGGGGCTATTCCCTCACAAAACCACGCGGAAGCCCCCTGGGATACGCCGGGCTAGATTGCGCTCGCATTGCGTGCTCTGATCTACTGCCGACCTGGACGCGAACGCAGTGCGTGCAGATGATCCCTAGTTAGTCAGTTGAGAATTGTCAGGCCGATGGAAAACAAACGCTACGTTCAAGCCTTCGATCGCGGACTGGAAGTGCTTGCCCATTTGAATCTCTCCAACGGCTCATCGATTGGAGACATCGCCGCAGCCACGGGGATCAACCGCGCCATCGTCTATCGACTGCTCGAAACTCTGCGCCGCGCCGGTTACGTGAGTAAGGACGCCAAGTCGCCTGAGTACTGGCTGACCAGCGCCGTTCGAAATTTGGCCGACGGCTTTGTCGACGAGGAATGGATTCAGGACGTTGCCAAACCGATCATCGATCAACTGAACGCTGAACTTGTTTGGCCCGTCTCTGTCAGCACGGTTTCCGGAACATCCATGCTGGTCCGTGTGACGTCGGACTTCGAGAGCCCCCTCACCTTCAATCGCTTCCCACGAGGTTTCAGATTTTCCCTTGCGCGATCGGCTGCAGGCCAAGTCTACTTGGCCTTTAGTCCGCCGCAACACTTGACGGCGCTTACCGACGTGCTGCAACGCACCCTGACCGATCACGAAGAGCTAAGCGTCCTTACGCCGCGGATCCTGACACCGCGTTTGCAAAAAATACGTGAACAAGGCTACGCGTCTATTACCGGACAACTCAACGGCATCAATGCGCTTGCCGTTCCGATCCGAGACGAAGAAACCTTGTTCGGAGCCCTATCCCTCCGGTACTTCGCATCGGCGATGAAGCCTAAAAAAGCGGTCGAGAATTTTTATGAGCCACTGAAAGACGCAGCCGACACCATTGCGTCGTCACTTAGGTGAAGCACACCTACGGACCAGGTATCACGACCAGGTCTTAACCATTTCAGATGCGAATTCCCTAAACGTGATCTGTTTGTCAGGGAGCAGATCGCTCTTCTTTTCACCGGACTCGGGCAGCATCCCGCATTTTTGTGTGTAGGCATACATAGGGCGCAGGGCCTTCAAGGACCATTCGGGAAAGCCGTCTTTTTTGAACTCCGTCCATTTGTCGAGATCGTCGCCGCCGTACCGGATCGGCTTACCCAACAGATCAGTGTATATCTCCGCGATACTTTCGCCGGTAAGTGCTTCAGGCCCGAACACACGAAACTCGCCGGTCTCGAACGGCTCTTTCTTCAAGGCCTCGGCCACTGCGTATCCGACATCGCGCGTATCGATGCGATGCACACCTTTCGAACCGATCGGCGCGCTGAATATTCCTTTATCGACAATGTCACCCTTCAGGCCCGCATCAGACTGAAAGAAGCTCGCCGACCGAACCACCGCCCACTCCATGTCTGACGCCATAAACGTGGCTTCAATAGCTCTCTTGCTCTTGTAAAATGGCACCTCTTCCGTGCCTGGACCGTGCACCAGAGAGACGAAGACCAGACGCTTCACACCTGCCGCCTTCGCCGCTTCGACAACAGCGAGGCCGCGGGCCTGCTCATTGGGGTTGACCGCAAGGATAAGAATAATCTCATCGACACCGTCAAACGCCGGAGGAATGGTCTCGGGTTTGTCGAGATCGCCGGCCGCGACTTCGACCCCCTCGGGCAGCGCTGACGCTTTCTCAGGAGAATGCGTAAACACCCGCACAGACCGGCCCTTATCAACGAGGTGCCGCACTGCGACAGACCCGACTTTGCCTGTCCCCCCGAAGACTAATGCAACCATCTGCCTGCCCCTTTTTATATGTGCGCTGGCGCGTTCCCGGAGGTGATAGTGCGGTGTTGCTGGTCTTCTGTCCTTGAGCGCCTGGACTGCGGAACGCTATGCGTGCACTCCAAAGCCTCGCCGTTTACAGAGCACCCATCGGTTTCCCAGATGTCGGCACTCTTATAATAGTATTCATCGGGCGCGAGCACGGCACAGTTGGGGGGAAATTCAGATATGACAGACGGCGACCTCATGATACCCGGACCGGACGGTCGCTTGTCTGTCCGCGCCAAAGGCATTGAAAGGTCGCACGGCAATGTCGTCATACTTGTCCAAGGCGCAAACGTATCCGGGCAGGCAGGCTTTGATTTCACGTTCGACGGGGGCAAGGACTATTCGTTCATGGATGGCCTTGCCGCACGCGGGGTCGGATCGGTCACCTTTTCGATCCGAGGGTATGAAAAATCGGAACTCAGCGGTAGCCCGCTGTCCGTGCAGACGGATCAGGCGATCGAGGACCTGGGCGCTGTCGTCGATTGGCTGCACGCACAAGGCATGGAAGCACCCCATGTTCTTGGCTGGTCCTGGGGCGGCCGCATTGCCGGCCGGTATGCGGAGGCCCATGCGAACAAAATTGACAGGGTCGTCCTCCTCGACCCGGCATTGGGCGGCGGCCAACTCATTCTGCCAGCCCCTTCCGAAGACTATTGGGATAATACCTACGACTACTTCTTCAACCGCCTTGAGGAAGAGTATACAGAACTCGCAGCACGCAAAGCATTTGCGGAAATCGTCTCGTCTACGGAACCTAAATCTCCAAATGGCATACGCCAGGAGAATGCCGAGGGTAGCATTCCTGTCAAACCGGCAGACATTACCCGGCCGACGATGCTGATCTATGGTGATGCCGCTGGTGCGGCAAACTATATGCACGGTAGCCAGCGCCGGGGAGATTTCTTTGAGAGCCTGGGCACTCAAGATAAAGCCCTGGTGGTCATTCCCGGTGGCGGTGATTACGCTCACATTCAGAATCCGCGCCGGCGCTTTCACAAGTGCATCGCCGATTTTCTGACACCCAAATAGCGCGATTTCTTGCAAATATGCCTTTTATCCGGAGCGTCGTCGCATGACTCTCGCCGACATCGAAAATAAGGCCGGTCTTTGCCGCATCACCTGCGGGTGGAAAAAGCCTGAACTGCCCATCGACTGGGTTAGACTCTATTGGCGCGACGTCCACAGCCCGGCAATCGCTCGGCGGGCCGGCATCTACGACTACCGCCACTATCAGTACGACCCGATCGATGCCGGTTTCTTGCCGGAGGTGGACGCGATTGGTAACGACGCGCCCCCGCTTGAGCAACTTATGTGGACCTCTGACGTAAGGTATCTCGACGAAGCAGCGTTGGCGATTTTCGACACGTCACCAGAAGGAAAACCAAAAGCCGATATTCTCGGTGATATCGACATCATCGTTGATCAAAGCACGACGTATCGGGCCGTCGGTGACAACGCGACCACTCACGTTGATGACACGGGCATTGCCATGCCACAAGGGCCCTGCGCTTCGCCCACGTATGCCCTCTTTATCCGCAGCCAGGGTGACTAGGCAGCTTCTCGCGCCTGTCTGCGGCAGATTGCGGAAGCGTGGTGCAAGAAAGAAGGCGTGCTGCGTTTACGCCTCAGCCTGTTTGATGCGCCAGACATGGAGAAAGAACGAAAGGCCGGATACCCGGTTAAAACGCACCCCGTCGAGCGGCAATATCAAGCTTGGATTGATTTGACCGTAGATACCAAAGCCCGGGGTGAATCTTTGATCGCAAACGAAGACGGCATAGATTATGCGGCTAGCATATCAGCCATCCATTGCTACCCGGTGCGTGCGGTATACACGAGCAATTACAACGGCAAACCGACGCTGGTCGGGCTTAGAGGGTACCCGGCGTACCAAGCCCTCACCGCGCTCAATGCCGAAAACCAGCGTCAAACCAGCCTACTCGAGTGGATGTACGGTGATGTTGCCAGTAGCGGCACTGCGGAGACCTCCTGATGTTAGACGGTTCCGTTTCAGAACGCCTCATCGCGTTTGCCTTCGAACAAAAGAAGCGGGGCGTGCCCGGAGATGTCACTCACGAAGCCAAGCGTCTGCTTCTCAATCAATTGAAAGCTTCGGTGGGCGCGACGGATACGGATGCCGTTCGCATCTTGCATGAGTCCATCGCACCACCTGTGGCTGGCGCGAAACCGGCTCATGTTGTCTGGTTCGGCACGCCGACAACACCAGGAGATGCCGCGCTTGTTAACGGCGCGCTCTATGAGGTGCTGGATTTCCATGACACCTACATTCCTTGCTACATGCACGCCACCTCGGCAGTCTTGCCTGCGCTGACGGCAACGGCAGAAGTCAACGGCAACAGCGGCAAAGATGTCATCGACGCCCTGGCACTCGGAATGGAGGTGGAACTCGCGATCGCCGCCATGCTGATGCCGACGGCCTATTTCCGGGGTTACGTTCCGGCCGGTTTAACCGGCGGCGTTGGCGCCGCCGTGGCCAGCGGTCTCTTGTCCGGCCTCAATAAAACTCAGATGCGGGATGCCCTGGGCATCGCCATGTGCACCGCGTTCGGATTGTATGTCTCCGTCGGTAGCATGACGCTCTCCTACATCACCGGCGCGACCGCTCGCGCCGGCATAACCGCGGTCGACCTGGCCCAGAAAGGGTTCGACGCCCCTGAGACGGCATTCGAAGGCGACAAAGGCATGTTCGTCACCCATTGCGACGAAGATCCACAGAAAATCGAGGATATACTAGGTTCGCTCGGCGATGAGTGGCGCATCCATTGCCAGACCTACAAAGTCATTCCGACGGAAACGATCACCCATGGGCCTGTTGAGCTTGTTCTCGACGTGCTGCCTCGTGCTAACGGTCGCGAAGTTAAAAGCCTGGAATTTGCGGTATGTCCGATTGTTAAAGACATATGCGATGAACGGATGGAGCGGTTTGGCTTGCCAAGCAGCGAATTGACGGCCCGCTTCGACCTGTGTTTCTGCGCCGCGGCGGCATGGCAGCGCGGAAAGTTCACTTTGGATGAAATGCGTGAACCGGCTTATACCGACGATGCCATTCTCGCGCTGCGCAATAAGACAGTCCTGGTCGCTGACGAAAAGCGTGAAACGTTCGAAGGCTGTTCGCTGACCGTTAAGTTCTCAGACGGCAGCACGGAAACAGCGAATGTTGATGCTTTCCTCGGCAGCCCGGGCAGCCGCATGAGCGACGATCAGTTGTCAGACTTATTCCGGGTGTCATCCGATGGACTACTAGAGGAAACCGCGGCGAGTGAAGTATTGGACGCCGTCTGGACTCTGGATGAAGCCAAGTCCGTCTCACCCCTGATCTCTTTGCTTAAAGTGCAAGGCCAGGCCAGCTGATGCCCACCGTAAAGCTCAAAGAAGGGGAAACAATCTGGTTTAAGACGACCGGGTCGGGCTCGCCCCTTCTTCATATCCATGGCTCTGCATTCGGTCATCGAAACTTCGATAAAATGACCCCCCTTGCCGCCAAGTTTTGCGAAGTGATCGATTTCGATTTGCCGGGCTACGGCGAAAGTACCGGATCGCACCGACCGGGCGGCATGGAGGGCATTGCCGACCAAGTTTATGAGTTTGTCGTCGAGGCAGGGTACAAACGCCTCCACCTGCACGGCACATCTTTTGGCGCCATGATCGGGGTGTGGCTCGCCGCGAAATACCCAGCGATCATTGATAAGCTCGTCTTCAGTTGCTTCATGGCACGCTACGACAATGCGGCCCGGATGATGCGTCAGACTTGGAAACGGGCCGCGCGTGACAGCGGAATGGACGCGGTCGCAGACCTGACCTCAGTCGCGGGGTTTGCACGTAGTTTTTATGATCGGAGCGGAGCTGCGGCGCAACTGCAGTCCATGCGGGATGCCTTTAGCAAGACTCTGCCGGACGCGTTTATCGCGGGAACAGAAACAATCGAAAAAACAGACCTAAGCGACCAGATCTCGCGGATCACCGCCCCGACTCTCCTGCTCGCCGGCGATGAAGACAACATGACGCCGTATAGCCCAGCGGGCAGCGGGGTCGGGATGGACTCCATCGCGAAACAACTGCCGCACTGCGAGACCCAAATTCTTGAGCGCTGCGGTCATTATCTGGTGATCGAGCAACCAGAATTAGCGGCGCGTTACATTCAAGAGTTTCTCAGCGACTGACGAGCGTTGGCCGATGAGCGTATCCCTTTGCAACTCACGTTTGAGTTCGAATTTAAGGTTTTGATCAAGAAAGAAGTCGTCACAACTCAATGGTGGTCGCATCGTATCCGTAAACGTCGTCCAAATTGGATGCACGCTGAGCGCCCTTGTCGCCGGTGAGCCTCTGATAAAGGTTGGTCGCCTGACGCGATTTCAGAACGATATCGTTCGCCCTGGGGCGCCGGACCTGTTCATACCGCCGGAACGCTTCGTCAACCGTGTCATAGCCGGCCAACGCGCGAACCAACACTGCCGCATCTTCAACCGCCATGGCAGAACCCTGGGCCATGAAGGGCAGCATCGGATGAGCCGCATCGCCGAGCAAGGTGATCCGGCCTTTGGTCCACGCGCTCAAAGGCTCACGATCGAATAGACCCCATTTGTAACATCCGCCCTTAGGTGTGGAGGCCAGCAACGTGATGAGATCGGGGTGCCAACCATCGAAATCCATCACGGCTTCGCGCGGGTCGCCCTGGCAATTCCATCCTTCTTCCGTCCATTCATCGGTGGCAACGATTGCGACATAGTTGATGAACTTGCGACCGCGCACACCGTATTGAATGACATGCTTGTGTTCTCCGAGCCAAGACACCGAAACAGGCTCGGTTACCGTCGCCGGAAGCCCTTGGGCAGGTACCATGCCGCGCCATGCCATCTGTCCCGTGAACCGGGGTTTGGCGTCCCCATACAGATGGGCACGCACAAAAGAGTGGATGCCGTCACACCCGATGAGGGCGTCACCCTCAACGGTTTCGCCATTCTCAAACGTGGCAGAAACCCGGCCTTCTTTCTGCTCGATCCCTTGAACAGAGTATCCCGTGTTCACTGCATCGGGGTCCTTGTCGGAGACAGCTTGTAATAAGCACGCATGAAGATCAGTTCTGTGGATGTGAAAATATTTGGCGCCATAGGTTGCCTGCATGCGCGCTTTCAGAGGCGCGCGCACCAGTTCCTCGGCAGTATCGTATCTCCGGTATACGGACTCCTCAGGCTCCACGCCCGCGGCACCAAGCGCCTCTCCGAGACCCAAAAAGTCATAACATTTGACGGCGTTGGGCGTGAGCATGATGCCAGCACCGATCTCGCCCAGCTCAGGCGCTTTCTCGAAGACGAGCGCTTTGATACCGGCGTTTATGCATCCCAAAGCGAGCGACAACCCACCGATGCCGGCTCCGATGATGATCACTTCCGGACGTGACATGAAATGTTTCTCTCTCATTTAACGCGGCTATCTAAAAGCCGTGGAAGGATACCGGAAAACTTGGGGGCGCATGAGTTGACCTGCGGAGCGTTGTACGCATTGCGTGCCAGCATAAGGCTTCTTTTTCCATTCCGCTAAGTCTTGACGCTGAATAGGAACGCCTGCCGACCGCTCCCTTGGCGCGGGCCAGATAGCAACGTGGGCGCATACAGAAGTGCATCTAACCCTTGTGAAGGCAATGCTTCGAAACATCGATGAAATTGGTATGGGCACCAAGTCACTCGCGGACGATTTGGGTGATAACCTTGGACTGCCCGTGACAATAAGTTGCCCCAGCGACCGGGGCATGATTGTCAGATATGCATCGGTATCACACGATCCGAACCTCAAGAACACATATCAAGAGGGCTTTGTTTTTTCCTATGTGTCTTCTGCCGCCGGCCTCGCCTTTATCGCCGCCGCTCGCACGGGCCAGCGCGAAAAGCTACTCGATCCTCTTAGGATAGCGACGACCGACCAAAAAGACGCTGCCGCACTGTCCGCATCAAATTTTGAAGAGAAACTGGACCGTATTCACAAACGCGGTTACGCGTTCCTATGGGGGCAGCTCAACGGGATCGTCGCGCTGGCTGTGCCGATCAAAAGCAATGGAGACGTTGTTGGCGCATTGTCGGTGCGCAGTTCAGACACAGCTCTTCGCGAGAAGAGTATGGTTGAAAAGTACCTATCGCCCCTTTCAGATACTGCAAAAGCTATCGCCTTGAGCCTTACCCACCCAAGCTAGTGCCCGAGCAGTGACAAGACGAGCCATCACAGCACCCGCCGGTGCTAGCCCGTTGCAACCTCTTCGACCTTAACCTTGCCGCCGGATTGAGCTTGGACAGCCGGCCCAGGTTTGGCACTGACGATTTTCGTGAACTCATTGGTTGCACGCACGAGGGATGCGGTTTGCCGCGAACCATGCGGGGCGACAAATCGGGCGAACAATTCAAACGATCTGCGGGACGCTTCCCGGTTTGCCCACTCCTGTGTGGGGATGAGATAACAACCGATATCGCCGACTGCGTCACGCAGTTCCTGGAGATAGGCCCGCGCCCGGTCCGGAGTGCCGATGATGACGGCCCCACTTGCATTCAGCTTTTCAATAGACGTCTCGATATCGTCTTCCGGCGAGACATGCCGCGCTCCGGTCGCATGCATGAAGGAGATAAACTGGCGCAACCCAAACTCCACGTCGCGCCGCGCCTCAGCATCTGTCGCCGCGAGGTGCATGCGTGGACCCGCCAACCGCCACGCTGAGCAGCTGACCGTCGTTCCAAACTCTGCGGCTTTCTCCTGCGAAATCTCCCAGACCTTGTTGATCCGCTCCGCCCCGCCGTTGGCAAGAAGACCGAGGGACAGCATGCCGAGGCCAAACCGGCCCGCAAGAGTGGGACCGGTGGCAGATGAAAGGGACGATACAACCACCTCGATCGGTTGGTCCTGGTACGGCCGCAATTGCAGCCGCCCTTGGTGGACCTTGAACCAGTCCGTTTCACGGTCGATCGGCTCATCAGTCGTGAGAAGGGCAAGAATGGTTTCTAGCGCCTGTTCATGCCGCGGCTTAAGGCAATCCGGATCCAATCCCATCATCGGGGCATCGACCTGCGGACCTCCTGGCCCTGTGCCAAGAATCACGCGACCCTTTGACAGATGGTCGAGCATAACGATGCGATCTGCCAGCATGAGGGGATGGTGGAAGGGTAATCCCGACACACCGGTGCCCAAGCGGATGCGCGTGGTGCGCTGGCTCGCTGCTGCGATGAAGGTCTCCGGAGACGCGATGTACTGCCAGCCCGAGCCATGGTGCTCGCCAAACCACGCTTCGGCGTAGCCCAAGTCCTCCAGATGCTCGACCAACTGCAGGTCGCGCTCGAAGGCCAGGGTCGGATCGTCGTCGGGGCGATGGTTGGGTGTAACGAAAGCACCAAATCGCATGTCAGCATCCTTTTCTTGTGACTCATAGCGACGTACCAGCGGTCTGCCGAAGCATGGGTCCTGAAGTGCATTTGACGGGAATGAAACACCTGATCTGCGTTTGTGCGCGACCGGAAACGCTGGCGGTGTGCGCATTGCGTGCACGGCGGCGAGATTAGTCCTTTTGCCAACGACCTTGTGGTCTAGAGTTCTCGCAGTCGTTCACACGGCTCCAGGTGTGCGTCTCATGATCGCCATGTTTTCCGTTAAGGCTGCGTTCCAATGATGCTCTTCAGGTGTTTAGGCGCCCTCTTTTGCGCGATCCTTTTTGGTGCCGGAGCCAGCCAGGGCCTCGCGCAACCGAATAACCTGCGGGTGGGTCTCATCGAATTGCCGCCATCTCTGGGCAACCCTTACTCGTCCATGGGTCTGCCAAGCGGGCACTTTTGGAGCAGCCTTTACGACGGTTTGACTCATGTCTCCGCGGAGGGAGAGGTGCAACCGGCATTGGCCAGCGCCTGGGAACAAGTTGAGCCGACGCGATGGCACTTCATGTTGCGCCAAGACATTCAATTTCATAACGGCGCAATGTTTGACGCCGGAGACGTTGTCGCAACGATCAACTACCTGACCAGCGATGATGCCGCGCGCTATTTAGTGGCCAACGAAGTGAAGAATATCTCCGGCGCACGGGTACTCTCGGACCACGTCGTCGAAATCACCACAGTCGAACCCGACGTCATTTTACCCCGGCGCCTGAGCATCGTCATGATCATCGAAGAACAGGATTGGTCACGGCTTGGTCCGGAACAATATGCGCTGGCACCTGTAGGAACAGGTCCATTCAAATTTGTCGAATGGAAAAACAGCAACAGCTCTGTTGTTTTACAAGCCTTTGAGTCCCCACTAAGGCCGGTTCGCGGCATAGAGACCCTAACGCTTGTGGAAGTACGCAACGCCGTTGCTCGCGTTCAGGCTCTGTTGTCGGGCCAACTCGATCTGATTGACGCCGTGACACCAGACGCTGTGCCAGAGATAGAAGCAGCGGGCTTCGATATCCTTGTCACGCCCCGGTCTCAGATTCTATCCGTCGCGTTACCTAATACGGTCCGGGATGACTCACCTCTGAATTCTGCGGATGTGCGCAGGGCTTTGAACTTCGGTGTCGATCGCTACGCCATCGCGGAGTTTATTTATGGCGGCCTCGTTAGCGTCGCCAGTCAGGGCGCCGTCGAAGGCACAATTGGCTATAACCCAGACCTAGAGCCCTTTCCCTATGACCCAGAGGAAGCGCGTCGTTTGCTTGCCAAGGCCGGATATCCAAACGGCTTCGAATTTATGATCGGGTATCTACAAGCAGACGGACAGAGCAGCGAAGTCGCATATCAAAAAATCGCGCAGGACCTGACAGCCATAGGTGTCATTACGGAAATGCGCGCCATGACGGCATCGGAGTTTTTGCGAAGGTTTATGGGAGGTGATTGGGGCTCCTACAACGCTTTCACACTGTTGTGGAACAGCGAGCCTTTGCGCGACACCGGAAGGACACTCGAATATTTTTCATGTCTGCGGCCCCAACCCTTCTTCTGCGATGAGGATGTTGCGGAAGCCATCTTGGAAAGCCGGAGCGAACGTGACCCAGAGGCGCGCAAGCGCGCGCTGGAACACATCATGGCCCGCATGCATGAGTTGGCACCAGCGATCTGGCTCAACAACATGGCACAAGTCTCAGCCAGCAGCCCGAATGTTGAGAACTTGCGACTGGGAATGAATGGATTGGCGTTTGAAGATATCGTCGTTCAGCCGTGACCTGGAATGGTTAGTCACCAATCCGCATCTCTCGGGCAAAATTCAGGTCAACGTGTCGCGGTTTGAGAGTGAACGCAGCTTAGGTGCGGCTCGCATATCCACGATCTGATAGCCTGCGAAGCATAAGTTGGTTGCGGGCTTTTGAACGGGACTATTGTTGAAATGGCTTGAAATCAGATACTTACGCGCTTGGTTGCGGGGGGTTGCATTGGTCGAAAACTGCGCTGCTCGTCGTGCGATTTTATTGAATGCGATCATTGTATCGATCGGATTTGGCTAAGTCAGTCAAAAAACTAGAGAGAGCTTCCCACTACGGAATCGTCGATAATTTCTACGAGTAACATTGATTATTCACAGTTCAGACGGCTCACCGTCCAGCAGTAGTGTCTTCGACTCAAGATAGGATTTAAGACCTGCCTCGCCGCCTTCCCGACCAACGCCAGACTGCTTAAAGCCGCCGAATCCAATGGTGAAATCTGCTTTAGATCCGTTTTGACCAACGGTTCCTGTACGCACCTGACGAGCAACTCGATAGGCCGCATCTAAATCGTTCGTATAGACAGCACCGCCTAGCCCGAAGTTGGAATCATTGGCGATGCGAATAGCGTCATCCTCATCTTCGCAGGGGATGACGCACATAACCGGACCAAAGATCTCTTCTTGGGCGATGGCCATGGCGTTATCCACATTGGCGAACAGGGTCGGTTCGATAAAGTAACCTGTGTTGAGGTGAGTCGGTCTACTGCCACCAACAACGAGGTTGGCGCCCTGGTCTTTCCCCTTATGGATAAAGCTCTCCACGCGGTCCAATTGGCGCTTCATCGCAAGTGGCCCCATTTCGGCATCCTGATCGTAAGAATGACCGACCCGAATTGACCGCATCTTGCGTGCCAAGAGATCGACCAATTTGTCATGCCTATCGCGGGAAACGATGACGCGTGTCAGTGCGGCACAGTTCTGCCCTGATAATCCACATACAGCAGGAGCAAGACTTGCGGCAGCGGTTTCGAGATCATAGTCATCAAGTATGATCGCTGCGGACTTCCCACCCAACTCTAGTGTGACACGTCCAATCCTCTCACCGCACACGGACGCAATTCGTTGGCCCGCAGCGAGGCTCCCAGTAAAACTGACCTTATCCACCTCGGGCTTCCGCACCAAGTAGTCGGAAGCGTCCCGACCCGCGGTTACGAGATTCAGTACGCCCGCTGGAAAACCGACTTCATCAGCACATTCCGCAATAATGTAAGCTTCGATTGGTGTTTCGGGCGCTGGTTTCATGATGACAGTGCAGCCGGCAGCCAACGCTGGCGCGATTTTGTTGAGCATCGCAATGAGGGGCACATTCCAAGGTGTGATCGCGGCCACCACCCCAGCCGGCTCATGGACCAGATAGCCCACGCCGACCCCAGAGAGTGTGGGACGCTGACCAACAAACTCAAATGACTCGGCCATATCAGCGTAGCGATCCAATGCACCAATTGCATACGGAGTGACACCTTTGGCCATGGAGGCAAGTGCGCCCATTTGCTCTACAAAAGCTGTCTCCAGATCAGGTGTCCGTTCGCGAAGCTTCTCTGCCAAAGACCGAAGCAGATTTGCCCTTTCCTTAGCGGTGGTTCGAGGCCATGGACCAACGTCAAAAGCCTGTCGAGCAGCGGATACAACTTGATCGATATCTGCCTTTGTCGCTTCGGCGATCTGGAATACGACTTGCTCTGTGTTAGGCGATACAATGTCGATTAACCCTGCCCCAGAGGGATTGCTCCAGATTCCTCCGCAATAGATTTGCTTGAAATGAGTTTTGTTGATCGATGCAGCGTGACTGATGTCATTCATTGGCTACCCTCAGTTTACTTGGGGTTTGAAGTGCCATTAGCTCTCATATCGGTCGCAAACTGAAATTCGAAATTGCTTTTTGCGCATAAGAAATTTGAATGGCGTGACTCGATTGTCCTGATCCATGGCGAAGACAGTTTACGAATGGAGTTCTGAACGTGTTGTCACTCCGACCCGCTTATCAAGCCTAGTGGGTTGGGACGGGGCGAGACGCATGTAGGTTATCTATGGCCAGGTGAGCCTCGCGACAAATGGCGCTTTCTTAGGCAAACTGGTCAAGAGGGCATTTCCACAACAGCTATAGCGCATTTGCTTTTGGTATACGCCGATTGGAATTACGAACTGGTCAAGCAGCTAGTCATCGGTCAAGCTATTGCTCGTGCCTCGAACTCTGAGTTCTTAAATTCGGATTCAATGCCCCACCCCTTCGTTAGAAATGAATAAGAGTTCGACCGTTTTTGGTTGAGGTGAGTTAGGGATACTGCGTATGGAGCGACCGGGAAGCATTGACAGCGCATCGCTCAGGTCGGTCAAAAGATCCTTTACCGTTTTGGAATTATTGAACACGTTCCCCAACGCGAGACTAAGTGAGTTGGCTCGGCTAACTGATCAATCCAGATCGTCGGTCCAGAGATCTTTGAACAAACTGATAGAACTTGGGTATGTATTTAAAGAGGACTCGTCAAAGAAATACCGGGTTACGAACCGGGTGCTCAACCTGTCAGGGGGTTACGACCTCAGCAGTGTTATTGCCAGTGCATCTGAACAGATCGTTCAGAATGCTTCGCGGAAGATATCTTGGCCTCTGATACTTACTCGACCGCGCGGCACCGACTTCGAGGTATTGGTTACAACGCAAGACCAGAATCCCTATGCGATTGAGAAACTTGGTTTTGGCGACAGAGTTCCATTTTTCGAGAGCGCGTCCGGCAGGGTCTTTCTCGCACACAGCACCACAAGCATTCGAAAAGGCTACTTCAATAAATCTGCCCAGATGGGGCTTGATCGAGGACAACTCGCGGCAGTTAAAGAAGCTGTGAAGTTGTCACTAAGGCAGGGCTTTGCATTTTATCAAAAAGAGAAAGACCGAGAAAAAGCAATGGCAGTGCCTGTAATGGTCGGGACCCATTGCCAGGCATGCCTGGTGGCACGTTTTTTTGGCAGCGCGCTAACAGAACGCAACGCTGTCAAGGAACTACTACCGACTTTGGAGGCGACGGCGGCGGATATTGGGGATGAGATTAGTCGATTTTCGGTGGGTTAGGAGAGCGCAAGCTTTGCTGCTGAACCAAGAAATACCAAGCTAGGCATGACAGATCACTGCTGGCTAACTAACCGGCCGGATTCTCAAACTCGTATCCATTGACGAAAGACCCTCGTACCCCCTCTCTTTTACGAGAATCATATCCTCCACGTGACTCGTGCCCCACCCAACTTCGTTATGTGGCATGTCCAAAGTAAAGACGGTGCCAGCCTCGAACGTCCAATCGCCATCTCCCAAGCGCTTTTGAAATGGTTCGGTCGTGTAGAACGGCTGGTCTGTATGATCGAGACCAACACAATGCGGAGAACTTACAGCGAAAAAGCCTTCTTGCTGCATAAGATCGGCGAACATGGCCGTAGCTTCCTTAAAAAGCATTCCCGGTTTAATAGCCTCGTAGACAACACGGCTGCACTTGGTGTTAGCTTCAATCCTTCTCAACAATTCATCCGTCGGCTCGCCCACTGAGACCGTTCGACCGACATCGCCATGGTAACCCTGGTACGAACCAACGCTGTCGAGTTTCATGAAGTCACCCGCCTCAACGACCCCAGAATTCAGCCCGTTAATATTGACGATGCACCACTTTCCGGTGCCACCCAGCTCTCCCCATTTGCGCGCATGGGCTTTTTCAATATCGATAAGGGGAATCCCAGGTTCGATTTGCTCAATCGCGTAGTCCAAGGCGGCTTCATTCTTTTGCGCCGCGACCCGGAGAAGGTCTATCTCTGGAGCAGTTTTCACCATACGGATTTCTTTGAAGATGTTCGTCGCATCGACGGTCTCTAGATCTGAAAGCCCTGCATCCTGCAACCAAGCCCCGATACGGGGATCTTCAAAGCCGACCTTACCCTGACTCGCCGCTCCTTCAATTAACGCCCGCCTTAACGCGTAGATGGGCGTCGCACTCAGTTTGCCGTCGTACTCAGCAAAAAGAGCGAGCAATGTCCTGTCACGTCCATTGAGATCTCCGTCCCGCCTCGGCCATATGTTCGCGTTCTGATCCGCTGCCGGGCTACCGTCGTCATTCCAGATGATATCGCCAGCTTCGTCTTGAAGAGGACCGGAGTATCCTTGGACGGACGGCATCCAAGTTGGCTGGAAGTCGAGGTGATACAGCGTGAAGCGCGGCATGATTAGGGACGCCGGCGCATCCTCCTGTCGCGGCAAGAACGCAAACGTAGTAAATGGCCTGCCCATCCATTGGGATACACCACTGTGACTCGACAGATAATGAATGTTGGTTGGGCTCGATGCTACGAGCCCCGAAAGACCATACCGATCCATAAAGTCATAAGCACGCTCAAGGTTGACCAAGCGGACCGACTCTTTGGTATGACGGATGAGATCAGGATTAGACCATTGCTGTAACATTGCTGCGTCCGTTTTTTCACCAGTGCCCGACATTTTCCATCGACTTCCATGGCTCTTTGGGCTCAAGAGCATCACCCTTTTGAATCAGTTCAATGGATATGTTGTCCGGGGACCGCACAAACGCCATGAATCCATCTCGCGGAGGCCTGTTAATTGTGACACCGCCTTGCTGCAGCTTTTCACACAACGCATAGATGTCATCCACTTCGTATGCGAGATGACCGAAGTTTCGCCCTTCATCGTATTTTTCAGGATCCCAATTGTACGTCAGCTCAACTTGGGCCTCAGGCTGCCCCGGTGGCGCCAAGAACAAGAGAGTAAATCGACCTTGTTCGTTTTCGTACTTCTTGACGAATTCCAACCCCAAGAGGTCTCTGTAAAACCGTAATGACGCATCCATGTCAGTGATGCGCACCATTGTGTGCATGTATTTCATTGAGTCCTCTTGTTATGGAACGGACGTATACTGTTAGAAGTTTGACCGTCGACCCGGTTACACTTTTTTTTCTTTGCCTGCTGGATCGGTTAGCCATTTAAAACCTGGCTTTTGTGGGTCAGGAAACTCTGTTCCATAAAGTCCAGAGTATATGCTGCGAATAAAATCCTGACGCTCGCGCTCCAGTTGCTCCTTGAAATCATCGTCGGGTTCGAACGTTTCAATAACGTCGGGCGTGACCGCATGATTCTTAGCCAGTAAGTGCTCTGTGATTGCTTGGCGGTGTCTCATCGTCCACATCTGCCCACCCATCATGAGAATGATATCGAACAGGCGATCAATCATTGGATCTGAGAAATAATGTGGGTCCGTGCGCTTGAACCCAGGTAAATCCTGCACGTACTCCGTTTCTTTTTCTATTTGCGCCCTGTCTGCCATTGCATTTCCTATACTGGTTTGTCGCAAACTCGCCCGCGGACGTTTATGTCCTCAGGCTTCTCGTAACGCAGAGTGAACCCGGCATCCTTTAGTCGCTGTTCAACATTGCACCGCACAAACTCCGGTGCGAAAGGCTCGCTGTTGTCTGCGGAATCGAACGCGCCAAGCATGCCATCATAGTGCAAACCTTCGGGGTCATTCCCCAAAGTTGGAAAATCCGAGAACCAGAATGTTCCACCTGGCCGCAAGAGTCGGAAGACGTTTTCAATGGTTCTATTCACAATCGGCAACGGGATCTCGTGGAACAGTATATGGAAGGTCACAAGATCAAACTGTTCCGGCTCTAGTTCATCCAGGTCTTCGGCAGCCTTCTGTAGATAGTGAATGTCTAAGCCCAGCTCGACTGCGCGATAGTGAGCATGCCTGACCATGCCAGAACTGATATCGCTGCCCCATACTTCGGCTTCGGGAAAGCGCCGCTTAAGCTCACACGTGAGCTTCCCATGTGCGCACCAATATCCATGATTCTCCCGACCTTACCGTCGAGCGGCCCCTCAACCCGTTTAGCAATTGTCGTGTGGAGGAGGTCGCCTTCTTCCGCTTTACCATGGAAAATTATTGTACCGTAGTCGAATGCCAGACCGCTGAGTTCATCGCCGACAAACCCGCCTGTTTGGAGATGAGTTTCGACTTTGGAATATTCAGGATAAACGTACTCTGGATCCCAGGTCACAGATCCCGGACCTCTGTCGTCGTAGTCGTCGTACATACGCAGGAGGTCTGCTTTTCTCAGGTCGTATGAATCCGAAACACGCTTCCACAAAGCTTGTTGTGTCGACTTTTGCACCCTCTGCAGAATTCCGGCCTCGGGCGCTGCCTGCCGAATAACTTCACGGATAGATTCAACAGATTCATTGTTCGGTTCGAATTTAATGCCTGCCTTCTTGATCTCTTCGTTAGCGCGAGCGCGTGTGTCGCTATGGCCATGCATCAAGAGTGATCGCGTGTCTTTTATGTAGTCCAGGAAAGACTCATCAGCTAACCGGGTCAGCCTTGGCGTAGGCCCACGTTTGCCGCGATCTGGATATTGGTTTGATATTGTCACTTAAGCCTCCTCCGACGCGCTAATCTCTCATCAGCCCGCACTCAGTCCGATCAGTCTTCGACAAGTTCGATTTGCTCGAAACGCATTTTGCCCGTCGGAAACATAGGAAACGTTTTGATCCGTTTAGACAACGCGTCTATGGCAGAGTAACGCGTGATGAATATAACCGGCGCAAGATATTGAAAATGGGCGTTATACGCTTTCAATCTTTGCTCACGCGTGATTGGGTCCATCTCTTGATACGTCTCGTAAAGCAATTCATCTAAAGTCGAGTCACAAAATGTCGTCCGGGGATCGTCACACAAGTAGTACTCAGCCGCGCGACTAATGTCCCCCAGCCGGTAGTGCGACTCAAACGTCGCAATTGCATCTGTTCCGTCCCATGAATTTGCATTGCGCCGGCGGATGAATTCGATGGGCGGTAGACTACTGATTTCAGCCCTGACGCCGATTGCCTTTAAATCCTGAATGACCTGTTGATAGATCAGTGCATCACCGGGAAACTGGCCCGTCATGACCAGACCTTTAAAGTCAAAACCATCTGAGTAACCCGCCTCATCCAACAGTACTCGCGCGCGGTCAGGGTCATACGTATAGGGTTCGATCGTCGGGTCGTAACCCACTGTTTCTGGAGTCGCGAGTTGTGTGGCAGGCTCCATAGCGCCATTTAGCAAGTACTTCGAAATGTTCTCGCGGTTAACTGCTAAATTGAGCGCCACGCGGACTCGCCTATCCCGTAACGCCTCGGCGGCGTCTCCGTTTGTGCGCAACGCCAGCGTCAACACAATAGGCCCCGGACGAATACTTATTTGATACCCAGCTGCTTCGATCGTCGAAATGAGGTCCGGGTCAATATTGGAAGAAATATCGGTGCCGCCAGAAAGAATGTTTTGAAGGCGCGCGGTAGAGTCAGCAACGACTGCAATTTCAACCCTGTCGACGTGAATCGATGGCCGCCAAGACGTCGGTACGCTCTTCAAGACAACGCGAGTACCATCGCTTGACCAACTGTCTGGAGTAAATGGTCCTGTTCCGACCGGGCGCTTGGAGAACTCCGTGCGGCCAAGACGTCTAAATGCTTCGGCGCTGAAGATATTGACGTTTGCGAGGCTGCGCGCTAGCCGGGCATCTTTTTGTTCAGTAACGATTTCGATTGTGTCGTTGGAAGGCGCACGGACACCAGAAATGCCGCGGGTATAGAGCGCGGTTGATAACGCCAAACCCTTAGTCCCGATCTGTAGGTTGAGGCTGTCTACCACAGCGTCAGCGTTGAGCGGTGAGCCGTCGCTAAAAACAACATCTGGACGCAACTTAAAGGTCCAAACCGTTCCGGAATCGTTGCTCCATGACTCTGCCAAAGCTGGAACAACGGTTCCATCTGCCTCAACAAGCGTGAGGGAATCAAAGATCGACGACATCAAGGGAACTCCGGACTCAAGTCCGAGAGGATCTGCATAGGCTTGCCATGGTGATGAGGCCGTCAAATGAATAGAGGAAGTTTGGGCGTAACTTGAGACTGAAAAAAGCACGGCACCGAAGCACAAAATGCAAAGTCGAAGCATGGACTCTCCGCACCTGCGAATTGCATCTGATCGTTTCTCAGAAAGATACATGTAGGCCTTAGTCAAATTGATAAATGGCATCTCGCGCACTGAGCCAGACCAACTTAAAAATTGTGAGTCAAAGAAGTCAGAACCGCTACCACTACTGCCTGCCGGCATACACCGCTTCAATCTTGTTGCCGTCATAATCTCTCATCATCACCGTAAAGCGGCTCGATCCTGTCTCCTGGTATGCACCCTTAGGGGGAGATCTCAGCGTTCCAATCTGCATTCCTGTGTAGTCGACGGTTTCGGCTTCTTGCTTAGCCTTGGCGGCGACCTGCTTTCCCAATTGGTCGGACACGATGCTTGGCAACAGGTCCCACAATGGTTTGATCCTTTTTTTGAGTCACCCGTTCAGGAGAGAGCCCGTCGGCGGAGCTTGGGCTAAGCACGCCTACGGGCCCCCTCCTGACTTGGGAGAACTACAAGCTGTAAGCCATACGAAAGCCGACAGTAATTGGATCCGGAAGGAACACGAGAGGCGCCGGGGAGAATGTGCCCGTGCTGTAATCGAAATAGGTTTCGATATCAGTCGCCCGGCCGGAATCTAGCAGGTTGTTAACATAGAACATCGCCTGCATGTTTTCGGACGTCACACCTGCGCGCAGGTCAACCCTCCAGAACGCCGGTGCAAGGGCATTGTTAGTGAAGGTGAGGTACCTGTCGTCAGTAAACCTGACGTTGGTTTCTGCAAACCAATCCAGCGTATCTGAAAGTGGCGCCGTGAAATTCCCAGTAACGGAGAAACTGTGCTTGGGAACCTTACCGGCCTCATTGCCCGAGTAGTCAATGACACACGCTTGTTGGCCGTTCGGGAAGGTGTCAAATCGCACACACCCGCCCCCCTCTCCGGCACTGATTGTAGCACTGGTCAAAAGCTCGAACTGTGTAAACTTCGTATCAAGGTAAGTATAAGCACCTGACAAGGTGAAATTGTCAGAAAGACGAGCAACACCGTCTAGCTCAAAACCCAAACGACGGGACTCGCCGGCGTTTTCGATAGCACCGCGAGGGAGGTCCGAATCTTCGTCAAATACCGTGGTCGGGACTTGTTGGTTCGTATAGTCCATATAGAAGAACGCGCCATTGAGGTTCAGATTTCCATCAAGGAACGTTCCCTTAGCCCCCACTTCGTAAGACCAGAGCTTCTCAGTGTCGAATCGGTTAAACGGAGTGAAACTGGTTGAGCCAGTTGAATGGCCAGCAGGTTTGATCGACTTCGCGACACTTGCATACAACGTCGTGTCTTCAGTCGGCTTATACGTCAAAGAGACCTTTGGTGTTGTAAACGATTGGCTAACACGGACAATCGGCTGATCTGCCGGATCCGGCCGCGTACTGACATTTACGACGTTACCTCCCGGAAATACCAGGGACACGTAGACCGTGTCACGGGTAAAGTAATCTGCATTTTCATCGTTGTGACGGATTTCCGCACTGACAGACAACTCATCCGTTACTTCATATTCTGCCCAGGCATAAACTGACCAGTGATAGGTATCTCTGCCAATCTTTCGCTGCCGGTCCCCCGTTTCACCCCTCAAGTAGTCAATGAACGTTTGAGTCGGTGTGGGAATGAGCGGCAACAGTGTTGACTGATCCTGCGCTTGGTCTGTCTCCTCTTCCCAATACAGTCCGCCAACCTGCCATTGCAATCTGGAGTCCTCGGAATTGGATTGAAGGCGCAGTTCCTGGTTGAAAATCCTACTGGTCGTTAAAGCGCTATACTCCTGCACGGTGAAAAAAGCAGGTACGAGACCTCCATTTCTGTTTGGCACACCGTTGTCGTCGACAAAGGGTTGAGCTTTAAAGTTGTTCTGCTGGTAGTTGTCGGTCTCCTGGTCTAGCCACCCCGTCAACGATGACAAAGTAAAACCATCGAACTCGTAATCCATTATCAGGGATGCAACCAAGGACTCCTTGTCTGACCCGGGATAATCTTCAAAGGTGAACGGAGAAAGACTGATAGCCAAATCGTCTGGGGACTGATCAGGTATATTGCCTCTGAACAGCAATGCCGACGAACCATTTACGACCGCAGCCGTAGCCGCGTCAAATACAACGGTAGTTTGTGGTGCAACAATGATACCGGCAGGCTGATTAGCTTCGTCGTGCGTATATTCGACACGGCCATATGCGGTGAATTGTTCATTTGGCGTCGCGACGAAAGATGCCGCAACACCTGTGCCTTCGGCTTTGCCGAGCTTATCCCCACTGATGATATTCGTGTAGGAGCCCCCGTCTCTGTAATAGGACGCATTGAAACCGACTGCCAACTTGCCTTCAATCACCGGGCCGCTGTAACCAGCAGTGATTTCCTGCTCATCCTCCAGATTTCCATCGATTGTAAAGCGCGCCGTTACTTCCTCTAGATCGGGCCGCTTAGTGATGTAGTTAATCGCACCACCGAATGCCGCACGACCGTAGAGGGCGACCTGAGCCCCTTTTACGACCTCAATCCGCTCCAAATCCATAAGGCGCTGATTGCCGAGATAGCCAATCCCCGACTGGAAAACGGACTCAGTGGTGAGATCAATTCCATCAACTCGAAGGGCCACGGGGCTCCGCCCACTGCGCACGTCCAATCCGCGAAGTGACAACTTTGTTCCATTGGGCTGGTTGCGCTTACTGACAGTCAAACCGGGGGTAAATTTGGCAATATCCTCAATGGTGTTGATGTTGAGCCGCTCAATATTTGCAGCGGTAAACGCAGAAATCGCAATCGGAATATCCGACAGCAATTCAGACCGTTGGCGTGCGGTTACGACAATCTCTTCAATAGCAAGCTGTTGAGCCTGTACGGGCAGCGCTGATAGCGCGCCGGCACTCGCGAGCAATGCCGCTTTTAACGTTTGCATCTTAGAAAATTGCTTCACCTTCTCCCCCCACTGTTGATTTTGGTGAACTGATCCGAGTTATTCGGGTCCTGATCCAGTTGTTGGAGCACTCAAAAAACAAACTCGCATTAACGCAGAGTGCTTACCCATCTCTGGGAACAATTGATCCAAAACTTTTTCGATCAAGAGTAATGACATTAGTTCTCATAACGCGGGGGAAGTGAAATTCGATTTTTTACACTCCGTATAAGACACGTGAATGTGCCTATTTGTCGTTTCGCGTGTGGTTATGGACAAACCAATAGCTTGATCGCGGCGCCCAGATTGTAAGTCTCTGTAAAGTACTGATTACGCTAAACTTATCAGTCTCATCCGACCGGCAGAGAGTCTTCATAATCTCTGACAGATCGTCAGGCGCATGAACCCACTCGCAATGACCTGGTGCGCTCATCGAGGGGGTTTAATTCAAATTCTGAATACCGTATTTCTCTGTCAGTCGATAAGAGACTCGAAGGTGGCGCTGCCTCGGCGCACCCAGAGCTCAAAAACAGCATCTAGTTTTACTAATCTAAGGACAAACAAACGCGCAGCCCACTTCATGTGCAGTCTAACCATTGATGGAGATCTGTAATGAAAATTAATCAACTTCGCTATTTCATCGCGATTGTTGAATGCGGCAGCTTCCGTGAGGCTGCGGAGGTATTAGCACTAACTCAGCCTGCGCTATCAAACAGCATCAGGACACTGGAGGAATCGCTACAAGTTCAATTATTTGAACGTCGGCCAACTGGTGTATCACCGACAGCATACGGCGAGGTGTTATATGACTTTTATAAGTCGGCCTTGGAATCCGTACAAAGGGGATATCAAGAAGTCGATCTGATGCGCCAGGGGTCGCGTGGACATGTGAATGTCGGCGCACCGACAGGTATAATCGATCTGTTCTTACCTGGCATCATTGAGCAAGTGCTGTCCGAGCGAGCAGGAATCACCTTTGACGTTCGATACGGATATCTGGACGATTTACTGCAACATTTGAGACACGGTGAATTGGATTTCCTACTCACACCGTATTGGCCGGAAACAGAGATGGCGGAAGATTTGGAGATAGAAAAACTCACCGACGTCTTCGTGTCAATCTACGCACGGTCCTCGCACCCACTTTCGAAAAAGAAAAAAGTCACGATGAGTGATCTGATGGAGTCAGAGTGGATTCTGACGAAGTCCGAAGGAATACAGTCTTTACGAAAAGCGTTATTCGGTACCAAACGCATGCGGAAAATGAACTGCACCATAACTAATGACCATGCTCCGTTCATGATCAACATGCTACAGCGGCTCGATTTGTTGACCATTATTCCAGACTACGCCGTCCAGGAGTTGACGACTAAGGGATCACTGAAAAAGGTCAACTACCCACGATTTCGCCCGTCACTTTCCACGGGAATCATTCATCTAAGAGACCGCCACATCACTCCATCCATGCGACTGTTCGTGAATACTGCCCGCGAATTCATGAAAAATGCTAAGGTTTAGCAGCCTGAGCCACACATTAGCGCGAGTGCAAATGCCGAATATGGCCTGTCGCTTCTAGACTTGAGGATTGCTCCAAACAACTGGGAAGATGTCATCTTCCGTAACTGGCTGGCCGCTTTTCATATGGTCTAGTGGTAGGCCAGGAATGTTGACGCACTCCGGCCGTGGGTCCCAGATGACATCATCCCCAAACCAGCGCAAACTGATCGCGATTCTGGGCATAGTCGGGTGCATATTGGGTCCACCGCCGTGATATGTGCTTGGATGAAACACAACAACATCACCCGGTTCCATATCGTAGGTCACGAAACAGACATCAGGGTCTCCGCGTCGCTTCTCCCAGTCGTAGTAATCAGATCGATCCTTTGGCTTCTCTAGTTTGGCCGTATTGAATGTATCCGGCCAAGGTTCTTGACCGAGATCCCGTTTGTGGCTGCCTATGATGTACTCCAAGCTACTGTCTTCAGCGCTCACGGGCAGCAGTGGAATCCACATAGTCGGCACTTGCCCACCGCGAACCGGCCACGACGGAGCGTCGGAGTGCCAAACCGTTCTGTGGTCGCATAGGGGCTCTTTCATGAAGATCGCATCGATAAAGAAACGAACCTTTTCAGCCCCGATTACACGCCCGATTACTTCTGCAGCCGGAGATTCAAAGGCAAATTTCTCAAATTCCGGCATCCACCAACGCATATACTTGGTTCGAACGAAACCACGGCCAAATTCGGTGTTGATCTTCCGCTGCCTCGCATCGTCACTTCTATTCGCTTCCATCTCTTCTTTGAGATTTGCGTCTCTTTCAAGTAAGTGATGTGGGAGATTGTAAAGGTTTTCGGGTTTTTCATCGCGTATTTGCGCCCATGCGTCCAACAGAAAACTGATCCATTCTGAGTCAAACACGCCCTTTATTAGAACTACGCCGTCACGGTCATAGGCTTCTCGATATTCCGAACCAATCTCAATGAGTGGATGCTTATTCACGGCGACGCACCTTGTATTTGGCCTTCCAAAGGATGGCTTTCCGCCAAATAGCGATGACTACACCGCTACCGGAACTCATTTTTAGAGTGCCGCTTTAGACCATAACAAGTTCGTAGATTTAATGGAGCGATATAGTTTGTGAATGCAACATCGCGACTGTTTATCTTTTGACTCTGCAGCTTGAATTTTGAGAGTTTTGCTTCACAGTATCCATATGAAAATCAACAAAGAATTTGTGAACGTGTCCGACATCCCGTGGGAGCGCGTGACTGATAGCGTAGTCAGAAAGGTTCTTAATGGAAGCGGTGATCACGGTCCGCACACAGCGATTCTAAAATCTGAGCCTCGCTCTCCCGATCCCCATCGTGGCCAGTATCATCTGGTTGATGAAGAATTTTACTGCCTCGGAGGACACTTCACGTTTGACGGAGAACATTGGTTACGTAAGGGCGCCTACGTTCATTATCCAGCAAAGTGTGTGCACGGCGCTAGAGTGCACGTAAAAGACGGATACCTTGTATACTTACGCATGGGCGGAACGGTGACCGTCAACTTTATAGACGATCCGGTCAGTGATTCGCCTTACATGTTGGACGATGCCGATACGCTAATGACGCCTACAGTGCGAAAAAGAGTCTCCATGGCCGGAAAGGACACCAAGTTACATGCCCTCACAGGCCTAAGGTCAAGACTTCTAAAACTGAATCCCGAAACAGGAGAGGGATCTACGTTGTTGGATTGGAAGCCTGAAAAAGGGAAACCCTCAATCTGCCTCAAGAGCCAAGGTGAACTCGAGTTGTTCGTTATTTCTGGTCAATTCGATGGCGGGACAAAAACGCCTGTTGAACACGGGGCTTACACCTGCCGAGTGGGCAAGAACGTCAGCATTCAACTCAGCTGTCTAACCGAGGGCAGACTACTTGTCAGCCATGGCGCCGAACTTCAACTGGATCAGGTGTGACAACATTCATGAAGCCAGTCTAGCCAACAATGGTTTCTCGCACGATTGCCCTTCTATTTTGGCCCCAAATTCAACGACTTGAGAGAACGTAGAAGAGAATAGTTATCAGAACTTAACAACTTTGAATTCGCTGCGTTCTATGTCTACAGCTAGTGTCCAGCGCTCTAGAATCTTTAAAGGAAGAGCGCCATGGCCGAAGCAGCAGTTGAGAGCGATCTCAGCATCCGCGAACAAGTCAGCGAGGAGGAGTGGGCGTTGCGGGTTGATCTTGCGGCGTGCCACAGACTATCGGCCCACTTTGGTTGGACAGACCACGTTTTTGGGCACATTACGGCCCGCATCCCGGGGCCCGAAAAACACTACTTGATCGGTCCCTTTGGATGGTTCTTTGACGAAGTCACAGCGTCCTCAATGGTCAAGATAGACCAAGATGGTAATGTGCTGCTGGATGAGACAGGGCTCAGCTTCAACCTAGGTGGCTTCATCGTCCATGGAGCGATTCATCAGGCCCGTGAAGACGCCCATTGCATTATCCACTTGCACGACAGCGATGGGATCGCCGTATCAGCGCTAAAGGACGGCTTGCTACCCATCAATCAGGATGCCATGGCCGTCATACATGATGTCGCTTACCACGATTACGAAGGTTTTGCGATTGACACAGAGGAGCGCGAACGATTCGTCGCCAATGTCGGTGAAAAGAACTACGTCATTTTGCGTAACCACGGCCTGTTGACCATGGGTCCTACAATGGCGGATGCCTTTTCTCGTTTTTACGCTCTACAGAAGTGTTGCGCTATGCAGGTCAAAACGCTGGGGTGCGGACTGGATGTCATTTATCCGTCACAGGAAATACAAGACAAGGTAAGAGATCAGTTCACTGGTCAAGTGACCGATGGTGCAAACCTACCGTTGGTGATTGACATCGCTTGGGATGGACTGCTGCGCAAGCTCGACCGCATCGACACCAGCTATCGAGACTGAGCTCCAACCTTTCCGGGGTGATTAAGACGCGCTTATCGGGCAAGGACGGTGGCGAATAGCTCCAAATCGGTGGTGTTAACACTGGGTATGTCCGTTTGTTCAGCCCGTCAGCACAAAGCACCAATCACGGATTGCGGTGAATGAACAAAGACGTCGTATTGACATGCGCTTTAACAGGCGCAGGAGACACGGTTGAGAAGAGTCCTCATGTCCCCGTCACACCGCAACAAATTGCGGACGCTGCCATTGAAGCGGCTAACGCTGGCGCATCTGTCGTTCATGTTCACGTACGCAATATAGAGACCGGAAAGGGTGGACGGGATCCTGGCCATTTCCGAGAAGTGGTTGATCGCATAAGGGACTCGGGGACGGATATCGTTCTTAACTTAACCGTGGGCATGGGCGCACAGTTGCAGTTGGAAGATCAAGATCCGCGTAAAGTTGGTCATGAGACTGACTTGGTATCAGCTGAAGAACGCTTCCGGCATATCGAAGACTTGAGACCAGAGATCTGCACTCTTGACTGCGGTTCCATGAACTTTGGCGAAGATGTTATTGTTATCAACCGCCTCACGGATCTCAGATATATGGCCAAGAGGGCGCAAGCCCTTGGTGTCAAACCAGAACTAGAAGTGTTTGACATGGGCCAAATGCAACACGCCTTGACCCTTATCCACGAAGGGCTCATTGACGATCCGTGCCTATTCCAATTTGTGCTCGGGGTACCTAGCGGCGCGCCAGCCACCGCAGAAGCTATGATGGTACTGAAGAACATGTTGCCTGCTGGGTCCAACTGGGCAGCATTCGGAATTTCTCGATCGGAAATGCCTATGGTGGCGCAGGCAATGTTGCTGGGAGGCAATTGCCGCGTAGGCCTCGAAGACAATCTATACTTGTCTAAGGGCATATTGGCGACGAATGGCCAGCTCGTTGCAAAGGCAAAGAAGATTATTGAAGAGTTAGACGCACGGGTGCTCACACCTCAAGAAGCGCGTGAGAAACTAGGCCTAAAGAAACAGTGGTAATGAAACAGTGGTAGTGAAGAGTAAGGAATGATGGCAGCAACAGGAGTGTCGACGGAAAAACGTGTCCTCAAACCTGTCAAAGCAACACCGGAGACCCTCAACGGATACGGTTGCTTGATCGGCGAGCCTGACGACAGTGTTCTCGACAAGATTGATTTTTACGGCGCTGACGTTGTGGTCACCCAACCGGCAGACTTCCATGGCAATGACGACCTGTGCCTCAACCTCGTGTCCTTTAATCCACGAGACTACCAAGTGAAGTGGATGGAATATCATACCAAGCACACCCAAACTTTCATTCCGTTGTCAGGCAAGCCATTTTACATGGTGCTCGGCAAACCCACGGCGCGCAGGCCCGATGGGTCTTGGGACGACAAAAAAGCCAACTTGCCTGACCCAGACACTATTCAAGCGTTTGAGTTTGACGGCACGGGCGGACTGGTCATGAATGTTGGCACGTGGCATGAGGTGCCGTTTCCGTCTGCCGGTCCGACACACTTTGTCTGTATCTGCACGAATGAGACCAACTCCGACTTGGAACAGGGAGACGACAAGGGTGAATGCGAAGGTGGAGACCTCTCTAAGCGCAATATCGAGAAGCAGTTCGGTTTCACTCTGCACATCGAACCGTGACCACTCAGAATGATTGACTTCTATACGTGGTCCACGCCGAACGGAAGAAAGGTTGCCATAGCCCTGGAAGAGATGGCGCTACCCTACGCGATACGACTGGTCAATCTCGGAGAAAAGCAGCAGAAGGAACCTGCATTCCTCAAAATCAATCCAAACGGTCGCATTCCGGCTATTGTCGACCGAGGTAACAACGACTTCGCCGTGTTTGAGTCAGGCGCTATCCTTCTCTATCTGGCAAAGTTAAGCGGCAAGTTCCTACCGCAAGATCCAAAGGGTGAGTCCATCGTTATGCAGTGGCTCATGTGGCAAATGGGCGGACTTGGACCCATGCAGGGACAAGCCAATGTCTTCTATCGGTATTTCCCCGAGCGCTTGCCGTCGGTTATCTCCCGGTATCAAAACGAGACGAAACGCCTGTACGGTGTAATGAACAGCAGGCTCGCCAGTACCGAGTTTCTTGCTGGGGACTATAGTATCGCCGATATGGCTTGCTATCCCTGGATCGCCCAATACCAGTGGTGCGGCCTAACCCTTGATGCCTTTCCAAATCTGACTAGGTGGTACACTGCGGTCGGAGGTCGCCCCGCAGTAGAGGTTGGCATGACTATACCCGAACCTCAACGTACTCCAGACGCCATAGTGGAAACAGCCAGTCAGATTGTAGAAGCCTGAGTCACGCAAAAAATGTGCGGCAGTCAAAATACTGGCATGTGCTTCAGACTGAAATGAGGATGTAACTATGGGAGAGAACCTGATCAATCGCGGTTTTATTCGCATAGATGAAGGTCAGGTTCATATTCGCACCTGCGGCGAGAGCAGTGATGATCACCTTCCAATTTATGTTGCCCATCCGTCCCCAACGTCTGCCCGCGGAATGGAGCCGTACATCAAGTTGTTCGGTGAAAAACGGTTTGTTATTGCCCCAGATACTCTTGGGAACGGTGACTCACCTCCACCTGCACTGGAGACGCCAGAGATCGATTACTTTGCAGACAGCGTCGTGCGAATTCTCGATGCGATGAAAGTTGATAAGGTCGATTTTTATGGCAGTCATACGGGTGGACGGATCGGATGTGAACTGGCTATGCAGCATCCAGACCGTGTTCGACGTGTAGTACTCGATGGCATTGTCGAATATGAGCCAGAGCTAAAGAAACAAATACTTGAGAACTATGCCCCTGCCATTCAACCAGACGACTTTGGTGGTCACCTGTCTTGGGCGTTTCAGTTCATACGCGACCAAGCGGTTTTCTTCCCCTACTTTATGCGTGATGCGAAGCATGCGTTAAAGAACCCAGGCATTTCGACCGAGCTCCTGCACCTGCATACTGTTGACGTCCTCAAAGCTATTTCCACGTATCACAAACCATATATGGCGGCGTTTCGGTATCCCGCGCGTGAACGCATGCCCCATATCAAAGTGCCAGCTTTGGTAATTGCGGCTGAAACCGACTCACCCCATCTCGTACAAGGCTCAGAAAAGATGGCTGCGTTATCGCAGTTGGCGGAAATGAAAATCGTCCACCCCGGCGTTGAAGCCAAAGTGGCCGCCGCATTAGAGTTCTTTGAACGTGTCTAAATGAGTATGCGAGCATTCGACCGGGTTCGCTTTTACTCTCCGGCTGCAGCGAATGAGATCAACGTGATTGAACCGTTAAAGATTGGAAGCAGAGACATATGAAATCGCTCAAGATTTTTGCCTGGCTGACACTGGCGGTATTCATTGCCGTCAACATTGTCTATTGGCAAGATCCTTGGTTGTGGCGCCGTTACGCTGGGTTTTTTATCGGCAATCAACCCCATGAGTCGGAAGGACGAAAGCCTCAGGAAGCGATCGACGGCGGCAATGGCCTGGTTTTACCGCTGGCCGACGCCTCCAACCGAACCGTAACGGCAGAGGCCATAGACGCGGCCGTTGACTATGCGCGGCAGTGGAACTCTTTCTCCGTGATCGCCGTTCACAATGGCGTCATTCAGTTGGAATGGTACGCGCCCGGATACGACCGCGCCCGCAAGGCGGAGTCCATGTCCATGCACAAGTCGATCATAGGTATCATGATGGGGATTGCCATCGCCGAAGGACGAGTGGGATCAATCGACGATCCGGTCGGCCTGTACATCGATGAGTGGTGGGACGACCCTCGTGGTGAAATTGCCATCCGGCATATGCTCAACATGTCGTCCGGTCTGGCCAAGTATCAATTTAACTCTAATCCACTTTCTCACGACGTCGGCTGGCTCAACAGCGGATATTCGACGGACGCCATCCTCTCCTTTCCCCTCGCGGAGTGGGCGCCCGGCACTCAGTTCGAATACAACGATCTCAACACGGAGGTCTTGGGGCTGATCCTGAAACGCGCCTATGGCACGCGGTATGCGCAGTTGCTTGAGCAGAAACTGTGGCGGCCCATAGGTGCGGGCCAAGCCCGGGTGTGGATCGACCGAGTGGGAGGAGACGCTCACACCGCTTGTTGCTTGACGGCTCCCGCCATGGATTGGGCCAAGGTTGGTCTGATGCTGCTCAACGGAGGGGCACTAAACGGCAATCGCGTTGTGCCTGAGTCCTGGGTCAAAGAGCTAGCCAAGCCATCGCCCGCGTCGCCGCATTACGGCTACCAGACCTGGCTAGGTACGGAGGACCGGTCCCTCCCCGAAGGCTTTGGCGACGCCAAACCGATCGGTGATGTTCCCTTATTGGACTCAGATGGCTTTTACTTTATGGGCCGTGGCCAGCAGCACGTTTGGGTCCTCCCCAATTATGACCTGGTGGTGGTGCGCATGGGGCCTGCTTTCGCCCCAAAGCCTATCGAATTCGGCTTCAACATCTCCACGATCCCTAATCTCATCGCCCGCGGTATCGATGCCAAGGCGGCTGAGATAGCGACGACTAAACAGTAAAGCAAACCATTCAACAAACATGTGACCCCGACGAGTGTCAATTGCTCAAGTTAGTCAACAAAGAGCAAAAAACTTCCATATAGGGGAAGCTGCTTTCCATCGCAAAGAAACTGAACCGATTGGTGGGTTTAGTTGAAGACGACGTCAATTACATCACAGGTAAAGAGCGGGTGGACGAACTCGAAAAAGAAAAAGCGAGCCTTCAAATTCAGCTGCGATCTCTGTAAGAGCCTGACTCTGGTCAGCCACACCTCAACCGAGTCGGACAAATCGAACGGTACCTAGGTCAATTTATAGGACCCGTTTCAAAAACCACCCTGTCAATGGCCCAACCTGTCTTGGACAAGATTCTTATCAGTCCCCGGACAGGCCGCGGACAACTGTCTATTGAAGTGAACCTCGCATTTTCGAGACAAAATCAAAGCCTCTCAGATGCCCTTTGAGAGGCCGTTGTCATAAAGGTGATGGTTGCGGGGGCCCACAGCCACCTTTACAGAACCAATCTAGTGTTGCGTTAGGAATATAGTTCCTACTCTAAAATAATTAGGCTTTTCGTCGTTTTGATTGAGATTTATGCCTTGCTGCTGCTTTTCCATTTTTCAAGAAAATTTGGTCTAGGCACCCCCAAGACTCCTCGGATACCTAGTTTTCAAATTCAACTTACAGCGTTAATTCTTAGCCTGAACCAAAAGAGACCTGACCAGTTCCTCACTAATATATAGTTTTTCATCGTCAGGCCCCGTCATTAACAAAGAGGTTCTTGATCCATCCGGATTCTCCTTAGGAATGAGATTCACCTCATACCCCGCTTCTTTGACCTGCTCGTAAATCTCCACCGTATTGTCTACGGAGATCATGATCCACACTTCGCCTATGCCATTGCGCGACCTGTTGTCTGACGAATCACTCGAACCACCCACTTCAGCGAGCCCAATGTGGCCCAGAGACGTTTCGATGTGACCCTTCATGGGCGATCGAACGACCACATATTTTACTTGTTGATCGGGGTCATACCCGAGCCAATCGCCAAAGTATCCTAATGGTGATGGCTTGGGAGCGTAAAAGACTTCGAAGCCAAGGATATCGCGGTAAAGTTTTAGGCTTTCTTCAATACTGTTCACACGTAAGCTGAGCCGCACAAAACTCGACGCAGACCACTCAGGCTGCGACGTCGGCCACGGAGCGGGCTCCAAACCTTGAGCCCAAGATTCACCTGTCCAAAGACATGCTAATAGCGAAAGAATAAGGATGCGCGGTCTCAAATGTAGAGCAACATGGCGCATTCAAGTTACGCTGCCGCCGGACTTAGGCCAGAGATTATGCTTTTCGTCATCGCCTTTAATTGCGGAAGCAATTCCGAAATAGCTTGTGTGTCGGAAACAACGGACGGAATGAACCTTGCAGCAAGAGCGCCGATAACCGAACCACTGACGATCACTGGCACTGCTATCGTTTTTTCGGGATCTCGCGTTTCCTGATGCACCGCAAATCCTGCGGCTTCAGCCACTTGGACAGCAGCCCGAAACTCATGGACAGCCAACGGCTCAAAGTCATACGTTTGTCCGATTTCAGATAGGTAATCTGACCTCCGTGAGCTCTCCAAACTAGCAACTGCTATTCGGCCGGATGCCGCATTGATAACGGGATAACGTGTGCCACAGGGTCGTCGAACAATCGCATACGGATTGTCAAAATCCGTACTCACCATCGTTTCCATTTCAAGTCCATCGAGGCGGGACATTTCCAATGGCCAAATCATGGATGGCTTAGCTTGCTGAACGACAGACCGCGCGATGTCGGCGGTCTGCTTGCTCAAATCATACCCCTGTGACAATCGATGCACGCGGCTCGATACTTGATAAACGTTAGCCCCTTGCGCACGCTCCAAATAGCCGCGCCTTTCTAAAGTACTGATTATTCGGCACGTGGTTGATCTCGGCAGGCCGGCGCGCCGCGCGATTTCACTTGCAGTCAAATACTGCGATCTATTGAGCAACTCCAAGACATCCAGCGCCTTGTGCACAGTTTGCAAGTCTTTGTAGTTCGTCGTTGCATCAATAAGATCGCTTGCCTGATAGCCCATAACAAACTAATCCCTCGCCAAGTAACAAAGCCCTACCAATTTCGTTTTTCCAGCATGTATCTAGCAGCATCCTGCAAATCATCCGGGATGTATTCTAGGGACAGACCAGGGTCCAAGGGCGGCACATACTTCTCAAACACTGGCATGACCATTGCCTTCGGCATGTCCGGCAACCGGTGAGTCCTTCGGAAATCGGCCATGTTGATATTGGTGTTGATCATTTCCTCATGGATCGACTTTGCCATCGCTACAAGTCGCCCACCGGGACCGTATATGCTTGTACCTCCGTCATTTTGATACTCTGCATAACCGTCGAGGCCAGGTGAAAAGGACTGGTTGACCGTGATCGTGTAGTTTCCGTTGAACAAAGACGACGCCTGAGAGTCGATCTGATTAAATCCGCCTGCGGCGAAGCGAATGCCGATCTCCATTCCCTTCATGCTGCAAGCTCGATGTATGTCGGGGTCATATGGCGAGATGAGTAACGACAGGTTTCCGATATCCGTCCGCGCCACTGGTAAGACCGCATCCCAGCCATACATTTCGACAAATCTCGGCAATACGTCGTAGACGGAAGTCGTGTACATCGTCCACTGCGTACTCCGGCGAACGTTGTGCTGCTTCCAGTGATTTGCCGCAACCTCACCGTCCGGCCCAATTAGAATGCCGTTAAGTAATACATGGTCCGGCCAGTGCTCTTCATCTTTCACATAAGAGCCGAACGCTACATAACATCCGTGTTCTTTTGCTTTCTTTCCGATCGCCTCAGTTTCAGGACCCGGCACTTCAATCGCTTTCTTGAGCGTCTGTTGACGGTCCCCCTCCATCCAACCTGTGATTGGAAACTCATGAAAAACGATCAGGTCCTTTTTTCCAGCCAAGGAGTTATTAGCTGCGTCGATAAGCTCAAGCATCTCGTTGAGATTCTCACGCATTACGAGCTTCGGATTGTCTGGATCCGGCAAACGAATGCGTGTCTGAATAGCAGAGACACGGACGACGTTACTTCTGAGTGCGGCTTTCTCGTAGTTCCCGTCAGCAGCTACACTTATGTCGCTGGCCGGCTGAGCCTCCGCCTCACTTGGCTCGACAATTCCACCTATCGTGGCTACTGAGCCCATCAGTGCAGAAGTCCTCATCGCCGATCGGCGCGTTACGGAATTGGAATCGTGTCTTTCAGACATTTAGGGCCGCCCCATATTAAGTGCTACGAAGATTATTGTTGCGATGACGCCTCTACACTTCGTCGGCAGGTACGTTCCGCTCGCCGCACCGCCTTATGTCTTCGACATATCGCTCGCATAGTTATGCTTCAGGCATGAGAAGCTAAGCCGGCTTTATTCCCATAATGTTCGTGTTCATACCGCCATAACTGGGCCCGTATGCGACCTCGAATCCTGCTCGACGCATCTCATTTTCAAAATCCAAAGCTAGCTTCCGGTATTCGAAAGTCCAAACCTCATGGTTCCAACGATGATCAAACCACCAGAAAAATTTCTCGTAGGCCGAATTTTTGGGCAACTGTGCCGTATAGTTATCCATAGGAAACCAGACACCACCTGGCCGAAGCAGGCGAAAACTCTCGTGAATGATTGCCCGCCCCGAGCTCTCGGGCACCTCATGAAACAGAAGCCAATTCGTGACAATGTCGAAGTGCTCATCAGGAAATCTGCTTTCCTCACTAAGCTCATGCATGAAGTGCGTCTCCAGACCGAGCTCAACTGAGCGCTGATGAGCAAAGCGCAACATCGGTGCGCCAATATCATTTCCCCAGACCTCAGCGTCCGGCCATTTACGCTTTAGTGCGACGACAAGCTGTCCAGAACTACACCCTTGATCGAGAATACGGCGCACCTTGCCATCTGCTGGGGCCGGAACTCGACGTGCCGCACGTCCTTGTGCATCGTCTTGGTAGTTACCGTGTGGAACTTCTACATTGAGCGAGTGATAGAATATGTGGCCGGCAAACGGGTCGCCGACATAACCGCCTGGCTGCAGGTGTATTTCGTACCGTGCAAAATCTGGAATGTGCATATCAGGGTGTAACTCGATCGTACCCGGCCCCATTCTCTCTGCCCGTTCCATCTCGTCTAAGAGGCGTTCTCCATCTGCATGAAAGGTCTCTTGCAGCCGCCGATACATGATTTGCTGAGTGGTCTCGCGCGTATGGACCATCATCGCTAGTACTGGATCATGCTCGAGCATCTGCACGACTTCGCGCACAGGAATATCGTTTTCTCGCGGATTTAAGCCCTTTTCCTCGAAGAGCTGGGTCGCGCGGCGCGCAGCCCGGCGCCAAATGTCATTCCGCGCCCACGTCCGGTAGCTCATGTAGTAATCTAATTCACTCTCCACCCTAAGCTGGGGCAAGCGCTCATAAGTACCGATGGTACCGCGAAGGCCGACTTCCACGCCTAACCCTTTCGCTTCAGCTCTGAACGAAGGTGCGGCGCTAGCGAGCGCGCCCGCAGCCATAACAGCCATGTCCCGACGAGATAGCATGGTTTACCCTCCTTCGACTTCTTCGAGTTCTTCCGGCCAATCGTATGAAGTTTTTCGGTCCGCTTCTCGCGCAAGTACGTGCATGGTGCGGGCCACAAATGCGTCCCGGTCCTGTTTCCACTTTTCACGTTGTTCTTCACTGGGCATATAGGCCTCTATCATCTCAGCCGACACGCCCTTTTCTTCCAACAACGCCTCCAGAATCTCTTGGCGTTGGCGGTTCGTCCATACTTCAGCGCCCAGCGCAACAACCGCGGTGATGAGGTTATCGATCATCACGTTGTCGAAGAAATGAGCTCTATGCGTATCGGCCTTGAAGTAATCAACAGTGTAAGTGGGCCTATCGTATTTTTTGGCTGTCATCGCTCAGTACTCCTCTGTTGTGCGCAAACCGCTCAAGCCTGACTGAAAAATAAGGGGATCGATGATTCAACAACGACCCCCCTATCTGCGCACTATACGAATGTTTAGAAGTTGGCCGTTAACCGCAGACCATATTCGCCGGCTTGGGGTACGTTGCCGAAGGTCTTGCGGCCAGGTCCAGGGCCGAATGTTGTTCCAGACGTTTGCGGCAAGGTTAGGTCATTGAAAATATTGTTGCCGAAAACTTCCAGCTGCACGCCTTCGTAAAGATCTATTCCTGCTCGGATATTAACGACCTTGCGCGAAGAATTTAGATTATAGCGCGAGTAGTCGATGTAATACTTGCCGGTATAGAAATAATCGAGACGCACGAACCAATCACGATCCAGGGCGACACCGTAAATAGTGGGGCTCAAAGACCCTGTCCATTCAGGATTGTTTCTCACGGGGTTCCCATTTGAGGAGACTAGCCCTGGGGCTGCCAAGGCGACCCGCTCATTACTACCGAAGTTCGAGAAATCGACCATCTTGCCGTTGTTGTAGGCCACTGTACCTGAAATGGTCAGCCAATCGGTGACGTTGCCGTTCACTTCCAGATCAAAACCGGTGTACTCAGAATCGCCGGCCGATCGGAAAGATGAGGTCGCACCCGATGGCGTGAAAACAACGGCCGGAACAGGTTGGTTCTGCCAATCGATATAAAAGGCAGCGAACGTCATATTCCAGTCATCCCACTGCTGTTTCCAGCCAAACTCGTACTGAGTGTTTTTCTGAGGAGACGTAAAGTCACCAAAAGCCGCGACAGCCGCGTCTGAAACAACTTCAGGAGCAACGCTATTGATGAAACGTGCATTTGTTGGAACGCCCAACAGCTTGCTTTGCGACCAACTGACATATGTCGTCGCACCATCCATGGGTTGGTAGGACAAAATCAAGCGAGGCAAGAAAGCGTCAAACGTGTTTTTCAAGTCACAAACTTTGACAAGACCACATGGAAGCGTCGGGTTTCCTTGCTCAATCGTTGTGAAATCTTCGTCTTGATAGCGCCCTTCGGCAGATAGCGTCAGCTGATCAGTAATATCGAAATCAAATGACGCGAATATACCGGTGGTTTCACTCCTTTGACGGTCTCTTGCCGCAGAGGGGATGAACAGAAACTGCTGGTTGTTATAGTGCTGGTTATAGAGACTGGCGCCAACAAGGTAGCGAAGGCGTCCATCCTGAGGCGACGTCACCCGTGCTTCGTAGTACAACTCACGTACAGCAATATCGACACCGAACGGGAAGATGATATCTGTACCGTTTGAAGCCGCGCCATAGTTTGCATCAAGCCGGGTAACTGTACCGGAGTTAGCCTTCGACAACATAAAGGCGAAGGTATGGTCGGCAACATCGTACTCGCCACTGAACTGGACTCTATAGGTACGATTGAACTCACCCAAGGAACCATCAGGTTCTTTGAGAATGCTATAGGTCGATCCCAGGGGCGACAGGTTGTTGAGAACGTTGATACTCCCTGCACCGCCGAGCACTTGATCGGCTGTGGGGAACCGCGTCAGGGTGAAGGCAAACTCTGGGTTAGCGGGCAAAGCGCCGCAAAAGAGTCTCAATGCACTCTGGCTCAGATCTGTCTCGAACGGAGTCAGTTCGCCTGTGATAATGTCCACGACGTTCCCGCGATAGATAATGTCACAAGCACCGGGAGGTGTATCTGCTAGTGTTGCGACGCCGGGAACCGTGCCGTCAGCATCGGTGTAATAGCCGGTCAGCTTAAATCGTAAATCCTCTGTAGCGTCGTAAGTAAGCGTTCCTTGAAAAGATTTGTCTCTCGTCTGTCCGAGGGGCTCGCCATCATCGAAGCTGAAGTCGCCGCCATCCCGGTCGTATCCGGCCCAGAGGCGGATTCCCATACGATCGCCGATCGGCCCGCCTACACCGGCATTGAAATTGTATTCGTCGTGATCCGTCGGCGACCACGACAAGGAGACATCCCCTTCCCACTCATCCCCCGCAGTACGTGGGATATAGTTAATGGCACCGGCGAAAGTATTGCGGCCAAAGTAAGCCGTTTGCGGCCCTTTAATGACTTCGACGCGCTCCATATCCCCCAGCGGCACGAGACCACCGCCGCCGCCAATGTATGAGCCATCCCAAAACAGCGCTCCAATCTGCGTCGATGGCGTGATGACCTGCTGGATCATGCCACGCATGCGGATATTCGGATTGAATCGACCTCCGTCTCCGATTTGGCGGAAATCGAGACCAGGCACCAATGCAGACAAATCCTGCGCGTTATCGATTCCGGCGCGCTGAAGGACGGCATCGGATACAGCGGTAACTGAAACAGGGATCTCAAAGATATTTTCGTCACGCTTACGGGCTGTGACCACGATTTCTTCGAGTGCGATTTGCTGAGCGTTAGCTGAGGACACCCCATCTGGCGCCACAGGTACGATCAACGCAGCAACCGCTACACCTGACAGAAGGTCGCGCAAGTTTGTTTTTGGCATTTGTTCTGTTTCCCCCAATGAGCGAGGGCAGCCTCTGCGCAAGAATCCCCGCGCCCCTCACTGCCCACAAAATTTGGTATTGCGAGAAACTCTCAATATTAGAATATAATTGCAAATACCTATTGTTACGATATAAATGCATATTAATTATAAACATATGTGGGGATTAGCCGTGGAAATGTATCAATTGCGCCATTTTTTGGCGGTCCAAGCCCATGGAAGCATCAGCAAGGCGGCAGAAGCGATCAATGTCTCCCAGCCTGCGGTAACCCGGAGCATCAAAAAGCTTGAATTGGACCTGGGTGCAAAACTCTTGCAGCGCGTTGGAGGAGGTATGCAGCCGACGGACATAGGCGAACTGTTTGCAACTCATGCCCGAGGAATACTGCAACAAAGCCGGCGGGTGGTCGAAGATGTCGACGCAATGAAGGAAGGCAAGGATGGCCGTGTCGTCTTAGGCATTTCATCGGACAATGTGCAAAGCTACATACTTCCCGAGTTGTTAACGCGTTGGGTCAATCATGAATCATCTGGACGGCTTCTGATTGATAGGGTCACACCTGCGGAGCTCGGCCAGAAGATTACTCAAGCAGATATCGACGTTAGTTTTTGCGCGATCTTTGGCATCGATTACGGGCCAGACAAAAACACGGAGGTACTACTTCAAGACAAGATGTGCGTTTGGGCCAGAAAATCGCATCCTATTCTTGCCCGTAATGAGATTACAATTTCAGACGTGTCAGCACAGGAATGGGCGTTCATGGGCCTGGGGAGGAATCCCGAAGACTTCGTTCAAGCCCACTTTGAAGGCAAGGGATTGAACCCGCCGCGCATCGCTGTCCAAAGCAGTTCTATCGGGGTTCTTCGATCTGCAATTCTGAATTCCAATCTCATTGGCATGCTGCCGGAAAACTACGTGAGAGACCAAGTTGCTGAGGGCTCACTCGTAAAGTTGAATTTTCCTGGACTTGAAGTAACTGAAAGAATTGGGATCGTGACCTCAAAACTTCGCCCTTTAACAAAAGCGCAAGAGAGGTTGTGTCAAATGATTCGAGATATTTGTTCAGAAAGCCTGGCCGTAACTTCGCACGATACGAATCTTGAAACATCAGAAATCTAAGGCCTGATCTGGTGTTATGGGTTCTGAAGGGTGCCCTATTCCATGCCACCTGCGATTCTGGCTTTTAGGAACAACGAAACAGAGTCTCCAATAACTACATGATATCGCAGAGTCGAACCTGACAACCATGATCGAGATGCTGAGGGCCGCGTCGGAAGTAAAGGCCAAAAAGTATTGCAGTCTTTTCAATCAGTTTTTTCATCAGCACTCGTTTTGTATGTCGGCAAACCGACTTCATGGAATAGGACCATTCGTCGCCGGTCGTCCAAACACCGGCATTACCCCGGCACACTGCAGCTTCACCCTGCACTAACACTTCCCTCTCACTTTTCTGTACGGCTTCCGCTTTTATCGAAAATCTCACTCAGTCTTCGAGCGGCTTGTAAGACAGATCCAATTCCAGACCTAGTTGGCGGATAAGGGAAATGCTGTCATTTGCCGCCCATCGCTCTGCAATCTTTCCCCCTTCGAACCGGTAGATCTCGATGCTCGATGAACGGTATTTGCGTCCTTCTCCAATATCGCCTGACATAGGACCTTCAATACGTACGCCCTCTGCTGTGACGTGGGCGACTAGATAATCTCCGTTACAAATCACGAGATTCGTTGTGAGCGTGCGTTCTGGTTCACGCTTTTTGCTCTCAATCCACATGCGCTTCATATCGCTCAAATCGCGTGTAATCGCGCTTTCGCTTGGGTCGTCACTGTTGTGGCTAATGAGCTCGTCGGGATAAAAATCGCTCGCGCGAGTCTCGTCACGCTCATTCCAAAGAACCCTGGTCATCTCCATGAAGGTGGCTAGGTTTCTTTCGTGATCCTCGCATGCAACTACGAGGGCAAAGGCTTTAGAAGAAGCTATTATTCCGATAAACACACATACAAACAGAAGTCTCACCTGCACCCTCCTAGATAGCATCCATAACCTCAAATGCAGCTCGCTCACCTGACTCAACAGCCCCCTCCATACCCCGGTTGGACAGCGCTGTATGTTCACCGCAAAAGTGAACGTTACCGTGAGTACGGCCAACAGCATGCAAGAACTCCGTAACTTGCCCTGGCATCCACGACGCGAAGCCACCGCCGGCAAATGGATCTCTTAGCCAAGATTTTAAGTGGACGGCCTCCAGCTTACCTTTCGCCGAAGGTCTCAGCCTCTCAATCTCCGATACAACCCATGCCTTGGCATCCTCCGGCGGTATCTGATCAAGCTTCATGGCGGTGAACCCACGGGCCCATGCGGTCAGGCTAGAAACATCCTCATTGTCTACGAAATGGCGATTGCCGATAACGTGGCCCGCGACAGTGTCGGTCCACATATCTGGCGACCAACCGTCCTGTTCCCAGAATGGTTCTTTTGCCGTGAGATGCACCTGCGTCACGCCAAAGTAAGGCACCAACGATATGGCCTTGCTGTGAACTGGCGGAAGAATTGGGTCGAATTTGACGTACCGCAGCACTGGCAGCGGCAAAGAACAGATGACTCGTTTCGCAGTGTAAATCGAACCATCTCTGCAATGAACTTCTGCACTGTCAGCGTTGCTCCGGATACCAACGACCTCTTTGCCCAGATGGACTTCACTTTGAAGAGCCGCGGCCATTGCTTCGGGAATTGTTACGTTGCCCCCGATAGCTGACAAATATGTCTCATCCATCGCTTCAGACCATCCCGCATTGAACCACATCATCAACGCTGAGATATCGTGAGCCGATGTTCCGTAGGGAACGTTCAAATTGTACGTTAGATTTATCTGATCGTCGGTGAACCCTTCCCGCTTCATCACGTCATAAACGGAGATATCATGGTGGGCGCTCTTCGGGTCGTACCAGTCTTCGAAATCAGCCAACGGATTGGTCCGATTAAGGAGTACGAGGGGAACTAGGCGTGGACTGAATGACTTCCATTCGCCTGGCAAAACGTTTCTTTTGTGCTCGGGCCATTCCGCTACCGTGATCCTCTCTCCGTCGAGATAGAAGTCCCACGGCGTAATTTGCTGTCGGCCGGCAGAATCGAGTAGCGGGATACCCAGCCTCTCCGCTGTGTCAATCATTCTGCCATAGCCTGATCCAATACCGTTTCCCCCACCTTCTGGGGTGCCAGGCATATCCTTAAAGGTGAGAAGGCGCCCTCCAATGCGACGGCTGCCTTCAACGACTTGAACGGAATACCCCAATTCCTCAAGAAGCATGGCGGCATAAAGCCCAGACAGACCCGCACCGACAATCACAACATCTTTCGTTCCTTGAGCCCGGAGCGGTCTTGGCAACACGCCCCGGCCCCCAATAGCGCCTAAGCCAAGCGCCAATGCAGTACGACGCGGAAGATTTGTTTTGTATGGATTTTCGGTCATGGATCAGCAGTTCTAATGGGTATCACCTTGTCCAAAACTACTTCTCGCAACGACCGAAAGGATATTAGTTTCTAGCTATAGCGACGAACGTTTCAGTTATAAACATCGGGTCTCCCGATAAATCTGTTGTGCTCGCTTCTAGATTAAAGCTATTTCGCAATCTCACGTATCCCGACCCACTCTTCATGTGCCTGTTCGTATTTGCGAAGGTGATAGCAATGATTGCGTATGCGCTTAATTCAATATTACGCCTCCTATTTGCAAGCTTCCTTTCTGTCGGCTTCATTCTTGCGCCTACCGGCTTAGCTGCACAGGTAGGTTTTGGGCCTGACCCAGAGCTACCCGCACCTGAGCCGTCGGGATACATTCCGACCATCAATATAGCTAAAGCTGTAGGATGGTCGGACGGTGAGAAGCCAGTGGCTGCATCTGGCCTGGAAGTCTCTGCGTTTGCGACGGATCTCGATCATCCCCGGTGGATATACACACTTCCAAATGGAGATGTCCTGGTAGCCGAAACCAACGAACCGCCAAGACCAAGCCCGACAAACATTCGATCCCTCGTTATCAGATTCATCATGGGGCGCGTGGGCGCGGGGGTTCCGAGCGCCAACCGCATAACATTGTTAAGAGACGCTGATGGAGACGGATGGGCCGAGACCCGCACAGCATTTCTCGAGAATCTCAACTCTCCCTTCGGCATGGTTTTGGTGGGCAACTCGTTTTACGTGGCCAACACAGATTCTTTAATACGTTACGATTATTCGGACGGCGCGACCTCCATTCTCAGCCCGGGCGTTAAAGTCGCTGACTTGCCAAGTGGTGAACCGAACAGCCATTGGACGAAGAATGTTATCGCAGCCGCAGACGGTTCGAAACTCTATGTCAGCGTTGGTTCGAACAGTAATGCCGGTGAAGGCGGCATGGAAAAAGAGGTTAACCGCGCCGCAATACTAGAGATTGACCCAAGCAGTGGTAACACACGCATATTCGCTTCCGGACTACGGAACCCTGTTGGACTTGATTGGGAGCCAGTATCGGGCACCCTTTGGACCACTGTTAATGAACGCGATGCGTTGGGTGACGATCTAGTTCCTGACTACATGACATCGGTACAAGACGGCGCGTTCTACGGCTGGCCTTATAGCTACTTCGGACAAAATTTGGATCCACGCGTAACCCCACAAAGGCCTGATCTTGTGACAAAAGCCGTTCTGCCTGACTACGCTCTCGGCGGCCATACGGCCTCACTAGGCCTCGCGTTTTATAGAGGCGACATGTTGCCTGCCAAATACTCTGGCGGCGCCTTCATAGGCCAGCATGGTTCGTGGAATCGCAGCGAACCAGCTGGGTATAAGGTCGTCTTCGTCGCGTTTGAAGACGGAAAACCCGTAGGGATGCCCCAAGACATTCTGACGGGATTTCTAGATGATGACGGCGACGCCCGCGGCCGACCAGTAGGTGTTGTTGAAGATAACAGCGGCGCGCTGTTGGTCACAGATGACGTCGGGAATATCATTTGGCGAATCACGGTAAACGACTAGCGACTAAATCAAGCTGAAAAGTTGATGGCACTAAATCTGAGGAAGAAAATTGGAGTCGTTGTCCCACATGGCAACGCCATCCATGAACGTGAATTCCGTGACTTACATTCAACACATGTAGACTTTCAGTTTGAAAGCTTCGCGGTCCCAGCCACAAACCCGTCAAACTATTGCCCCGAATTACTCGAGAACTTACAGGAACCCATTGGCCGGCTGCGCAATTGGGGGGCAGAGGCCATACTACTAGGGTGCACCGCAGCTTCCATGATCTGTGGAAGCGACAAGCAGGTCGCAGAACTGGAAACCCTTGCCGGTATGCCAGTGACGACCGCAGCCAGGGCTGCATCGAATGCCTTTGAAGCACTGTCGGTGAGAAGCCTCGCGATCGCGACACCCTATGGAGACAAAGGCAACCGAACGGTAAGTAATTTTATTCTCGGTCTGGGGCTCGATGCTGTGTCCATCAAGGGGCTGGAATTCGACCGCTCACCCGAAGTGTGGGCAACAGAAACAAATTCCATGACGCCTGAGGACATGGTGGATTTCATTAGGTCATTAGATGTTTTTGACGCTGACGCGATCTTTCTTCCATGTACCGGACTGATATCCCTAGCGACTCTCCAACACATTGAGGACGAACTAAAAAAAATCGCCATCAGTTCCGTCCAAGCAGGCTATTGGGCGGCATTGAAAACGATTGGCCTTTGCGAAGAGAGGCCGGGATACGGTCAATTACTTGGGAGATGGCCGTAGAGCGTCGTGCCGGCAATACAAATTGAGCACATTAAGCTTACGGACTGTTCTTAAAGGTAACTTCTCCATAACGGATGCCCATGCCGTCGGCGGGTAAATTCTCTATGCGGTTACTTAACCCGACGACGTAGGCTGTGCCAGTAAGGAAAATTGCTGGGGCGAGATCGACCATTTCACTCATTATCCCTTTCAATTCTCGCTCCCGTTCGATGGGATCCATTATGGCATTGCTGACAACGATACGATTAGCAATGCGTGGTTCGCAGAAGAAGGGATTCGCCTTCAGACAAGAATAATATTCAAACGGACGTATAGCGTCGTACATGGGGGCGCTGTTCCATGTCATCGAGAACGCATCGACCTCACCCCATTGATTAGAAGTGTACTTCCGAATAAAATTAGCCAATTGGATATCCCGCAGAGTGACACGAACACCAACAGAAGATAAATCTGCTGCCATCTTTTGAAAGATCAGTTGGTCGCCGGGCAGAAGCCGGGCCGTCACCTCTATCAGCAGATCAAAGCCGTCTTTGTAACCGGCCTCGGTTAGGAGCGACCTGGCACGGTCTGGATTGTATTCATATCCCCTAATCTCCTCGTCATACCCAACGGTGCCTGGCAAAGCACCTTGGGAAGCAGGGCTCACAAGTCCCCCAAGAATAAGATCCGCCATAGCCTCCTTATCAATTGCGATGTTCAACGCCTGCCGAACCCGCAAGTCTTGTAAAGGCGAGTTAGAATTACCTTCCGTGCGCAAAGCGACTGCTAAGACATTCGGCAAAGGTACGGTAGAAGTTCGAAAATTATTGCTCTCTACGAGGGGAATGGAATCCGGGTCCAAATTCCAGGCAACATCCACTGCACCGGACATCAATGCTTGTAGACGCGACGCAGGATCTGTGAGCGTGAGAAGTTCTACGCGCTCGACCGATCCGGTTTCTCGCCAAGTAGAATTAGTGGCGCTCAGAACGATATGCGAACCACCGGCACCCCATTGCTCCAGACGATAGGGCCCGGTCCCTGTTGGCTCCTGCGCATACGCTTGAACGCCTTCGGTATTCCACCTCACCGGATCGACGATCATCACCAAGCTCAATCGCTTTGGTAAAATTGCATAGGGTTCTTTGGTCTCGAAAATAACGCTGAACTCGGAGTCGGCGATCACGCGATCTATCATGTTGAGGCGTGAGGCAACTAACTGGCCGCGACCTGCGTCGCTGAGAAGATAGTTAAATGTTCCCACCACCGCCGACGCGTCAAATGGGCGGCCATTGTGAAAGGTCACCCCCTCTCTCAGGGTAAAACGCCACCTAATAGGGTCGAGAGCCTCCCATGAGGTCGCCAGTGCACCGCGCATTTGCCCGTCTACGGTAAATTCTGTCAGACCATCATAGAGGGCTGACCACACCATACTGGCTGGTTGACCACTCCCGCCGAATGGGTTCCCTAGTGTCCCAGGCGCCTGAGTACCACCGACAACAAGCGTTTCCGCCATGACCGATGGATATAACATTCCCGCCTGGGCTCGCATGACGAGCAGCAGAACAAAGGCGAAGAACGTGAAGCGCTTATTCGTCATTTAAGCGCGCAAATCCTCAAAAAGAAAAGTTGGGTGAAAGGCATTCGGCGACCGATCACCCCAGTCCCTGCGGTCAAAACTCTTTAAGGAGGCGTCCACACCCATAGACTTTGTCGTCTATTCCTGACGCCCGAAGAGCGTGCCAATACGTGGCTGTATTGATTGCAATGACTGGTTTATTGAGCACCAGTTCCATTGCGGCCGCGAGGCGCACCATACTGCAGTTCGTGCCAACTTGCACAAGGGCGTCAACATCCTCGCCGTCAATCTGGCGGAGGGTTTCGCGCAACGTATCCTCTGTTATTTCGGCGATACCGGTCCAGCTCTTCGCGCGCAGCGGAACGTCTTTCACCACTTCAAACCCTTCGTCGGTAAAGTACTGCCGCACTTCTTTATTGTTGATCGGATAATACGGAGACAAGAAAGAGATCCGCTTTACTCCGCCATAAGCCTTGAGCGCAGCGGTACACGAAAGCGACCCAATACTGCACTTGATGCCACCAGACTCCTCTTCGATGTTTTGGACAAATTCCAGGGCACCCTGCTTGCCGCCAAAGAACGTGATGGCCGACATTCCCATAACCAAGTAGCCGGGCTCACACGTCACGACGCTCTTAACGGCATCAACGACGTTGCCAGCAATGACTTGTGTGGCATTCCAAGCAGACTTGTCGTCGAGGGCCTTCGCATTTGGCGTAAAGATTCTGCTGTAGTGATTGGTCACACCCGGCGGTCGCATCTGTTCCATATCTGGTTGGACAACAGTGTTGGTCGACGGTCCGATGACTCCAAATTTCGCGCGCCAGCCGAGAACATCTTTGCTCATAGCCATTCCTCCCCAACAAATATAATTAAATGTCCCATTGGACGATTAACAACAAAACCTTTCGCCGTCGTCCGTTAGAACTTGTTAGTTCGAGGGTTGAGCGACTTGATCTGCACATTCGATTATGTCCGCCAGACATAGAGCCGAGCGTGCGGTGCATAGTTAGGTGCGCCTCACATTTTTGTGCGATCTTTTGTTCAACTGAATTTCAAAAGAATCAGCATATGTCGGACGCGCCAACTCTGAATCGCAGAGCAGTATTAAAAGGCACAACAGCCTTTACCGTCGCAGCCCTGCGCCCGCGCCACCTCCGCGCTGCTGATAAGTCGGATGTCGTGATCATTGGATCCGGTTTTTCCGGCCTAAATGCAGCGATCATTTTGGCTGACGAAGGGGCCAAGGTTAGAGTCTTGGAAGCCAGCAATCGAGTTGGTGGACGGGCATATACAGCGGATCATGTTTATGGCACTCCAGAGTTTGGCGCCTCTCAAATTGGTCAAGAATACGCCCGCGTTCGTGACATGGCGTATCGCTTAGGTGTCGAGTTAGCTCAAGGGTCTAACATCAATGCGCCATTTACGTTTGCCATAGGCGAAACATTAATTCGCCGCGACGAATGGAAAAGTCACTCTCTCAACAAGACCGTGGGAACCGAGAGAGAAGTCATACCATCAGCGTTGAGAAACTTTTACATCAGCAAATTCAATCCCTTTTCAAGCCTTGAGGATTGGCTTGAGCCAACGTCCGCGATTTATGACATTCCTATGGGACAATGGCTCATAGAGCACGGCATCTCATCAGAGGCATTGCGATTGATAAATGAGGGTCTGATCGACTCGGATGTATGGAGCACGTCGCTTCTAATGACGCTCCAAGAAGCAACTCGAAGCCGGATCATGGCCGGTGACAGCGACACAAAGACCTTAGATCAGTTTGAAGCTTTTGCTCCGCTAACGTCGCGCGTTGTTGGCGGGACCTCTCGACTACCTGAGGCCATGGCCCGCCACCTCGGGGACGCTGTTCAGCTCAACAAATTTGTGACGAGTATCGGTATGAACGACGGCGGCGTGGAAATCAGCTGCATGTATGGGACACGATATAATGCCGACTTTGCGATCTCAGCTGTACCGTTTGGCCCGCTAAGGCGCATCTCGATTTCGCCTGCCTTAGGAGGAAGACAAGCCCAGGCCGTACGGCACTTACCGTATACCAACAATACCCAGGTCCACATTCGGCTAAAGGGTTCGCCATTCTGGGAACAGGATGAAATGGACGCATCGTTGTGGACAGACGGCCCCATTAATATCGTTCGACAGCCGATCTGGCATGATGGATCTCGCGACCGGTTGGTCGTGATTTGTTCGGGGAACAAAGGTGATCGCTTTGACCAACTGTCGCCTGAACAAAGAGGTCAATTTGCAGTACGTGAAATTGAGCGCCTTCGCCCGTCAACCAAGGGCAAGATGGAAGTCATAGGAATTCATTCCTGGAAACAACACCCGTGGGCGTATGGGTGTGGGTTCACTTTTAATCCAGGCCAAGTCACTCAATTTGTCCATGACATGATCAAGCCTCATCACCGTCTCCACTTCGCGGGCGAGCATACGCGCCGTCTGGAAGTCGGTATGGAGTCAGCTATGGAGTCTGGGGAAAGGGCTGCGTTCGAAGTCTTGGAGCGGATCAGCACTTAAGCCCGCAGCAGTTGCGCGCGCCTTATCCGGAGTCTTCAATAGATATTGATGTTGTACGAGGGAGAAGAAATGAAACGCAGAAACGTATTGAAAATGATGGGGGTCGCACCTGCAGTACCCGCGCTTCTTTCTTCATACTCTGCTAAAGCTGACGGACATTTATTGGACCCAGAGCTACCCGAAGACCTGTACACAATTCATAGGAAACTCAGATACGGGTTCGATGATCGTCTGGTCTATTGGTATATCAATGCAGTCCGATATGGACTGATGGACTCACAGTTCACACCCCTATGGAATATGCATGTGGGATTTATTGCCGAAGCCACTGATGCGCAGGATGGCTTCACAACCAAAGGTTTGACAGCGATTTTTTATACCGACCTAGAGTCTGGTCAGCTACTAGACACATTCACGAATCCATATACCGGTGAGCGCATACCTGTGAATCAACCCGGTATGCGCAAGAACACCAGCCGATATAGCAAAACAGGTCCGATCCGGAACCGGCCCGAACGGCCTGGCATGACAATGGCTGAATTTGAAGGGATCGGCCCGGCTTGGGTTATCGGAGATGACGTATGGTGTCGCGATGACGGAGGTTTTCGTGCTGAACCCACAACCGATGAAGGCCGCTTACTACACATCAATGACTGGACCACTTATCACGGGTCGATTTCGGAAGTCTCCAGTGCTGACGTGACAAGCGCTAATGCCACTCAAACGTTTAACGACATCAACACTTGGCCCAGTTGGCTCAACATGGGCGACTCACCCGGTAATTACATATCGCGCGGTTTTGGGCGGAAGTCGTGGTCCATTCAGGGAATGCCGCCGACCTGGCGATGGATAGTCAGCGAACTTTATCCTAAAGAATACGCAGATATCCGAGGATACATTGAAGAAGGCTAAGTCGTCGCAGCCTGCGTCCACGTATCAACACCTGTCCACTTCTCCATTTGCACTAATGTCGTATTCGGTTTGATGCTATGGGTGCGATCCGTCATGTTCTCTTTCGGATTTAGCAGATTCATGCATCCACCTAGATCAGTGGACTTTCCGGTTTCACCGGCGGGTTTGTATTCTGCCGAAGCGGTTGGCGCGCTGATTACACCTGGCCTAAGTCGATTGGTCACATAGGCAGCACACACAACCGAGCCCCGTTGATTCCAGACCCGAATTAAATCATCACTTTCGATGCCGCGTGCATCTGCGTCGTCCTTACTGATTGAGGCGACCAGATATTCTTCGCCATCTACCCGAAGCCTATGATCTTTGATGTCTCTGATCGTGCACCCTTTTTCGTCTCCCATGATATGGAACGGGTACCTGGAATGAGGCGTGAGAAGTTGAAGCGGGTAACTCATCAGTGTCTCATCTCGTTCTGGGCTTTCGTACGTTGGCATATACCTGTTAAGTGGCGGACGTTCGTCATCGTCTATATTGTTCAGAGTGTTGGCGACAAACTCGTACTTGCCAGACGGAGTTTGCAGCCCCTCCCCCCACTCGCCGACATAGTCGGCAGGAAGTGGATAGGGTTCTGGCGTGTCTTTTTTCGTTCCCTCGTAGAACCAGCGATTTGCCACTGGCGCGCGCGCACCTTCTGACGGCGCGGGTACAACGAAGTAGCCTTTCTTTAGAAACTTCTTCCATGACATGTGCTTCGAGATATCTGAGGAATCAAAAGCTCTCTTGCACCAATCGAGTTCTGCATTGCCACCTTCCGAGTATATCGCGCCCATACCAAGCCGCGTCATGATGGCGAGGAAAATGTCGTAATCCGACTTGGACTCACCAAGTGGTTCGATGCACTTATGCTGCATCGAAATGACGCGATGATTATTCATCGAGTACATGTGATGAACATAACCAGCACCGACATTGTACCACTCCCCGATGTCCCAGTGCTCAAATACGGTACATGCCGGCAGCACAATGTCAGCGAATTTAGTTTCTCCTTCCCACCATATAGATTGATTGACGACGAAAGGCAGATTCTCTGACTGGTACATTTCTACATAGCGATTGCCACTCATCTGAGTGCCGAATGATGAACTGCCGTACTTGTACATCATTTCAATTTTTTCGTGGCCCGGGGCGGGATAACCGAACTTCGAGAATTGCCCCTGCACCGTCGTCACGTCCAAAGCGTAGCCCGTAGCTTTGCCTTCAAGAATTGCTTCTGGGATAAATTTGCGAGGGATGGACTGGCGAACTGTACTCATGGTCACGATGTGCGGCATGCGCTGATAGTTGTTTGCCGCATTCGCGCTGCCTTGAAGTTCCCCAGACATACCTCCCTCGCCGTAACCAGGAAAATAGAACGACAAATCCACCGGCGCGCCGAACTGTAGGTTGCCGAAATTGACTCCGGGGCGACCATATCCCTGCATAGCGCCTAGAATCGTCATCATCCGCGCCCACTGCGCTCCAGTTGGCCCCCGTCCTGCACCACCAAGACCACACCCCCATGCACCGGCGCCGAGGTATGTCTTTTTCTTTCCCCACTCACGTGCCAGCGCACGCACGTCACGTGCGGGAACACCCGTTTCCTTTTCCTGCCATTCCGGTGTCTTAGGTTCATTATCCGAGCGGCCAAGAATATAGTCGCTCCATTCATCAAAACCCTCGGTACGCGATTCAACAAATGCCTTGTCGTACAGGTCTTCAGTGATCCAAACGTAGCAAAGCGCCTGCGCCAGTGCAGCGTCGGTTCCAGGCTTCGGAGCTATCCACTTTCCACCCAGCAACGCCGCGGTATGATTGAGGTGCGGGTCTATATGAACCATTTTGATTCCCAGATCCTTGGCCCAAGCCCTACGGATAGTGCCTTCGTAACCATATGACTTGTCCGGGTCACTGGACCAAAACACGATCATTTCCGCTTCTTGCAAACAATCCTCAACTGTTGAGTAAAACTCTGGCGTACCGAGGCGCATGCTATTACCCCAGTGGTGCATAGCTCCCCAGAACCAGCCCTCCCAGCTGTCTGGTGTTCCGTGCTGTGTCGTACACCCCAACAAATTCGTGAAACGACCCATTGCGCTGATGAAGTGACCAAAGTTACCCCATTGGTGGTGCGATCCCCGCGCCGCAAAGATTGTTCCTCGCCCCTTAGACTTAGCGCGCTTGATCTCCTTGACCACGATATCCAACGCCTCGTCCCAGCTAATTGGTTCGAATTCAGATTTGCCACGATTTTGAATATTGCGCTCTCCGTCAACATCGAAATCAACGCGCTTCATCGGCGTTAAAATGCGGCTATCAGAATAAACCATCGATTTGAGCGCAAGACCGTGAGCGGCAAGCGACGTCTTTCGAGGCGGCGTAAAAGTCTTCCCTCGCGCCGATATAGACCATGATGGCGCGTCATCCTCATCAAGGTCTATTGGCGTGATGCGAATGATCTTTCCGTCTTTGACGTAAACGAAAATGGGACCACCGTTTGTGCCGTTCGCGTATCGCGTCACGCCATTGCCCATATCGGTGCCACTTTTCCAGCCGACCGTTGTCATTAACGTAAGAGTCGCCGCAAACCAGACGACCAGCTCATCTGTCCCAGCCATACCGACCTTGAAGTTTTTTGCCGCATCTATGCGGGTTAGCTGATCGAATGGAGGGGTAAGAAATTCGTTGGCAACCTCTTTATTCTGGAACCATAGAGTCAAGTCAGGGGAATCGTGCAATCCAGCACCTGATTTAATCTTGCCACCCTTGAATTGAATCCAGCGACCTGCGGAGCCATCCTTTAATTTAAATTGCGCAAGGATATCCCGCTCTTTCACCCGGTCGGCAAATTCGGGATATACGCGCGCAGCAAGTCGGAGTGCTTGAACCAACCCCCACAAGATTACTTGCAACTTCATTTTGACTTCGTGTTCCAGGCTAGGACCGGAATACGCCCCTAAGAATAATTCGTCCGCTTCTCGTACTCGACCAACTCGTAAAAGGTCTGCATGTATCCGGTGCAATGGGCCTTTAGCATGACAAAATCCCCATCAGCTGAAACCCAAGCGTGATACGGAGGATGCTTGTCCGTCCCCATGTACTCATCGTCTTCATTACTATTGAAGCGAAAGTGCCAGGCATTGAATCTCCCAGCCTCCACTTCAACTTCTTCCTCACCAATAAACGTGATCTCTAATGGGTCCTCTCTGAACAGCAAAATCGGGCCGTCAGCGCCGCGGTGATTGAATGAAGACATGAGGTGCAACGGTACAGTGTAACTACCAGGCCCCTTTTCCATGGGATACAAGTTACCATTTAGAGCGTCACTCTGAATGGGATGCGTACTAAAGATCGCCGGCGGACAGCTAATCGGCATTCTTTGCGAAATCCGGCCTTGCTTAACAGTGAAGCCTTCGCACTCGGCCAACGTATCCGTGAATCGAAACCATGAAGATCCAACAAATCTTTCATCCACGCTGATCTGAACAAAACCGTACCTAGGAATCCATTTCTCATCGAGCGTGGTTATCGAATCTCTTAGGACGCGGGGCTCGTTTTCGTCGATCGCACAATGGGCGCGCAATACCCGGCTTCCATCCACGTGGGTCGTATAGGTGAAAGTCTCGCCACCCCTGACGTGATCTAAGGATTCTTTTTTCTTAGATGTATAGCGAATGCGGCCGCGTATCGTGGTGTGCTCCATATGTCTTGGTGAAAGCCCCTTGATCTCATTCTTCCGCGAAATGGATCGCTTCAAATGAGACGAAGTCATTAACTTCGGCGAAACCGCGCACCTCTCCTCTCATTCCTGCGAACCGAACCAGTTGATACAAGTAAAGTGCCACCCATTCTTCGCGATAGAATCGCATAATGTCATGGCGAAGTTCTAAACCACGGCTCTCATCCATAGTTGTCCAAGCTTCGTTTATCGCCGGCATGATCCGATCATCGCAGTACCATGGTTGATTCCATAAACAAGAATGGTTCCGCGTGATCCGAAGCACATCCACTGTTGGTGCCATTGCAAAAGCGATAACAAAGGCGTCTCCGTCCCAGTCACCCTCCATGACTCCGCGAATCAGTTGTGTGATCGGAAACGTTCGGATCTCCATTGTCACGCCGACAGCGGCCAAGAATTGTGCGACGAGCTGGTAGACGGCGGCGTCATTTGGACCAGAGCCCACTGCGCCTTCAACAACGAACGAAAATCCATCAGGATAACCTGCTTCTGCCAGTAAACTCTTGGCGCGTTCAGGATCGTAGGTGATTGGGGGCAATTCTGAATTAAAGCCATAAGCATAAGAAACCCCGGGCTGAGTTGCCGGCTCTGGTATGCCGCCCAACAGCACATCAACCAATGCGTCTCGATCTACGGCTAGGTTTAGAGCCTCCCGAACTCGGACATCGTCAAGAGGCGTGCCTTTGCCATGATGAAAGCTGATGGATTGCAAAGCTGCTGTCGGCCAGCTCATACCGATACCACCACCACCTTCAATCGCCATGGTTTCTTCAGGGCCCAATACCAAAGCAATATCTAGCTGGTTTGCCAGAACCGCTTGTGTTCTGGTGAAGGCGTCAGGCGCAGCGATAATTTCCAGACGAGGCACCAATGGTTTTCGCCAAGAATTTGGCACTGCTTCGTATTGGATGCGTGTCGCTCCGAATTCAACCGGATGATAAGGCCCCGTACCAACTGGGCTGGAAGCGAAACCTTCCGGCCCCAGCCGCCTCCACTGTTCTGGCTCGACCATATAGAGGATAGGCAAAGTGCGGGGCAGATAGGGCGCAGGCTCGCGCGTTATTATTTCGACAGTGTGCGAGTCTATCGCTCTCGCAGTTCTAATAAAGCGGAACTCTCGGGCAACCGCTTCCTGTAATGCGTTGTCTCCCGTTAAGAACTCAACTGCATTCACAACTGCGATCGAGGTCAAAGGTGCCCCATTTGAAAAGAAAACGTTATCGCGAAGGCGAATAGTCCAGGTGAGGTTATCCGTTAGTTCCCATTGAGTAGCAAGCCAGGGCGCAAGCGCACCCGCCTCATCGATCCGCGTCAAACCGTCAAAAGTCGCAGACCATGTGTAACTGTGAGGGGCGCCAGTCGTTCGAAACGGATTACCCTGACTTGGCGGGAGCGCCGTCGTGCCGACACGTAAAACATCTTGGGCACGCGCGGGATAAAAACCACCGGGCACGCCTGGTAGCAGGGACAGTATTACCGGAGTTGTTACCAATATGCCCGTCGAGCATATTCTCTTCCAAAGCTTTAGCAACGAAGGCGGTTTGAACATCCCAGAAGGATATGACCTAGGTGTTCCTGCGCAACAACTAGATCACTTTTGTGAGGTGGTGACCGATATCTGACTAAGCGCAAGCAAACTGGTGGGTTTTGTTGACACACAAAGTGACGCCTCCTTAAGTGCTCATACCTACAGTTTCACATTTTCCAAGACTTTAAGAGGGGCCTCATGTCTGGCATTGAAGATCTTATTGCGCGTGACAAGGATATCGTGTGTCGCGAAATCAAAGATACGGAATTTGAAAACATTGCAACGGTCGAGGGGACTGCAATCCCCGGCGCCTCAGAGCTTCTGACAATGAAAGTGTTGATGGCTACCGAGCACGTCATTGTCTTACGGGCAGAACGCAAGAAGGGCCTAAAAGACCCGAAGCACAAGCATGACCATCACGACACAGTGTCCACACTCATAAGCGGAAAGCTTGAAGTGCACGTTGGCGATGAATCGTTCATGTGCGAACCGGGGGCGGTATGGCGCCATCGTCCTGGCGTACCTCACTGGAGCGACACACTTGAGGATAGCGTCGTTATCGAGATTAAGACGCCTCCAGAGAAAACATGGTAGCCAAGGCGCTCGGCTCTTAAGCTGTGAGATCTTCGACGACGACAACTAAGCAACTCGCGGCCTTTGTGGCAGAGACATCTTATGATGACTTGCCGGCGAGTGTGATTGAGATCGCAAAAACGAGCATATTAGATACGGTTGGGGTGACATTAGCTGGCGCTAGAGACGAAACCGGACTAACTGCAATTGATGCGGTTAAAAACTGGAAGGGCAATCCGGTTTCCGTAGTTATGGGGGGAAATTTTAAGACCTCCGCGCCAGACGCGGCACTTGCAAATGGCACATGCGCGCATGCGCTAGATTTTGACGATCGGTCCATCCCGATTAACCACTATAACGCCTCGCTAATTCCGAGTGTTCTGGCATTAGGTGAATCAATTGGTGCGTCAGGAAAAAAGATTCTCGAGAGCTTCGTCCTTGGTTACGAGATCGGCGCCCGAATAGGCACAGGCTTCGGCGTCAACTACTACTTCCGCGGCGGGTGGCACCCCGCAAACGCATGGGCGCCCCTTGGTAGCGCGGCCGCATGTGCAAAACTGCTGGATCTAGGCACAGAACAGATTCAAATGGCTCTTGGCATAGCGTCTAGCGCTTCGGGGGGTATCCGCAAGCATTATGGATCAAATACGAAGCCACTACACTGTGGGTACGCCGCACGAAATGGGATTGTTGCTGCAGAACTGTCGCTAAGAGGTTTTACTGCTGACGCGGACGTGTTGGATCAATCGCCTGATGCAAGAGAAACAGCACACAAATTCTTTAGTCTTCCACAAGTCTTTTGCGGCGCCGGCAACTTTGATCTCGAAGTTATGACAGCAGGTTTGGGCGACAAGTATTACCTTGTCGACTCTCCTCCCGAGATCAAATTCCACCCGGGCTCAATTTCGACTAGCCGATTCATCGATTTAACTATTGAAGCCATGAAGCGACACGCCTTCGCCGGACAAGACGTAGAACGAGCTCAATGCTTCGTGACAGGCTCATATCTTGATGCGGCGTCGCCGTTTCTACGACCTTCATGTCCCGACGAAGCGCGATACAGCCTGCCCTATCAAATCGCGGTGACGCTGTTGGATGGCGACAGCTGGATCGACCAGCACTCGGAAACAAGAATGTCGCACTCCGACGTGACCGACCTGACAGCACGAGTGGTATGCGAACAAATCACGACAGACGATCCGAAATCTTATGACATGGAAGCGTTCAGACAGATGGAAGTGCCAAGAATGGTCTTCGCGTTAAAGGACGGGCGTGAAATTACCGTCGAGAGTAACGTCGAAAAACCCGGCTGCGCGTCCTCCATTGACTCGTCCAAAGTCGAGGCGAAGTATCGCGACTGTGCACTACGAAGCATTAGCGAGGAAAATTGCGCTGCCTCTATTTCCATGCTGAAAGAGCTAGATAAGCTTTCTGACGTTAGTGAGTACACTCAACTCCTGTTATAGTTTGAATGGAAAACGATATGCCTGACACACTACGTAATGAACCCGACGTCCTTACGGTTCCGGAAAGCCGTAACTTTAGGTCCTATCAAGGCTTCCTTCGCGCATGCAGGGATTACATGACGGGGCCGCTTCTTGGCGACATGAAGGAATATTACCAGGAAGCACTAGAGAACGAGACTTTAGAACCCTCGACAGATGACGTTATGCGCATTCTCGACGATAGCATAGAGTTCCAAATATACAGCTGGGCTAATCGTCACCTTCAACGCCTTAAGTACCAAGACCCGGAACTTGGTGTTTTCGCCACTGTCAATGCACATCGTGAATCCCTCATTGCTGAACTAGACGCAGCCGCCTCAGACGATCCAGAATGTTTGCAACTCAACCCGAATATCGAATTCCCTGAGTACTACAAGATGGTCGACTTCCACCAACACACGGGTGGTGTATGGAGTGACGAACTTGATGGAGTGGCATACGAATTCGGAAGGCGCACAACAAATGCGGTCGATGTAGACCCTGATGTTCTATATCGGATGTCCTATAGTCAGTTTCCGGATCGTCGTTACGAAAAAGTCCTCGATTGGGGCACAGGACATGGCGCAGGACTGATCGAATGGCAGAAGCTACATCCGGAGTCTGAGTGTCATGGCGTGGACTTATCAGCGCCCTGCCTCAAGCTTGCCCACAAACGGGCCAAAGAGCTTGGACTTAGAATGCACTTCTCACAGCAAGACGTGGAACACCTAGAATATGATGACAATACCTTTGATGCCGTCTTCCACCTGTTTATGTTCCATGAGCTACCGCCAGTTACGTTGAAGAATGCCCTTCGGGAAGTTCTAAGGGTTTTGAAACCAGGTGGCATTTTCGTAGGACCTGAAATAGGCCTGTCGGGTAAAGATCCGTTTATGGATGTCGTTTGGCTATCGCATGCATGGAGCAATAACGAACCATTCTCGGCTCAATGGTTTAAATTTGATATTGAAAGAGCGGCCAACGATGTGGGCTTTTCAAGAGTGACGATTGAGCCATTCAAACCGATGTACGAGAGCAATGGCGAGAGCAAGCCTAACGACGGGCGTTGGCGTTTTTATACGCTGGAAAAATGATTCAACTGACGAGCACGGAGATGGTTACACACAAGGAGTTTAAAAGCGTTAAGACTGGACCGATCACTTCGGACCAACCCGAACCCGACTGGATTCATGACCTGCCAAATGACAATTTGGTCGGCGCCATCACTGCACTGGCCAGCGAGATCTATATCCTGAAGGAGCGACTCAAAGCGACAGAAAGAGAGTTAGAACGCCACAACGCCGTTCCGAAAGGCGCGATTGAAGAGCATCAGCCAACCGAGGAAGAGCGCCTCGCCGACCAAAAACAACTTAGGGCATTCGTCAAAAGAATATGGTCAGAGATCGCTCGGCCGCGTAGACATGCCGCCAATGTGTCACCCGGCGTTGAAAAGTTCTTCAAGCAACCCGACTGACATAAAGACCCCGCCTAGTATAAACAGTGCCCGACCAGCGGCCTCCCAATCACTTGAGCCCCAGAGCTCCTGGGTTCATGAGGGACTCCGGATCAAACATACGCTTCAAGCCAGCTACGACCTGCGCCGTTTCAGGCCTAAGTGAGTCGTAATATGGATAGGTTTTTCCAATCTGGTTAGACGCGGCCCCATGCCGCACGAAAACGTCAATCAAGTTCTGGCGAATTTCTGCGGCTAGAGCCGCCGCCTGGGGATTGGGCTCAGGTTCCTGCAAAGCTTTGAGATGACTTGGCTCCGGTGTGCGCTTGTGCACCGGATTCCACCGGTCAAACCAATGTATGATTGGTTCGTAGGAGAAAGAATGCTGACCGACCGCGATCATGAGACGCCTTGTATACATACCATATGGTTTCATTTGGTCTTCGTAGCTATCAAGCAGAGCATCTACGTCTCGAATTAGTGATATCGCGTCAGAATGCGCGACCTTGGCATTCAATGCTGCCCAACGATCTCCGTCCGGACCGATGACGCTGTTGACTGGCTTGAAAGGGTTTGCGCGTGTGGCCTTGGGAATCGAATTTGGGATCTCTTCCCCTCCATGCGTAGCTGCGGCTTCCCTAATCGTAAGCAGATCGGCCTCTACTGCCTGGCGGCAATTTCCAGACACGACGGTGTGAAGGCCGAACGCGCCCTCTTCTAGAAAATCTCGTCCTGCCACGACCAGCTTGGCACCTTCAACCAAACCCTTTAACCACCCCTTTTCACTCTTCACCACCGCACCCAGTGTTTTGACATCCTCGACGATACCCTCTTGCTTCATCCCCTTTCTGGTCGATTCAGGGTCAAATACATACGCCTCTTCCGCCGCGCCAGTGCGGGCAATCGCAGAAAGAGCCATCGCGGCGGACTGTGCATCGGGATAGCAAAAGGACGCGAAGTCGGTGACAGGAGGTTTGCGCATTACCCTCAAGGTCGCCTGCACTTTGAGTCCCAAAGCGCCAGCATCATGAACAAAAAGGCCAGTCAGATCTGGCCCATAGGTCCGGTAAAAGGGTTTCTCAACGTTCTTAAAACCTGGCTGGCCGGTCTTGAGCAAAGTTCCGTCTGCCAATATTACTTCCACACACTGCACAATTTCTGCGGCAGTCCCGTAACGTCCTGTGCCCATGAATAGCGCGCCGTTGGACAGCCCACCCCCCACGGTGGCGCGCATGCCGGAAAAAGTTCCAAAAAAGGGAAGCCGTAGACCGCGTGGACTTAGGGCGTCATAGATCTGCTTCCACGTCACACCAGCCTGAACGGTAATGTAGAGATCCTCTTCATTTATCTCGACAATTTCATTCATCTCAGAAAAGTCGACGGTTACCGTATCTTCCCTGGCAGGGCAGTATCCCCCGGTATAGGACATTCCGCCTCCCCGCCCGACAATGGCAAACCCTTCGCGCGTTATTTGGGAAATGGCTCGGCTGAGCTTGTCCTTGTCGGTTGGCCGTATAACCACGGCTGGTGTTGCACCTACAGCATATATATCCGATGCGTAGTATTGCCTCTCCTCCTCATCGGTAATGACCTGCGCATCACCGAGAATGCCAACCAGAGTTTCGGTTAGGTTTTCATTCTTTTTTTGCGGCACGGCCATAGCTACACCATCCTGCGACTTCTCGACCTTGGGTCCACGTAAGTCGACTCACAATCTCTGACAAAGGTAGACGATTACTTACACAAAGACGCCGATCGGAACACGCGTTTGCTTCCGATAACCAATAATCGCGCAACATCAAAAAATGTTTTGGCTGAACTTGCATTAGGGTGAGTCGACTAGCCGCATTCCTCTACCATTTTATTCACTCTGATTATTCGGCCTGCCACGCTGATTATATGCAAATCTGCACAGACATCATCGCCATGGGATTAAGGCATTCGTTTGGTAGAATGCGCTCTGAAAGTGACCAAGGGCTAGATTTCACGGTGGCGGATCAACCCAAGCCAAAGACAACGACTATACTCAGCGTCCTGAGTTCAGCTGATTCACTAAGCCGACGCTTATTGAATCTGAAGTAGCGACACCTCATGCAAGTGCTACAAAACTGACCAACCAGTGCGAGATAAAGGCGAGCTGCAAGTGAAGACGTACAGACTTTGGATTAACGGAGAGTGGTGCGAACCTAATTCAGGGCACTGGTTACAGTCATCAAACCCATATACCGGTGAGGCTTGGGCTCGCATTCCACAAGGCAATTACAAAGATGTTGATCACGCCGTCAGGTGTGCGTCACGCGCCTTTCGGGAAGGAGTCTGGCCGCGCATGAACGCGACGGAGCGTGGCCGTCTGTTGGGTCGCTTGGCGGAACAATTACAAGAAAAGGCAGAATACTTAGGCGAGATTGAGTCCATTGATAACGGAAAGCTGTTCACAGAAGCCGTTAGTCAGTGCCGCTACATGACAGAATGGTTTCGATACTACGGTGGTCTCGCTGACAAAATTGCGGGCAACGTCCCGCCGATGGACATACCAGATGTACTGAACTACACCCGTTACGAGCCGCTTGGTGTCTGCGCCTGCATCACCGCATGGAATTCTCCACTCTTACAGCTCGCCTGGAAGTCGGCCCCTGCCCTGGCGGCTGGGAATACAGTCGTCGTCAAACCATCTGAATTCACGTCTGCATCTACCCTCGAATTCGCCAGCATTGCGCACGAGGCAGGCATTCCCGCTGGTGTGATTAACGTCGTTACGGGATATGGGCAGGATGTTGGAGAAGCGCTGACTACACACAATTCGATACAGAAAGTGTCATTCACGGGAAGTGAACGCGGCGGCAAAGCTGTCAACATAGCGGCAGCGAACGATTTCAAGCGCGTGACTTTGGAACTAGGTGGAAAATCCCCCAACATTGTGTTTGCCGATGCGAACCTTGATCGAGCATCATCGGGAGTATTGGCAGGTATATTTGGTGCAAGCGGACAAACCTGCACCGCCGGCTCCCGCCTTCTCTTGGAAGACTCGATATACGACACTTTCCTATCGCGAATAATCGACCGAGCACGTCGGGCGAAGTTGGGCGACCCCATGGATCCGGCAACTGAGATAGGACCGATAACAACAGAGACACAGCATCAAAAGATTCTTGAGTACATCGAGATTGCCCAATCAGAGGGTGCGACCTGCGTCCTCGGTGGAAAAAGTGTACACATTGATGGCTCCGGTGGCCTTTTTGTGGAACCGACAATTTTCGCGGATGTATCGCCCGACATGCGGATCGCACAGGAGGAAGTATTTGGACCTGTTTTGGCGGTCATGCGCTTTAAGTCCGAGGACGAAGCAATACGGATCGCCAATGGCGTAAAGTATGGATTGGCTGCGGGTGTTTGGACCGAAAATCTGAGGTGTGCAGTTTCAATGGCAAATCGCTTAGAAGCAGGCACGGTTTGGATCAATACCTATCGGGCAGCAAGTTTCACCACTCCGTTTGGTGGCTATAAATCCAGCGGTCTAGGACGCGAAAACGGTTCTGAAGCGATAAAAGAATATATGCAAACAAAAAGTGTCTGGGTTTCGACTACAAAGGAAGTAAGGGATCCATTCGCAGCCTAGTTTCGCCAATGAGAGACACGCGTTACCTCCAAGCAATAAACTTTTGCTACGGGCTCGGAGGCGGACCATACAGATTCGGATACAACCAAGCGTGCTTTGCGGTCCACGTTGAGGTCAACGCGATGACCTTCTTGGTGTTGCAATCGCCCCATTCCGCCCAAAAAGTTATGTTTATAGTGGTTGCGGGGGCAGGATTTGAACCTGCGACCTTCAGGTTATGAGCCTGACGAGCTACCAGACTGCTCCACCCCGCGCCAAGGTCTAAAACCGGCGTCGCTGCTGCCATGTTGAAGTACGCGTCTGGTTGGTGCGTGTGACAGCGGCGAGGGACATTGCGAATAGATACAAACCGCGCCAGCAAAATCCGGCGCGTTTGTTTCACCATGAGCTTGGAAGACCTGGCAGCGACCTACTCTCCCACACCTTAAGATGCAGTACCATCGGCGCTGAGGCTTTTCACGTCCGAGTTCGGGATGGGATCGGGTGTTTCGTCCTCGCTATAACCACCAGGTCGTCCAAGATCACGGTGAAAATGAATGCCGCCTTCTAAGTTGGCGTCTGAGCATGCGGGCTCTCAAGTCTATCGAACAATTAGTACCGGTTAGCTACACACATCACTGCGCTTTCACACCCGGCCTATCAACGTGGTGGTCTTCCACGGTTCTCAAGGGAAACCTGGTTTTGAGGGGGGTTTCCCGCTTAGATGCTTTCAGCGGTTATCCTGTCCGTACTTAGCTACCCAGCGGTGCTCCTGGCGGAACAACTGGTACACCAGAGGTACGTCCATCCCGGTCCTCTCGTACTAGGGACAGATCCTCTCAAGTTTCCTACACCCACGGCAGATAGGGACCGAACTGTCTCACGACGTTCTAAACCCAGCTCACGTACCTCTTTAAATGGCGAACAGCCATACCCTTGGGACCTGCTCCAGCCCCAGGATGAGATGAGCCGACATCGAGGTGCCAAACACCGCCGTCGATGTGGACTCTTGGGCGGTATCAGCCTGTTATCCCCGGAGTACCTTTTATCCGTTGAGCGATGGCCCTTCCACGCGGGACCACCGGATCACTAGAACCGACTTTCGTCTCTGCTCGACCTGTCGGTCTCGCAGTCAGGCGGGCTTATGCTCTTGCACTCAACAGCCGATTTCCGACCGGCTTGAGCCCACCATCGCGCGCCTCCGTTACTCTTTGGGAGGCGACCGCCCCAGTCAAACTACCCACCACGCAGGGTCCCGGACCCGGATAACGGGCCGCGGTTAGATACCAGACAACAAAAGGGCCGTATTTCAAGGGTGGCTCCACCAGCGCTAGCGCACCAGCTTCAAAGCCTCCGGCCTATCCTACACATTCATTCCCTAGTACCACTGCGAAGCTGTAGTAAAGGTTCACGGGGTCTTTCCGTCTAGCCGCGGGAACTCCGCATCTTCACGGAGAATTCAATTTCGCTGAGTCGGTGTTGGAGACAGCGGGGAAGTCGTTACGCCATTCGTGCGGGTCGGAACTTACCCGACAAGGAATTTCGCTACCTTAGGACCGTTATAGTTACGGCCGCCGTTTACCGGGGCTTCGGTTCAGAGCTTGCACCCCTCTCCTTAACCTTCCGGCACCGGGCAGGCGTCAGACCCTATACGTCGTCTTGCGACTTCGCAGAGTCCTGTGTTTTTAGTAAACAGTCGCCACCCCCTGGTCTGTGCCCCTGAATCCTGGTTGCCCAAGACCCAGGCCCCCTTCTCCCGAAGTTACGGGGGGAATTTGCCTAGTTCCTTCAACACCGTTCTCTCAAGCGCCTTGGTATGCTCTACCAGTCCACCTGTGTCGGTTTGGGGTACGGTCTATACGCTGGAGTTATTTCCTGGCCCTCCTTGGTTGCAGCTCCAATCCAATAAGGAACTACAACGTCCAGAGCACGTCACTTCCAGCAGGCCCAGGAATATTAACCTGGTTCCCATCGACTACGCCTTTCGGCCTCGCCTTAGGGGCCGGCTCACCCTGCGCGGATTAGCCTTGCGCAGGAACCCTTGGACTTTCGGCGAGAGTGTTTCTCACACTCTTTATCGCTACTCATGTCAGCATTCTCACTTCCGATACCTCCAGCATACCTCACGGTACACCTTCGCAGGCTTACGGAACGCTCCGCTACCACCGTGCAAGCACGGTCCGCAGCTTCGGTGCATGGCTTTAGCCCCGATACATCTTCGGCGCGGGACGACTTAATTAGACCAGTGAGCTGTTACGCTTTCTTTAAAGGATGGCTGCTTCTAAGCCAACCTCCTGGTTGTTATGGTCTTCCCACATCCTTTTCCACTTAGCCATGACTTGGGGACCTTAGCTGGCGGTCTGGGCTGTTTCCCTTTCGACTATGGACCTTAGCACCCATAGTCTGTCTGCCTTGCTCATACTCAACGGTATTCGGAGTTTGGTTAGGTTTGGTAAGCCTCGCGGCCCCCTAGCCCATCCAGTGCTCTACCCCCGTCGGCAATACAAGACGCACTACCTAAATAGTTTTCGCGGAGAACCAGCTATTTCCGAGTTTGATTGGCCTTTCACCCCTAGCCACAGGTCATCCCCCAATTTTTCAACATTGGTGGGTTCGGTCCTCCAGTGGATATTACTCCACCTTCAACCTGCCCATGGCTAGATCACCCGGTTTCGGGTCTAATGCTACGTACTCAGTCGCCCATTTAAGACTCGCTTTCGCTACGCCTACACCTATCGGCTTAAGCTTGCACGCAACACTAAGTCGCTGACCCATTATACAAAAGGTACGCCGTCACTCCGAAGAGCTCCGACTGCTTGTAAGCATCCGGTTTCAGGTACTATTTCACTCCCCTTATCGGGGTACTTTTCACCTTTCCCTCACGGTACTGGTTCACTATCGGTCGATGAGGAGTACTTAGCCTTGGAGGGTGGTCCCCCCACGTTCAGACAGGATTACACGTGTCCCGCCTTACTCGAGGACAATTCAGCTTTCTACCCGTACGGGGCTATCACCCACTATGGCCCGACTTTCCAGACGGTTCCGGTTCTTACTGAATTGCCACTGGGCTAGTCCGCGTTCGCTCGCCACTACTAACGGAGTCTCGGTTGATGTCCTTTCCTCCGGGTACTGAGATGTTTCAGTTCCCCGGGTTTGCCTCGTACACCTATGAATTCAGTGCACGATACCCTTGCGGGTGGGTTGCCCCATTCAGATATCTTCGGATCAAAGGATGCTCCCGCCTCCCCGAAGCTTTTCGCAGGGTGCCACGTCTTTCATCGCCTCTCATCGCCTAGGCATTCACCAGATGCTCTTCTCGCA
>CAWUEX030000003.1:530000-567743 GCA_963921305.4 Rhodospirillaceae bacterium
GTTTTATGGAGGTTCTCAGCCGCAGGGGCGCCGCCCCGATGCGGCATGCTGTTTTGAGGGCTCAAAAAGTGTCACGGACAAATTGACTTTTGCCGCTTAGTGACTCATATTTACCATAAGAATCAAGGGGTTGGGGTTTCCTTTTGGCCGTCCGGACGTGATGGCATCCCTAAAATAACCAGCGACTGAGCAGAGAACCGCAGTCAACGAGGGCAATATGAGCAGAGTTTTGCTTCCGGCTGCGCGCGCCTATGTGGCATCGGGGTGCGTTTTGGGGTGCGTCATCGCGGCGGGCCTATCCGCCACCCCCTATCAGTTCGGGGCCCCTTCGCCCCCCAGCACCGGTTTGTTCGAGCCACCGCCGGCCGAGGAACAGCTTGAAGTTGGGCTTGCGCCCTTCGCGTTGGATCCTATTGCAGTTTCCACCGAACGGACGCCGCACATCGAAGCCTCGACCCTCACGGTGAGACGCGGTGACACGCTGATCAAGATTCTTCAACGTGAAGGCTTATCGCCGACCGACGCCCACGCCATATCCACTGCTTTAAAAACTGTTTTTGATCCGCGTGATATTCGGGTTGGGCAAACAATCGAGTTACGCCGTGCGCGATCCGCCACCACGCACACCGCAGACTCCGTTCGTATCCCGGTAAACCCTGCCGTTGAAGTGCTCGCCTACAAGACCGAAGGGGAAGGCTACACCGCTCACCTTTTAGAAGCCGAAACCGTTTCAGAGCCCCGCGCTTTTCAGGGGCGAATTACCACAAGCTTGTACGACGCTGCTGTTTCGCAAGGCGTTCCGCCCGCTGTGCTGGTCGAAATGACGCGCCTGTTCGCGTACGACGTGGACTTTCAACGTGACATTCGCAACGGCGACACGTTTGAGGTTCTGTTTGACCAACGCATCACCACCGCCGGTGATGTCGTGTCAAACAACGAGATCGCCTATGCTGCAATGACTCTGCGCGGCGAAGAATTCAAGGTCTATGCCTTCGCGCATGACGACGGTGAGACCGGGTATTACACCGCCGAGGGCAAAGGCATCCGCAAGGCCCTCATGCGCACGCCGATCAACGGCGCCCGGCTTTCCTCCTCGTTTGGTTCACGCCGTCACCCCATTCTTGGCTATACCAAGATGCACAAGGGCGTTGATTTTGCCGCACCGCGTGGCACGCCAATTTACGCAGCAGGTAATGGTGTCATCGAGAAGCGTCAGAGATGGGGCAGCTTTGGGAACTACATTCGCATCCGACATGGGGATGGTTTCTCAACCGCTTACGCACACATGAATAGCTTTGCCAAAGGTTACGGGGTTGGATCGCGGGTGAAGCAAGGCGCAGTGATCGGATACGTGGGAACGACGGGCCGCTCTACGGGCCCCCACCTTCACTACGAAGTGCTGAAAAACGGCAAGCAGGTGAACCCCATGAAGGTGCGTTTCCCGGCCTCCAAGACGTTAGCTGGGGCGGAGCTCGACGCCTTCTTTGCAGAACGAGACCGGTTGGTCGCCAAGTGGGATCTCGTTGCCGCACCGACAGACGTGGCATCGATTAACCCGGCGGACGTGAGCACGGTAACCGAATAACCTGTTTATGCAGCCTGCGCCTGAATGTGGGCGCCATTGATGATCAGACCGTCAGCATCGGCGTCAATTTTCACCACCTGACCCGGCTCAACCTCTCCTTTGAGGACCAGAGTGGCCAGCACATTCTCAAGATTGCGCTGAATAACTCGCTTGAGGGGCCGCGCCCCGTAAACCGGGTCATACCCATTGCGGCCCAGCCATTCGGATGCCTTAGGTGTGATATCCAGCCCGATGTCACGCTCGCTCAAGCGGCCGGTTAGGCGCGCCACTTGAATATCGACGATGGCGCCCATCTGGTTTTGGCTGAGACGATGGAACAGCAAGATTTCATCCAGCCGATTCAGAAACTCGGGACGAAACGCCGCACGGACAACCGCCATCACGTCATCGCGCACGGCCTCGGGTTCTTCACCGTCCGGCTGCGCCGCCAAGATATCGGAACCCAGGTTGGAGGTCATGACAATCAACACATTGCGGAAGTCGACCGTGCGGCCCTGCCCGTCGGTCAGCCGCCCATCGTCCAACACTTGCAGGAGAACGTTGAAAACATCCGGATGGGCCTTCTCAACCTCATCAAACAATATGACTTGATACGGACGCCGGCGAACTGCCTCGGTTATACTGCCACCTTGTTCGTATCCGACGTAGCCCGGTGGCGCGCCGATGAGGCGTGCGACGGCGTGCTTCTCCATGTATTCGGACATGTCGACGCGCACCATCGCGTTCTCGTCATCGAACAAGAACTCAGCCAGGGCTTTGGTTAGTTCGGTTTTGCCGACCCCGGTGGGGCCGAGGAACAAAAACGATCCAATCGGGCGGTTGGGGTCTTGCAAGCCGGCCCGCGACCGTCTGACGGCATTCGCGACAGCCGCCACCGCTTCGTTCTGCCCGATGACGCGGCGGCCAATTTCGTCTTCCATCCGCAACAGCTTGTCGCGTTCGCCTTCAAGCATCTTATCAACGGGCACGCCCGTCCACCGGGATACCACATTTGCAATGTGCTCGGCGGTCACTTCCTCAGTGACAACGGCAGCGCTGTCGTGAGTCTCGGCGCTCTTCAGCTTGGCCTCAAGTTGCGGAATTGTCTGGTGCTGAAGCTGGCCGGCTTTCTCGTATTCACTGTCACGCAACGCATGGTCGAGGTCCAAGCGTGCCTGCTCCAACTCTTCCTTAACTTTAGTCGCGTCGGCCAGTTTGTTCTTTTCATCTTGCCAGCGGCTGGTGAGGTCCTGAGACTTCGCCTCAAGCTCCTCCAATTCCGAAGCCAGTTTCTCAAGCCGGTCTTGCGACGCCGTGTCCTTTTCTTTCTTAAGAGCTTCCCGCTCGATCTTGAGCTGAATGACTTTACGATCAAGCTCGTCCAGTTCCTCAGGCTTGGAGTCCACCTCCATCCGCAAACGGCTCGCCGACTCATCCATCAGATCGATCGCCTTGTCGGGCAGAAACCGGTCCGTGATGTAGCGATTTGACAATGTCGCGGCTGCGACCAAGGCATTGTCTGAAATACGCACCCCGTGGTGCATCTCGTACTTTTCTTTGATTCCCCTGAGGATCGAAATCGTATCCTCGACATTGGGCTCATTCACGAAGACAGGCTGAAAACGCCGCGCAAGGGCCGCGTCTTTTTCGACGTGCTTACGATACTCATCCAGCGTGGTCGCACCGATGCAGTGCAATTCTCCACGTGCGAGAGCTGGCTTGAGCAGGTTAGACGCATCCATCGAACCCTCGGCCGCACCCGCTCCAACCAGGGTGTGCATCTCGTCGATAAATAGAACGATCTGACCGGCAGACTCCGTTACTTCATTGAGAACAGCCTTGAGACGCTCTTCGAACTCACCACGAAACTTGGCACCGGCGATGAGCGCGCCGAGATCGAGGGTAAGGAGTGATTTTTGTTTCAAGCTTTCAGGTACGTCACCGCTGATAATGCGCAGGGCCAGCCCTTCGACAATCGCCGTCTTGCCAACGCCGGGTTCGCCGATCAGTACGGGATTGTTCTTGGTGCGGCGGGATAGGACTTGGATGGTTCTGCGAATCTCTTCATCGCGCCCAATCACCGGATCCAGCTTTCCAGCATGTGCCGCTTCGGTGAGGTCCCTTGTGTATTTTTTTAACGCTTCGAACTGATCCTCGGCGTTCGCCGACTCTGCCGTCTTACCCTTACGGGCTGCGGTGATAGCCGCATTGATCTTGTCTGGAGCCGCACCCGCGCCAGCCAGAACTTTGCCTGTTTCGGACGCTTTATCGATTGCGAGCGCAAGCAGGAGGTACTCAACCGTGACAAAGGAATCGCCGGCTTTCTCAGAAAGCTGCACCGCCCGATCCAGGGTCTTGGCCAAGTCCTGCGACACATACATTTGCGCCGCAGACCCTTCAACTTTAGGCAGTTTCTGCAGCGCCTGATCAGTGTCTTCAGCGGCCCTCCGAGCATCGCCCTGGCAGGCTTCAATGAGCCGCGCCGCTTGCCCTTCCCGATCGTCGAGCAAGGCTTTCAGCACGTGCAATGGCAGGACGTGCTGATGGCCATCCCGCAGAGCAATGGTTTGCGCGGCCTGTAAAAATCCTTTGGAACGCTCGGTCAGGTTATCAATATTCATCTTGCAATGGTCCCACGCCACTCAGGGATTGCTGCGGATCAGACGCTGATCCGGCACTGCAACTGCAAGGAATATTGGTTGCAACATGAATCGCTGCAAGAGGCGGCGGGCACTTTAATTGACGGTCTGCCCGAGCCAGGCCGAGAATATAGCGCTACTCTGCCGCCTTTGATGCACCTTCGTCTGCGTCCGCCGTCTTCTTTGAGGGGCGTCCACGCCGGGGCTTTTTGTCCTGCTTGGGCTTTTTCTCTGCATCCGCGTCCGTGGTGACATTATCGCCGGCGGCGGCATCCTTTTGGCCCTGGCCTTCTCCGTTGGAGGAGTCGACTAGGTCAACTGGACCCTGATTGTTCCCGCCGCTTTGGACCGGGATGGGATCGCCGCCGGATGTGTCGGCATTCCCTGACCCATTCGCCCGGCGGCGCGCCTCTTGCTGTTCGTTGCGGGCATACACAACGCGGTAATAGTGATCGGCGTGCTGAAAATAGTTCTCTGCAGCGATGCGGTCTCCCTGCGAAGCCGCATCTCGCGCCAACGTAAGATATTTGTCCATTAATTGCTGAGCGTTGCCGCGATTGCGCCCCGTATTGGGATCGTAATTCCCGCCTCGCCCCTGAGATCGCTTTCCACCGCTGTTGCGGTTGCGACCCCGCCCCTTAGAACCGGATGACTTTGACATTGATGTCTGATGCCGAGTTGTTGGATCGAATTCCTTATTAGTTCAGCCATCGCCGCACGGGAAAGTGTCCCGATTCACGGCTCCCGTTGTTCGTCTTTTGGGAGTTGGCTGCGAACGGCCCCAGCCGTCCTAATCACCAAGCTTTCGTCTGCGCTGAAACCAGCACCGTCTGGTCGAATGCCTTGGCTAGAACAGATGTTAATCAGGAAGAGTCCAATGTCCAACCTTTTTTTACGGCACTTTCGCTGAGATACAGCGATCCTGACCGGATAGGTCTTTATGCGGCGTTATTTCGCGATATCCGGATTGCTCAAGCAGCTCGCACACGGGAGTGCTCTGGTCGTAGCCCACCTCGACGACAAACACGCCGCCGCACGCAATCCTGTCCCGCGATTCGGGAATGAGGACGCGATAGGCAGCCAATCCGTCTTCACCAGCAAACAGAGCTAAGGCTGGATCGAAGTCCCGCACGTCACTGGGTAAGCCCCGCCCTTCGCCGCTGCGAATGTAGGGCGGATTGCTGACGATGAAATCAAAATTCCCTTGGAAGGCGGACAGCCAGTCCGATACGACGAATCTGGCGCGATCTGACAAGCCAAGCAGTTCCGCATTCTTGCCGGCCACCTGCAAAGCTTGGGGAGAGAAATCCAGTCCGACCCCGACGGTCGAGGTCCACTCGCTAAGCAGGGACAGTAAAATGCATCCTGACCCTGTTCCTGCATCCAAAATCAGTTTGGGTGGGCGGCCCTGCTCCGCCGCAATCTTCAACGCAACTTCGACCACTGTTTCCGTATCCGGCCGCGGGTCCAGCGTATTGGCGTCGATCTGAAACGGCAGGCTCCAAAACTCGCGCTCGCCCAAGATTCGGCTCACCGGCTCATGGTTCTGACGGCGTGAGATCAATTCGTTGAAAACGGATAGGTGATCCTCACTGATAGTGAGCTCCCCTTTGGTGACGAGTGAAGAGGCATCGTCATTGAGCACATGCGCAATCAAAATCCTGGCGTCCAGCCGCCCGGACTCGATCCCGGACTCAGCCAACTTTTGACAGGCGTCTTGCAGGACCTCTTGAAGCTGCCTGGCCATGGTTAAGCCTTCGGCATCACCCGTTCATGGCCGCAAGCTTGGCCGCTTGATCTTCGGTGGCCAGTGCATCAACAAATTCATCTAGCGCACCACCTTCCATCATGGCGTCAAGCTTGTAGAGCGTAAGGTTGATCCGGTGATCCGTGACCCGGCCCTGGGGAAAGTTATACGTTCTTATGCGCTCCGAGCGATCGCCACTGCCCACCTGATCCTTGCGATCCGCCGCCCGCGCCTGGTCTTTCTCAGCTTTGGCCTGATCGTACAACCGCGCGCGCAGAACCTTCATCGCCTTAGCCCGGTTTTTATGCTGGGATTTTTCATCCTGACACTGGACGACAATATTGGTGGGAATATGTGTGATACGCACGGCGCTATCCGTCTTATTGACGTGCTGCCCCCCTGCGCCCTGTGCCCGGTATGTATCGATACGTAAGTCTTTGGCATCGATCTCGATTTCAACGTCTTCAACTTCAGGCATGATCGCGACAGTGGCCGCGGACGTGTGAATGCGCCCGCCAGCCTCTGTGGTTGGCACACGTTGCACGCGGTGCACGCCCGATTCAAACTTCAGCCGGCCAAATACATCTTTCCCGGAGACATTGGCGATAGCCTCTTTAAAGCCGCCAATTCCGGTCTCACTGATGTCCATCACATCGAAACGCCACCCCTGGGACGAAGCGTACTTTTCGTACATGCGGAAAAGATCCGCCGCGAATAGGGCTGCTTCCTCGCCGCCAGTACCCGCGCGGATTTCAAGAAGCGCATTCCGCGAGTCATCGGAGTCTTTCGGAATAAGCATGAGTTGCAACTCATGCTCCAGGCCAGGCACCTGCGCCAGTAGTCCGGTAAGTTCTTCCTCAGCAAGCGCTTTCATTTCGCTGTCGCCCCCAGCCTCTTCAAGCAGCGCCTGGGCCTCTTCGATTTCTTGCCTGTGTCTTTCGACCTGCTGAATTTTTTCGACAATTGGGGTGAGCTCGGACAGCTCTTTCCCCATCTCCGACATGGATTTGGAGTCGAGGTCCCGGTCTGTCGCCAAGCGCGACTGAAGTTCCTCGTGCCGCGCAACGATCTTGCTGAGACTTTCGTTCAGGCTCATGAATTCAAGACCCGGAGTCCAGGCTGGCCAAGGCTTCGACGAGTTCATCAAGCTTCACCTGGTCTTGCTGCCCGGTGTCGAGATCCCGCAATGAAACAGACTGGCTTTTGAGCTCGTCCTCGCCCACCAACACGGCAGCCCGGGCATTGATTTTGTCTGCCCGCTTGAGACGGCGCTTCATATTTCCCGAATAGCCGAGGTCACACGTGTGCCCCGCCATCCGTATGTCATGTGCAATCGTCACAGCCTGGGATATGAGGTCGGGCGACACGGGTATGACCGCGACCGGCCTGGTTCGTTCATCGGTTCCAGGTGACAACAGAGAGAGTCTCTCGATACCAGCGGCCCATCCCACTGCCGGCGTCGACGGCCCTCCCATTTGCTCGACGAGCCCATCATATCGTCCACCAGCAAGAACAGTGCCTTGGGCACCCAGCGACGTTGTCGTGAACTCAAAAGCAGTATGGCAATAATAGTCCAGGCCGCGCACGAGCCTTGGATTCTCTTGGTAGGAAATTCCCAGAGACGCAAGACCGGACTTCACCTCATCGAAGAACGCCGCGGACTCGGCGTTAAGGAAGTCCCCAAACTGCGGCGCATCGGCAACAATCGCTTTGTCTTGTTCCGATTTGGAGTCGAGTATGCGCATCGGATTTTTCACCAGCCGTTCGCGGCTGTCCTCTGATAGCCCATTTTTGTGATTCGAAAAGAATTTAACGAGGGCCTCGCGGTACGCCTCGCGGCTTGACGAATCGCCGAGAGAATTGATTTCAAGCGTCACGTGTTCAGCCAATCCAAGCTCGGACAACAGCTGGGACGCCAGCGCGATTACCTCGATATCGGCAATGGGTGTGTCCGGCCCAACGAGCTCAACACCGATTTGGTGAAACTGCCGCTGCCGGCCTTTTTGAGGCCGTTCATGCCGAAACATAGGACCGGCGTAGAACGCTTTCCAAGGCAGGTGCTGGGCCATGCCGTTGGAAATGAAGGCGCGTGCAACACCCGCTGTGCCCTCGGGCCGTAATGTGATGCTCTCCCCGCCGTTCGTTTCAAAGGTGTACATCTCCTTGGTCACGATGTCGGACGTGTCTCCTAGGGTGCGGGAAAACACATCGGTAAACTCGAAGATTGGGGTCGCGATTTCCTCGAACCCGTACAAACCCGCAACCCGGCGTGCGGCGTCAACCACAGCGCGATGCTTGGCATGGTCTTCCGCAAGCAGGTCATGAGTTCCACGAACGGGTTGCAATCCAGACACGATCAGCACAAACCTTCTAATGGTTGGGTGAGATGCTAGCCGCTACTCGGCGGCGCGTGTGCCGGCAGGATCGCCTTCGGTAGCCGCTGCAGCCTCGATCTCTTGCGCCCTCTTTTCGATCAAGGCGACGAGATGGTCAATCTTCTTGTCATCGGTGATGTTGTGATCGGCGAAACCGGAGACGTACACCTTGTGAGCGCCGTTTCCGCCGCCGGTAATGCCGAAATCGGTCAGCTTCGCCTCACCGGGACCGTTGACCACGCAGCCAATGATGGAAAGAGACATCGATGTCGAAATATGCGACAGGCGCGCCTCAAGGGTTTCGACCGTTTTGATGACATCGAAGCCCTGGCGAGCACAAGATGGGCACGACACAATTCGAACGCCACGATGGCGCAAATCCAAGGCCTTCAATATTTCGAAACCGGCTTTTATTTCCTCGACCGGATCCGCCGACAACGACACCCGTATGGTATCGCCGATACCGGCCCAGAGCAGATTGCCAATCCCGATGGCGGATTTCACGGTCCCAGTGCGCAGCCCGCCAGCCTCTGTGATGCCTAGGTGAAGCGGGTAGTCGCATTGGTCTGCGAGTGATTGGTAGGCCGCAACCGCCAAAAAGACGTCCGACGCCTTCACGCTGATTTTAAAATCAAGAAAGTCGTGATCCTCAAGAATGCCCGCATGAAACAAAGCGCTCTCGACGAGTGCCTCAGGATTAGGTTCTCCATATTTTTCGAGCAAATGGCGTTCGAGACTACCCGCGTTCACGCCAATGCGGATACTGCACCCATGATCTTTCGCCGCATTCACGACATCTCTGACACGGTCTGCAGACCCGATGTTGCCCGGATTGATGCGCAGGCACGCCGCCCCCGCTTTCGCAGCTTCAATCGCGCGCTGATGATGGAAATGAATATCAGCGACGATAGGCACATCAACCGATGCGACGATCTTTTCTAGGGCCGCTGTCGCGTCTTTGTCTGGACAGGAGACACGGACGATATCTGCTCCAGCTTCCTCCAAGCCTTTAATCTGCCGGACAGTCGCGTCAACGTCTGACGTGACTGTGTTGGTCATTGATTGCACCGTGATGGGCGCCTCACCTCCGACGGGCACTTTGCCGACAAAAATCTGCCGTGATGTGCGGCGAACGATATCTCTGTAGGGCCTAAGACTCATTTTAAGTCCGGAGAAAAAGGGCAGTTGCGGCGGTTATAACCAATTAGACGGTCAAGCAACAGAGCTGCCGCCAGACCAAGCACGTCAGCCGGACGTTAAGCCGGCCCGGAGACTATCTGCATTGAGGGGCACACCGCGGCGCACAACACCCTCATTGCCCAGCGGCGGCGCCAGATCGCCGCCTATGAACACATCTAACCCACCAGCGTTTCCGGTCATCAGGGTCAGGCCCTCACGGTCAGGCACCCGGTACACCTCGCCTTTACGCAAGAGACGTGTGAGCAGCAGATCGTTGCCGTCACGCACCTGGATCCAGCTGTCCGACTTCGCCCGCAACTCAATCACGAGATTGCCGTCATCGGCGGACGCCACCTGCACGGACTCGGTTTCGCCCGGATCGATCTCGGATGAAGAAGCGGACTGTTCAGAGATTTCTTCGGCAGTGGCATCGTCCTGGGTAGCTTCAGCATCTGCCACGGCGGTTTGGGTGTCGGACACGGTGGGCGGACTTGCCGGTTCTTCAATACCGTCCGCCACGACGGGCGATGCGTCTTCCGGTTCAGCCGGCGCGACCGAACGTTCGGGTGTTGAATCTGGTGCGGCCTGAAGCGCGGAGACTTCGACTTGCACCTCAGGCTCGATCGCCTGAACTGGCTCGGCGATCTCGGATTGGGGCGCTTCGGTGTCCGGTATGACAACCGCGGACGCCACTTCGGATGCTGCGGGCGCCTCCCCGTCAACATTAACAGGCTCCTCGGATATCGCGGCCGGCGGTGGCGCCGGGACTTCGGCCTCAGTGGGCGAGTCTATGTTTTCGAGGTCGGCAGCTTCTGTCACTGCGACGGGGTCACTTACCTCGTCAGCCACCATGGGACCGGTTACAAGGGCAATCTCTTGATCAGCCACTTCTTCAGTGGTCTGGGCTGGCAGTATTTCCGCGTCCGCGTTGGAGCTGGTCTCGGCTTGAGGTGGTTCCGGCGCAGCAGCTTGAGACGCGATAGCGGGCTCAGGGTCCGCAGCGGCGGCGACCTCAACTTCAGCCTCTGACTCACCTTCGCCCATCGCCAGCGCGTCCGGCGAACTCGCCCCATCGATGAGAACCGCGAGCCGTTCGGGCACTTCCTGTATGAGGTCGACCGCTGTCCGCTCATTATTCGTGAATACAAACCAACCACTGTACACGAACATTCCAAGAGCCACGGCGATGGCCAAAAGGCTGCCGTTGGGAAGGCCGCTTTCGACATTGTGTACAGAGAACTCGAAACGCGTGGGCGTGACCGCGCCGCTCATTTCGTCACGCAGGCGCCTTACGACTGCGTCGCCGTCAAGACCCAGGTAATCGGCGTAGGCTCTGACGAAACCGATCGAGTACGCGGTACCGGGCAAATCCTCAAAACGGCTGTCCTCAATCGCGACAAGGTATCCGTAACGGATCTTAAGAATACGGGCGATCTCTTGAAGGTCGCCTCCGGCCCGCATCCGTGTCGCACACAAAAGTGCGCCAATGTGATCCGCTTGAACAGGGTCTTCGGCATAACTTGCGTTGGAGACCAGTTCACCATCAGCCTGATCCACAGAGTCAGAACCGGCGTGAATGCCGCGAAAGGGGTCTGATTTATTCAATGGTGACTCTACGGCTCAACCAGGTATTGGAGCGAAACTGCCCAGGAAATGCCCTCAACAAACGAGAGGGGCGGACTCAGAACATACGCCAACTGTTGAGGGAAAAGTGTACCATATTGATTCTATTAGAACAAATGCAGCCCGTGGCGGATGGCGCCCGCGCAGACAGGGTTGAAGTCGAAACCGATAGGGGTACGGAAGACCCCGTCAGGGACGTCTTTTGGAGAGCGCCGTATTAGCCTGATCAACGATCTCACTGATGATTTCGGCAGTGGACTGCTCTTGAGTCACCATCCCGACGCTTTGCCCCGCCATAAGGGACCCGCGTTCGATGTCACCATCGATCACAGCCCGCCGCAGGGCGCCGGCCCAGAAGTGCTCGATCTCCAACTGCGCCTGCTTTTGATCCACTTCACCCGCAGTGAACTTTTCGATCACGGCGCGCTGAGTGGCCAAGAATTCTTCTGTTCCTGCATTCGCCAGCGCACGTACCGGAATGACCGGAAACCGTTTGTCTAGTTGTATCGTGACGACTGCATCTCGCGCGTTGCCCTTGATAAAGGCTTTCTTGAATAACGGATGCGCAATGCTCTCATGGGCACAGACGAAGCGCGTTCCCATTTGAACGCCGGCGGCACCCATATCAAGATAGTTGACGATGGCTTCGCCCCGCCCAATTCCGCCCGCGACAAAAACCGGCAGGTCAGCCGCCTGCGGCAAGATCTCTTGCGCCAACACACTTGTCGCCACCGGGCCAATGTGACCACCGGCCTCACTGCCCTCAATGACCAGCGCGTCGGCGCCCATTTTTGTCAACCGCTTGGCGATCACCACCGCAGGTGCAAAACAAATAACCTGAGCGCCGTGATCTTTCACGGCCGTGATCGCCTTCGACGACGGCAACCCCCCAGCCAAAACCACATGAGACACCTTGTTCGCGCCGCACACGTCGATGAGGGCGTCGAGATCAGGGTGCATGGTGATCAGATTGACGCCGAACGGCTTGGTGGTCAGGGCTTGTGTTGCTTTTATTTCATCGTCCAGCAGATCAGGCGTCATTGACCCGCAGGCGATGACACCGAAGCCGCCGGCATTGGAAATAGCCGCCACCAGGTTCCGCTCCGACACCCAGGTCATGGCACCGCCCAGGATGGCGTACTCGCACCCCAGGAAATCTGTCCCTTTTTTCCAGAGAGCCTGAAGGGTTTCTGACGGCGGCATAGGGGTCATTGGAGCCACGTTCAAGCCGCGTCCAACTCGAACGCCGTGTGAAGCGAGCGCAAGGCGAGCTCCGTGTACTCCTCGGCAATAAGCACACTGACCTTGATCTCTGACGTGGAGATCACCTGAATATTGATGCCCTTGTCCGCCAGCGCTTTGAACATGGTCTTGGCGACACCGGCATGAGACCGCATCCCAACACCAATCACCGACACCTTAACGACTTCGCCGTCGGTCTGAAGGTCCCTGAACTTGATGTCCGAGGCGGAGGTCACCGCTTGTTTGGCGCGGTCCAGATCACCGCGGCCGACCGTAAACGTGACATCGGTCGTGCCGTCTTCCGACACGTTCTGGACGATCATGTCGATATTTATATTGGCGTCAGCCAACGAGCCGAAAATTGACGCAGCTATGCCGGGCCGGTCTTCAACACTGATCAGCGTCACCTTCGCTTCATCCCGGCTATAGGCAATGCCGCTCACGACTTCCTGTTCCACGATTTCTTCCTCGTCACACACCAGGGTTCCTGGCTCTTCCTTGAATGATGACAAAACCTGCAGGCGCACATGATGGTTCATCGCCAATTCTACAGAGCGGGTCTGCAGCACTTTGGCACCGAGCGATGCCATCTCCAGCATTTCTTCATACGTGATCTTATCGAGCTTGCGCGCAGCCGGAACGATACGGGGATCAGTCGTGTACACACCGTCGACGTCCGTATAGATGTCACACCTGTCCGCCTTCAGCGCAGCAGCCAACGCAACAGCCGTCGTATCTGAACCGCCCCGCCCGAGGGTCGTGACCCTGCGGTCCTCTCCGACGCCCTGAAACCCGGGCACCACAGCAACCTGGCCAGAAGTGAGACGCTCAATGAGTCCTTGCGTCTCTATCGATTGAACCCGCGCCTTGCCATGAACGCCGTCGGTCCGCACGGGAATTTGCCATCCCAGCCAAGAGCGCGCATCAACGCCCAGCGCCTGCAGGGCCATCGCCAGTAATCCGCTGGTGACCTGTTCGCCCGTTGAAACGACGACGTCATATTCCCGCGCGTCATGCATCGGTGCGATGTCGGAGCAATACTCAACCAGCTGATTGGTCACGCCAGCCATCGCGGAGACGACCACGGCAACTTCATTCCCCGCATCAACCTCTGCCTTGACGCGTTCGGCGACCGCTCTGATCCGGTCTAGATCGGCGACAGACGTCCCGCCAAATTTTTGCACAATCCGCATGTATCAACCTATCAGAGCAGCAGGCTCACCTGCGCCAGGCCCGCAATTTGTCGAGGGCGCCCAATGGCCCAGCAGAACTCGTGACCTCGGGCGTGTGAGTTTGCTATGGATGACGTTCGGCCCATCCGAGTCCCAGGCCGCCGTATACATACTGAAACGCCCCAATGGAGGAAAGACGCAATATGGCTGGATCAGACGCAAAACTGCGGTCCGCCGAGATGCCGTCCTCCCTGCCATCCTCAAGGGATGAAGGGGAAATTCGAGGATTTGCCGCCCTCGCCGACTCCTGGTGGGACTACGAGGGGCCCTTTGCGCCTCTTCATAAGCTCAATCCGGCGCGGGTGCGCGCGCTCGCAGACTCTTGCGCGGCGCACTTTGAAAAAGACCTGGATGGGAAAAGACCGTTCTCCGGCTTGTCCCTACTTGATATTGGATGTGGCGGCGGATTGATTGCCGAACCCTTTTGCCGGCTAGGCTTCGACGTGACCGGCGCAGACGCCGCTGAAGAAAATGTCGCCGCCGCGCGCGATCACGCCGCGCAGTCTGGACTGGACATCACTTATCTTGAAGCTGCGCCGGAAGATCAGTTTCTCACCGGTAAGACCTTCGATGCCGTATTTGCGCTTGAGGTGGTCGAGCATGTTGCGGACATCGAGCTGTTCGTCAGAAGCATCTGTCAAAAGGTGAAGCCGGGAGGATTGTTCGCGCTGTCCACGCTGAACCGCACGCTACGCAGTCTGGTTTTGGGAAAAGGCGTCGCTGAATATGTCGTGAATTGGGTGCCAGCCGGAACCCACGACTGGTCGAAGTTTGTCAAACCGAGTGAATTGGCCCGGGTGCTACGGTCGGAAGGGCTCACCGTCAAAGACATCACCGGACTGGAGTTTGAGATGGCGACGGGCGAATGGAAAACCGGGACAGATGTCAGCGTCAATTACATCCTGTTCGCTTCACGCAACTAGGGGCACTTCGGCCCATGCCTCTCTCGAGCTTTATCTCTGACAGGGTGTTGCAGCCGTTGTCGCGCAGGCGTGCACAACGCCTTCTCACCGAAGGCATCGAACAGATTTCGCAGGGCGCACCGGAAGCTGCCATCACCGCCCTTGTTGACGCGCACACAAAGGACCCGAACAACGCGGCGATTTTGACCAATCTGGGCGCAGCCTATGCACTCTCACAGCGCTTGGAGGACGCCGCTGGTGCGTTTGCGAACGCGCTTGATGTCGAGGCGACGCATTGGCCCGCGCTCATAAATATTGCCGAGACGCTAATTCAGTTGGCCCAGCCGACGGCAGCCCTTCCGAGATTCGCTGACGCTGAGCAAGTGTCACCCCTCCCCGATGAGGCGCGGATGGCACATGCAAAGGTTTTGATTGCTGCGCGGGACTTTCATGCCGCCTACGCCGGCCTCAGGCGACCGCCTCCTACACTCAGGCATTCTTACGAGTATTGGTTGCTCTATGGAATCGCGTGTCAATTCGTTGGTTTCACAGTTCAGGCTGAAGCGGCGTTTCGGCATGCCCGGCGGCTTGATGCGAACGCTCTTGGGGCGACCACGCGCCACGGCCGGCTGATCGGCGATATCGGACACGATGGATCGGCGCGCAGCGCGTTGGCCCGCGCAAAGGTTGAACACGGCGGCGTGGAAGCAACGATTTCATTTGTCAGAACACTTGCGCGCCCCAGCCAACGGACCAGCGCCATTAAACTCTATCGGGATGTTCTCGAACGGGAGCCGGGAAACACGGAGGCCATGACCAACCTCGGCAACCTCCTGAAACTTGAGGGCGAATTTGACTCGGCGGAGCGCTTGTATCGGCAAGTGCTCGGCGTAAATCCCCAAAATGCGGCCATTCACAAGAACCTTGGGGATTTACTTGCCCGGTCGTTGAGAGTTGAGGAGGGCATTTCGCACCTTCGCACGGCGACAGAGCAGGACCCGCGGAACCCCTACCTGCTGAGCGACCTCATCTTCGCGGAACAGTATGCACCGACGCCACCAGACAGCGGCAACCCTTCATCAGTCGCCACGTGGCGCGAGATGTTCGGAAAACGCAGAATGCCTGATCCCCGGGTTAAGGGCACAGCGCCGCGCGGAAGACTCCGAGTTGGATTACTGTCCGGAAACTTCCGCCGTCACCCCGTGGGTTTCCTTGCGCTCCCCATCCTGGAAGCACTGGATCAGACAAAAATTTCAATTCTGACCTACGCCAATCAGACTGTGAGCGATGAAGTCACCGCACGGTTCCGAACCCTCTCTGACCACTGGAAGACGGTCGCGCACCTCAATGACCAGACATTGTTGGATATGATACGCGACGACCGCCTTGATGTGCTGCTTGAGATGTCCGGTCATGCGGTCGGGCATCGGTTGCCCGTGTTGGCAGAGCGCGCGGCGCCGGTGCAAATCAAGTGGGTGGGCGGCCAGTACGCCACGATGGGCGTTGAGGCGATCGACTATTTTCTGAGCGACCCGGTCGAAACACCACCCGAGTGCGAACACCTGTACTCAGAGACAGTCCTCAAGTTACCGGTCACCTATGCAGGCTACAAGGCCCCTAGCTACGCACCCGGCGTGTCTGCGCTGCCGGCGCTGTCCAACGGCTGGGTGACCTTCGGCAGCCTCAACAAGATCAACAAGATCAACGACCTGACCATCGAACTTTGGGCGACATGCCTGAACGCCGTGCCGGACAGCCGCCTACTGTTGACAGCAGACGGGTTTGGCGATGCGTCGACGATCGCGCGTTGCCAGAAAAAATTCGCAGCGTCTGGGATCGCACCATCACGGCTGGATTTGCGCGCAACCGCACCGCACGAAGACGCTCTCGCCACGTATAACGAAATCGATATCGCACTAGATCCCCATCCCTACTCCGGATGTCTGACGACATGCGAAGCGCTGTGGATGGGCGTGCCCGTGCTGACCTGGCCCGGCAAGACATTTGCCGGACGTCATAGCGCGAGCTTCCTCACGACTGTTGGACTGCGTGATTGGATCGCGGACGGGCCGGAGGATTACGTGCGCGTTCTGACAGATAAATGCTCTGACCTGTCAGCCCTGAACGATTTGCGGCTGGGGCTGCGCGACAGAGTAGCCGCTTCGCCACTGTGCGATTTCAAGCAGATCGCGGCCGATCTTGAACGCTGCCTGTTGGGCGTCGCGGCCCAGGCCAGGGGCTAAAGACGTGCCGTCCTAGGACAGCTTCCGCTTAACCCAAGGCACGGCGGCGATCTCAACGCCTTCCTCGATCAGCTCTTGCGCCTCTTCGGGGCTCGCCTCGCCGTAAATGCCGCGCGATTCCGCTTCGCCGTAATGAATTTTACGGGCTTCTTCGGGGAACTTGTCGCCGACATCTTCGAATTTCTTTTCGATCGTAGCCTGCAGTTCTTTGATCGCTTCGACGGCCTTGGTCACGACCTAGGCCATATCGTCCTGACCGGGCACCGTCGTCGGCGCGCTCGGCTCAGGGTCGGATGTGGCGGGCGGCGCAAGCTCACCAATGCCAGATTTCGAGATTCGGGGCGCCATCGGCGCTTTGCGTACCTTGGCGCTGCCGCACACCGGGCACAGGACCTTGCGTGACTTGCGCAGCGAGTCATAGGCCGCGCTGCTTTTGAACCACGACTCAAATTCGTGCTCTTCGTCACAGATTAAATCGTAAACAATCATAGCCCTTACTCACGGTGGCGCGGTGAGGACGTAAGGCTAAACGATTGATGTTTCAAGTTTATTAAGGCGAGCGCTGGACCTATTCAGGGCCTGAGAAGGGCCTATCATGGCTCAGGGACGGCATTTTCTTGCGGATCTTGGCGACTAGGCCCGCATCAATCTCCGCGGAAACGACGCCCACATCCTTGCCGCCATCAGCCAGGACCTTGCCCCACGGATCGATGATCAGGGCATGACCGAAGGTCGCTCGATCACCGGGATGCAGGCCGGTCTGCGCCGGTGCGAAGACGTAGCTGCCGGTCTCGATGGCCCGCGCCCGCAACAACACATGCCAATGCGCTTCTCCGGTCACCTGGGTGAAGGCCGACGGAACAGTGATGAAGTGGACATCAGCCTGCGCGAGCGTGCGGTACAACGCCGGAAAGCGAAGGTCATAGCAAATGGTGAGGCCGAGACGCCCCCAGGGCAGATCGACAGTCACCGCGCCATCGCCCGGCGCAAAGGTCGAGCTTTCCGCATAGCGTTCGCCATTGCCAAGATCGACATCGAACATGTGAATTTTGTCGTAGCGGGCGACGATTTCTCCCGCAGGATCGACAACATAGGTGCGGTTCGCGACGCGGCCATCCGGGAGGCTTATGGATAGACTGCCGCAATGCAGCCAAATGCCGTGAGACCTGGCCGCTTCTCTGAAGGCCGCTAGACCTTCGTGATCCTCTTCGGTTTGCGCTTTTTCGGTGATGGCCCGCCTGCCCCATTCCATCATGGTGACATTTTCCGGCATCAGAACCAGATCAGCCCCGTCGTCTGCGGCGCGCTGAACCAGTCCCAACGCGACATCAACGTTTTCTTTGAGGTCATTGCCTGCATTTACCTGCAGACAGGCTGCCTTAAACGAGCCCGGCTCCGTCACGGCTGGCTGTCCTGCCTGTCCGCCGGTTGCAATAGCGGATCAAGCCGTCCGTCGCGTTCAAGTGCATACAGATCGTCGCAGCCGCCGATATGAGCGTCGTCGATGAAGATTTGCGGGACAGATGTTCTACCACCCGCCCGCTGGATCATCTCCTTCTTGCGGCCAGGGTCGGTCAACACATTGATCTCGGTGAAGTCCACCCCTTTCGACGAGAGGAGTCTCTTGGCGTGGTGACAAAAGCCGCACAAGGGCGAGGAATATACTTCGATGTCTGCCATGGAAGCTAAAAGGCCCGGTTAGAGAAAGAGAGTGATGTATGGCATATTAGGCCTTGGCGTTTCGTCTTCAAGGATGGTGTAAGCCTGTGATCAACACCGAAGCAGCAGCCGTTAGAAGGATCATTCTTCTGACGGGAGAAGCGGAGGCCAGCGCGCTCACACCACTCCTGACCAAGGCAAATCCCTCTTGCGATGTCGTGCATGCGTCTAGCCACAACGATTTGCTCACCCTTAGCCGAGACAAAGTGGTGGGATCACGGCTTATCGCTTTTTGTTCACCGGTGATTGTGCCGAAATCCGTGCTCGATGACATGGATTGCGGCAGCTTCAACTTTCACCCTGGTCCGCCGACCTATCCGGGCCGATACCCCAGCGTTTTCGCGCTGTATGAAGATGCGGTCGAATTCGGTGTCACGGTCCATCACATGGCGCCGAAGGTAGACGAAGGCCCCATCGTCGCCGTCAAACTTTTTGCCATTCCCCAAGACTGTGATCTGGAGGCTCTGGACACTCTGGCGTTCAAAGCCTTGATCGACATGTTTCAGAAGCTGGCCGTCCCATTGGCGCAAAATGCCACCCCGCTGCCGAGCCGCGCCATCTCCTGGTCGGGCTCGAAACGGGCCAAAGCAGACTGCGACGCGCTGTGCTGCGCTGGCCCCTCTTTGCCGGCGGATGAACTTGTACGCCGCAAGCGCGCCTGCGGCCCGCATTTTCAAATGAAAGCTCACGACTGAGGCGCTGGAACGCGGCTTGCCACCAATGCGTCGACCCTTTTCGCTCCGGCCTGGCGCAGGGCACGTGCGCAGGCATTCAAGGTTGCGCCGGTCGTCAGCACGTCATCAATAAGAACAACATTTCGGCCTGCGACTTCTGCTTTCAGCCGGACCGCGAACGCACCGACCACGTTTTTACGCCGTGCAGCTGCCGATAACCGGCCCTGAGATGGCGTCGCTTTGACGCGCCGGAGAATATCGTATCGCGCAGAGATACCGGTGTGCTGATGGATGTGGCGTGTCAGCAAAGCCGCTTGATTGTAGGTGCGCCAGAAGAGGCGCCACCTGTGCAGCGGCACGGGCAGCAGGAGGTCGGCATCGGCAAGAAGGTCCGCCCCGGCCCGCACCATCCATCGGCTCAAGGCAGGAGCATAGTCGGCGCGGTCCGCGTGTTTGAGCCGCGTAATCAGGGCCCGGCTGTGTTCGGTGTAAAGGCAGACGGCCCGCGCACGATCAAATGCTGGCGGAGACTTGGCACAGGCGCCGCAAACGAGGTCTTCTGGTGCACCGGCGTAGGCGTCGCGGAAGGGCAAGCCACACTTTGCACAGCAGGGTGGGGTAATGAATTCAACGGTGTCGAAACAGGACGCGCATAGAGCCCCGGTATCGGCGACCGGTTCGCTGCACAGCAGACAGCGCGGCGGGAGCACCGCGTTGACCACCATCCTTGCTGCATCGCGCACTTCGGTTTTCATGCTCGCCTAACGTACCAGCGCTGGCCCTTCCGGCGTATTGCCGATCTATGTCATAAGCGGGGCATGTCTGGCCCGCCCCGTATATTCGACCGCGCCGCTGTCGCCCGCAACAGAAGCCGCGCCGCAGCTCTGGGTGGGTCCACACCCGAATTCCTGCACGAGGCGCGTGACCGGCTGCTTGACCGGCTGCGGGACGTCACTCGGTCGTTCTCTACAGCGCTGGTTTTGGGCGGCCGGGACGGAGACCTCGCGCAGACCTTGAAAGATAACCACGCCGTTCAAGACTGCGTTTCGGCTGACGTTTCATACGCGTTCGCAGAAAGCGCGGCCGAGCGGGACGTCTTGTGTACCAATGCCGACGAGGAATGGATTCCGTTCCGGGATCAGGCGTTTGATCTGATCTTCGCCGAACTGTGCCTGCATTGGACGAATGATCTGCCGGGAAGCCTCATTCAGTTACGGCGCACCCTAAAGCCAGATGGCTTGTTCCTTGCGACGGTGTTCGGCGGTCAAACACTGAAGGAACTACGGGCGAGCTGGACAGAGGCAGAAAGCGCACGTCTGGGCGGTGTATCGCCTCGTGTCTCCCCTTTCCTGGATGTGCGTGATGCCGGAGACCTTCTCGTGCGCGCGGGGTTCGCTCTGCCGGTAACGGATTTGGATTTGGTCGAGGTTGAGTTCGACAGCGTTGCCGAGCTGGCACATACCCTTCGCAGCCTGGGCGAAACCAACGCAGTGGCAGGCCGGGCAAGGGGCCTGACCAGCCGCCGGTTGTGGCAGACGATGGAAGACCATTACCAAACCCATTTCGCGTCTCAGTCCGGGGGCGTGACAGCAACATTTGAGATTGTCACCATGACGGGCTGGGCCCCTGACCCGCGCCAACAAAAGCCCCTTGCGCCAGGGTCAGCCGCATCGCGCTTGGCTGACGCTTTAGGCAGTGATGAAACCCCAGTGTGATTACGCGAGCAGGTTGAAAGTTCGATTATGAAATTTGAAATGCCCCTTCTCAAAGGCCGCCTGGTCAAACGCTACAAGCGATTCTTTGCCGACGTCGAGTTGGACAGCGGCGAAACCGTAACCGCGCACTGCGCCAACTCGGGCTCGATGCTGTCGGTCAAACCGGAAGGGGCACCAGTGTGGATTTCTCCGACTCAGAATCCCAATCGCAAGCTCAAGTTCACCTGGGAGATCGTCGAGATCAAGCGGGCCAAGGTTGGCATCAACACCGGACTGCCGAATGGGCTTGTCACGGAGGCGATTGAGAACGGAACGATCAAAGAGCTGGCAGGCTACTCCGCCCTGCGCCGCGAAGTGAAGTACGGCAAGAATTCCAGGATCGATATCCTGCTTGAGGACGACAGCAAGCCGCTTTGTTATGTGGAGGTTAAGAACGTCACCCTGCGGCGCGACCTGAGCAAATCCGGGCCGGTGGAATTTCCCGATGCCGTTACGACCCGTGGCGCCAAGCACCTGGTGGAACTGTCGGACATGGTCAAAGAGGGCCACCGGGCGGTGATGTTTTATCTGGTCCAGCGCGGCGACGGACCGTCGTTTCAGATCGCCGGAGACATTGATCCGGACTATGAAAAAGGGCTGATTGCAGCGATGAAAGCGGGGGTCGAGGTGCTGTGTTACAAGTGCCAAGTCACACCCAAGCAAATCCGGGTCACCGAGCCGCTGCCCATGGATTTACCCTCCTGAAACGACTATATGTCACCCTCAACTTGCGCCCTGACTGCATAGCCTAGATAGAGTGATGAATTTAGCCGCCGAGAAAGTTGAGCGTCCGCGCCCGAATGAGATCGTCCTGCATGGCCCGGACGGGTTCGCCGCCATGCGCAAATCAGGCCGCTTCGCCGCGGAAGTGCTGGATTTCATCACCCCGCATGTGAAGCCGGGCATCACCACCGGTGAGCTGGATCAGCTTTGTCATGACTTTCAAATTGAGCACGATGCGGTGCCGGGGCCACTGGGCTACCGTGGTTTCACCAAATCAATCTGCACCTCGATCAATCACGTGGTGTGCCACGGCATTCCGGGCGACCGGGCGCTGAAAGACGGCGACATCATCAATATCGACGTCTCCCCCATCCTTGACGGCTGGTATGGCGACACCAGCCGCATGTTTTATGTGGGCGACGTAAAGATCAAAGCCAAACGGCTGGTGGAGGCGACCTACCACGCGATGATGAAGGGGATTGAGGCGGTCAAACCCGGGGCGACCCTGGGCGACATCGGCCACGCGATTCAGACTTACGCTGAAAGCCAACGGTTCTCCGTCGTACGCGACTTCTGCGGCCACGGCATCGGACAGGTGTTTCACAGCGCGCCGAACGTGATGCACTTTGGCAGACCGGGAACAGGCTTGCGCTTGGAAGAAGGCATGATCTTTACCGTCGAACCCATGATCAACGCCGGCAAATACGACACCAAGGTTCTCGACGACGGCTGGACCGCGGTGACCCGCGATAAGTCTTTGTCCGCCCAATTCGAGCATACGATTGGCGTCACCGCCGACGGCTTTGAAATCTTCACGCTCTCCCCCGAGGGGCATACGTTCCCGCCCTTCGCCGTGTAGCGGTGCGATGGCGGGCAAGCGGCAGAGCGGCCCCGATCTTGATGCGTTGAACGAATACTCGTCTTCGCTTTTCCCAGACAAAACGGCCAAAACTGAATCAGAGTCCAAGCCCGGTCATCTGGGTCACCGCGCGCGCCTGCGTAAACGGTTTCTGGATGCGGGCCCGGATGCCCTCGCCGACTATGAGTTGTTGGAGTTCCTGTTGTTTTCGGCACTGCCCCGCAAAGACACCAAACCCCTCGCCAAATCACTGATCGATACCTTCGGATCCTTCGCCGATGTGATTACCGCCGACAAAAACAGGTTAATGGCGGTCGACGGCATGGGAGAGGCCGCCGTCACGGCGTTGAAGGCGGTCGAAGCGGGCGCGATCCGCATGCTGCGGGCCGGCGTGATCGACAAACCCGTGATCTCGTCTTGGAATGCGCTGATCGATTACTGCACAGCGCAGATGGCGTTCGGGGAGATCGAACAGTTCCGCATCCTGTTCCTCGATAAGAAAAACAGACTGATCGCCGACGAAGCGCAGCAGAAAGGCACCGTCGACCACACCCCGGTGTACCCGCGCGAAGTCGCCAAGCGGGCCCTGGAACTGAACGCCAGCGCCCTGATCATGGTGCACAACCATCCGTCCGGGGACCCCGCGCCGTCGCGGGCCGACATCGAGATGACGCAGACGGTAAAGACGGCGCTCGACGCCGTCGGCCTGACCCTGCACGACCACATCGTCATTGGCCGCGGACGCCATGTCTCGTTCCGCCGAGACGGGCTGATTTAGGCGGAACGGCGGGGTTTTTAATGCGTTGCGGCGGTGTGGCGCTGGCATCGCGGGGCAGAAGGTTCTATACCTGCCTCACCTCGTCATCTCTTTGAGGACTCTGTACATGATCCCCCGTTACGCGCGCCCGGATATGGTGAAAATCTGGGAGCCCGAGAACAAATTCCGCATCTGGTTTGAGATCGAAGCCCACGCCTGCGACGCTCAGGCGGAGTTGGGCGTCATCCCGAAATCCGCCGCCGAAGCGGTGTGGAAACTGGGCAAGTTCGAGGTCGACCGCATTGATGAGATCGAACGCGAAGTCAAACACGACGTCATCGCGTTTCTGACCAACCTAGCCGAACATGTCGGCCCGGAGGCACGGTTCGTCCACCAGGGCATGACATCGTCCGACGTGCTGGATACCTGCCTGTCGGTTCAGCTGGTGCAGGCCACGGACATTCTGCTCAAGGACATGGATGACCTGCTGGAGGCGTTCAAACGCCGCGCCCATGAACACAAAATGACGGTGTGTATGGGACGCAGCCACGGCATTCACGCCGAACCGACCACCATGGGACTGAAGTTCGCCGGCATGTATGCCGAGTTCGCCCGCAACCGCGAACGCCTGGAAACCGCGCGGCGGGAGATTGCGACTTGCGCCATTTCCGGCGCGGTGGGCACCTTCGCGAATATCGACCCTAGGGTGGAAGAGCACGTTGCCAAGGCCCTTGGCCTGGAGTCCGAGCCGATTTCAACCCAGGTGATCCCGCGCGACCGGCATGCTGCATATTTCGCGGCGCTGGCCGTGATCGCCAGTTCGATTGAGCGAGTGGCAACGGAAATCCGCCACCTGCAGCGCACCGAAGTGCGCGAGGCAGAAGAGTACTTCTCGCCGGGGCAGAAAGGCTCATCGGCCATGCCGCATAAGCGCAACCCGGTGCTGACGGAAAACCTGACGGGACTGGCGCGCATCGTGCGCGGCTTCGCTATCCCGGCGATGGAGAACGTCGCCCTGTGGCACGAGCGGGACATTTCGCACTCGTCAGTGGAGCGGATGATCGGCCCTGATGCGACGGTCACCCTGGACTTCGCCCTGGCGCGCCTGACCGGGGTGATCGACAAACTGGTAATTTACGAAGACGCCATCGACAAGAACCTCAACGGCATGGGCGGTTTGGTGTTCTCACAACGTGTCCTGCTGGCCCTGACCCAAGCTGGTGTTAGCCGCGAGGATTCCTACCGTCTGGTGCAGCGTAACGCGATGGAGGTGTGGGAGGGCAAAGGCGATCTGTTGTCCCGGCTGAAGCAGGACAAGGATGTCACCGCCCACATGAGCGCGGATGCTTTAAGCGAATTATTCGCGATGGAGTACCACACCAAACACGTCGATACGATTTTCGCCCGCGTGTTCGGCGCGGCGTAACGCCGGGCTTGGCCGGGCTTAGCTTAGGCGTCTTCGATGATCTGCTTGTAGGCTTCGGCCATGGCTTCCGCCAACTTGGCGGCGAGTTCGGCGTCGTCGATCCCCGCTCCCTTGGCGGAAATGTCAGCCTTGACCTTGTCCATCATGTCGTCGTCGCCCGGCTTGTCGAAGTTGGAGTCGACAACCTCAAGGGCATAGGCCTCGGCCTCATCGCCGGTCAGGCCGAAGCGGTCGGCCAGCCAGTGGCCGAAAATCTTGTCACGGCGTGCCTGAACCCGGAATTCCTGATCCCGATCCATCTGATATTTCCGCTCGAAGCCTTTTTCGCGGTCTTGAAACGCATCGGTCATGGTCAGGTGCACCCCATTTTTCGTCGTGATTGGGCCGGAAACGGCCCTGTTCTCCCGTTGATATAATGGCCCAACGGCGCAGGCGCAATTGCCAAACCATGACCTTTTTGCCACATAGCGGTGATGTGCACCGTTGTTCTTCTGCGCCGCCCGGACCACCGCTGGCCGCTGCTTGTGGCCGCCAACCGGGACGAGCAAATCGACCGGCCCTGGCAGCCCCCAGCCCGCCACTGGCCGGACCGCGACGACGTGATCGCGGGACTGGACGAATTGGGCGGCGGCACCTGGATGGGCCTGAACGACTTCGGCGTTGTGGCCTGTATTCTTAACCGCCGGGGAACGCTTGGACCGCAGGAGGGTAAGCGCAGCCGGGGGGAAATTGTCCTCGATGCGCTCGACCATCAGGACGCGGTCACAGCGGCGGATGCACTCAGTCACCTGGATGGCGAGGCCTTCCGGGATTTCAACCTGGTGATCGCCGACAACCGGGACGCCTTCTGGCTTAAACTGGACACGGGTGACGGCCCCCGTGTTTCGGTCACGCCGATCCCGGACGGCTATTCGATGCTCACCGCCGGTGATCTCAATGACAAGAACAGCAAACGCGTCGCCGCGTTTCTGCCGCAGTTCGAGGCCGCCGACGTGCCTGACCCCGATGAGGACGACTGGTCCGGCTGGCAGGCCCTGTTGGCGGCAGGTCCCGTAAACGGTGACGGCATGACGGCCATGTGTTTCCGCACCGATAGTGGGTTCGGCACATCCTCCAGCGCCCTGGTCGCCCTGCCCTCCCCGGAAGCCGCCTTTGCCGATCCGCCCCAGCCGCCGGTCTGGCTGTTCGCGCCGGGACCGCCCGATTCGGCGGAGTTTGCCCCGGTCGACCTGGGCCAGAGCCAGTAAACGCCTGATAACGCACGGCCCGATTTCTGCAATTGAGGGGCGCGGTCCGTCCTGCTATATCCGGCTCTCACTTAATGCCTCTGTGCACCGCAAACGTGCATAGACCCAGCGGTGCGGTACCCCTCCTCGTTATGCCCAGGCGCAAGCAGATTTTCGAAGGCAAGGCCAAAATCCTGTTCCAGGGCCCGGAACCGGGGACGATTGTCCAGTATTTCAAGGACGATGCGACGGCCTTCAACAACAAGAAAAAGGGCACGATCACCGGCAAGGGCGTGCTCAACAATCGCATCAGCGAATACCTGATGACCCGCCTGGAAGAAATCGGCGTCGCCACCCACTTTGTGCGCCGGCTGAACATGCGCGAGCAGCTCGTCCGGGAAGTCGAGATCATCCCGGTCGAGGTTGTGGTGCGCAATATCGCCGCCGGGTCCATCGCCGAGAAGTTCGCCATTCCTGAGGGCACCCGCCTGCCCCGCTCCATCGTCGAGTACTATTACAAGAACGATGAGCTGAATGACCCGCCGATTTCGGAAGAGCACATCACTGGGTTCGGCTGGGCGAGCATTCAGGAAATCGACGAGATGCTGAACATCTCGCTGCGGGTGAACGATTTTCTGATGGGTCTGTTCCTCGGCATCGGCATCCGCCTGGTCGACTTCAAGCTCGAGTACGGGCGGCTGTATCACGACACCGGCGAAATTCAGCTGGTGCTGGCCGATGAACTGTCGCCGGACAACTGCCGTCTGTGGGACATCGCCACCAACGAGAAAATGGATAAAGACCGCTTCCGCCGCGACCTCGGCAAGATCGAGGAAGCCTATCAGGAAGTGGCGCGCCGTCTGGGAATTCTGCCGGAGAGCGGACCAGGCGACCTGCAGGGACCGAACACGCTGCAATAACTCAGTCTGAGCGCTGCACACGACTCAGGCCAACTGGAGAAAGACACGTTAGTCCGATGGCAAAAGCGACGGTTCACGTAACACTCAAATCTGGCGTTCTCGACCCCCAAGGCAAAGCAATCCAACACGCACTCGAAACCCTCGGGTTTTCCGGGATCGAAAGCGTGCGCCAAGGCAAGTTCATCGAGCTTGATTTGGCGGAAACGGACAAAGCCAAAGCCGAAGCGGCGGTGGACGACATGTGCAAGAAATTGCTGGCCAACACGGTGATCGAATCCTACCGGGTCGAGGTGAGCGACTAGGACATGAAATCAGCTGTCATTGTCTTTCCTGCCTCCAACTGCGACCGCGACATCGCCGTCACCCTGACGAAAGTCACCGGCCAGAAACCCGAGATGGTGTGGCACCGCGACACCACCCTGCCCGAAGGCCTCGATCTGATCGCCATTCCGGGCGGGTTCTCCTACGGCGACTACCTGCGCTGCGGCGCCATGGCGGCGAACTCGCCAATCATAGCCGACATCAAGAAGAAAGCTGCCGATGGCGTGCATGTCCTCGGCATTTGCAACGGTTTTCAGGTGCTGACCGAGTGCGGTCTGTTACCCGGCGCATTGTTGCGCAACCGCAACCTGAAATTCGTCTGCCGCGACGTGAACTTGCGCGTCGATCAGACCGACAGCCCCTTCACGCACAGATACGCGGCAGGTCAGGTCATCCGTATTCCGGTGGCCCACCACGACGGCAACTACTACGCCGATGACGAAACACTGAAGAGCCTAGAAGACGATGGCCGCGTGGCCTTCCGCTACTGCAACGACAACGGCGAGCCGACGGATGACGCCAACCCGAACGGCTCGCTCAACAACATCGCGGGCATTCTCAACAAGCGCCGCACGGTGCTCGGCATGATGCCGCACCCGGAACGTTTGGCCGATGTCAAACTCGGCGGCACCGACGGCGTGGCCATGTTCGAGACGCTGTTGGAGCGCTTCTCATGAACCTGCCCAACGCCAAGATCACCAAGGACGACATCGAATCCCACGGCCTGACCGAAGAGGAATACGCGTGCGTGCTCGACATCCTCGACGGGCGCGAACCGAACCTGGTCGAGCTGGGTATTTTCTCGGTGATGTGGTCCGAGCACTGCTCGTACAAGTCCTCGAAAAAGTGGCTGAAGACCCTGCCGACAGAAGCGCCTTGGGTGATCTGCGGCCCCGGAGAGAACGCCGGCGTGGTCGATATCGGCGACGGCCTGGCGGCGATCTTCAAGATGGAAAGCCACAACCATCCGTCGTTCATCGAACCGTTCCAGGGCGCGGCAACCGGCGTCGGCGGTATTCTGCGCGATGTCTTTACGATGGGCGCGCGGCCCGTGGCCAACATGAACGCGCTGCGCTTCGGGGCGCCGGATCACCCTAAGACAAAGCACCTGGTCGCGGGCGTGGTCAGTGGCATTGGCAGCTACGGCAACTGTGTGGGTGTGCCGACGGTCGGCGGCGAAGTGAATTTCGACCCCGCGTACAACGGCAACATTCTGGTCAACGCGATGACCGTTGGCCTTGCCGATCAAAACAAGATTTTCTATTCGGCAGCGTCCGGTGCCGGGAACCCGGTGATCTACGTCGGCTCCAAGACGGGCCGCGACGGCATTCACGGCGCCACCATGGCGTCGGCCGAGTTCGACGAAAGCTCGGAAGAGAAACGCCCGACGGTGCAAGTCGGTGATCCGTTCACCGAAAAGCTGCTGATCGAAGCCTGCCTGGAATTGATGGCGACCGACGCCATCGTCGCAATCCAGGATATGGGCGCGGCGGGGCTGACCTGCTCGACCTTCGAGATGTGCTCCAAGGGCGGCACCGGCATTGAAATGAACCTAGATGCGGTGCCGATCCGCGAAGACGGTATGACTCCGTACGAAATCATGCTGTCGGAAAGCCAGGAACGCATGCTCATGGTGGTGCAACCAGGCAAGGAAGACATCGCCCGCAAGATCTTCGAAAAATGGGAACTGGATTTCGCCATCATCGGCCACCTGACCGATACGGGCCGAATGATCCTGTTGAAGGGCGGCGAACAAGTTGCGGAACTGCCGATAGATCCCTTGGCCGAGGCTTCGCCGGAATACGACCGCCCCTGGATCCCGACGCCGAAACCGCACGTAGTGGCTTCCGACAGCGTCGAACATGGCGACTGGACCGACGCGCTGAAAACCCTGATCGCCGCGCCCGACCTCGCCAGCCGGCGCTGGGTATGGGAGCAGTACGACCACATGGTGATGGGCGATACGGTGCAGCGGCCCGGAGGCGACGCGGCGGTGGTGCGCATTCACGGCTCCGAGCGGGGTCTGGCGGTGACCACCGACTGCACGCCGCGCTACGTCAAGGCCGATCCCTTCGAGGGCGGCAAGCAAGCTGTGGCGGAAGCCTGGCGCAATTTGACCGCCACCGGGGCACAGCCCTTGGCGGTAACCGACAATCTGAATTTCGGCAATCCGGAAAAGCCGCCGATCATGGGGCAGCTGGTCGAGGCCATCAAAGGCATCGGCGCGGCCTGTGAGGCGCTGGACAGTCCGGTCGTGTCGGGCAACGTCTCGCTGTACAACGAAACCGACGGTCAGCCGATTTTGCCGACGCCCGCGATCGGCGCCATCGGTGTGATTCAGGACCTCGACCGCATGACCACGGTGGCGTTCAAGAACGAAGGCGATGCCGTGATTCTGATTGGCGGCGAGACGGGCACGACGGATGGTTGGCTGGGTCAGTCGATCTATCTGCGCGATTTGCATGGCGTGACCGACGGCGCGCCGCCGCCGGTGGACCTGGACGCCGAACGCCGCACCGGCGATGCGGTGCGCAGTTTCATCGTCGCGGGAAAAGTAAATGCCTGTCACGACGTCTCCGATGGCGGTGTTGCCGTGGCCCTGGCGGAAATGGCCATGGCCGGCGGCATCGGCGTGAGTGTTGAGGGCGACACAACCGTGCCGTGGCTGTTCGGCGAGGATCAGGGCCGTTACATCGCCACCTGTGCAGCCGATGCGGCAGACGGTATCATCGATGCCGCGGTGACGGCGGGCGTGACAGCCCAGCGCATCGGCACCACCAGCGGCAGCGAGATCAAGGCCGGCGGCAAGGCGGTGTCCGTGAATGACCTGAAAGAGCGGCATGAAAGCTGGTTCCCGGGCTTCATGGCGGCCTAGACGGGCGGCCTGAGCAGACCAAGGAGAGACTCCCATGGCGATGAGCGCAGGCGAGATTGAATCGATGATCAAAGAGGCCCTGCCCGATGCCGAGGTGCGCATCGAGGATCTGCGCGGCGACGGCGATCACTACGCCGCCTATGTCACTTCGGCGGCGTTCGCGGGCAAGAACCGGGTGCAGCAGCACCAGATGGTCTACGCCGCGCTGCAAGGCAAAATGGGCGGCCAGCTGCATGCCCTCGCCCTGCAGACATCGGTTCCAGAAGGCTCCTGACCCTCTTGCCAACTGGGGCCAAAGCCTTATATCCCTGGGCACAGACGGGCCACCTGAAGTGGCCGCACCCGAAATTCTGAGAGGACCTTATGTCTGACAATCCCGCCCACGCCCAGATTCAGCAGGACGTGACCGACAACGACATCGTGCTGTTCATGAAGGGCACGCCGATGTTTCCGCAATGCGGCTTCTCCGCTGCCGTGGTGCAAATCCTCAGCCAGCTCGGCGTGAAGTTCAAAGGCGTCAACGTGCTGGAGAGCGACGAGCTGCGCCAGGGCATCAAGGAGTTCTCGAACTGGCCGACTATCCCGCAGCTTTACGTCAAGGGTGAGTTCATCGGCGGCTGCGACATCGTGCGCGAAATGGCCGAGACCGGCGAACTGGAAACCCTGTTCAAGGACAAAGAGGTCGCCGTCGCTTAAGGGCGACAAACAAACGACTTCGCGTAAGGGCGGGCTCCTTCCATGTCGTCTTCGGACGTGTTCCGAAGACCGGGAGCAGATCAACTTCGCTGAGTGTTTAACCCTAGCCCCTCGGAACAAGTCCGAGGGTGACGTTGTGTTTTCTTGGTCATTCTCGGGCTTGTCCCGAGACTCCAGGGTTACCTGGCACGAATAATCTAACGTGCTGTTGGGGTGTACCAGCCCTCGTCCGCCAGCTGCGCCCAGACTTTCTCCACTACCGCGCCGCCCGCGGCGAGCACTTCGCTTTCATCGTCCGCAACGAACGTAAAGTCGTGGACCTGAAGGCGCCCATCCGTCATGACCGTGCGGACCATGCGGCCGTTGGCATAGAGCAGGTTGTTCAAGGGCTCCGGCGGCAGCGCCCCGGCGCCGACCAGCAGCCCTGACACATCCACCGAAACCAGATCGGCCTTGGCGCCTGGCTTGATGACACCGAGGTCATCGCGGCGCAGGCCCCGCGCCGGAATGCGCGTGGCGGCGTCGACCGCGTTCCACACGGTCGGGCGCCGGGTCGGCACACCGTTGGGGTCAAGCCGGCGTTTGAGGGAGTGCCGTGCCTGACCGTAGAGCACCGCAAGCTTGAGATCTTCCAAGTAATCGTTGGAGTGGGTGTCGATGCCGATGTTGGTTTCCAGCCCCGCGGCCAGCGCCTCCGGCCAGGGCTGGGTGCCGTTGCCCGCTCCGCCCGCCGACGGACAGTGCGAATACACCCCGCCGTGACGCGCCAGGATCGGCGCATCCACATCCCAGTCCAGACCCGACATATGCGCGCCGAACACCGGGGCGTCGAAGAAGCCGAAGCTTTCCAGCCACGCGGTGGGGGTCATGCCCCACAGGCGGCGCACGCTCTCAGTCTCGCGGCGGCTTTGCGACAGGTGAATGTGCAGCCCGGTGCCGAGCTCTTTGGCGGCGTCGGCCAGGGCCTGCATGGTCGCGGGCGTGTGGGTATCGCAGGCGTGCGGCGACATCATCGGCAGGATGCGCCCGTCGCCCTTGCCCATGTGCGTTTTGCCGAAAGCGAGGTTGGCGGCAATCTCTTCCAGCGTGCCCTCTTCCGAGTCCAGCAGCGTCTGATCGTCGGGCCGGAACCAAATAGCAAAAAGGCGTTCGGTGCCCGGGATCATACTGCCCGGGTAGCCGCGCGCACCGTAGCGCTCGGCCAGGCGCACGTAGCTTTCGGCCTGGCGCAGGGTCAGGCTCATCTCGACATGGGTGGTGCAGCCCGAGCGCAGCAGCTCAGCGAGGTTGAGCGCGGTCAGAGCATCGAGTTCGTCGTCGGACAGTTGCTCGACAATCTCCAGCGGGCGCTGGTAGGAGCGCGGCCCTTCGATGATGCCCCGGGTCGGTGTCGCCGAGCAGCAATGCGTATGCCCGGAGATAAACCCGGGCATGAGTATATCGTGCGGCAGAGACAAACGCGGCAGGGCGTCGGTGAACGGCTCGGCGCGCACCTCTTCGATGACGCCGCCGCGCACCAGCACATGACCGCCGCGCAGCAAGTCGAGCTCTCCGTCTGTTTCGATCAGCACCCAGCCCGCATCGACGATGAAGCTGTCGCCGGGACTGAAGGGGAGCTCGGGGGCGGCCTTTGCGGGCCGGGACGCTAGAGCACCTCCGGCAACGAGGCCGGACATCGCCGCGCCCTGGAGAAACCCGCGCCGGGAGGCGGGTGGTGCCGACGATGCCGCAGGCTCTTCACTGGCCGCCGCCGCGCAGATGAAACACGAGCCTTCATAGCCTGAGAGGTCATGGTCCGCGTGAATATGCGTGTACCAGCGAGTCGTCATGTCGGGCTCCCCCCCAGTGGAGTTTTGGCTACTGTGTCGGCGCGGCGAGAGGGCGAGTGTGCCCGAAAAAAGATCTTTCGGCGAAAAATCGAGGAACGAGCCCATGCACGCCACGGGTTTGTGCGGGGCTGGTCTGAATTCATAAATAAATTCAAAGCTTTATTCTTGATTCAAACGAGCCCATGCACGCCGAGACCACACTATTTTATCCGGACATATACCAACCCTTGTGCATAAAGCTGTGAATTTTGTGGAAAATTACAAACTTATTTGTTATACTTCCGCGATGCGCACCCCTGTGACAGAGCCCTGATCCTTGAACCGGCCACCAAAATCCCGATCCACCCGCCCCTCTCCACAGCCTGCCCCGCGTCACGACGACAACCCGGGGCCCCAGCCCTGGGAAGAGGGCCTGACCCTGGATGAAGGCGTGAGCTGGATGATCGCCGAGGAGGCCGGTCTGAATGGCCGGGCCCTGGCCAAGGCCGGTCAGGCGGCCCACGCAACTCTGCGTATGCTGCGCGCCGCCACCCGTGCGCCCTCTGCCGCCCAGCGCAAACGCCTGGCGGAACGCGCTAAGGCGGCTCTGAAAGAGATCAAAGCGCGCGACCTGAGCGCCGATGCGCGCCGCGCCCTGACCGAGCAGGTGACCGCCAAGGTGCAGGAGTTGTCGGGCGGTGCTGAGTCCCGCACCCCATCGGTGAACCCGGAGACCGGGCTGCAGGAGTTTGCCTCACCCATGGTGATGCGGCCCGGCATGCCGAAAGTCGAAATGAGAAATCTGCCGTACCGCCCGGGAATTGACCCCAAGCCCGAGATGCGCAACCTGCCCTACAATCCGGAGATCGACGGGCCGGCGGAGTGGAGTCTGCTCGGCGCGCAAAACTCTCGCGGCCTGCTGAACCCGAATGCCGGCACGCCATCGGGCGGGTTGCTGAATTCAACGCCACCCTCTCCCGCTGCGCCGGACCCGCAAACCCCAGCGCCGCCGGCCAAGATGCCCCCGCTGCCGGAGAGAAAACCGCAGTTCGAACCGATCTGGCCTCCACCCCGGCCAGGCACCAAACCTGATCCAAATATGAGTGACGCAGTTCGTAGTGAGCTTGAAAGCGACGCAGATCGCCTTCGGGCACGGATCAGCGGTGACGCCGACAGCAGGTCATCCAATACACTTTTTCCAGATACAAATTTAGCAAACCTGGGCCTATTTCAGTCAGCACAGAGCTTACAACGCTTCATGAGTGGCAGCGGCCGTGAACGCCGAATCGATCCCGACATGATGCGAAGCTCCGCGCTAATTTCACAATTAGAAGAGGAGAACCGAGAACGCTTTAGAGGTAGAACCTTTGGTGAGTGGAGCCCGACAACGACTAAAGGAAGAAGAGAGAAAGCGAAGCTTGATGCTTTGAAAGACGGAGAATCAACTCAGATAAATGATAGATGGGATCAAGACTTTGAGTCATTCAACCTTGGTACGTTCTTAGGGAGTGACCAATACCTTGAGGACCAAGACATAGCGTTGACAATTGGATCGGGTAAATTGAGATCAGACGGCAACTTCGACGTTAGCCGTGCGGGCGATACTTTAAACATAATCGGAACTGTGACCCATGGCATTGATGATCTATACGATTTCAAGGAAGAGCTGGGTTCTGGTTGGAATGACCCAGTTTCAAGTGCCTATCGCCTACAAGAGTCTGGATACGCGCAACCTTTTTACAATCGGTCTAAATGGACTCAACCCATGAAAGCCACCGTTGCAATTCTGCCAAACGGGAAGCGCGCCGTGAGAGAAATTGAGTGGGGAGACATTTCTCCCTATGACTGGAAAGTGGGTGACTAAAAATGGACCCCAGTCACTTTAGCCATTGGCACCGCCAACTTACCTCCCAGGTTCGCTATAGACCTTTGGAAAGCGTGGCGGTTTGATTCCATCCTTGAGTTCAAACGGCAGTGAGGCACGGTCCAGCCAGCCTCCGATATCCAACACGTTCTCGCGTAGGCTATATTCGAACCTGTGGCGAAACATCAGCGAGTCCGTCCCACCTCCAGTAAAGTCGATATAGAACTCTTCACCGTAAGGTCCACCGTTGATGCCAAAATACCCCGTCGTATAGGAACATTCCCCTTTCCATAGAGCGTAGTTGCGGTACTCATGCTTAGCGATACCGGTATCCAAATAGTATGGGCCAGGAAACGGATTGCGTTCGGGTTCATAGGTAATAGTTTGGGTCACGACCCCTTGGCACAATGCCGCTCCGAGCTCGTCTAGCCGCGCGGGCATAACGGTCCAGTTGACTAGTATGTTGATCAGATAAATCTCTGGCATGAGGCCAAAGATCACACGCGTGAGTGTGAGAAGAATCGAAACACAGATGACAAAAGAGTCAACGGTGCTATCCGCGACCTGAAGCGCAGCTTCTGTAAAACCAAGACTGCGGATGTTGCCCGCTGCATCCGCCGCGCCGGCCGCCTGCACACCCGCGCGCCACACAGCAAGTGTCAGAAAGAACAACACGATGACCGTAAGGGCCATGATGTAAAACTTGAGTATTGAGGGCAGTAGCGACCGAGTCATTGTGGGATTTAAGCTGCCAAGTGCGGCAGAATTGCGATTGAATTGCGCCACTGAATCGCCGCACTTAGACTTCAGTAAAGACAGATGAACAAATTGATTCCGGTGCTACCAGCTCTTTTGCGTGCCCTCCTCATTGGCGCTGTACTCGCGATAACGCTGCAAGCCGGGTGGCTGCTCATCAACGATTTCTCCTGGCCAAGTGACGCTTGCGACTTTGTTCAAGACGGAACAGGGATGATCGTGACGCGCGACAATGGGACGTGTGACCTGGATTTAGGCGCGCTCACACTGGATTTCGTTTTGCGGACGCTGTTCTACACCTTCGTCGTGTTACAGGTTTACGCCCTCAGTAAAGGCGCGTGTTGGCTTATGAGCCGGGCGAAACGCGTCGTTGGCGCACAGGCAGCCTAGCACTATCCCTCAGACGCAGCGGGTGCACCCCGTTGTTGTAGAACACCTGAGTGTTCCACAGATTCCAGGGCAGGCTGAATTCGAAGCTGTGGCGAAACTGCATGTGACCCGAGTCTGACCCCTTGAAGTCGATATAGAATTCCTGGCCGTTTGGGCCACCGTTAAGCCCGAAGATGCCGGTTTCATAGCTACACTCGCCATCCCAAATCTCATAATTCTCATACAGGCGGTAGGCGATATCACCATCGAGCACATAGGGCCCGGGATAGGTGGTCGTCGACGGGTCGATAGGGATTGCCTGGTTAACGACGCCGTCACATAAGGCTGCCGCGAGGGCGTCGATACGTTCAGGCATGATCGACCACACCAGCCAAGCATGTATGACGTAGACGAGTGGCGAATAGCAGAACGAGAAGTATAAGATTGCGCCAAAGCTGACCCAGATCATGGCGTACTGCCTGGCAACCATCGATACAAACTCGGGAAAAGAGATACCCGCAAAACCGACTGTGCCGAGCGCGAGAAGCATCCAAACCGTGATCAGCATGGAAAAGACGAACAAAAAAACGTTCAGTTTGACGAAACTGCCGACCGCGCGTGCTGTTCGGGGATAAGTCTGAGTCCAAGCCATACGGCGTTATGACCATCATTTGCGGCAGAAATGGGATTTTATTCCGCCCGGAACATCCCTAGGGGTTTGAGTTGTTTGCCTTCGGCGTCGAAGTTCCCGGGCGCGAGCCAGGCCTCCAGCGCGGCTTTGACGGCGGGCCACTCGGCCTCGGTGATGGAATACCACGCCGTATCGCGGCTGTGGCCTTTAGAGACCATGTCGTTGCGGAAGGTGCCCTCATAGGTGAAGCCGAGGCGCTCCGCCGCACGTTGGGAGGCGGTGTTGCGGTCATCGCACTTCCACTCATAACGGCGGTAGCGGAGATCATCGAACACGTGGCAGGCCGTGAGGTAGAACGCTTCCGTCGCGGCACGGGTGCGTTGCAGCGCTGTGCCGAAGACGACGCAGCCGATCTCACAACTGCCGTGCGCTTGGCGCAAGCGCATAAAGCTCATCGTTCCTAGGGCCGATTGAGAAGCGGCATCGACGATGACCATGGTGCGCCAGCCACCCCGTTCAATCACGGCGCTGAACTCTTGTTTGAAACTGGCGCGGTTCATAAACGGGCCGACCGAGACGAATTCCCACAAAGCGGCGTTGTCCGCCCCGCCGACGGCGGCAAACAGGCCGTCGCCGTGGGCCGCCCAGTCCAAGGGCTCAAGCCGCACGTGGGTGCCGGTGAGCACGCGCCCGCCCGGCGGGAGCCGGGGCGTCCAGGTGGAGAGGTCTTGAGTATCTTGAGCCATGCGCCTCCCCTACATGCGAAGCCTCGGTAGCGCAATGTCTGGTGCATCACGTGCCTGCTTGACTCATATTTAGGAATATTCCTAAATAAGGACATGACCGATGTGTTTCAGGCTTTGGCCCATCCGGTGCGCCGTGACATTTTGGCGTTGCTGCGGGAACACGCGCGCAGCGCCGGTGAGTTGGCGGATCACTTCCCGTACTCCAAGCCAACAATGTCCGGACACTTCAACGTGCTGCGCGACGCGGACCTGGTGACGGTCGAACGGCAAGGCACCACGCTGATCTACCGGTTGAACGTGTCGGTGGCGGAAGACGCTCTGGCCGGCCTCATGTCGCTGCTGCGGATTGATGGTGAAGCGGCTGGGGCAGCACCGGCCCGCAAAAAAGGAGCCAAACCATGACCCTCAGCCCGATGGTACGGACGGGACTGTTCTGGAGCAGCGTGGCGTTTGTGGCGGTTGTGTTTACCAGTCTCATCGGGTGGGGAAACCTGCCGGAGGACGGAAAGGTCCCGTTGCACTGGAGTGCGTCCGGGGAGGTGAACCGCTACGGCAGCAGACTTGAAGCCGTCCTGAGCGTGCCGGCGATCCTTTTACTGCTGAACGTGGTTATGGTCGGCGCCGCCGTCCTCACACCGCGCAAGGACAATCTGGAGAAGAGCAAAGGGCTGTATTTGTCGGCCTGGATCGGGACGTCACTGTTGATGGCCTTTGCCCACATGATGATTGTATACGGCGGCATCACCGGAGAGGTGTTCGGCATCGAAGCAATGATGGCATTTGCCTCAATTGTTATCATTCTGATGGGCAATTACCTGGCCAAGTCGCGCCCGAACTGGGTGGCGGGCATCCGCACCCCGTGGTCCTTAGAGA
>CAWUEX030000004.1:0-16294 GCA_963921305.4 Rhodospirillaceae bacterium
AGAGATTGTTACGCTGGTCACCGTCCGCCCGGTCTTGTGAAGCGTGGCTGTCAGTGTCAGGCGTGATAACTGGTTGATCTCGGCGATTGTAGCGTCGATCACATCCTTTTTGAGATTTGCAAACCGTTTTATCTTGCCGTCTTGCACACCGAGCACGGCCCGCAATTCCGGCACGGTGAAGGTTTTGCAGGCGACATGATCGAGGTTGACCAGCGATGCAATGTGCTGAAACAGCAGGATTGAATATTTCGACGACAGCGCAAAGACGGTATGGCGATCAAGGATGGCCCAATGGCAGGACAGCGCGGCCATTTCCCGGAATGCGCCACCGAACCACCACGCAACAAGCAAATCGTCGCTAACCTCGTGGCGGTAGTCGAGCTTGGCCCGATCAAGAAAACCGCCGATGATTTCGCACTGGGCTTCGGTATCGTCGAAGATCATCACGGCCCCCGCGAGTTGGGCAAATAGTTTGCGCAGTGTCGGGCGAGAGTGATTGCGCATCCCCTCGATGGCCTTGATGTCGGCAAGGCGAAATTCATGGCGCACATCATCGGCCATGCGCCCCCCGGCCTTGGCAATTAGCAGGTGCATCAGTTTGAGTGCTTCCGCTGATGGAGGGTTTTCGATGTAGACGCCCCGCGCCACCTCTGTGGGCAACACGGATTTGGATGAATCAAAGGCGCGGTCTTGGGCAATTTGAGTGGTGCTGTTCATGTAGATTTTATAAACATAATAAATCTACCATTCAATATGAGATTGCGTCCCCATTTCCTACCTATGCGTCCCCATTTCCTACCTATGCGTCCCCATTTCCTACTTATAAACGCTGTAACCCCCAGAAAACCGGGAAAAATTCGGCCATGAACTTATAGAACTTATGAACAAGAAGGGGCGACCAAGCTAAAGAAGCTAAATTTTGGCTTGAATTACCCCTTACGGCCTTCGCTTCGCTACGGCCTAGGCGGCGTCCGCCTGATCGGCGGACAACCCATCCCGGTCAGTCGCCTAGCGGCTCCTTCCCCAGTCAGGGGGCAAGCCCCCTACGGCGCTCACGCGCCTACCCCCATACGGCTCGGGAAGAGGATCGAGCAGATAGCCAGTGCTCAAATCGAGAGATTGCGGAACTGGGGACGTTCCCGGCTGGATGGAAGATAGGCCAGAGCACAGGGCAGGAAGCCGGGAGAACGCAAGATCATCCATTCTCCCGGCAAAGCCCCGGCGATCCGTAGTACCAGAGCCGCCGCCCTTCCCCATGCCTGACGGAGGGCGGTTCTTGACCGTAGCCAGGTCGAGCCGGAAGGCAAGCGGCAGATCGATCAGCCGACGGCCTTGTCGCCTTCATGAAATGCCATCGGAAAAATCCTTAGGGTGTCATTTCGCCCCGTACCGGAATCGACCCGTTCTTGCGCTTCGGTTTGCAATCTGGCTCGATGTAACAAAAATCTAGTTGGCTAAAAAGGGCGCTTTTGTGACTGACAATGTAACGAACGAATTGCTCCTTGAGCATATGAAACGACTGCAATCGGATATGAGTGCGGTAAAGTCTGATGTGGCACAGATCAAGACCGAACTGGTCGCTGTGAAGACGCATATCGGTGCCTTGGTGACGTCTTCATCGAACCAAGACGCCACAGTCCTCGACCTATCAAATCGCGTCGAACGTATCGAGCGGCGGCTTGATCTGATCGACATGCCTGCCGAATAGGACCCTGTTCGGCGCAGGGATAATACCGGGCCATCGCGTCCAGGCCGGACGGAAACCGGGAAGCGAACGCGATGGCGACCGAGGCTACAAATCCAAGGGGTTCCACTGCCTAACGTCGGTTTGTAAACCGCTACAGTTTATTCCCAGTACAAATAGGCCATAATCGCTGAGGGCAGCCAGATCAAACAAACCGCTACGATAGACAGAAGCGCTTCGTCGTAGTGCAAGCCCACGTATACTAACACCCCTATCCAAGTGGTTGTGAATACCATAAATACGCAAACTACTATTTTTGCATGCGCTTTAGGGAAAAGCTTAAATGTTGCAATGAATGCACAACCTGCGGCAAGCCCTGCTATTAGGAGAGCCTGAAGTATCAACTGCGCTGGCGTTGCGCCGTATTCCATGTACCCCGGAACAAATATAATTCCATATATATTGAAAATATACGGAAGTATTTTGTTGCATAAAAAATATAAAGAAGCGTGCAGAATGCAGCAAAAAATAGAAGCAAATAAAGTTTGCCAAATATTTTTCACTATAATTTTCCGCTGTCAGCGTCACAGGCGCGCCGATATGTTTTAGCCCGCCCCGCCGCGATTTCTGCAATCACGATCGGAGGCTTGTCCCACGCGCCCGACCGGCGCAGCGAAAGGAAAACGCGGGCTTGTTGACTGTAGACAGGGCGAGCCGGAAGGCAAGCGGCTGATCGATCAGCCGGGCGCGTTTCGTCCGCTTCGGTATCGAGGTCATGGCGGAGATCGGCGGCCCTTGGGGGCAAAGGCATAACCGGCATTTTGCGCAGCGAAAAATTTTTGCAAATTTTTCGCTGCCTGTAGTCACCTCGAAACCCGCCCGCGATCTGGCGGCAGATCGAGGCACCCGCCGACCGCCACCAGAACGGCGCTATGCGGCGACTGGGGGCCAGCGTAGAGCGCGATGAGCGGTTTCCGAGGGGTAGGGTACCCGGCAGGCCCTCGACGCGCCCAGAGCGGCTTCCAGCGGTATTCCTGAGCGCCGTAGAGCGCGATGAGCGGTTACCGGGGGGGGTAGGGTACCCGGCGGCCCTCGACGCGTCCCAGATCGGTGTTTCCTGCTGACGGTGAGCGCCGTAGAGCGCGATGAGCGATTTCCGGGGGGTAGGGTACCCGGCGGCCCTCGACGCGTCCCAGATCGGTGTTTCCTGCTGACGGTGAGCGCCGTAGAGCGCGATGAGCGATTTCCGGGGGGTAGGGTACCCGGCGGCCCTCGACGCGTCCCAGATCGGTGTTTCCTGCTGACGGTGAGCGCCGTAGAGCGCGATGAGCGATTTCCGGGGGGTAGGGTACCCGGCGGCCCTCGACGCGTCCCAGATCGGTGTTTCCTGCTGACGGTGAGCGCCGTAGAGCGCGATGAGCGGTTTCCGGGGGGTAGGGTACCCGGCGGCCCTCGACGCGTCCCAGATCGGTGTTTCCTGCTGACGGTGAGCGCCGTAGAGCGCGATGAGCGGTTTCCGGGGGGGGGGGGGTAGGGTACCCGGCAGGCCCTCGACGCGCCCCGAACGGCTTCCAGCCCCGTTATTGGAAGGCCTTGTACCAGCTGCCGGATGGCGTCTGCTTCCAGACACCCGGTCCGCTGAAGCGCGTTTTCGGCGACGCCGCCGCTTCCCAGCCCCAGGCGCGGATCACCTGATCAAACACCTCGGCACCGGTCGTTCCCTTTTCCATCGTGAACAGAGCCCTGCGTCCGTTGCCATAGGCGACTGCCAGGTCGATCCAGTTGCGGTCGCGCATCAGGCTCAGATTGAGTTCCACCGCTTCGGAAAAATCGTTCAGCGCGATCATGAAGAAACTGTCGGTAATCTTGGCAGGCACCGCGGTCAGCCGGTCTCCGGTATCCTCTTCCGTCTGCTTCATGGCGAAGTTCTGGATGGACCGGATGCCGTTGCCGTCGAACGATTCTCCCAGCACGAAGATAATTTCGATGATGTGACTGGCCGGCAGCGAGCCGTCGGCATTGCGCTTGATGGTCATGATGGCGCTGAGACCCTTGCTGGGGACCTCGATATTCGCCTGGATAGCCGGTTCCGGCGGCAGGTCATCGCCGGGTGATTCGCGCACGATGTTCCATACGACTCGTCCATCGTCCGCGGTTGTCCTGCTGGCCGTCAGTTCCTCATAGAGGATCATCTTCTCGCCCCTCGGAACAAACCTGAGGACGGGAAGTTTATGAGGGAGGGGGGCTTCGGGCCGTGGCGTGGGCACAGGCGGGTTTTTTGCCCGCGTTGCCAGTTTGCGCGTCCGCTTTCGCGACACTGGTGGACGGCGCAGGAAGCCCCGTTGAGCCATCGGAGCCGGCGGCTTCGATGCCGGCGGCGGCCTGACCAACTCGATCTTCGGCAGAACCGGCATCTGTTCTGATGTTGGCACCCTGCCGGTGGTCACATTGTAGGTTAGCATCTCTTCGCGGGTCAGAAATCGAATGTCATCTGATTCGATCTGCAGGGCCAAGCTCAGGAGACCGGTGTCCACGCCCATCTCCCCCATATATTCGATGAGTTTCGCGGTGATTTCCTGCACGGTCGACACAGCCACCTTGGATTCGGGGATTGCTTTCGCAAACCATACCTTGTGAACCCCGATGGATCCGGGTTCGGCAAATCTGATTGATCCCCCCATGAACGCATAGGCACAGGCAGACATGCACGAATTATCGCGCTCCTGAAACGTCGCGAGGTCGAAACTGCGGATTTCCCGGCCCAGCTCTAGAGCCTTGAGGATCATACCGCCACGGCTGCTGAAGGTCAGCGCCTGCGGATTGTGCCGGATGACAGCCGCACGAAATTCCCCGACGTCATCGGATTTCTCGAAACTGCCATCAACGACCAGATACCGAAACCCGTCAACCGTTTTTTCGAGATAGGACAGATCGGCCAAGGCTGGTTTGCCCGAAACGGCCAGAAGCAGCGTCAGCCAAGTCAATCGTCGAAGCGTGCCCAATCGATCCCCCCCAACCAAACCTATTATACCCGATCTCGGCATGTTGCGCTTCGTCTGCCAGTTTCACCATACGACGAACAGTCGAGGTTCAGGAATGGCCGATGGCCGATCGGCGGCCACCCGAATGTGGTAACGATGGTTCCGATACCTGCAAGGGCGCACTTACGAGTTGCGATGCAACTCGGTTCAAAAACCGGGATCCCGGTCTATCCGCAGCGCCAAAAAAACCCCGCGCAACAGTCAATCCGAGTGGCGGTAAGTCTGGCAGAAGCTGACGAAGGTTTGTTCGATGCTGGCGGCATCGAATGGGATGGGTTTGGCCCGGCACCATTTGCGGAAGGCTGAGGCGACCATTTCAACATCCGGGGTAGGCTTCGGAGCGTGTTCGCGGACGAGGTCGCCCCACGGGCAATAGCTGATCGAGCCATCGGCGGGGAACTCGATCACCACCGTTTCAGCAGTGCCATCGCGCCGGGCCTTGCGGCCGGTGCTCGCTGCATCCAGTTCGCGCTTGGTCTCGCGCTTCTGGTTCGGTTCCTTCTCGGTCCAAGAGATTGTTACGCTGGTCACCGTCCGCCCGGTCTTGTGAAGCGTGGCTGTCAGTGTCAGGCGTGATAACTGGTTGATCTCGGCGATTGTAGCGTCGATCACATCCTTTTTGAGATTTGCAAACCGTTTTATCTTGCCGTCTTGCACACCGAGCACGGCCCGCAATTCCGGCACGGTGAAGGTTTTGCAGGCGACATGATCGAGGTTGACCAGCGATGCAATGTGCTGAAACAGCAGGATTGAATATTTCGACGACAGCGCAAAGACGGTATGGCGATCAAGGATGGCCCAATGGCAGGACAGCGCGGCCATTTCCCGGAATGCGCCACCGAACCACCACGCAACAAGCAAATCGTCGCTAACCTCGTGGCGGTAGTCGAGCTTGGCCCGATCAAGAAAACCGCCGATGATTTCGCACTGGGCTTCGGTATCGTCGAAGATCATCACGGCCCCCGCGAGTTGGGCAAATAGTTTGCGCAGTGTCGGGCGAGAGTGATTGCGCATCCCCTCGATGGCCTTGATGTCGGCAAGGCGAAATTCATGGCGCACATCATCGGCCATGCGCCCCCCGGCCTTGGCAATTAGCAGGTGCATCAGTTTGAGTGCTTCCGCTGATGGAGGGTTTTCGATGTAGACGCCCCGCGCCACCTCTGTGGGCAACACGGATTTGGATGAATCAAAGGCGCGGTCTTGGGCAATTTGAGTGGTGCTGTTCATGTAGATTTTATAAACATAATAAATCTACCATTCAATATGAGATTGCGTCCCCATTTCCTACCTATGCGTCCCCATTTCCTACCTATGCGTCCCCATTTCCTACTTATAAACGCTGTAACCCCCAGAAAACCGGGAAAAATTCGGCCATGAACTTATAGAACTTATGAACAAGAAGGGGCGACCAAGCTAAAGAAGCTAAATTTTGGCTTGAATTACCCCTTACGGCCTTCGCTTCGCTACGGCCTAGGCGGCGTCCGCCTGATCGGCGGACAACCCATCCCGGTCAGTCGCCTAGCGGCTCCTTCCCCAGTCAGGGGGCAAGCCCCCTACGGCGCTCACGCGCCTACCCCCATACGGCTCGGGAAGAGGATCGAGCAGATAGCCAGTGCTCAAATCGAGAGATTGCGGAACTGGGGACGTTCCCGGCTGGATGGAAGATAGGCCAGAGCACAGGGCAGGAAGCCGGGAGAACGCAAGATCATCCATTCTCCCGGCAAAGCCCCGGCGATCCGTAGTACCAGAGCCGCCGCCCTTCCCCATGCCTGACGGAGGGCGGTTCTTGACCGTAGCCAGGTCGAGCCGGAAGGCAAGCGGCAGATCGATCAGCCGACGGCCTTGTCGCCTTCATGAAATGCCATCGGAAAAATCCTTAGGGTGTCATTTCGCCCCGTACCGGAATCGACCCGTTCTTGCGCTTCGGTTTGCAATCTGGCTCGATGTAACAAAAATCTAGTTGGCTAAAAAGGGCGCTTTTGTGACTGACAATGTAACGAACGAATTGCTCCTTGAGCATATGAAACGACTGCAATCGGATATGAGTGCGGTAAAGTCTGATGTGGCACAGATCAAGACCGAACTGGTCGCTGTGAAGACGCATATCGGTGCCTTGGTGACGTCTTCATCGAACCAAGACGCCACAGTCCTCGACCTATCAAATCGCGTCGAACGTATCGAGCGGCGGCTTGATCTGATCGACATGCCTGCCGAATAGGACCCTGTTCGGCGCAGGGATAATACCGGGCCATCGCGTCCAGGCCGGACGGAAACCGGGAAGCGAACGCGATGGCGACCGAGGCTACAAATCCAAGGGGTTCCACTGCCTAACGTCGGTTTGTAAACCGCTACAGTTTATTCCCAGTACAAATAGGCCATAATCGCTGAGGGCAGCCAGATCAAACAAACCGCTACGATAGACAGAAGCGCTTCGTCGTAGTGCAAGCCCACGTATACTAACACCCCTATCCAAGTGGTTGTGAATACCATAAATACGCAAACTACTATTTTTGCATGCGCTTTAGGGAAAAGCTTAAATGTTGCAATGAATGCACAACCTGCGGCAAGCCCTGCTATTAGGAGAGCCTGAAGTATCAACTGCGCTGGCGTTGCGCCGTATTCCATGTACCCCGGAACAAATATAATTCCATATATATTGAAAATATACGGAAGTATTTTGTTGCATAAAAAATATAAAGAAGCGTGCAGAATGCAGCAAAAAATAGAAGCAAATAAAGTTTGCCAAATATTTTTCACTATAATTTTCCGCTGTCAGCGTCACAGGCGCGCCGATATGTTTTAGCCCGCCCCGCCGCGATTTCTGCAATCACGATCGGAGGCTTGTCCCACGCGCCCGACCGGCGCAGCGAAAGGAAAACGCGGGCTTGTTGACTGTAGACAGGGCGAGCCGGAAGGCAAGCGGCTGATCGATCAGCCGGGCGCGTTTCGTCCGCTTCGGTATCGAGGTCATGGCGGAGATCGGCGGCCCTTGGGGGCAAAGGCATAACCGGCATTTTGCGCAGCGAAAAATTTTTGCAAATTTTTCGCTGCCTGTAGTCACCTCGAAACCCGCCCGCGATCTGGCGGCAGATCGAGGCACCCGCCGACCGCCACCAGAACGGCGCTATGCGGCGACTGGGGGCCAGCGTAGAGCGCGATGAGCGGTTTCCGAGGGGTAGGGTACCCGGCAGGCCCTCGACGCGCCCAGAGCGGCTTCCAGCGGTATTCCTGAGCGCCGTAGAGCGCGATGAGCGGTTACCGGGGGGGGTAGGGTACCCGGCGGCCCTCGACGCGTCCCAGATCGGTGTTTCCTGCTGACGGTGAGCGCCGTAGAGCGCGATGAGCGATTTCCGGGGGGTAGGGTACCCGGCGGCCCTCGACGCGTCCCAGATCGGTGTTTCCTGCTGACGGTGAGCGCCGTAGAGCGCGATGAGCGATTTCCGGGGGGTAGGGTACCCGGCGGCCCTCGACGCGTCCCAGATCGGTGTTTCCTGCTGACGGTGAGCGCCGTAGAGCGCGATGAGCGATTTCCGGGGGGTAGGGTACCCGGCGGCCCTCGACGCGTCCCAGATCGGTGTTTCCTGCTGACGGTGAGCGCCGTAGAGCGCGATGAGCGGTTTCCGGGGGGTAGGGTACCCGGCGGCCCTCGACGCGTCCCAGATCGGTGTTTCCTGCTGACGGTGAGCGCCGTAGAGCGCGATGAGCGGTTTCCGGGGGGGGGGGGGTAGGGTACCCGGCAGGCCCTCGACGCGCCCCGAACGGCTTCCAGCCCCGTTATTGGAAGGCCTTGTACCAGCTGCCGGATGGCGTCTGCTTCCAGACACCCGGTCCGCTGAAGCGCGTTTTCGGCGACGCCGCCGCTTCCCAGCCCCAGGCGCGGATCACCTGATCAAACACCTCGGCACCGGTCGTTCCCTTTTCCATCGTGAACAGAGCCCTGCGTCCGTTGCCATAGGCGACTGCCAGGTCGATCCAGTTGCGGTCGCGCATCAGGCTCAGATTGAGTTCCACCGCTTCGGAAAAATCGTTCAGCGCGATCATGAAGAAACTGTCGGTAATCTTGGCAGGCACCGCGGTCAGCCGGTCTCCGGTATCCTCTTCCGTCTGCTTCATGGCGAAGTTCTGGATGGACCGGATGCCGTTGCCGTCGAACGATTCTCCCAGCACGAAGATAATTTCGATGATGTGACTGGCCGGCAGCGAGCCGTCGGCATTGCGCTTGATGGTCATGATGGCGCTGAGACCCTTGCTGGGGACCTCGATATTCGCCTGGATAGCCGGTTCCGGCGGCAGGTCATCGCCGGGTGATTCGCGCACGATGTTCCATACGACTCGTCCATCGTCCGCGGTTGTCCTGCTGGCCGTCAGTTCCTCATAGAGGATCATCTTCTCGCCCCTCGGAACAAACCTGAGGACGGGAAGTTTATGAGGGAGGGGGGCTTCGGGCCGTGGCGTGGGCACAGGCGGGTTTTTTGCCCGCGTTGCCAGTTTGCGCGTCCGCTTTCGCGACACTGGTGGACGGCGCAGGAAGCCCCGTTGAGCCATCGGAGCCGGCGGCTTCGATGCCGGCGGCGGCCTGACCAACTCGATCTTCGGCAGAACCGGCATCTGTTCTGATGTTGGCACCCTGCCGGTGGTCACATTGTAGGTTAGCATCTCTTCGCGGGTCAGAAATCGAATGTCATCTGATTCGATCTGCAGGGCCAAGCTCAGGAGACCGGTGTCCACGCCCATCTCCCCCATATATTCGATGAGTTTCGCGGTGATTTCCTGCACGGTCGACACAGCCACCTTGGATTCGGGGATTGCTTTCGCAAACCATACCTTGTGAACCCCGATGGATCCGGGTTCGGCAAATCTGATTGATCCCCCCATGAACGCATAGGCACAGGCAGACATGCACGAATTATCGCGCTCCTGAAACGTCGCGAGGTCGAAACTGCGGATTTCCCGGCCCAGCTCTAGAGCCTTGAGGATCATACCGCCACGGCTGCTGAAGGTCAGCGCCTGCGGATTGTGCCGGATGACAGCCGCACGAAATTCCCCGACGTCATCGGATTTCTCGAAACTGCCATCAACGACCAGATACCGAAACCCGTCAACCGTTTTTTCGAGATAGGACAGATCGGCCAAGGCTGGTTTGCCCGAAACGGCCAGAAGCAGCGTCAGCCAAGTCAATCGTCGAAGCGTGCCCAATCGATCCCCCCCAACCAAACCTATTATACCCGATCTCGGCATGTTGCGCTTCGTCTGCCAGTTTCACCATACGACGAACAGTCGAGGTTCAGGAATGGCCGATGGCCGATCGGCGGCCACCCGAATGTGGTAACGATGGTTCCGATACCTGCAAGGGCGCACTTACGAGTTGCGATGCAACTCGGTTCAAAAACCGGGATCCCGGTCTATCCGCAGCGCCAAAAAAACCCCGCGCAACAGTCAATCCGAGTGGCGGTAAGTCTGGCAGAAGCTGACGAAGGTTTGTTCGATGCTGGCGGCATCGAATGGGATGGGTTTGGCCCGGCACCATTTGCGGAAGGCTGAGGCGACCATTTCAACATCCGGGGTAGGCTTCGGAGCGTGTTCGCGGACGAGGTCGCCCCACGGGCAATAGCTGATCGAGCCATCGGCGGGGAACTCGATCACCACCGTTTCAGCAGTGCCATCGCGCCGGGCCTTGCGGCCGGTGCTCGCTGCATCCAGTTCGCGCTTGGTCTCGCGCTTCTGGTTCGGTTCCTTCTCGGTCCAAGAGATTGTTACGCTGGTCACCGTCCGCCCGGTCTTGTGAAGCGTGGCTGTCAGTGTCAGGCGTGATAACTGGTTGATCTCGGCGATTGTAGCGTCGATCACATCCTTTTTGAGATTTGCAAACCGTTTTATCTTGCCGTCTTGCACACCGAGCACGGCCCGCAATTCCGGCACGGTGAAGGTTTTGCAGGCGACATGATCGAGGTTGACCAGCGATGCAATGTGCTGAAACAGCAGGATTGAATATTTCGACGACAGCGCAAAGACGGTATGGCGATCAAGGATGGCCCAATGGCAGGACAGCGCGGCCATTTCCCGGAATGCGCCACCGAACCACCACGCAACAAGCAAATCGTCGCTAACCTCGTGGCGGTAGTCGAGCTTGGCCCGATCAAGAAAACCGCCGATGATTTCGCACTGGGCTTCGGTATCGTCGAAGATCATCACGGCCCCCGCGAGTTGGGCAAATAGTTTGCGCAGTGTCGGGCGAGAGTGATTGCGCATCCCCTCGATGGCCTTGATGTCGGCAAGGCGAAATTCATGGCGCACATCATCGGCCATGCGCCCCCCGGCCTTGGCAATTAGCAGGTGCATCAGTTTGAGTGCTTCCGCTGATGGAGGGTTTTCGATGTAGACGCCCCGCGCCACCTCTGTGGGCAACACGGATTTGGATGAATCAAAGGCGCGGTCTTGGGCAATTTGAGTGGTGCTGTTCATGTAGATTTTATAAACATAATAAATCTACCATTCAATATGAGATTGCGTCCCCATTTCCTACCTATGCGTCCCCATTTCCTACCTATGCGTCCCCATTTCCTACTTATAAACGCTGTAACCCCCAGAAAACCGGGAAAAATTCGGCCATGAACTTATAGAACTTATGAACAAGAAGGGGCGACCAAGCTAAAGAAGCTAAATTTTGGCTTGAATTACCCCTTACGGCCTTCGCTTCGCTACGGCCTAGGCGGCGTCCGCCTGATCGGCGGACAACCCATCCCGGTCAGTCGCCTAGCGGCTCCTTCCCCAGTCAGGGGGCAAGCCCCCTACGGCGCTCACGCGCCTACCCCCATACGGCTCGGGAAGAGGATCGAGCAGATAGCCAGTGCTCAAATCGAGAGATTGCGGAACTGGGGACGTTCCCGGCTGGATGGAAGATAGGCCAGAGCACAGGGCAGGAAGCCGGGAGAACGCAAGATCATCCATTCTCCCGGCAAAGCCCCGGCGATCCGTAGTACCAGAGCCGCCGCCCTTCCCCATGCCTGACGGAGGGCGGTTCTTGACCGTAGCCAGGTCGAGCCGGAAGGCAAGCGGCAGATCGATCAGCCGACGGCCTTGTCGCCTTCATGAAATGCCATCGGAAAAATCCTTAGGGTGTCATTTCGCCCCGTACCGGAATCGACCCGTTCTTGCGCTTCGGTTTGCAATCTGGCTCGATGTAACAAAAATCTAGTTGGCTAAAAAGGGCGCTTTTGTGACTGACAATGTAACGAACGAATTGCTCCTTGAGCATATGAAACGACTGCAATCGGATATGAGTGCGGTAAAGTCTGATGTGGCACAGATCAAGACCGAACTGGTCGCTGTGAAGACGCATATCGGTGCCTTGGTGACGTCTTCATCGAACCAAGACGCCACAGTCCTCGACCTATCAAATCGCGTCGAACGTATCGAGCGGCGGCTTGATCTGATCGACATGCCTGCCGAATAGGACCCTGTTCGGCGCAGGGATAATACCGGGCCATCGCGTCCAGGCCGGACGGAAACCGGGAAGCGAACGCGATGGCGACCGAGGCTACAAATCCAAGGGGTTCCACTGCCTAACGTCGGTTTGTAAACCGCTACAGTTTATTCCCAGTACAAATAGGCCATAATCGCTGAGGGCAGCCAGATCAAACAAACCGCTACGATAGACAGAAGCGCTTCGTCGTAGTGCAAGCCCACGTATACTAACACCCCTATCCAAGTGGTTGTGAATACCATAAATACGCAAACTACTATTTTTGCATGCGCTTTAGGGAAAAGCTTAAATGTTGCAATGAATGCACAACCTGCGGCAAGCCCTGCTATTAGGAGAGCCTGAAGTATCAACTGCGCTGGCGTTGCGCCGTATTCCATGTACCCCGGAACAAATATAATTCCATATATATTGAAAATATACGGAAGTATTTTGTTGCATAAAAAATATAAAGAAGCGTGCAGAATGCAGCAAAAAATAGAAGCAAATAAAGTTTGCCAAATATTTTTCACTATAATTTTCCGCTGTCAGCGTCACAGGCGCGCCGATATGTTTTAGCCCGCCCCGCCGCGATTTCTGCAATCACGATCGGAGGCTTGTCCCACGCGCCCGACCGGCGCAGCGAAAGGAAAACGCGGGCTTGTTGACTGTAGACAGGGCGAGCCGGAAGGCAAGCGGCTGATCGATCAGCCGGGCGCGTTTCGTCCGCTTCGGTATCGAGGTCATGGCGGAGATCGGCGGCCCTTGGGGGCAAAGGCATAACCGGCATTTTGCGCAGCGAAAAATTTTTGCAAATTTTTCGCTGCCTGTAGTCACCTCGAAACCCGCCCGCGATCTGGCGGCAGATCGAGGCACCCGCCGACCGCCACCAGAACGGCGCTATGCGGCGACTGGGGGCCAGCGTAGAGCGCGATGAGCGGTTTCCGAGGGGTAGGGTACCCGGCAGGCCCTCGACGCGCCCAGAGCGGCTTCCAGCGGTATTCCTGAGCGCCGTAGAGCGCGATGAGCGGTTACCGGGGGGGGTAGGGTACCCGGCGGCCCTCGACGCGTCCCAGATCGGTGTTTCCTGCTGACGGTGAGCGCCGTAGAGCGCGATGAGCGATTTCCGGGGGGTAGGGTACCCGGCGGCCCTCGACGCGTCCCAGATCGGTGTTTCCTGCTGACGGTGAGCGCCGTAGAGCGCGATGAGCGATTTCCGGGGGGTAGGGTACCCGGCGGCCCTCGACGCGTCCCAGATCGGTGTTTCCTGCTGACGGTGAGCGCCGTAGAGCGCGATGAGCGATTTCCGGGGGGTAGGGTACCCGGCGGCCCTCGACGCGTCCCAGATCGGTGTTTCCTGCTGACGGTGAGCGCCGTAGAGCGCGATGAGCGGTTTCCGGGGGGTAGGGTACCCGGCGGCCCTCGACGCGTCCCAGATCGGTGTTTCCTGCTGACGGTGAGCGCCGTAGAGCGCGATGAGCGGTTTCCGGGGGGGGGGGGGTAGGGTACCCGGCAGGCCCTCGACGCGCCCCGAACGGCTTCCAGCCCCGTTATTGGAAGGCCTTGTACCAGCTGCCGGATGGCGTCTGCTTCCAGACACCCGGTCCGCTGAAGCGCGTTTTCGGCGACGCCGCCGCTTCCCAGCCCCAGGCGCGGATCACCTGATCAAACACCTCGGCACCGGTCGTTCCCTTTTCCATCGTGAACAGAGCCCTGCGTCCGTTGCCATAGGCGACTGCCAGGTCGATCCAGTTGCGGTCGCGCATCAGGCTCAGATTGAGTTCCACCGCTTCGGAAAAATCGTTCAGCGCGATCATGAAGAAACTGTCGGTAATCTTGGCAGGCACCGCGGTCAGCCGGTCTCCGGTATCCTCTTCCGTCTGCTTCATGGCGAAGTTCTGGATGGACCGGATGCCGTTGCCGTCGAACGATTCTCCCAGCACGAAGATAATTTCGATGATGTGACTGGCCGGCAGCGAGCCGTCGGCATTGCGCTTGATGGTCATGATGGCGCTGAGACCCTTGCTGGGGACCTCGATATTCGCCTGGATAGCCGGTTCCGGCGGCAGGTCATCGCCGGGTGATTCGCGCACGATGTTCCATACGACTCGTCCATCGTCCGCGGTTGTCCTGCTGGCCGTCAGTTCCTCATAGAGGATCATCTTCTCGCCCCTCGGAACAAACCTGAGGACGGGAAGTTTATGAGGGAGGGGGGCTTCGGGCCGTGGCGTGGGCACAGGCGGGTTTTTTGCCCGCGTTGCCAGTTTGCGCGTCCGCTTTCGCGACACTGGTGGACGGCGCAGGAAGCCCCGTTGAGCCATCGGAGCCGGCGGCTTCGATGCCGGCGGCGGCCTGACCAACTCGATCTTCGGCAGAACCGGCATCTGTTCTGATGTTGGCACCCTGCCGGTGGTCACATTGTAGGTTAGCATCTCTTCGCGGGTCAGAAATCGAATGTCATCTGATTCGATCTGCAGGGCCAAGCTCAGGAGACCGGTGTCCACGCCCATCTCCCCCATATATTCGATGAGTTTCGCGGTGATTTCCTGCACGGTCGACACAGCCACCTTGGATTCGGGGATTGCTTTCGCAAACCATACCTTGTGAACCCCGATGGATCCGGGTTCGGCAAATCTGATTGATCCCCCCATGAACGCATAGGCACAGGCAGACATGCACGAATTATCGCGCTCCTGAAACGTCGCGAGGTCGAAACTGCGGATTTCCCGGCCCAGCTCTAGAGCCTTGAGGATCATACCGCCACGGCTGCTGAAGGTCAGCGCCTGCGGATTGTGCCGGATGACAGCCGCACGAAATTCCCCGACGTCATCGGATTTCTCGAAACTGCCATCAACGACCAGATACCGAAACCCGTCAACCGTTTTTTCGAGATAGGACAGATCGGCCAAGGCTGGTTTGCCCGAAACGGCCAGAAGCAGCGTCAGCCAAGTCAATCGTCGAAGCGTGCCCAATCGATCCCCCCCAACCAAACCTATTATACCCGATCTCGGCATGTTGCGCTTCGTCTGCCAGTTTCACCATACGACGAACAGTCGAGGTTCAGGAATGGCCGATGGCCGATCGGCGGCCACCCGAATGTGGTAACGATGGTTCCGATACCTGCAAGGGCGCACTTACGAGTTGCGATGCAACTCGGTTCAAAAACCGGGATCCCGGTCTATCCGCAGCGCCAAAAAAACCCCGCGCAACAGTCAATCCGAGTGGCGGTAAGTCTGGCAGAAGCTGACGAAGGTTTGTTCGATGCTGGCGGCATCGAATGGGATGGGTTTGGCCCGGCACCATTTGCGGAAGGCTGAGGCGACCATTTCAACATCCGGGGTAGGCTTCGGAGCGTGTTCGCGGACGAGGTCGCCCCACGGGCAATAGCTGATCGAGCCATCGGCGGGGAACTCGATCACCACCGTTTCAGCAGTGCCATCGCGCCGGGCCTTGCGGCCGGTGCTCGCTGCATCCAGTTCGCGCTTGGTCTCGCGCTTCTGGTTCGGTTCCTTCTCGGTCCAAGAGATTGTTACGCTGGTCACCGTCCGCCCGGTCTTGTGAAGCGTGGCTGTCAGTGTCAGGCGTGATAACTGGTTGATCTCGGCGATTGTAGCGTCGATCACATCCTTTTTGAGATTTGCAAACCGTTTTATCTTGCCGTCTTGCACACCGAGCACGGCCCGCAATTCCGGCACGGTGAAGGTTTTGCAGGCGACATGATCGAGGTTGACCAGCGATGCAATGTGCTGAAACAGCAGGATTGAATATTTCGACGACAGCGCAAAGACGGTATGGCGATCAAGGATGGCCCAATGGCAGGACAGCGCGGCCATTTCCCGGAATGCGCCACCGAACCACCACGCAACAAGCAAATCGTCGCTAACCTCGTGGCGGTAGTCGAGCTTGGCCCGATCAAGAAAACCGCCGATGATTTCGCACTGGGCTTCGGTATCGTCGAAGATCATCACGGCCCCCGCGAGTTGGGCAAATAGTTTGCGCAGTGTCGGGCGAGAGTGATTGCGCATCCCCTCGATGGCCTTGATGTCGGCAAGGCGAAATTCATGGCGCACATCATCGGCCATGCGCCCCCCGGCCTTGGCAATTAGCAGG